>JAEWOR010000009.1 GCA_023399595.1 Bacteroidota bacterium | reverse complement strand
GCTGCTTAAAGTGTTTTCTACAATCTTCTTCGGTTCCAAAATTCGCCGTAAAACTGAAAATATTCATCTGTAATAATTTGAATTACACAAATATACAAATTATTAGGCAATCTTACGGATATTCATTATTTAATAATACCCCACCTAATTAACATTAACAAAACTTTTGGTTTTTAAATTAAAAATTTAGAAGTAAAACCAAAAAAAATTTGCATAAAATAAAAGTTAGACTAATCAAACTTTAAAGTAAAGAAAATATAACAAATACATGAAAACATTTCTCCTATTTATAATAATTATTACAAGCATACCGCCAAACCTCATAGCTCAAGAAGTCTCTGCAGATACTTTAATTGCTAAAAAAGACACGCTCAAAAACAATTTTGAAATAGAAAAAGCTTCTGAAATAGAAAATGTTGTAATATCGGGCACTTTAAAACCTGTCAATCGTTTAGAAAGTTCCGTACCTGTTGAAGTTTACAGCTCTAGTTTTTTCAAAAAAAATCCCACTCCAAGTATTTATGATGCGTTACAAAATATTAACGGAGTAAGGCCACAACTTAATTGTAGCATCTGTAACACTGGTGACATTCATATTAACGGACTAGAAGGTCCATACACCATGATTCTTATAGACGGAATGCCAATTGTAAGTTCTTTGGGAAGCGTTTACGGACTTTCGGGAATCCCCAATGCACTTATAGAAAGAATAGAAATTGTAAAAGGTCCCGCCTCTTCGCTCTACGGAAGTGAAGCTGTGGGCGGACTTATAAATATCATTACAAAAAAAGCTCAAAATGCACCAAGAATGTCTTACGATTTATTTTCTACCGGCTGGGGAGAATACAATGTAGACATTGCTTTAAAAACCAAAATAAAAGAAAAAACCACAGCCTTAACTGGGATCAACTTTTTCAATTTTCAGAATATTGTAGATAATAACCACGATAATTTTACGGATGTAACGCTACAAAACAGGATTTCTGTTTTTCAAAAAATGAATTTTTCAAGGGAAAATAACAAACTATTCAGTCTTGCTGCTCGCTATTTGTACGAGGACCGTTGGGGTGGAGATATCCGCTGGAATAAAAAAGAACGTGGCGGAAATAAAATTTATGGTGAAAGCATTTACACCAACCGTTTTGAACTTATCGGAAACTACCAACTTCCCACCAAATAAAAATTATTTTTAGGCTTTTCATTCATTCATCACGATCAAGACAGCAGATACGGAACCACTTCCTATATCGCCAAACAAAAAATTGCTTTTGCACAGCTCACTTGGGACAAAAACATCGGAAAACACGACCTACTCGCAGGTGCAGCCCTAAGACATTCTTATTATGACGATAATACTCCCGCAACAAAAACAGCAGAAAATATGAATCAACCTGAGAAAATGAATCTTCCAGGAATTTTTATCCAAGATGAAATTAGCATTTTTACAGATCATAAAATTTTATTGGGAGCAAGGTATGATTACAATAGCATTCATGGTTCTATTTTTACACCACGTTTTGCTTATAAATGGAAAATAAGCGACACTTCTTTGTTGCGTTTAAATGCAGGAACAGGTTTTAGAGTGGTTAATCTTTTCACAGAAGATCATGCTGCATTAACAGGAGCTAGAGATATTGTTATTGTTAGCGATTTAAAACCAGAAAAATCTTATAACGTTAATCTTAATTTTTTGAAAAAATTCTATTTTAATTCAGGATCAAGTCTTGGAATAGAAACCACCGCTTTTTACACCTACTTCAACAACAAAATAGTTCCAGATTATACTACTCATACCACGCAAATAAGATACAACAACATTAATGGTTTTGCAGTAAGCAAAGGCATAAGTTTGAATACAGATATTAGTTTAATTGACGGCCCAAAACTAATATTGGGAGCCACTTTAATGGACAATACCGTCACTCAAAATGATGTTAAAGAGCAACAAATGCTCACCGAAAAATTCACAGCTATTTGGAACGTTTCTTACACCATACAACCTTTACATCTGAATATAGATTACATAGGAAATCTGTACAGTCCGATGCATTTACCACTTTTAGGAGAATTAGATCCTAGACGAGCAAAATCTTCTTGGTGGAGTTTACAAAACATACAATTCACTTACCAAGGTATAAAAAAATGGGAAATTTATGCAGGAGTAAAAAACATCCTCAACTGGACACCCAATCGTAAAAACCCTTTTATAATAGCCCGAAGTCACGATCCGTTTAACCAAAATGTAATCTTTAACACCAACGGAACGCCTATTCTTACAGCAGAAAATCCTTACGCCTTAACCTTTGACCCATCTTATGTTTATGCACCCAACCAAGGTATTAGAGGTTTTTTAGGGGTAAGATTTAAACTCAATTAATCTAAAATTCAAAAAAATGAACACCATATTCGTTTTTATTCTCCTATTTCTTTCAGGGTTTTTATATTCACAAAAAACCTATCAGTTTGAAGAGATTGCAGAACTTCAAAAAATTGAAAAAAGAAACCTATTTATCTTTATTTCAACAGATTGGTGCCAAATACTGTCAGCAAATGGAACACA
The DNA here is from genome assembly GCA_023399595.1 of Bacteroidota bacterium. Taxonomy (GTDB): domain Bacteria; phylum Bacteroidota; class Bacteroidia; order Flavobacteriales; family Weeksellaceae; genus Chryseobacterium. Next base: position 78,763 of record JAEWOR010000009.1, on the reverse strand, counting down.
GTGTTTTCAAAAATAAAAATGTACAAAATCTTTTAGACCAAAAACTATATTTCATTAATTTAAATGCTGAAGAAAAAAGAGATATTGTCTTTTGAGGAAAAAAATTTTCTTACCAACCTCATGGCAACAATACAGGTCTTCATGAACTTGCTCAAACTTTCATTGAATCTGAAAAAGCTACTTCATTCCCCTACTTACTCATCCTAAATCCTTCCAATGAAATTATTTTCCTGAGCAGTGGCTTCCTGAATTCACAAGAAATGTTTTCTTTGCTAGAAAATGCCACATTACAGAACAAATAACAATCAAAAATCTGTCGAAATGTCCACATTTAAGCTTTGGCAAAATCTTTGCGAAAAAGAAGTAGATTAAATCTATTATTTATGGAAAACACTGGTTTTAACGAAGAGAGCAAAGACATAAACACTCAAGATACTACTCAACAAGAAGAAATAAATGCTGAAAATGTGACAGCAGAAGTGAATGCAGAAGAACTTTTGGCGCAAGAAAAAGACAGATACATAAGATTGTATGCTGAATTTGAAAACTACAAAAAAAGAACTACCAAAGAAAAAATGGAGTTCGCACAATACGCCAATCAAGATATGATGATTTCTATGTTGGCAGTTTTAGATGATTTCGAAAGAGCTTTAAAAGAAATTGCTAAAAACGGAAATCCATCAGATTTACAAGGTGTAGAACTTATTTATCAGAAATTTAAAAATAAATTATCTGAAAAAGGACTTCAACCTATTGAAGTAAATCCTGGTGACATTTTTAATGTAGACTTCCATGAGGCTATTACTCAAATTCCTGCTCCAAGTGAGGACTTAAAAGGAAAAATTGTAGATATTATAGAAACGGGATATACTTTACACGATAAAGTAATTCGTTTTACAAAAGTAGTTACAGGAAATTAATATAACAAAGTTCTAAAAAAGGGCTTGGTTACTATAAAAAGAATTTTATACCATGACAAAAAGAGATTACTACGAAGTTCTTGAAATTAACAAGGGAGCTTCAGGTGAAGTAATAAAAAAAGCATACCGTAAAATGGCTATTAAATATCACCCAGATAAAAATCCTGGTGATAAAGAAGCTGAGGAAAAATTCAAAGAAGCTGCAGAAGCTTATGAAGTTCTTAGCGACGACAATAAAAGAGCCAGATACGACCAGTTCGGACATGCAGGAATGGGCGGAAATGGAGGCTTTGGAGGAGGTGGTGGCTTCGGAGGCGGAATGAATATGGAAGATATTTTCTCTCAATTCGGAGATATTTTTGGTGGTCATTTTGGTGGCGGTTTCGGCGGTGGAGCTCGTCAACAACAAGCGAGAGGTTCTAATCTTAGAGTAAGAATAAAACTGAACCTTGAGGAAATGGTAAATGGAACCCAAAAAACCCTTAAAGTTAAAAAACTAAAATTAGCAGAAGGAGCAACAGCTAAAACTTGTCCTACTTGTAATGGAAGTGGGGTTCAAGTGAAAATTATGAACACCATGTTCGGACAAATGCAAACACAAACCACTTGTGGAAGTTGTGATGGTATAGGAAAAGTAGCAGATAAAATTCCTGCAGGAGCTAATGCACAAGGTTTAATAAAAACTGAGGAAGAAATATCCATCAATATTCCTGCGGGAGCAAGAGATGGTATTCAGTTAAATGTAAGAGGAAAGGGTAACGACGCTCCATTTGGAGGAACACCTGGTGATTTATTAGTAGTCATTGAAGAAGAAGTAGATAACACAATTAAAAGAGAGGGCGACAACCTTCATCAAGAACTCTACATTTCTTTTGCAGAAGCTGCTTTAGGGGTAAAAAAAGAAGTTCCAACGGTTGGTGGAAAAGTAAAAATAACGGTGGATGCAGGAACACAATCTGGAAAAATATTAAGACTTTCAGGAAAAGGCTTACCAAGTATTGATAGTTATGGTAAAGGAGACATGTTCATCCACATAAATGTTTGGACACCTCAAAAATTAACTAAAGAACAAAAAGATTTCTTTGAAGGACAAATGAACAGTGGCGAAATGATGGCAGAACCTTCTGGAAAGGAAAAAACTTTCTTTGATAAGGTAAAAGATCTTTTCAACTAAAAAGACCCAGTTTTTGAAACAATATAGAAGAATCCTAAATTTTAGGGTTCTTTTTTTATAATTTCTTTATCTTTGATTATGTCTGTTCTTATAAATTTTAAAACTCAAGCTTTAGGTTTGTGCATTATATCGAGTTTTTTATTCACTTCTTGTAATACCAGAAAATTCAAGGTGTGGATAGGCCCTGAAAAACAGCAAAAAGTTTTCAATCTAAAATATGGAGATCACAAAAAACAAAAAATGGATGTTTTTCTACCTTCCATTTATCCAAATAATTCTTCAATTGTCATTTTAGTTCATGGAGGAGCCTGGAAATATGGAAAAAAAGAAGAACTTATTAATATCCAAAAATTGCTTTACAAAAATAATATTCCGAGCATTAACATCAATTATAGATTGGTAGACAAGAATATTACTTACAAAAATCAATTGGAAGACATTGCACTCGCCATTGAGAAATTTAATGACTTAGCTGAAAAAGCAGAATTAACCGCAAACAATTATATTATTTTAGGAGAAAGTTCGGGTGGACATTTAGCGCTGCTTTATGGTTATCAGCATCCAAATCAGATTAAAAAAATCATCTCGTTGAGTGGACCTACAGATTTTTATTCTAAAACCTTTTTAAACTCCACTTATTCAAAATATTCATCACCAACACTCCAAAAAGTGGTGGGAACAAAATTTGATCGTAAAAACCTTTCTGAAGAATTTAAAAAAGCAAGTCCAATTGCAAATGTGAACAACGTACCTACTCTAATATTCCAAGGAAGTAAAGATTTTATAGTGAATAAAAAACAAGGAATAAGTTTAGATTCTGTACTTACGGCGCATAAAATACCTCATCGCTTTATTTTAATGGAGAATTCGGGGCATCTACCAAGAAAATTCAACAAGAAAAAAAGAGATAGTCTTATTTATCCTGCTATTTTAGAATGGGTAAAAAAATAAACCACAACAAAATTGTGGCTTACTTTTATTTTATATTTTAAAGAAATTAAAGTTCTCTGTTTTCGTAATCTATATCTTCTTTTTTACCAAAGAAAAACTTAACAATAACCGGAACAGTAGTAACAAGTACGATGATAATGATAATCCACTCTAAGTGAGATTTCAAATCTATACCAAACTGATCTTTAAACACTTTATCCAAATAATGCCCAGCAAAAACCAATGAAAAAGACCAAAGTAAAGCACCAATAATATTATCTAATAAAAACCTCTTTTTATCCATTTTTACAATCCCTGCAACAATTGGAGTAAATGTTCTTACCACAGGTAAAAATCTTGCCATAATAACGGCTAAACTACCGTGTTTTTCAAAGAAATCATGAGCTTGAAAAAGATATTTCTTTTTAAACAACAATGTATCTTCTTTCTTATAAAGTGCAGGTCCTGCTTTTACTCCAAAGAAATATCCTACTTCATTCCCAATAATAGCAGCAAGAGAGATAGATGAAGCTAAAATGGTAGTATCTAGCAAATCGCTACCGGAAGATCCAAAAGTTTCCTTAATGATTTCTACTGCATAAATACCTGAAACAAAAAGCAAACTATCTCCTGGTAAGAAAAAACCAACAAACAATCCTGTTTCTGCGAATATAATAAATAATACCAACCAAAAACCGCCCATTTTAATATAAAACTCTGGGTTTAATAGGTCTTTCCAACTTTCATAATGATCCATTTCTCTGAAATTTTCGTGCAAAATTAAGTTAATTAAACTCTAATAGAAAACATTTATGAATTTTTAACAATTAATTTATAAATCAAATTCATCATCTGAAACTGCGGTTCCATCAGCCATCAAAAAAGCTTTAAGGAAGGGAGTAATATTACCATTCATAACTCCGTCAACGTCAGAGGTTTCATGCCCAGAACGCACATCTTTCACTAATTTATAAGGATGCATAACGTAGTTTCTTATCTGGCTTCCCCACTCTATTTTCATTTTACTGGCTTCAATTTCATTTCTAGCTTTCATTCTTTCTTCCAATTCAATTTCATAGAGGCGAGATTTCAATAACTGCATTGCTTTTTCCTTATTTTGAAGCTGAGATCTACTTTCGGAGTTTTCGATAATAATTCCTGTAGGAGCGTGTCGTAAACGTACTGCTGTTTCAACTTTATTTACGTTCTGCCCTCCTGCACCTGAAGAACGCATAGTTTCAAATGAAATATCTGCTGGATTAATATTAATTTCAATAGTATCGTCCACCAATGGATAAACATACACTGAAACAAAACTCGTATGTCTTTTGGCATTAGAATCAAAAGGAGAAATCCTTACCAATCTATGAACTCCATTTTCACCCTTCAAATATCCAAATGCAAATTCACCATCCATTTCCAAAGTTACTGTTTTCACACCTGCAACATCACCTTCCTGAAAATTCAGTTCACGGATTTTATAACCTTGCTTTTCTCCCCACATGGTGTACATTCTCATCAACATGGAAGCCCAATCGCAACTTTCTGTTCCACCAGCTCCAGCGGTAATTTGCACAACAGCAGAAAGCTCATCACCTTCATTAGAAAGCATATTTTTAAACTCTAAATCTTCAATTTTTTCTACAAGTTTTGGGAAGGTTTCATCCAATTCTTTTTCGGAATCAGGATCTTCTTTAGCAAATTCTAATAAAACTTGAATATCATCAAATTCGGTTGAAATTTCTTCATAAGCTTCCACCCATTTTTTCTTTGAACGAAGTTGCTTTAAAAAAGCTTCTGCTTCTTTGGGATTGTCCCAAAATTCTGGAGCAGCCGTTTTTTCGTCGTCGTTAGAAATTTCAATTCTTTTTTTGTCTATTTGAAGGTATCTGTATAAATCTTCAATCCTAGATTGAACTTCTTTTATTTGGTCATTATTTATCAAAACTAAAAATTTTGGATGACAAATTTACGTATATTTTACACCTTTCTCCAATACTAATAAAAAGTGATTTACTTCTTTTCCTCTTCTTTTGCGTCTGGTTCTTCATCATCAATCTTTGAATTTTCTCCATTATTATGTTGAAATCCTATCTCTCTTTTAGGAGTTTCAATTTCTTTATAAGCTTGAAGTTCTTTGTTTAAAGCTTGTAATCTAAATGCAAATTGACCGTAATTATTCAAGGAAACATCTTGTATAAACTGAGCGATTTGGTTAAGGTATTCATCCGTAAGTTTTGAGGCAGCATCTCTTAAAGCTGCATTTAAAATTTCATCGTTTATTTTCAGATTTACATTTCTTGTTTTATTGTATTGGTGTTTTATTCTTTTTTTCAGACTCTGCGTAAAATCAATAATCATGGTATTGCTAAAAACCTTCATTTTCTCCGCTATCGCAAACCAGAAAGGTATTTTGTCTGCTTTATTATTCTTTAAAATATTAATAAGAATAGCGCTATCATCCAAGTTTTTGGTGATAGCATACAAAATTATTTCGGCTCTTTCCTTAACGTTAGGTGGAAAAATAGGAATTTGCAAATCAAATCTTCCAGGAGCCATAATTATTTCATCAATATCCGAAATAGTAGTTGCTGACCCCACCATTAAAACACCTTCCTCCGAGAACTTCCCAATATAATGCATAATTACATCTTTGGTTTCTTCATCGCAAGACATCACAGTTTCCGATGGGTTTCTTGCTAACATAATATCATTAAAATCCTCCATAAAAAGAAGCACTTTATCTTCATTCATCATGGTAACTAAAAAATCATTAAAATCTACTTTATTACCGTCTACATAAGAAGTTCCCAAATAGTATTTTTTAACCTCTTTAAATTTATATTTTATAATCTCAGAAATCTTATTAGCCCAAAATATTTTCCCACATCCAGGAGGACCGTACAATATAATGCCTGCAGGTTTATGAATTCCCCAATCGCTGGTTTGAGATTCATCTAAAAATGGATCTAGGTTTTCAGTAATAAAAAAGAACAAATCTCTATACCCTATAAAGTCTCTTTGCTTTAAAGTAGTTTTTTGTCCAAAATAATTATAAACAAATTCATAGTCTCCACCCAGCTCATGATCTACACCGTAGCTGGAAACGGAGGATTTAAAAATACCATTATCATAAATATTTGGGTAATTTTCTGTGAAAAATTTTTCTAATTTATCGACAGGTTGTTTTATTTTATCTGAAATTTGTTCAATGGTTTTATCAGCAATTAAATCATTTTCATAATTTTTCAAAAAAATCTTATTTTTTTCTGCAAACTCCTATAAATCTTCCTTTACATCGAAATTTGTAGTAATACAATCATCTAAATTCAAGTCAAAATCTTGAATAAACTGTTTTAGAGTTTCTGCTGATATTTCGAGCTGATGCGCCAAATCTATAAGTTTCATTTTTTTTAACCGATTTATAATTTTTAAATTGAGAAATGTAACATTTTACTTCAATAGGTTACTACTAATATACACCCCTAAAATATAAACATAAATAGTATGGAGATTATTTTATCAGTCAAAAATCTTACCAAAAAATTCAATCGAATTGTTGTTAATAATTTATCATTCGATGTAGAGCGAGGAAACGTGTACGGAATCTTAGGTCCAAATGGAAGCGGAAAATCTACAACTTTCGGAATGTTGCTCACCACCATAAATCCTACTTCTGGCGAGTGGAAATGGTTTGGAGAGGACGGAACAACCACAGAAACTCTAAAAAAGATTGGAGCAATTATAGAGCAACCCAACTTTTACCCATACCTAAATGCTGAAAAAAATTTAAAAATTGTTGCTGAAATTAAAGGAACGCCTTACGAAAGAATAGATGAAGTTTTATCGCTGGTAGGCTTATTAGAAAGAAAAAATGACCCATTCAGAACATATTCTTTAGGAATGAAACAGCGTTTATCCATCGCATCGGCTTTACTCAACAACCCTGAAGTTCTTATTTTAGACGAACCAACAAACGGTTTAGACCCAGAAGGAATTATTCAAATAAGAGAAATCATCACGCATATTGCAAAACAAGGCATCACCATTATTATTGCAAGTCATTTATTAGATGAAATTGAAAAAATTTGTTCTCATGTGGTAGTTTTAAAAGAAGGAACAGCAATATACAGCGGAAGTGTTGAAGGAATGACTAACAGTAAAGGTTATTTTGAATTAAAATCTGAAGATAATAATCAACTTGCAGGAACTTTGGAAGAACTAAACTTATTTCAATCCATAAAAATTGAGGATGATTATCTAATGGCGTTCCTGAAAGATGATATTTCAGGCGCCGATCTCAATAAAAAACTTGTAAGCAAAGGAATTTACCTTTCGCAAATCAATAGAAAAAAACAATCTTTAGAAAATCAATTTTTAGAACTTGTAAAAAAGAAATAACATGATGAAACTTTTAACTATAGAATACTACAAAAACCTCACCTATAGGCCATTTCAAATATTTTCCATTCTTTATTTCGCCATTATTATTGGGCTTTTGTTCATTGGATTAGTGGATATTAAAATTACTGAAGGCTTTCAAATTAATTTAAAAGAAGAAGGCATTTATAATTTTCCAGAAATTTGGAATTTTACCACATGGATTGTTGCTATCCTAAAAATTTTCCTCGGTTTAATAATTGTTTTCTCTATTTGTCAAGAGTTTACAAACCGAATGTTCAAACAAAATACTATTGATGGTCTCAGCAGAAAAGAGTTTATAAGCTCAAAATTACTTACCATTTTTATATTCACATTGGTATCCACATTAATTGTTTTTGTTCTAACATTAATTCTAGGATTTACATATTCCGAATCTACAGAATCTAGTCTCATTTATAAGGAAATGTTCTTTATATTACATTATTTCCTTAAGTTATTTACATTCTTCTGCTTTTTAATGTTTCTTTCAATTTTATTAAAAAAATCAATATTTGTTTTTCTCGCATTTTTCATTTGGTGGATTCTAGAAGGGGTTTTTATAGGAATAGAAACCTATATGAAGTTTCGTGGACTCGCTAATGAACAAGCTGCAGCAGTTATGAAAGACTCTTTTTTCTTTAGCTCAATGCTTCCTTTAGAAAGCATGTCTCAATTAATTCCAAATCCTATTATGAGACTTAAAGCAGCTAAAATTTTTGGCGTTCCTTATCAGTTTCATTATCCTACAGAAAATATTATATCATGTATAATTTGGTGTTCAATTTTTATTTTGGGTTCCTATTGGATTTTGAGAAAAAGAGATTGGTAAAAAATAATATTTCAAAAACGTTGTCACAATTTAAATTTTGACAACGTTTTTTTATTCCTAAACTCTTTAAAAATCACTAAATTTGCCAACTTAGAAAACGCTTAAAGCCTATAGCTTTTTGCTTAAAGCCAAAAATATGACTTCACAAGAAATACGCCAGCAATTTTTAGACTTTTTCAAAAGCAAAGAACACCTTATTGTGCCTTCTGCGCCTATTGTTTTGAAAGATGATCCCACTTTGATGTTTTCCAACTCTGGAATGACGCAGTTTAAAGATTATTTTTTAGGATACAAAGAACCAAAAGCCTCTAGAATTGCCGACACTCAAAAATGTTTAAGAGTTTCAGGAAAACATAACGATTTGGACGATGTTGGTCGTGATACCTATCACCATACCATGTTCGAAATGCTAGGAAACTGGTCTTTTGGCGATTATTTCAAGAAAGAAGCCATCGATTGGGCTTGGGAATTATTGACGAAAGTTTACGGAATTCCAAAGGAAAATCTTTACGTTACTATTTTTGAAGGCGACGCTTCCGAAAATTTAGCTAGAGATACCGAAGCTTACGATTTCTGGAAAGCGCATATCGACGAAAGCCGCATCATCAACGGAAATAAGAAAGACAATTTCTGGGAAATGGGTGCAAGTGGACCTTGTGGACCCTGTTCAGAAATTCACGTGGATTTAAGAACGGATGAAGAAAAAGCAAAAGTTTCTGGTCTTGAATTAGTGAACAACGACCATCCTCAAGTAGTGGAAATCTGGAATCTCGTTTTCATGCAATACAACCGTAAAGCAGACGGAAGTTTAGAAAATCTTCCTGCAAAACATATTGACACCGGAATGGGCTTCGAGCGTCTTTGTATGGCTTTACAACATAAAGAATCGAATTATGACACTGATGTTTTCACACCTTTAATTGCTAAGGTTGAAGAACTTTCAGGAAAAAAATATACCGGAATTTTAACCGACGAAAAAGATATCGCAATCCGTGTGGTTGTAGATCATATTCGTGCGGTTTCTTTCGCTATTGCAGACGGACAATTGCCTTCTAACAACGGCGCTGGCTACGTGATTCGTAGAATTTTAAGAAGAGGAATTTCTTACGCTTACCGTTTCTTGGGTGTGAAAGAAGCTTTCCTTTTCGAGTTAGTTTCAGTTTTGAAAGCTCAAATGGGTAAATTCTTCCCAGAACTTGAAAAACAAGGTGTCATTGTAACGGAAGTGATTAAAAGCGAAGAAGAATCTTTCCTAAAAACCATTGAAAGTGGCTTGGTACGTGTTGAAAAACTCATTGAACAAACCATCGCTAAGAACGAAAAAGTGCTTCCAAGTGAAGAGGTTTTCGAGTTGTACGATACTTACGGTTTCCCAGACGATTTAACGAGAATTATTGCAGAAGAGAAAGGTTTAACCATTGATGAAGCTGGTTTCGAAGCGGAAATGCAAAAACAAAAGCAACGTTCTAAAAAAGATTCTGCTGCTAAAGTTTACGATTGGGTAGTTTTGGAAGAAAAACCTGAAACTTTCGTGGGTTACGATAAAACAGAAAACGAAGTAACGATTACACGTTACAGAAAAATTGAAAATAAAGACGGTGAATTTTACCAAATTGTTCTCGATAATACGCCTTTCTATCCTGAAGGTGGTGGACAAGTTGGTGATAAAGGAACATTGGAAAACGCCGTTGAAAACATCGAAGTTTTAGAAACTAAAAAAGAAAATAACTTGATTATTTCTTTAATTAAGGAACTTCCAAAAGATGCAAGCGCTGTTTTTTACGCTAAAGTAAACGCTTCCGACAGAAGAAATTCTCAAGCCAACCATAGCGGAACTCACTTGTTGCACGAAGCTTTGAGAGATGTTTTGGGAACTCACGTAGAGCAAAAAGGTTCTTATGTAGGTCCAGATTATTTGCGTTTCGACTTCTCGCATTTTTCTAAGATGAATGAAGAAGAATTGGCTTTGGTAGAGCAAAAAGTAAATGCTAAAATCAAAGAAAATATCGCTTTGCAAGAATTCAGAAGCATTCCTATTCAAGAAGCTTTGGATAAAGGTGCAATGGCTTTATTTGGTGAAAAATACGGTGATAATGTAAGAATGATTCAGTTTGGATCGTCTAAAGAACTTTGTGGAGGAACGCATGTAAAATCAACGGGTGAAATTGGTCACTTCAAATTGGTTTCCGAAGCGTCTGCAGCAGCGGGAATCAGAAGAATTGAAGCTATTTCTGGCGATAAAGCTCAAGAATATTACCAATCTTTAGAACATCAAATTTCAGAATTATCTCAGTTGCTAAAATCGAAAGACGTTTTAAAATCTGTTGAGAAATTATTGGAAGAAAACCATAGTTTAAAAGCTGAATTAGACACTTTCAAAAAAGAAAAAGCAAAAGGTGAAATATCCGACTGGAAAAACGCTTACGAACAAAAAGACGACAAGCAACTCTTAGTAAAGAAAACATCTTTGGACGCGGCTTCTGTAAAAGATATCGTCTTCGAATTGAAGCGTGAAATTCCAAATTCTGTAACCATTATTCTTTCTGATGCCGATGGAAAACCAATGATTACGGTTGGCGTTTCTGCAGATCTAGAAAAAACCTACCAAGCGGGAGCTATCGTGAAAGATTTAGCGAAGGAAATCCAAGGCGGCGGCGGCGGAAATCCAGGTTTTGCAACTGCAGGTGGTAAAAATCTTGACGGAATTGAAAATGCTTATCAAAAAGCGTTAAATCTATAGATATTTACAATTTATGAAAAACCAAAGCTCCTGATGTTTCAGGAGCTTTTTTGTTACCAAAACACATTAAAATTATTAAATACTCAAAAATAAAAGCAAATTTTACAACAATCATCAAACAAACAAAGCTTACTCCAACCCCCTAAAACTAAATAAAACACTGATTATCATTGACATAACAGTTATTATTCAATACATAAAACCACATCTGATAAATATCAGATTATCAAAAATTTTACATTTTATTAATGATAGTTTAATACAGACACCCTATCTTTGCATTAGTAAAATTTAAAAGACACACATTATGAACCTAAAACAACATTGGCCAATTCTTACAATTACTGCTTGGGCTATTTTAGTAGCTATTACTATTCTTTCTCATAGATAAGAAATAGGTTACTTCACTTTCCTAAAATCTACAAAGAAAGATTTGAATTGAAAAATGCTCGAATTATTCGAGTTTTTTTTATGTCCAAACTTTTCCTTATCTACAAAAAATTAGATTAAGCTTGAATTAACATTCATACATTGATATTTAAAAATTACGTTTCGGTTTATTAAAATTCAATTCACATACAGATGATAGTTTTGCATTGTAAAAATGAAATCAAAAATGAAACTACATCACGGTATTGCAGCAATTGCAATTTTAGCCTTCACTTTCCAAAGCTGTAACGACAACGACTCTGCTCTTGAAGACCACCAAAACCCCGACATTAAGATTGAAAACTTCTCAAAAGAACCCGCGTTTGTTTTTGCAATGCCTGGTTTTGAAAACCTTACTATCAACTCTTTAATTTCAAGTTCTGATGCTCTTACACAGTCACCAAACTTTGTTTTTGCAGGACAACCAGACGGAATGGGATTTATGAAAGATCCTGCTTCTAATGGTTATTTAATGATTACCAATCATGAAATTACTCAATCTGTTTCCAGAGTTTATTTAGATAAAACATTTAAACCCGTAAAAGGAGAATACATCCTCAACGGAATTGGTGGTATGACAAGACTATGCTCGGCAACTTTGGCAACTTTAGAAACCCATGGTTTTAGTGCGTTTTTAACAGCAGGGGAATCTGGACAAGAAAGTATGGTTCACGCTATAAATCCTCTAGCGCCTGCTTCTCAAGCTTCAGACAACACAAGAGTAAAACCAGCTCTTGGAAAAGCATCTATGGAAAACGCAGTTCCTCTTCCTAAAGATATTTCTAATGGTAAAACTTACATTCTAATTGGTGAGGATCAATCTTACTCCTCTTCCCATCAATCTGCTGGACAATTAGTTATGTATGTTTCTAATACGCAAGGAGATTTAGACAATGGTAAATTGTATTCATTGAAAAGAACTAACAATAATTACACTGAAACCGATATTATTAAAGGAAATTCATACGATGTAGAATTTGTTGAAATTCCTAATGCTAAAAACCTTACAGGAGCCGAAATCAATCAGAAAAATATAGACAATAATGCTATCCGTTTTTCAAGAGTTGAAGACGTAGATTACAGAAAAGGAGCTGGAAAAGGAAGAGAAATTTATTTCACAGCAACTGGAGAATCCAATGATGGTATAAATCCTAAACCAGGCTTCACCATGTGGGGAAGAGTTTATAAACTTGTTTTGAATGAAAACAATATGCTTACCGGGAAATTAGAACTGGTTGCAGAAGGCGATTCAAACCCTGGAAACAATATTATTAACCCAGATAACCTATGTGTAACAGAAAATTATGTTTACATTCAGGAAGACGGAGATTCTTATTATAAAGCAGCCAATCACGATTCTTATATATGGCAATTAAACATTAGCACAAAGCAATATAAGCCTTGGTTGAACATGAAACACAACAGAAACGACTCAGCTTGGCAAACCACTTATAACCAATCTGGAAATCTTCAAAAGTTTGGTTCTTGGGAATTCGGTGCAATGGTTGACATTTCGGATATTATTGGAGTTCCAAACACTTTTGCAGTGAACATTCACTCTCATACTTGGCAAAAAGATGCTTTCAAAAATGCAGATGGAGCTGGTGTAAATACCAACAAAGAAGGTGGACAAGTTGTCATCATCAGAAACGTTCAGAGATAATCTATTTATTAACATTTTCTTTAAAGTATCAGCAGATTTTCTTTCTGTTGGTACTTTTTGCAATTATGAAAAATCTTTTCAAAAACATCATATTTCTTATACTAAGCATTTGTTTTTTTACTCAATGTCAAAATAAGAACCAACAACCTATATCAGAGGATTTGGGAAGCGTAAAATCTGAGATTCTAAAAATCAATAATGATTTTAAACAACAAACAACAAAACTCATAGAATTGGTTAAAAAGAACAGCAACGAAAATCAAGTTCAAAACCAATTTGACCAACTGAGATACACCTATAAAAAAATGGAATGGGCTATTGAATACTTCCTTCCACACACCGCAAGATTTATGAATGGACCTGCTCTTCCTGAAATAGAATTTGAAGAACACAATGCGCTTGATCCTGAAGGCTTACAAGTTATAGAAGAATTATTGTACTCTCATCAAGATAAAAATAAGGATGAAATTATTAGAAATCTCAAAAAATTATTAAACAAATCTGGCACTATAAAAACCAATTTTGAAACCATAAGCATCAACAAAAATCAAGTTTTTGATGCGTTAAGACAACAAGTTTTCAGAATATCGAGTTTAGGAATTTCAGGCTTCGACACCCCCATTTCTGGGAATCATTTAAAGGAAATTCCCTACTCGCTTGAAAGCATCAAGTACTTCTTTAAGTTGATTTCACATAAACCTCATAATGAAAGCTTTGAAAACATTACCTCAATAATCAATAGAGCTAAAACCACACTAGAAAAAAACACAAATAAAGACACATTTGATTATGCAGATTTTACAATCAATATATTAAATCCACTTGCTAAAGAAGTTTTAAAATTCAAAAAAGAAGAAGGTATTAAAAACATTGAAGTAACCAAAGCTATCAATTCCGATGCTGAAACTTTCTACTCTAAAAATGCTTTCAATCCTAATGCTTATGTTTCAGGTAAAAAATTTGAATTTTCAACAGAAAAAGCCAATTTAGGAAAACAACTTTTTAGTGACAATCTTCTTTCTAAAAATAATGACAGGAGTTGTACCACTTGCCATATTCCAGAAAAAGCTTTCACCGATGGAAGAGAAAAATCACTTTCTTTGAAAGGTTCTCCACTTTCCAGAAACACACCCTCACTCAATTATTCTGCATTTCAACAAAATCAATTTTGGGATATGCGACAAGCAGATTTAGAAGGTCAAAGTTCAGATGTAATTACCAACAAAGAAGAAATGCATGGTGATTTAGAAACTATTTTAGCAAAAATAAATAACCATCCAGAATATTCTAAAACCTTTAAAAAAATATATAAAACCGATAAAGTAGAAACTTGGCAACTACAAAATGCCTTAGCAACCTATATTCGTTCGCTCCCAAAATTCAATTCCAATTTTGATGATTTTATGCGTGGAAATAAAAATGTCATCACCGAAAATCAAAAGCAAGGTTTCAATTTATTTGTTGGAAAAGCCAAATGTGCCACTTGTCATTTCCTCCCCTTATTCAACGGAAGTGTTCCACCCAACTTCACAAAAACCGAACAGGAAGTCTTAGGAACAGCAGAAAACTCTAACAATAAAAAACTAGATTCAGACTTGGGAAGAGGAAAATTCCATGCAACACTAGAATCACTTCAACATTCATTTAAAACACCAACACTTAGAAACATTAATAAAACCGCTCCTTATATGCACAATGGAGGTTATAAAACTTTACAAGAAGTAATGGATTTCTACAACAAAGGAGGCGGAAAAGGTTTAGGTTTCAAAATTGAAAATCAAACTTTACCCGAAGATCATCTGAATTTAACCAACAAGGAAATCAATCAAATTATAGATTTTATGAAATCTTTGGATGACAAATAAATTCAAAAGCATATTTAAAAAGCTCTCTTCAGAAAAAGGGAGCTTTTTGTTTTAAAAATAAAAATTCAAATTTTCACACTAAATATTCCATTTTATAGCAACTTGCAATAAATTTTTAACAAAATATTATATTTTTTGGAGTAGCATTGTAACCTTCTAATAAATAGTTTTGTCTTTATAAAAAACTATACAATGACGAAACTTTTACCAGTTCTCTTTTTGCTCGTTTCAATTGGAGTATTTGCTCAAAATAAGATTAAAGTTATTAACGCAAACAACAAACAACCCATTCCAAACGCTGCCGTTTACTGTGAAGACAATCTTTTAGGAAAAACAGATTATAGTGGAAATTTAACCTTCACTACTAAATGCAAAAAAATAGAAATACTTGCCAATAATTATGAAGATGCTTTGGTAGAAGTAAAAAAATCGGGCGAAATTCTGATGCGACCTTCTTTAGAGAAAAGCAGCAATATAGAAAGAGTAATTATTACCGATAAAAGTGATTCCCGAGCTTTAAAAATTCTTGATGAATACAATAAAAGAGAAGAGCAAAACTCACCAAAATCATTAGAAAACTACAATTTTAAATCCTACAGTAAGTTTTCTATTGATGTGGATAAAGATTCAATAAACCTTTACAATTCTTTTTTAATAAAACGTAAAGATTCACTTGCCAGCGTTGATTTCAAGAAAATTAAACAAACGGAAAGCGAGAAAAAAGATTCTTTAATTAACGAAGATTTCTTAGCCGCATCTCAGGAAAGTCAAATGTTCCTTTGGGAAAAAGCAATGGAACACAAATTTTCTAAAAAATACGGCGAAAAAACCAATATTATAGACAACAGAATGTCTGGCTTCAAAAACCCTATTTATGAAGCTTTAGCCCTTAATATCTCGAATTTGAATAGAGTTCCAAGACAATTAAAGCCAGAAAACAGGAAACTATTTATTTTCACGCTTTCAGATACCATTCAACTAGACCATAGAAAAACATACACTATTAAATTCAAGGAAATCACCAATAAAAAAAAGCAAAATCCTAGAAAATACAATGGTAAAATTTATATCGATGCTTCAACTTACGCCTTAAAACAATTTGAAAGTTACAGCAAAAAACAAAATGAAGGCAACATAACCTCCGTTTGGAAACCTATTAATAATAAATGGTTTTTGGATTATGAAGATATTAAGATGAAAATGGGCGAACAGACTTTTAATACTTCAAAAAAAGACAGTATAAAAGCTGGTGAAAAACCGAAATACCACAAGAAAAAATTTGGAAACTATTTATATGTAAAAAACAGATTTTTTGATTTCAAACTGGATAACCCTCAAAAAGCTTCTGAATTCAATGGATATTCTTTGGAAATAAAAAATTCAGATGGAAAACTGTTAAATCAATACCGAACAGACAGCCTTTCTACAAGGGAAAGTGCTACTTATACTAAAATTGACAGCTTTGTACAAAAACACGATTTTGAAAAAAAATTAAATACGCTTACCAATTTAATGCGAGGAAATTTACGTTACAAAATGATTGATTTCGACCTTACAAAATTTGTTCGTTACAATAAATACGAAGGTTTGAGGTTAGGAGCAGGCGTAAAACTCAACGAAAGATTCAACAAAACTTTTTCTCCAGACGCTTATTTTGGTTACGGATTTAAAGACCGTAATTGGAAATATGGATTAGGCTTGGACACGAAACTTTCCAATAAAAGAACTTCAATTTTTAGGATTGAGTATTTGGATGATGTTTTTGCAGCAGGAAGATTTAGCAACAATCAATGGGAATTAATGA
This sequence comes from Bacteroidota bacterium, assembly GCA_023399595.1. Taxonomy (GTDB): domain Bacteria; phylum Bacteroidota; class Bacteroidia; order Flavobacteriales; family Weeksellaceae; genus Chryseobacterium. The sequence goes on along the minus strand of JAEWOR010000009.1, from coordinate 61,987 downwards.
TGAAACTTTCTGATATCAATTTAGATTGGCATAATGCTAACTTTTACCGCAACCAGAAGTTTGGAGCATCATATTTATACGATATTTCAAATTCTTTGAGCATGAAACTCAGTTTGCATTCAGAAAAGCAAAAAGGCTTGTTCAATTATCAATATAAAGATGGGGAAAACAGTTTTAAAAACACCAATTTTTCTTTATTTCTAAAATATTCTCCTAATGATAAAAACGTAATGACCCCAAATGGAAAACTTACCATTGAAAGAGGTTATCCTCAAGTTTTCATCCACTTCGAAAATGGAAGTAAAATTCTTGGTGGAGATTTACAATACAACAAGTTAGATGCATTATTCATACACCAATTTAGATCCAAGTTGGGATTTACCAATATCAAAGTCTACGGAGGAATTTCCTCTGGAACAGCACCAATTTGGAAAAATTTTGAAATTGCTGGTCAAAGTTCAAATGATGGAAACTGGTATAACAACATTAGCACACCAACTAATTTAGGCTTTGTTACCATGCCTGCAGGAACTTTTTACACCGATAAATTTGCTGCTTTCCAAATTTCGCAGTGGCTTCCTTTCAGATTTAAAACTTTGGGAACAAGATATTCAACCATTAGCTTAGAATATAAATCTGCCATTGGAGATTTCAAAAATCCACAAGACCATTATTTTAATTTCCAAATGCTAAATCATTATTATCAAGAAGCCGGCGTTATGTGGAATAATTTCTTGGGAAGAAGCTTTGGCGTAGGTTTTTCGTATAGATTAGGACATTATCAAACTCCTCATTTTAAAGATAATTTCGGATTACAATTTAGACTTAGCGTTCTTTAAACTCACAATAAAAACTTCTCATTGTTTACAATACATCAAAATTTGTAAAAAAATTCCCCAAAGAAGGAATAATCATTAATTTTGAGGTGTAAATTGTAAAATGAGGAGTTTTTTTTCTTTCCTATTCGTTAGTTTTCTGTTTTTAGTGAATGCACAATCTACTATAAAAATAGTGGATCAAAAAAGGAATTTGCCTATCTCAGGAGCTCATTTAAAATGCAATGAAAACATCATTGGAACAACTAATGAAAAAGGATTTGCACAAATCTCCACAATTTGCAAAAACATTTCTGTAGAAGCCAACGGTTATTACAAAGAAAATGTGGATGTACAACCACAAATTGAAATTGAATTACTTCCTATTTCTGCCAATACCAAAACCATTGAGGAAGTTGTAATAGAAGACAAAACGGATCCTCGAGCTTTAGAAATCCTAAGATTGGTGAACAAAAATTTTAAAAAAAATTCACCTAAAAGTTTAAGTTCCTACACTTTTAAATCTTACGAAAAAATTGGTTTAGACATAGATATTGATAGTGTTTCTGTTTTTACAGAATATGTCAACAAAAATCTCAATACCCTAATTTCTAAAAAAAATAAAGATTCCGCTGAAGATACTTTCACTAAAAAATTATTCACCAAAAGTCAACTCTTTTTATGGGAACGCGCTCAGGAATTTCTGTTTTCAAAAAAATACGGTGAAAAAATTAATATTTTAGACAATAGAATTTCTGGTTTAAAGCAACCTATCTACGAAATGATTGCTTTGCAAACCAATAGAGATAAACTTCCTGTTCAACTTAATGAAGAAAACAGAGGATTGTATCGCTTTTTCCTCACCGACACTATAGAAATTGATGGTAGAGAAAATTATGAAATCCGATTTCGGGAAGTAAATTTTAAAAAGAAAAATTCTGGAAGAAAATACAGCGGCTATATTTATGTGGATAAGGAAACCTATGGTATAAAAAAAATAGAAAGTGAAAGCCGCAAAAGGGACGAAGGAAACCTTACAAGCACTTGGATTTTTTACAATAACAAGTGGTTTTTATCTGAAGAAAAGGTGAAATTCAAATTGGGAAGAATGTTGATGAAAGATGATAAAAAAGACAGTTTACAATCAACAAAACAAAAAGAAACTTTCGGAACTTATGCCACGCTTCAATCTCATTATTTTGATTTTAAAACTCCCATTGAAGAACGTAAAAAAGATTTCGAAGGCTATACTTTTACTGTAAAAAGCACGAATGGACAATTTTTAGAACAATACAGAACTTCTCCCCTTTCCTTGCGCGAAGAGAATACTTATAAAACCTTAGACAGCCTCGGAAACAAGTATAAAATTGATAGAAAAGCTCAAGTTTTGGTGGGCTTAATTAATGGTGCAATTCGTCTTGGAAAAGTGGATGTAGATTTAGGTGAATTGGTAAATGTGAACTCGCAAGAAGGTTTAAGGTTAGGTTTGAAATTAAAACTCAATGAAACTTTACATCCTTACCTTTCTCCAGATGCTTATTTTGCGTATGGTTTTAAAGATTTAGACTGGAAATATGGCGTTGGTTTGGATATTAAAACCACTCTAGAGAAAAATTCTTTTTTTAGACTGCAGTTTACAGATGACGTGCGACCGTCAGGGGAATTCAACAAAAATATATGGAGTTTCATGATGCGCATGAAAAACTATGGAAACAACCTTAATAACAACAAATATTACAATTTTCGTGGCGTTTCTTTAGCTTATAATAATGATATCACCAATGGAATTACCATGATTTTTGGAGCAAAAAGATTTTCGGAAAATGCTTTGTTCGATTATAACTTTATGAATAAAGGCAACGAATTTGAAAACTTTAATCTAAATTATACTTTCAAATTTTCGCCTAATTCCACCAATATTATGACTCCTCAAGGAAAAACCATCATCGATCAAAAATTCCCTGAGTTGTACATCAATTACGATCAAGGTTTTAAAGCTTTTGGTGGAGATTTCAATTACAGCAGATTTGATTTTCTTTTTGTCCACAACGTGAAAACCATTTTAGGAACTACAGGTTTCCGTTTGTATGGAGGTTTGGTTTTAGGAAAAGCTCCTATTTGGCATCATTTCACCATGAATGGTTTGGCCACCAACTCTAAATTCAATTTCAACCTTACTTCTTATCTAGGTTTTGCAACTTTGGAAGGGGGTAAATATTTTAATGATAAATTTGTCACTTATTATTTAACCCATCGTTTGCCTTGGTATTTTAAAAGTTTGGGACAAAATGTTTCAAGTTTTAATTTTGTACTTCGAGGTGGAATTGGAAATATGAAGCACCCAGAATATCACCAAATGAGTTTTAAAAAGCTCGATCACTTATACCAAGAAGTAGGTTTGGAATGGAATAATTTTCTTTCGAGTTATTTCAATTTGGGATTTTTTTACAGAGTCGGTTATTATACAACGCCTAGTTTTAGGCAGAATTTTGCAATACAGTTTAAACTTAAATTATTAGAATTTTAATGAAAACCATAGAAATAAAGGCAGTGGAGTTTTTTGAATTATTAAAAATGAAAGATGTTTCCATGTGGGAAATTTTCTCGCAAATGATAGATGGCGAAGAAAAAGAAATTATCTTTTTAAATGAAGACAACACCTTACTTTTCAATTATATTTTACCTACAAATAAGGAAAAACTAGACGAAGACAGGAAACAATTTGCACAAGAATATTCTGAAAAATTAAAGGAATTGAACTAAAACCTACAAATTAATAAGTCAAAATAATAAAACTGTGTGATAAACGAATTACACAGTTTTTTCATTAAAATATTGTAGAAGAATTATGCAAATATCACCCAATCTTAGATTTTTAAACTTTAAACCTTAGACTTTAAACTCAAAAAATCGTTCAAAGTTTTTTTCGCCTCTTTCACATCATGAACTCTAAGAATTTTCGCCCCTTTTTCTAAAACTTTTAAATGCAATTTTTGAGTTTCTTCATTTATTTCATGAGGTTGTTTTGCTAAAGGTTTATAAATAAAAGACTTCCTGGAAATACCGATGAGCAATGGATATTTCCCAAAACCTAAAAACTCGGTTTCATCTAAAAGTTGATGCTGATTTTCTATAGTTTTTCCAAATCCAAATCCAGGATCTAGAATAATATCTTTCACTCCTAATTGCAAAAGACTTTGCGTTTTTTCAGAAAAATATTGATTAACTGAAACTGTAATATCTTCATATTCAATTTTCTCGTGCATATTTTCATATTGCGGATTAATATGCATCAAAATATAGGGCAAACCACAATCAGTCACCGTTTGAAACATCTTTTCATCAAATTGTCCACCGGAAATATCATTCACCACATCCACACCTTCGTTATAGCCAAATCTTACTACATCAGAATAAAAAGTATCCAAGGAAATTAAAGCTTCTGGAAACTCTTTTTTAATAATAGAAATTAAACTTCCAATTCTATTAATTTCTTCTTCAGCAGATAAAAATTCAGCATTCGGACGTGTAGATTGCGCACCAATATCAATAAAAGAAGCCCCTTCAATCAGTATTTTTTCTACTTGTTGAAGTGCTGTTTTTTCAGTATTAAACTTTCCACCATCCGAAAAAGAATCTGGCGTTAAATTTAATATTCCCATAATTCTTGGCTGATTTAAATCCACCAATTTCCCATTACAATTCATTGAAAAGTCTTTCATAGCGCAAAGATACAAAGATTTGTGTTGCGGGATGCGAGGTTAGAGGTTAGAAGTTAGAGGTTAGAAGTTAGAAGTTAGAAGTTAGAAGTTAGAAGTTAGAAGTTAGAAGTTAGAAGTTAGAAGTTTAGTAAAATTTATTCTTTATTCTTTATTCTTTACTAATTACCAATATCATCAATCTTCATCTCGAATGCCCAAACCCGAAACTCGAATCTCCAAACCCAAAGCTCAAAATCCAAAAATTCCCTATCTTTGGGACAATTAATAAAAATATGCTTACCACTTCCCTAGAATTCGATAAAGTTATTGTTCAATGCAGAGATCTTTTTAGTAAAAAAATGAAAGATTATGGTGCAGCTTGGCGCGTATTGAGAACAAGCTCTATCACGGATCAAATCTATATCAAAGTGAATAGAATTCGTACTTTGCAGATGACGGATAAAAAAATGGTGGACGAAAGTGAGGAAAGTGAGTTTATAGCGATTGTTAATTATTCCATTATTGCATTAATACAGTTGGAAAAAGGCTTAGCGGACAATTTCAATGATGATCCACAAGAAATTTTAAGTTTATATGATCAATATTCCAAAGCTGCAAAAGATTTAATGGAGAGAAAAAACCACGATTATGGTGAAGCTTGGCGAGATATGAGGATTTCCTCTATCACGGATCTTATTTACCAAAAAGTGCTGAGAACAAAACAAATTGAAGACAATCAAGGTAAAACATTGGTCTCTGAAGGTTTAGACGCCAATTATTTTGATATGCTGAATTATGCCGTTTTCTGTTTGATAAAACTGGCAGAAAAAAACCAAACCTTTACACCCAAACTCACTTAAATATAAAATTATGATTAAAGCATTACTAAGAATTATTGTAGGTTTAATTTTTATAGCCTCAGGATTTGTAAAAGCAGTAGATTTAGTAGGTTTTTCCTTTAAACTAGAAGAATATTTTTCTCCTGTGGTTTTCAATATGCCGTTTTTAGAGGAGTTTGCACTTGCTTTTGCCATTATTGTGGTAGCTTTAGAACTTCTTTTAGGAATAATGTTGGTAGTAAAGGCTAAACTTCGCTTTACATTGGCAGCTTTAATTGTTCTCTGCGTTTTCTTTGGTTTCCTAACCTTTTATTCCGCTTATTTTAATGTAGTAACAGATTGTGGCTGTTTTGGAGACGCCATAAAATTCACGCCTTGGGAAAGTTTTATTAAAGACATCGTTTTACTTTTAGCATTAATAATTCTTTTCATTTTGTATAGAAAAGAGTTTAGAAACGATGAAAGCAACGGTAAATTCAAGGCTATTGTGATTGGATTATTTTCTGTGGTCATGATTTTCATTATGTCAAGAGGAATTCTTCATGAACCAATGATTGATTTCAGACATTATAAAATAGGGACAAATTTGGTTTCTGAACGTGAAAAAATTGCTAAAAATCCATCTGAATATAAAACCTATTATTCATTAAAAAACACTACAACCGGAGAAGTAATTAATATCAATCAAGACGATTATATTAATGATAAAAAATATTGGCAAGAAGGAACTCCTTGGAAAATTGAAGAAGGTAAAAATGAATCTAAATTGATAAAAGAAGGTTACCAATCTGAAATTTCAAAATTTAAATTGGAAGATGAAACTGGAAATGATATTACTGAAGAAGTTTTAAAAGCTCCTAAAGCCATATTATTATTTTCTTACAAACCTAAAGAAGCTTCACTAGAAATCATCAATCAAGCTATTGCAAAAGCAAAAACTCAAGGAGGAATTCCTGTTTATGGAGTTTCTACACAACCTAAAACTTTCCCTAACATTCCGAATCTTTTAATGGACGGAACCGCTATAAAGACCATTGCGAGGAGTAATCCTTTTGTGATGGTTCTTCAAAACGGGAAAATTATTGAAAAACTACCGGCAAAAGACTATGTTAACTAGAGGTTAGAAGTTAGAAGTTAGAAGTTAGAAGTTAGACAAATTTAATTCATAATTCATAATTCATAATTCATAATTCATAATTCATAATTCAAATAAATATGCAAAAATCAAATAAATCTATCGCAGGATATCATCTTTTAATGATCCTTTCTGCCGTCGATTATAAATTTCATTCCGATGAAGAAAAAGTAATTAAAGAATATTTAGAAAAGGAATTTCCTTTTTTTGTAAGTCTAGATAATGAGACAGAAATTATTGCTAATCTTGCTCCAAGTGAGTGGAAAAAGCATTTTGAATTCCATGCACAATGCTTCTATGATGATTCTATTGAAAAAGAAAGAGAGGAGTTTAGAGCTTTTGCTAAAAAACTTATCAAAGCTAGTGATGATGTTAGCGCAAAAGAGCACAAATTCTATACTTTAATGAAAGAAATTTGGAAGATTAATTAATACAGAAGTATTAACGAAAAGAAATAAATAATAAGAAATTAAAAAATATGAGAAGAAAAATAGTTGCTGGAAACTGGAAAATGAACAAAAATGTAATTGATGCTCAACAATTAATGGTACAATTACTAAGTTATAAAAACAATAATGCTACCAACTGTGAAGTTTGGATTGCTCCTCCTGCATTGTATTTAATGATGGCAAAAGATGTTTTTGAGAAGGATGAAATAGGTGTTTTTGCCCAGGAAATGAGCGACCATGAAAGTGGTGCTTATACTGGAGAAATTTCTGCAGATATGTTGGAATCTATTGATGCAATGGGATCTTTGGTGGGACATTCTGAAAGAAGAATTTACCATGGTGAAACCGATGCTCATTGCAACCAAAAAATAAAATTAGCTTTAGCAAAAGGTTTAACTCCAATTTACTGTAACGGTGAAACTTTAGAGCAAAGAAAAGCAGGTGAGCATTTTGAAGTGGTAAAAAATCAAACTGAAGTTGCTTTAGCGGGAATTTCTGCTGAAGATGCTAAAAAACTGGTTATTGCTTACGAACCAGTTTGGGCAATTGGAACAGGTGAAACGGCAACTCCAGAGCAAGCTCAGGAAATTCACGCTCATATTCGTGGAATTCTTACCAATATGTTTGGAAAAGAAATAGCTGAAGAAGTTTCTATTTTATATGGTGGTTCTGTAAAACCCGATAACGCAAAGGAAATTTTCTCTCAACCAGATATTGATGGTGGTTTGATTGGTGGAGCTGCTTTAAAAATTGATGATTTCTCAAAAATTATCGAGGCTTTTAATCCATAATATTAAAAATACGTTTTAATTACCCATCTTTTGTATTGGAAATTAAAATTTCATTCTATACTTTAAAAAAACCACCGCGGCAACTTCGTTGCCACGGTGGTTTTTTTAAAGATTTCGGCGGAGCAAAGCTCCGCCGAAACTAAAATCTATTTTAAAATTACTTTTCAACAGCTCTTTGAAGAACCTCATCTACCATTCCATTATCTTTAGCTTCAGAAGAAGTCATCCAATAATCTCGTTCTGAGTTTTTCTCCACCCATTCGTAAGCTTGTCCAGAATGATGCGATATAATTTCATACAACTCAGTTTTCAATTTTAGCATCTCTCTTAAGTTAATTTCCATATCCGTTGCTACACCTTGGGCACCGCCAGAAGGTTGGTGAATCATCACTCTTGAATGTTTAAGAGCAGAACGTTTTCCTTTTTCTCCAGCCACCAAAAGGACAGCTCCCATAGAAGCAGCCATACCAGTACAAATAGTAGCTACATCAGGTTTAATAATCTGCATTGTATCATAAATACCTAGCCCCGCGTAAACACTTCCTCCAGGAGAGTTGATATAAATTTGAATATCTTTAGAAGGATCAGAACTTTCTAAAAATAAAAGCTGAGCGGTAACAATATTCGCCACTTGATCATCAATACCAGTTCCCAAGAAGATAATTCTATCCATCATTAGACGAGAGAAAACGTCCATTTGAGCAACATTCATTCTTCTTTCTTCCATAATGTAGGGGGTAAGATTTGTTGGCCCATACATTCCCATATATTGATCGGTAACTAAACCATTATTTCCTAAATGTTTTACAGAGAAATCTCTGAATTCTTTTTTTATGTCCATATGTGATTATATTAAAACTTAGTTTTCAATTTACAATTTTTATTCCTAAAATTTTATAGGACTTTTTGTCACAGGCGACCATCCTATTCTTTCCACAATTTTTGTAGAGAGATTTTTCAAAATCATTATTTTTTTAATGTTCTCGAAATACTTTTCATTATCCGTTTCCCTATAAATTTCTAGTTCTTCATTAAACTTTTGCATCATAAAATTAATGAAATAGTATTTGTGTATCAAAATATCATTTTCTACTTCCGGAGCCACTTTATCCCCAATCTGAACGGGGAAAATATTTCTTGTCGTCCAATCGCTCAACTCATTAGGAATCATCAAAGCATCTGTAACTTTCAACGTAATTTCTTCATCCATTAAAGTTAAAAAGAAGTTTCCAGAGCGAATTTCACTATTTTCGATTCCTTCTTTTATAGATTCTACAATTTTTAAATTAGAATCATTTTGGAAAGTGTAATATTCCTCATCAAAATGCTGGAGAATCTCCTCAATAACAGTAATTTCATAAGTTTCAAGATTTTCATTTTGCCTTTTTAAAACTACATCTCCGAACATCAACATTAAGTTAATCAACTTATTCTCCTGACTCAATAAATCGAACAAAAAAACATCCTCCGTTTCTAGTTCTGCTTCATTAGGAACAACTTCAAGCTTCTGAAAATTATTTTCTTTTGGAAATGGTGCTGTTTGACCTTGAATAATCTGTCTTTGAACATTCAATTCATTGAACAAACTCTGCTCCGACAGTCCAAACTTATTAGAAACTTCCTTTAAATACACCTCGCGTTTCAGTGCATTTTGAACAAAACCAACCGATTTAACGATATTTCGAATAGCATCCGCTTTCTTTATTGGATCATTTTCGGCTTCCTTTAAAAGAATTTCCGCTTTAAAATCTATAAAATCTTTGGCTTCCTTATCAATATAATTTTCAACAAATTCTTGAGCGTGTTTTCGCGCAAAAGAATCGGGATCATCACCATCAGGAAAAAGAAGAACACGTATATTCATGCCTTCCGTTAAAAGCATATCAATACTTCTAAAACTCGCCTTTATTCCTGCATTATCGCCATCAAAAAGTATCGTTACGTTTTCCGTTAAACGCTTTATAAGCTTAATTTGTTCGGTTGTTAAAGAAGTTCCAGAACTGGCCACTACATTTTCAATTCCACTTTGGTGAAGCGAAATAACATCCATATAACCTTCCACCAACAAGCATAAATTCTTTTTAGAAATTGCTTGTTTTCCTTGAAATAAACCATACAACACATTCGATTTATGGTAAATTTCTGTTTCTGGTGAGTTGAGATATTTAGCGGTTTTTACATTATTCTTTAAAATTCTCGCTCCAAAACCCAAAACCCTTCCCGAAAAACTATGAATAGGGAAAGTTACCCTTTCTCGGAAACGGTCTATTCCTTCAGGTGAATTTTCTGGAAAAATTGAAAGTCCAGATTTCTCTAAAATCTCCTTAGAATATCCCTTTTCAATAGAAAAACTTGTAAAAGCATTTTTCTTTTCTGGAGAATATCCCAATTGGAATTTTTTAATGATTTCATCCTTCAGTTCTCGCTCTTTAAAATAGGACAAACCAATCATTTTACCTTCCTCAGACTCCCAAATTTGATGTTGGTAAAAATCATTCGCAACTTCATGAATTTTATAGAGAATATCTCTTTCAGATTGAGCTTGTTTGGCTTCTTCAGAAAATTCTTTTAAATCTTCCTCTATTTCAATTCCATATTTTTTTGCGGCATGACGAAGAGCTTCAGGATAGGTGAAATTTTCAATTTCCATAAGAAAGGAAATCGCAGTCCCTCCTTTTCCGCTGGAAAAATCTTTCCAAATTTGTTTACTGGGGGAAACAATAAAACTTGGCGATTTTTCATCATGAAACGGACTCAAACCCTTAAAATTGGAGCCTGCACGTTTTAGTTGAACATATTCACCAATAATTTCTTCCACACGAATGGTGGAAAATATCTTATCTATTGTTTGTTTAGAAATCATACTTTAAAATCGAGTGTAAAGATAATACTAAACTTTCTTTTTTATCAATTCTACACACCAATATTGAGTTTTATAATTCGTAATTTTGCATAAATTTATTGAAATTCAATGCAATTTAAAATATCAAAAATTGAAGATTGGCAAGAAGTTATCCAAACTATTCTTCCCCAATTACAACATAACATCTTGCTTCTAAAAGGTAATTTAGGAGCTGGCAAAACCACTTTCACACAGTTTTTACTTAAGAATTTAGGAAGTACAGATGAAGTAAATTCTCCTACCTACTCTATTGTGAATGAATATAATACTTCTAAAGGAAAAGTTTTCCATTTTGATTTGTACCGACTGAAAAATATTGAAGAAGTATATGATATTGGTATGGAAGAATATTTAGACAATGCTTTTTTGTGCGTTATAGAGTGGCCAGAAGTGTATGAAGAAGATTTAGACGGCTTAGAATACCATGAAATGAGTATTGTAGAACAAGACGGAAACAGAGAAATTAGTTTCAACTAACTCGACTAAATATTACGTATATTTGCCTAATAAATAACTATCTGTAATTAGAAAATGAGCACTACCAATATATTCACACCTTTTACGGAGGAAGAGCTTATCCCAAAAGAAGAAAAGCTTGAAGTAGTAAAAAAAGGGAAACAGTTTAGTATTGGAATTCCTAAAGAAACATGCCTTAACGAGAGAAGAACTTGTATAACACCAGATGCGGTACAAGTTTTAGTAGAATGCGGGCACGAAATTATAGTAGAAGCAGGAGCTGGACAAGGTTCTTTTTTCACAGATTTGCAATATTCAGAATCTGGAGCGAAAATTACCACAGATCCTAAAGAAGCTTTTAGACAAGATTTGGTTCTAAAAATTAATCCACCCACTTTAGAGGAAATTGATTATTTAAAACCTAATACTTATTTGGTTTCTGCTTTACAAATCAACCTTAGAGATAAAGAATATTTCCAAAAACTGGGTGAGAAAAAAGTAAATGCTATTGCTTTTGAATTCATAATGGATGAATATGAGCAGCTTTCTTTGGTAAGACTTATTGGTGAAATTGCAGGAACAAGTTCTATTTTATATGCTTCCGAACTTTTAGCCTTATCTAATGGTTTAATGTTAGGAGGAATTACAGGAGTGAGACCAACAGAAGTTGTAATAATTGGAGCCGGAATTGTAGGGGAATTTGCAACTAAAGCCGCTGGTGGATTGGGAGCAAGCATTCGTGTTTTTGACAATTCGCTTTCAAAATTAAGAAGATTACATACCTTAATAGATTCTAGAGTTCCGACTTCCATTATAGATCCTAAAGAACTTACAAAAGCTTTAAGAAGAGCCGATGTAGTTATTGGAGCACTTCCAAGATTAAATATGACGCCAATTGTTACCGAAGAAATGGTAATGAAAATGAAAAAAGGAAGCGTTATTATAGACATCACTATAGACAATGGTAAAGTGGTAGAAACCTCAGAATTTACAACTATGGAAAACCCTTACATCATTAAACACGGTGTTATACATTGTGGTCTTCCCAATATTACTTCTAGAGTTCCTAGAACCACTACAAAAGCCATTTCTAACTTTTTCCTTTCTTATATTTTAGGATATGATGAAGAAGGAGGTTTCGAAAATATGTTAGTACGCAAAAAAGAAATGAAACAAAGTCTTTATATGTACAAAGGAAGACATACCAAAAAGGTAATCTGCGATCATTTCGGACTAACTTACCATGATATTAATTTATTGATTTTCTAAATGAGAAAGTTAAAATTCTTCTTAATAGGTCTTATCCCAGGACTAGTTATTGTTTTTTTTGTATTGAATAAAAAGGGAGCAAGCTGCAGTGGCTATCTTCCGAACAGCCGAGTAATTGCGGAAAGTCTTTCTAAAGATTTCGCCTATTCTGATGCTGCAAAAAATGCCATGACAGAGTTTAAAATAGATGAAAAATTCTTAAAAGACAGCATTATCACCAAAGGAAAAATTGATTTTGATAAGAGTCACGCTCAGAAAAAACCTTGTCCAGATTATTATTTATCTTACCCAGAAAAAAATCCAAGGTTTGGTGTGAAATTTGAAAAGTGTGAAAAGACCACCACTATTTCAGAAGTGAATAAAATTAAATAATATTTTAAAAAAAATTCCTAGTAATAAAGAATTAACCTCGTCCTTTTACGGGGTTTCTTATTGTAAATAAACATACCCCTTATTAACTTGGAGCTTCTTGGTACATTCATCACAATATTTTACTACAAGAACTTATTGAAAATACCAATAAAATAAGAGAAATTTTGGACAAAAAGAAGCATTAAAAAAGAGCAATATACTTTTATATTGCTCTTTATATTAGCTTATTAATTTCTAGTTTCTAAATACTTTTGCCATTTCCAAGTGGTTCTCAGCGCTTGCTCCAAAGTAGTTTCAGATTTCCAGTTGAGTTCTTTTTCTGCTTTGTCTGCGTTAGCATAAGCAATAGTAATATCACCTGTTCTTCTTTCGCAAATTTGATAAGGAACTTCAACATCATTAGCCTTTTCAAAAGCTTTTACGACTTCTAAAACAGATGATCCTTGTCCAGTTCCTAAATTGTAAATATCAATTACGGTTTCAGCTTCAGCTTTCATCAACTTTTGAAGAGCTGCAACATGAGCTTTAGCCAAATCTACTACGTAAATATAATCTCTAACCGCTGTTCCATCTGTTGTAAGATAATCATCACCCCAAATATGAAGCTTTTCTCTAATTCCAGCCGCAGTTTGCGTTACATAAGGAACCAAATTATTAGGAATCCCAATGGGTAATTCTCCTAATAAAGCACTTGGATGCGCTCCAATTGGATTAAAATACCTTAAAAGAGTAATTTTTTTATGATAAGCTGCTGCAAAATCTTTAAGAATTTCTTCTCCCATTTGCTTGGTTTTCCCATAGCTAGATTCTGGTAGTTTTAATGGCGTTTCTTCATCAATCGGCATTTCATCAGCCTGACCATAAACTGTACAAGACGAACTGAAAATAAAGTTAGAAATATCTCTCGCTTTAAATTCTTGCAAAATATTGATTAAAGAAAACAAATTGTTCTCATAATAATCAATTGGTTTTTCTTGACTTTCGCCAACTGCCTTATACGCTGCAAAATTAATACAGCCTTCAATGGAATGAGCTTCAAAAACCTGATGAAGCAATTCTTTTCTTTTTAAATCAAAAGGATAAAAAATAGGTTTTTTCCCTGTGATTTCTTGAATATTATCGAGAATGAACCTTTCTGAATTAGATAAATCATCCACAATAACCACATCAAAATTATTATTGAGAAGTTCTACAACCGTGTGCGAACCAATATATCCTAAACCTCCTGTTACGAGTATTGCCATTTTTTAATGAGTAATGAGTAATGAGTAATCGGTAATAAATAATGAAGTATAAAACTTAAACTTTGGACTAAAAATTAATTTTCTTTATTTATAAACTCTAGAACAGCGTCTGCAATATACTTCAACTGTTCTTCATCTAATTCTGTATGCATAGGAAGTGAGATAACTTCACCTAAAAGTTTATCCGTATTCACAAAATCTGCATCATTACTTTCCTGGAAATAAGCTTTTTGTTTTCTTAAAGCAACAGGATAATAAATCATGGCTGGAATATCTTTTTCGGCTAAGAAGTCTCTCAATTCATTTCTTTTACCATTCAAAATTCTCAATGTATATTGATGGAAAACATGTGTAGAATTTTCCGCTCTTTTAGGAGTTAAAATTGAAGAATGCCCCGCAAAAGCTTCATCATAATAATCAGCAGCTTTATTTCTCGCCTCGCTGTATGAATTTAAATTCGGAAGTTTTTTTCTTAAAACAGCGGCTTGAATACTGTCTAATCTAGAGTTTACCCCTACTTCATCATGATAATACCTTTCGTACATTCCATGGTTTACAATTCCTCTCATTCTGTGAGCCAGCTCATCATCATTGGTGAAAATTGCACCCCCGTCACCATAACATCCTAAATTTTTGGATGGGAAGAAAGAAGTTGTACCAATAGTTCCCATGGTTCCAGATTTTTTAACCTCACCCTTGGCGAAAGTATAATCTGCACCAATTGCTTGTGCATTATCTTCAATTACATAAAGATTATGTTCTTTAGCGATTTTTAAGATTTCCCCCATATTAGCGCATTGTCCAAACAAATGAACAGGGATAATGGCTTTTGTATTAGGAGTAATTGCTTTTCTTATTTGCTCTGTGGAAATGGTAAAAGTGTCATAATCTACATCCACCAAAACAGATTTTAATTTTAATAAATGAATAACTTCCACTGTTGCAGCAAAAGTAAAATCGGCAGTAATTACCTCATCACCTTCCTTTAAACCTAAAGCCATTAAAGCAATCTGCAAAGCATCAGTTCCGTTTCCACAAGGGATAACATGTTTTACGTCTAAATATTCTTCTAATTCTTTTTGGAAAAGTTTTACTTCAGGACCATTAATAAAAGCAGCAGAATCCATTACATTTAAGACAGCATTATCTACATCACTTTTTATTTTGTAGTATTGACTCTGTAAGTCAACCATCTGAATTTTCTTCATAAAATCAATATTTCTGTAAAATTACAAAATTTAAACTCCTTTAAAAAATATATCCAAGATAGTTTATATCTTTATGAAAAATTCTTATGCCTAAAAATATATTTCTTTGGTTAATAGGTTCTTGCAGCTTTTTAAATGCTCAAACATCCTTGGTTTTTGTTTATTTTACAGGAAAGCCCAACAAAGCGGCGTTTTACGCTAATCCCTTGTCAGAGTTATCTCAAAAATCTTTAGATAGAAGAGCCAATTTGGGTATTGCTTTAAATGATCAAGACGCTCCCATTGAACCATCTTATATACAAAACATAGTGAATTTAGGCTTTACAGTAACAGATTATTCTAAATGGTTGAATGGTGTTGTGGTAAATGCCACTCCAGCTCAAGTTACACTTCTTCAAGCTCAGCCTTACGTTTCATCTGTTGAAAGTTTTGCTAAAAATTCTGGTTCAACAATTCCTAGAAACCCCATCGACAAATGGAATCAAAATTCTACAGCTGATAAAAATGTTCAAGTTGTTTTTAACTATGGTACGTCTTCACAACAAATTGATCAGGTAAATATCAGACCCCTTCATTTAGCAGATTATACAGGAAATGGTGTTAGTATTGCTGTTATTGATACAGGTTTTCCAACGGTAGATACAGGTTCTGTGTATGAAAGAATAAGAAATAATAATAAGATTAAAGGCGGCTATAATTTTATTTCCAAAAACAATGATATTTACAACACTTCTTTGAACAACCACGGAAGTGGCGTTTTAGGAGTAATTGGCGGTTATATTGCTAATTCTTTTGTAGGATCGGCTCCCGATGCAGATTTTTATTTGTATTGTACAGAAATAGGCTCTCAAGAAATTCCCGAAGAAGAAATTTATTGGATTGAAGCCGCCGAAGAAGCCGACAGAAAAGGTGTTGATATTATCACTTCCTCATTAGGATATTATTTTTTTGACGATCCTCAATACAATTATACGTATGCCAATATGAACGGTACAACTTCTTTCATAGCACGAGGTGCAGAAATTGCCGTTAATAAAGGAATTTTTGTTGTATCAGCCGCTGGAAACTCCGGAAACTCACCTTGGCATTATCTTCTCACACCAGCGGATAATACTAAAGTTTTTACGATAGGCGGTGTTGATTCATCTGGAAATTCATCTGTTTTTTCATCTTTTGGACCCAACTCTGCAGGTGCCATCAAGCCAGACGGATCTGCTCTTGCAACCAACGCTACTTATGTGTTTAATAATTCTATATTAACATCCAATGGGACGTCTATTGCTACCCCAATTGCAGCGGGAGGAGTAGCTTGCTTGTTACAAGCTTTTCCTAATATGAATAGAGATGCTATGAGAAATCTCCTTAGACAAAAAGCTTCATTGTACCCTAATCATACCGATCAAATGGGATATGGAATTCTTAATTTTGGAAATGCTTTTCAATCCGTTTTATCCACATCAGAAGTTAAGAAATCAAGATTTGAAATTTATCCTAATCCCACACAAAATATTGTCAATATTAAAACTGATAAAAATGTTTTCGCTGTAGACATTTACGATAATTTAGGAAGACTTCTTGACCAACAAAAAAATACTAAAACGTTTTCCATTCAACATTTTCCAAAAGGAATTTATTATTTAAAAATCAATATTGACCACTCAATTTACTACGAAAAGCTTTTGAAAAACTAGGTATTCTAAGCTTTATTCGTTAAAATTTACCGTTTCTTTAACGCTGTTTTCCTGAGTTAATTCTTAAATTTGGGTATAAAATTTTACTATGCTTAATTTTGAATTTAAAAACCCAACAAAAATATTATTTGGTGAAGGAGAAATAGCAAAAATCTCCAGAGAAATCCCTAAGGATGCAAAGATTTTAATGCTTTATGGTGGCGGTAGCATCAAAAACAATGGTGTTTACGACCAAGTAAAAACCGCTTTAAAAGACTTTTCTCTAATGGAATTTGGTGGAATTCCCGCTAATCCGGAATATGATATTCTTGTAGATGCACTTAGAATTATAAAAGAGGAAAAAATCACTTATCTTCTTGCTGTAGGGGGTGGTTCTGTAATTGATGGAACTAAATTTTTGTCTGCAGCTTCTAATTATAATGGAGAACCTTGGGAAATTCTTAAAAAAGGAGTTCGTACCATGGAAAGCGAAGGTTTACCTTTCGGATCCATCCTTACATTACCAGCAACTGGTTCTGAAATGAATTCGGGATATGTAATTTCTAGAAGATCTACCCACGAGAAACTTTCTTCTGGTGGACCTGGTTTATTTCCAGAATTTTCGGTTTTAGATCCTAATGTTGTAAAATCAATTCCTAAAAACCAAATAGCTAACGGAATTGCAGATGCTTATACACACGTTTTAGAACAGTATATGACCTCTCCTTCTCCTGCAGATTTACAAGAAAGATTTGCAGAAAGCATTTTAATTAGTTTGCAAGAAACTGCTCCAAAGGTTTTAGTTGATGATTTCAATTATACGGCTGCAGCGAATTTTATGTGGAGTTGCACCATGGCTTTGAACGGATTAATTGCAAAAGGCGTTATTACAGATTGGGCTGTTCACGCAATGGGACATGAACTTACCGCTTATTTCGGAATAGATCATGCTAGAACTTTAGCAATAATCGCACCTT
This sequence comes from Bacteroidota bacterium, assembly GCA_023399595.1. Taxonomy (GTDB): domain Bacteria; phylum Bacteroidota; class Bacteroidia; order Flavobacteriales; family Weeksellaceae; genus Chryseobacterium. The sequence goes on along the minus strand of JAEWOR010000009.1, from coordinate 44,159 downwards.
CACATTACCGATATAATTTTGAAGCTAAAAAAGGAAAGCTGGCTCAATATGCAGAAAGAGTTTGGAACATTACCGAAGGAAGTCTAGAGGAAAAAGCAGAAGCAGGAATTAAAAAACTTGAAGAATTCTTCCATAGTATTGGTATTAAAACCAAACTTTCAGAATATACGCCTGAATATTCTTCAACTGCGGAAAAAGTAGAAAAAGCTTTTACAGATAGAAATTGGACAGGGATTGGAGAATATAAAAAACTTACTCCGCAGGATGCAAAAGCCATTGTGGAAATGAGTTATTAAGACTCCACAAAAATCGGTTCTTTTATTAGAACCGATTTTTTTAATAACTGAAATTTATAAAAAACAGCAACTTTTGACATTATTATAAAAAATAATTTATATTTTAGCATCTAGTTAAATAAAAAGTGTAATATGAAGAAATTTCTCCTTTTAGCTGGTATTTCTGTTCTAACAATTCAATCATGTAAAGATGATGATATTCAATATTGGGATTTAGAAATTCTAAGTGGTACTTGGAAGTATGATAAAACAGAAACAGTATCTGGAAAAGATGGAAAAACCATCATAGTAACTAATCCAGCTGTAGATTGTGAAGTTAAAAATACGGTTACCTATACCACAGATGACAAAAAAGCTAGAGTTCAACAATTTCAGGGAACAGCACCTTCTAATTGTACTGTATTAATAGATGAAACTGTAGAGTTTAATTATGATGCAGATACAAGAACAATTACTTATCACGTTGGAGGTGTGCAAATAGAAACTTATAATGTAATTGTACTTTCTAAAGATATGTTAGAATTACGACCATTGACGCCTGTTGCAGATGCAAATGATGATAATATCCCAGATATAGAATATATATATTTTAAAAGATAAATAAAAAATCCCGATGAAATCGGGTTTTTTTATGTTTATTTCTTTCTTTTTGCTTTAGATTTTGCTTTTTGCTGAGCTCGGTTAGCGCCCACTTTTTTTGGTGCTTTTCTTTTGTGCGGTCCTCCCCAGTTTTCTTTTTTGTTTTTGTCTTTCTTTTCATGGAAAGCTCCTCCTCCTTCTTCCAACTTAATGATGTTTGGATTTTTCATCATTACCACTTCTTCTTCAGCAGCAATTTTCTTAGGATTAATTTTTACTTCTGCAGGGAGTTCTAATACTTTTAGCTCTTTATTCATCAACATTTCAATATCCAAAAGCAAGATTTCTTCTTTTTTAGTAACAAATGTAATAGCATTACCATTTTTATCTGCTCTACCCGTTCTACCAATTCTGTGAATATATTGTTCTGGAACTTCAGGAACTTCAAAATTAATAACGTGTGTAATATCCGAAATATCTAAACCTCTCGCCATAACATCTGTGGTAATTAAACCTCTCACCTCTTCATTTTCGAAGCTTTTCATCGCTTTTAAACGATAATTTTGAGATTTATTAGAGTGAATTACATCAAAAGTTTCTGGGAAAATTTCATCAATCTTCGTGAAAAGTAAATCCGCATGTTTTTTATTGTTACAGAAAACCAAAACTTTAGACATATCTTCATTGTTTTTAAGAAGATTTTCTAATAAATTCACTTTGGTATTGAAGTTTTCTACTTTATAAGAAGTCTGTTCAATTTTTTCGAGTGGAGTTCCAGATTTAGCCAAAGAAATCTCCATGGGACTTGCAAAATATTCATCCAACATAACATCAACCGCTTCCGTCATAGTTGCTGAGAAAAGAATATTTTGTCTTTTCTCCTTCATCATTTCAAAAATGTGGGTAAGTTGCGGACGGAAACCTAAGTTCAACATCTCATCGAACTCATCGATAATTAATTTCTGAACTTCTCTTAGAGAAATAGCATTATCAATTGACAAATCCATTACTCTACCAGGAGTTCCCACTAAAATATCGCAACCGTTGTTGAATAACAATTTTTGAGTATTGATGTTTTTACCTCCATAAATTCCAATTACCCTTGCAGTAATATTTTCTGTAAGCTTCTCAATAATTTCGGTTACCTGAACCACCAATTCTCTTGTAGGAACCAACACCAAAACCGTTGGATTACCGTTTTTGTTGTATTTCCAGTTTTTAAGAACAGGAAGCAAATACGCCAAAGTTTTCCCCGTTCCAGTTTGGGCAATTCCCATTACATCTCTACCAGAAAGTATGGGTTTAAAGCTTTTTTCTTGAATGGGAGTTGGCTCGAAAAGATTGAGATCGGCTAAAACATCTAAAATCCTTTCGGGGATTTCGAAATCTGCAAAGTTGGTTTTCATGGCGCAAAGATACGGTATTTCTATTTTCTAAGAATTCTTAGGATAAGAATCAATGAAATTATCATTGAAAAAACAAAACATAAAATTGAAATAATGCTGTATTCTCCTATCTTCGGACCATAATTACTCACCATTAAAATGGCAGTTGAGATAATATTAGCGCACAAAACCATGGCTAAAATAAGATTTGTAATACTCGATTTTATAAGTGAATTGGTTTTCTCAATATTTTTAATTTCACTAGTTACCGTAAATTTATTCTCATCTAATTTTTGAAGAATAGAACGTATTTCTTGAGGAATTTCTTCAATATTGTCTGATAAATTGAGAAGTTTTTCCGTTCCCGATTGCCATATTGTTCTTGGACTTAGCTTTCTCAGCAAAATAGTTTTTGTGAAAGGTTTTAAACTTTTTACCACGTCTAAATCTGGATTAATACTTCGTCCAACGCTTTCTATCAAGCTAATTCCTTTAAAAAGAAGATAGAAATATTCTGGCATGTACAACCGATTGACCGTTAAAATATCTCTCATTTTATTAATCAACTCAGGAACTTTTATTTCTTCCAAAGACGTACTGTGAACATAATTGAGGACAGATTGCACATCGCTTTCAAATTTTTTCTCATCTGGAATTTCATATTTTATCGCCATTTTTTTCAGATAGCGAACAATCTTACTGGGGTTTTTAGCTACAAAATGAATAATTAAATTCTCAAGAACCGCTTTATCATTAGGTTGAATACTTCCTACCGCACCAAAATCTATAAAAACAACTTTTCCAGTTTTGGTCACCAAAATATTTCCTGCATGGGGATCGGCATGAAAAAATCCAAAATCTAAAATCTGAGAAACAAACAATCGAAGTCCAGCTTCTGAAATTTTAACAGGATCAATTCTGTTTTCTTGTAAAGTTGTTGCATCAGTCACTTTAATGCCGTCCACAAACTCCATGCAGAGCACATTGTTGTTGGAAAAATCGTCGTAAACTTTGGGAACGTAGGTTTCTCTATTATTTTTAAAATTTAAAGCAAATTGCTGAATATTATTTTTCTCATTAATGAAGGAAACCTCCTCTAACAAAGACTTTTCAAAAGCGGAAATCGCTAATTTTAAATTTAAACGAGCTCCAATTTCCGAATATTTAGAAATAAGGTTTTCCAAATCTTTTATCAGTAACAAATCATCCTCAATTTGTTTTTGAGCGTTTGGGCGTTTCACTTTTAAAATAACAGGAGAGCCATCTTTAAGAACAGCCGAATAAACTTGCGCTATAGAAGCCGCAGCCAAAGGTTTTTCATCGATTTTTTCAAAATGTTCATCTACAAAAATATCAAATTCATTTTCAAGAATTTCTCGAATGTTGAGTTCCAAAGGTTCTACATTATCCTGAAGTTTTTGAAGTTCCAACGTCAATTCCTTCGGCAACAAATCTTCACGATTGCTAAAACTTTGTCCAAGTTTCACGAAAGTAGGTCCTAATTCTTCAATCGCCAAGCGAATTCTCTCATAAACAGGTTTTGAAAAAATGCTTTCATCATTTTCAGAAATCATATTTTTTTCACCACCAATACGTGCTAAAATATCCTGAAATCCGTACTTACTAAGCACGGAGATGAGTTTTGCGGATCTTTTGAATTTTCTTTGTTGCTTATCAAACATAAATAGAAATTATGAAAAATGGGATTCAAAAATTGTTCCCACTTTTTTTAATTTACAAACCTATAAAAGAAAAAAATGGACTTATCTATTTAAAAATGATTCCCGTTATTTTTGAGTTTACTATTTATTTTCTCCAAAAGTTCAATTTGTTTTTGTTGAATTTCGCACAAGGTTTTATATTGATCAATAATGGAAAGATCCACTTTTTCATGAAGGTTTCGGATTTCAATTTCCGTTTTTAAATTCACCATATAATCGTTAATCGCTCTTTTTCTATCCTTTGATTCTTGACGATTTTGACTCATCATAATAATTGGCGCTTGAATGGCGGCAACACAAGACAAAATGAGATTGAGCAAAATATACGGATAAGGGTCAAAACTTTTATTACTCATAACGAAAGTATTAAAAGCAATCCAGATAAACATTGCGACACAAAAAACAATAATAAACTTCCAACTTCCACCAAATTCGGCCACTTTATCAGACAATTTTTCACCAAAAGTTCGTTTTTCATCCTCATTTACTTTTGTGGTGATTAACGTCTCCTCTTCTATTGCTTTTTGGATGAGCTCGTTCACACGTTGAATTTGTTCATTTTCACTTTTCGTGATTGAGAACATATATTTATTATTTTTCATGATGTTCTATTTGATGTTTTATTTGATATTTTATCTTATCAAAATTAATAAAAGACTAGATTTTAATTGAATTTATTTTACATTAAAAAACACATAATTTTAAAACAAAAAAACTCGAAATGCATATACATTTCGAGTTTTTTATTTTCAATATTTAAAAGACAAAGTCTTATTCCCACTCAATAGTTGCAGGTGGTTTGCTAGAAATATCGTAAGCTACTCTATTAATTCCACGAACTTCATTAATAATTCTGCTAGAAACAGTATCTAAAAATTCGTAAGGAAGTCGGCTCCAAGTTGCGGTCATAAAGTCGATGGTATTTGCAGAACGTACAACAGCTGTGTATTCGTATGTTCTTTCATCGCCCATAACTCCAACAGATTTTACTGGAAGTAAAACTACAAAAGCTTGAGAAACCGTTTCATACAAATCATTTTTATACAATTCCTCAATAAAAATATCGTCGGCTTCTTGAAGAATTCTTACTTTTTCTTCATCTACTTCTCCTAAGATTCTAATTCCTAAACCTGGACCTGGAAAAGGATGTCTGTACACCAAATGATGAGGAATTCCTAATTCTTCTCCTACTCTTCTTACTTCATCTTTAAAAAGTTCTCTTAGCGGCTCCAACAATTCCATTTTCATATCTTCTGGAAGTCCACCAACGTTGTGATGCGACTTAATAACTGCTGAAGGTCCTTTTACTGATTGAGATTCGATAACGTCTGGATAAATAGTTCCTTGCGCTAGGAATTTTGCTCCTTCAAATTGGTGAGATTCTTCATCGAAAACAGCTATAAATTCTCCACCGATGATTTTTCTTTTCTGTTCTGGATCTGAAATTCCTTTTAATTTAGATAAAAACCTTTCTGAAGCGTCCACCATTTTGATGTTCATGTGGAAATGCTCACCATAGTTTTCCATTACTTTTTTACCTTCATCTTTTCTCAACAAACCTGTATCCACGAAAATACAAGTCAATTGATCACCGATTGCTTTATGGATAAGAACGGCAGCAACAGAGGAATCTACACCACCAGAAAGTCCAAGAATTACTTTATCATTTCCTACTTTCTCTTTGATTTCAGCGATAGTTCTGTCGATATAGTTACTTAGTTTCCAGTTTTTTTCTGCTTTACAAATGTTGAAAACAAAATTTTCAATCATTCTTGCTCCTTCTTCAGTATGAGAAACTTCTGGGTGAAACTGTAGTGTATAAATATTTTTTGATGCGTTTGCCATTGCAGCGATTACATCTGATTTTCCTGAGATTTCAAAACCTTCTGGAGCTTCTTCCACTTCGTCGAAATGGCTCATCCAAACCGTAGATTTTCTTGAAATCCCCGTAAACATTGGATTAGAGCGTAGAATTTCGAAAGTTGCTTTTCCGTATTCTCCTTTTTCTCCTTTTTTTACTTTCCCACCTAATAAATGCGCCGTAAGTTGCATTCCGTAGCAAATTCCTAAGATAGGAATTCCAGCTTCGTATAAAGCTTTATCTACTAAATGGGCATCTTCAGCATTTACAGAACTGGGGCCACCAGAAAGGATAACTCCCGCAGGTTTGCGTTCTAAAATTTCATTTAAAGGCGTGTTGAAAGGTATTACTTCAGAATATACCCCCATATCTCTTACTCGTCTTGCGATAAGCTGATTGTATTGGGATCCAAAGTCTAATATTATAATTCCGTTATGCATTTTGATTTGTTGTGGGGTTTGTTATTTAATCCTTTAAGGTTTTTAAAACCTTAAAGGATTCTAAAAAGAAAAAGCCCCGAAAATCAGGGCTCAATTTTATTTAAAATCTTCCAATATCTTCTCTGTAGAAACAATAGTCGAAATGTACAGGAATAGCATCTTGGTAAACTTTAGTCCTAGCTTCTTCAAAAGTTTTTCCTGTAGCTACTAAATTAAGAACACGTCCTCCATTAGAAACTACTTTATCTCCTTTTTTAACAGCTCCAGCGTATAACAATTGACTGTGTTGAACTTTATTTTCACCTATGATTTCAAAACCTAATTCAATATTTCTAGGGTAACCTCCAGAACACATTACCAAACAAACAGCTTTTTCGTCCTTGAATTTTAGATTCAATTCTTTACCGCTCATACAATCGTTGATAACATCTAGAAGATTATTTTCCATAAGAGCCATTAACACTTGAGTTTCAGGATCTCCAAATCTCATGTTGTATTCTAAAAGATAAGCTCCATTTTTAGTAATCATTAATCCGAAGAAAATAATTCCTTTGAAACGGAAACCTTCTCCTTTTAAACCATTAATAGTAGGTTGAAGAATATTTTTATCAAAATCAGCGTAATGCTCTTCTGTAAATTCTGGACTTGGAGCTACTGCACCCATTCCCCCAGTATTGGGTCCTGTATTACCGTTACCTGCTTTTTTGTAATCTTTTACAGCAACACAAGGGAAGAGTTTTTCACCGTTAGAAAAAGCGATAATAGAAGCTTCAAAACCTTCTAAATGTTCTTCAATAACAACTTGAATACCTGCATCACCATAAATTCTTCTGATCATAAAATCATGAATTGTAGCTTCTGCTTCTTCAAGAGTATTACAAATAACAACACCTTTTCCTCCAGCTAAACCACTTGCTTTAACCACTAAAGGATATTGCTGAGTTTTAAGATATTCTGAGGCTTCATTATAAGAGTCAAAAACGATAGCTTTCGCAGTTTTGATATCGTAAGTCTGCATGAATTTTTTTGAAAAAGCCTTACTACCTTCCAAACTCGCTACCTTTTCTGTAGGTCCGAAAACGTTAAGATCGTGCTTTTTAAATTCATCTTTAATTCCCGCCACCAAAGGTGCTTCTGGACCAACAATTGTTAAATCTATTTTTTCTTTAATAGCAAAGTCACGAAGTTCTTTAACATCAGAAATGTTTACATTTTTACCTAATCCATCAGTAGTAGCATTTCCTTTAGCGAAAAACATGTGAGTAACTCTCACGTCTTTATTTAGCTTTGCAGCCAATGCAGATTCTCTACCGCCCTCCCCTACGATTAATATTCTCATAATTATATAATTAGCCTATTTTTTAAATTAAATGTGTTGTGCAAAAATACACTTTTGATAGTAAACGTCAAATTTGCACGATTATTTTGTCGGTAATTTAGTGAAAAAAGTGTCTCATTCCAGTAAACATCATAGGAATTTTATGTTCGTTGGCTGCTTCAATAGAATCTGCATCTTTTACACTTCCACCAGGTTGAATAATAGCTGTAATTCCTTCTTGAGCACAGAAATCTACTACATCTCTGAATGGGAAAAACGCATCTGAAGCTAAAACTAAATCTCCCGAGAATTTTTCTTTGGCTCTTTCAATTGCTTGTTGAGTAGCCCAAATTCTATTTACTTGTCCGCCACCGATACCAAACGCTTGAACTCCGTTAGAAACTACGATTGCGTTAGATTTTACATATTTTACCACTCTTTGAGAGAATAGCAACGCTTTTTTCTGCTCTTCCGTTGGTTGAACTTCTGTTACTACTTGAATATCTTCTGAAAACTGATTGTCGTTATCCTGAACCAAAATTCCACCATCTACTTTTACCCAAGTTTGACGGTATGAAACTGCATTTACAATTTTAATGATTCTTAAATTCTTTTTCTTTCTTAGGATTTCTAAAGCTTCATCATCAAAATCTGGAGCCATAACGATTTCCAAGAACGTTTTATTCAATTCTTCAGCTGTTGCAGCATCTACTTTATAGTTCATCGCAACAATTCCACCGAAAATTGAAACTGGATCGCACTCAAAAGTTTTTTGATAAGTTTCTAAAGCAGAAGTTCCAATAGCTACTCCACAAGGTGTAGAATGTTTCACTGCACAACAAGCCATTTCATTTTTGAATTCTGTAACCACTTTCCAACATAAATCCATATCGCGAAGGTTGTTGAAAGAAAGTTCTTTTCCACCTAACTGTTCAAAGTCTTTCATCGCTCCCTTTTCGAAAGTTGATGCGTAATAAGCAGCCGTTTGATGAGGGTTTTCACCGTATCTTAAATCAGCAACTTTTTTGTAAGAAGCACTTAAATACGTTGGATATTCTTCTTCCAATAACATTCTTGAAATTGCAGCATCATAAGCTGAAGTAAGGTTGAATACTTTACCCGCTAATTTTTTTCTAGTTTCAGACGTTGTATCCCCTGCAACAGTCATTTCTTCTTGAACTTTTTCATAATCTGCAACATCTGTAATTACGGTAACAGAGTTAAAGTTTTTTGCTGCTGAACGAAGCATAGAAGGCCCTCCTATATCGATAAACTCAACTTTTTCGTCCAAAGAAATGTTTTTGTTAACATTTTCAAAGAAAGGATAAAGGTTTACGATAACCATATCTATTAAACCAATACCATGCTCCTGAACGGTTTTCATATGCTCCTCGTTATTACGAACTGCCAATAAACCTCCGTGAACTTTTGGGTGAAGCGTTTTTACACGACCATCCAACATTTCTGGAAAATGGGTTACTTCATCAATCTGAATTGGGTTTAAACCTGCATCTTTTAAATGTTTGAAAGTTCCTCCAGTAGAAATTAATTCATAATTCTGGGATTCCAAAAATTTAGCAAAATCAATAAGGTGGGTTTTATCCGAAACACTGATTAACGCTCTCTTTTGACTCATTTTTCTTTCTTTTTTACTTTTTATTAGATTTATTTTCTGTATAAAATTAATTGAAATTGATTAATTCTCCTAGGAAATTTATTCTAACCTGTAGGAATTCGCCTCGAGGCGAATTCCTACAAATTATAGAAACGAATTCCTAAAATATGAAGTTAAATTCTTACGAAGAATCATACGAATTTCAACAATATTTTTATTGATTCAATACCTGATTAATTGCCTTAGGGAAAATTTCATATTCCACCTGATGTACTTTCGAAGCAAGTGTTTCCGGAGTATCCTTTTCGTCGATACTCACTTTTCCTTGAAGGATAATTTCTCCTTCATCAATTCCAGAAGTTACAAAATGTACAGTGGCTCCACTTTCCATTTCTTTGGCTTCAATAACAGCATTGTGTACGTGGTGTCCCCACATTCCTTTACCTCCATATTTTGGAAGCAAAGCAGGGTGAATATTGATAATTTTCCCTTTCCAATTTTCACAGAATTCTGGTTTTAGAATGGAGAGAAATCCCGCTAAAACTACTAAATCTGTATCATCAGGAATTATTTTATCCAATTCTGAGGAAAAATTCTTCCCTCTTGGAATTAAAACGTTATCAATATTATGTTTTTTTGCTCTGGCCAAACCAAAACATTCGCGGTCTGCAACAACCATATTGATTTTTGCATTTTGAATTTCTCCTGCATCAATACAATCGATAATTCTTTGCAAATTGGTTCCAGAACCTGAGATTAAAATGGTGATATTCTTCATATTGTGGTAATTTGAAAATGTGGTAATTTGAAAATGAATTCAATTACCAAATTATCTCATTCTCAAATTTTCAAATTAGTTATTAAATTAACTCAATTTTCTCACTAGATTCTGTAATCTCACCGATTTCGTAAGCGTCATCCAAAAGATGTAGAACTTTTTCAGCATGAGCAGTATCTACCACTACAATCATCCCAACTCCCATATTGAAAGTTCCGAACATTTCTTCTCTTGCAATGTTTCCTCTTTTTTCTAGCTCTAGCATTACACTTGGAACTTTAATTTTTGAAGCATCAATAGAAGCACACAATCCATCAGCAATAACTCTTGGAATATTTTCGTACAAACCACCTCCAGTGATGTGTGCAATTCCTGCAACTTTTACTTCTTCAATAATTCTGTGAATATCTTTATAATACAATCTTGTTGGTACAAGAAGTGTTTCGTACAAAGGTTTTCCTTCAAATTCTTCATTAAAATCAGGGAAAATTTTTCTTACCAAAGAGAAACCATTGGAATGGAAACCTGAGCTTGGAAGAGCAATTATTTTATCACCTTTTTTAATTTTAGAACCATCAATAATTTGATCTTTCTCTACAATACCCACACAAAAACCAGCTACATCATAATCTCCTGGTTGGTACATTCCTGGCATTTCTGCAGTTTCACCACCAATTAAAGCGCACTCATTGTCTTTACAAGCTTTTACCATTCCTAAAACGATTTCAGCAGCGATATCGGAGTCTAATTTTCCACACGCTAAATAATCAAGGAAAAATAATGGTTTAGCACCATGACAAAGAATGTCGTTAGCACACATTGCGAAGCAATCTACGCCAATAGAATCGTATTTTTTGGAATCCAAAGCTACTTTTAACTTTGTTCCAACCCCGTCAGTTCCTGATACTAAAACTGGATTTTTGTAACCTGCAATTTCATAAAACGCACCAAAACTCCCCAAATTGTTCAAAACATTTTTATTGTGAGTTCCTGCAACAGCAGTTTTAATTTTATCAACGGTTTTGTAGCCTTCTTCTTTGTCTACTCCTGCAGATTTGTAGGTGTTGCTCATTTTTTACTTTTTGGAATTTATTTCAAACTTTTACTTAGATTTCTTCAATAAAAAAGCCGACAATCGTGCAGATTATCGGCGTATCTTTTAGTTCACACTTTTAGAGGCTACCAATATATTTTCTTTAGAAAAGGAATAATAACATCTAATTGGGTGCAACTTTTTCACTTATTTTTTCTTTTGGCAAAATTAAAAATTTTAAACCAAATATCCTAATTTTTTATTTAATTGAGAATTTCTTCCAGTTGAGCAATCTTATTTACTTTACCTAAAAGATCACTCTTAAGCTCTGAATTTATGATGATATTCTGTTCTTTATCGAAATTATCTCCAAAGAAAGGAAGTGAAAAAGTTTCAATAATATTTCCTGCATGAAGAGGAAAACGCTTTGTTGCTGCCTCCAAAACTCCCAAACCGCCTCTTGCTCCAGGTGCTGTAGCCATTAAAAACATTGGAATATTATTCCAAACAGCTCTGTCTTTGATTCTCGATGTCCAATCGAAAACATTCTTAAAAGCAGTAGAATAAGTTCCGTTATGTTCGGAAAGTGAAATTAACAATAAATCTGCGTTGTCTATTTTAGAAGCAAAATTATGAGCTTGTTGTGGAACTCCATGCTGAACTTCATATTCGTGACGGTAAATTGGCATTTCAAAATCGTTCATATCTACGATTTCTACTTGATTATCATTTCCGAAAAGTGTAGAAACATAAGTTACCAATTTTTTATTGATAGACCCTCCAGAGTTACTTCCTGCTATTGCTAATATTTTCATTTTATTTAAATAATTTTAATGTTGCAAAATACTTTCATTTTTGTTCAATTTCTATTGATGTGTGATAAGATTTTAATTTTTTAACCATAAAAATTTATTGGGTGAGATTTTTTTCAACCGCAAAAGAAACAAAAGCGATAGTTGAGTGTCTTTTTTAGATAAAAAACGGTCTGTAAAAAATTCCACAAACCGTTTTTGCATATTATTAAATTATATTTTAAGCTAAATAGCTTGGTAATTCCATTGGAACTTCCATTAATAAAATTTCTGCATCTGAAGTTGCTTTTAAAACAAAACTTTCTGCATCATAAATTCCTAAACCATCTTTTGTTGCTAAGTTTTGATTTCCCACTTTTGCACTTCCTTTCAAAACAAAAACATAGATGCCATTTCCACTTTTGTGTATTTTGTATTCTTTAGAAAATCCAATATCAAATTTTGCTAAATTGAACCAAGCATCTTGATGAATCCAAACTCCTGCATCATCTTTATTTGGAGAAAGTATTTGTTGAAAATCATTTCTTTTTTCATCTTCTTGAATATTTATTTGGTCGTATCTCGGTTCAACATTCAGTTTGTTAGGGAAAATCCAGATTTGTAAAAATTTTACTTTTTCATCTTTATTTTTATTGTATTCGCTGTGCATAACTCCCGTTCCGGCGCTCATTACTTGGATTTCTCCGTTTCTGATGACCGCAGTTGTTCCCATAGAATCTTTATGCTCTAAATCTCCTTCCAAAGGAATAGAAATAATTTCCATATCACGGTGAGGGTGTGTTCCAAAACCCATTCCTTGAGAAACGGTATCGTCATTTAAAACTCTCAAAACTCCAAAGTTCATTCTTTCTGGATTTTGATAATTCGCGAAACTAAATGTGTGAAAAGAGTTTAACCAACCGTGGTTAGCATGTCCTCTTGAATCTGCTTTGTGATATACTGTTTTCATATTTTGATAATTTTAAAATTTATAGTACAAATATATCAACAAGCCATTTTGTAAGCATTGATGTAAGGTAAGAATGAAAAAAGCAGTTTCATTTCTGAAACTGCTTTTTAAGGTTATATAATTGATATTGTGTTTAATCTGTATGTTTAGGTGTAAAACCATCATCACTCAATTCTCTGTGTTCATATTCAGCTTTCATTTCAGCTTCATAATCCACATTTTCTCCTTTTCCGAATCTTCTCAATAAAGAATCAAATAATGAATACACCACTGGTACGATAATCAAAGTAAGGAATAACGACGATGTTAAACCACCGATAATTACCCATGCAAGACCATTGTTCATCTCTGCACCTGCACCTTTTGCCAATGCAATAGGAATCATACCAAAGATCATGGCAATGGTGGTCATCAAAATAGGACGAAGACGAGCGTGGTTCGCTTGGATTAAGGCATCGTGTGTGTTAGCGCCTGCAGCTTTTCTCATATTAGCAAAATCGACAATCATAATCGCGTTTTTCGCAACGAGACCAATCAACATAATCATACCCAACATGGTGAAGATATTCAAAGAATTTCCTGTTAGGGCAAGGATGACCATTACCCCAATTAACGCCAATGGAATTGAGAATAATACCACGAACGGATATACAAACGAGTCGTATAAAGAAACCATTACCAAGTATACCAAGATAATCGCTGCTAATAATGAAATCCCTAAAGTACCGAAACCTTCGGATTGGTTTTCCATATCTCCACCCCAAATGTAATCTACACCTGCAGGTTTTGTTTTCTCATTATCCATGAACATAGCAGCCCATTCATTAGCAACATCTCCCGAAGGACGACCTACTACTTTTGACTGAACTTTCACCGCTGGAGATTTGTCACGACGTTGTAACAAACTCGGTCCAGAACTCATCTCTACATCTGCAAACTGACTTAGTCTTACTTGTTCTCCTTTTGTATTAGTGAAAATTAGGTTTCTAACATCCTCAATAGATTTTCTACTTTCATCAGCAAATCTAATATTGATATCGTATTCGTATTCACCAGCACGGAATTTACCATCTGTATTACCATTGAAAGCTGTTTGCATCGCTTGCCCAACACTAGAAAGATTAAGACCTAGCGAAGCCATTTTGTCACGATCCATATTCACACGGATTTCAGGGTTACCTGTATCTGTAGAAAGTTCGGAACCAATAGCACCAGGAACTTTTTTCAATAAAGCTAAAATTCTTTCCGCTTCTTTAGTTGCTGTTTCTACGTCTGGAGCCGTTACCACCATTTCAATTGGCGCTCTTTCCGCACCCATAATACCCATTGGTGCTGTTTTAAATTCTACTCCCGTGAATTTCTCCTCAAGATCTCTTTTAATTTTTGCAGATAAGATATCTGTACTTTCGGATCTTTCAGACTTGTCGGTTAATATAACGTGAACTTCCGATTGATAGGCTGTAGATTGAGCGGCACCCATTCCTCCAGATTGTTGCCCAACAGTTGTAATCATGTTTACCACTTCTGGATATTCTCTCAAGAATCTTTCAACTTCCAAAGTGACTTGGTTGGTTTTTTCAATAGAAGCATCTTTCGGCAATTCCATTTGAACTAAGAATTCACCTTTATCCAATTTCGGGAAGAATTCACCACCGATAAATCCTAAACCTACTAAACTAAACGATGAAAATAATAGTAAGAATGTTACAATAACTGTAGTTACTCTTCTTAAAGTGGTTTTAAGACACCATTCCAAAATACCAGAAATCCAGTGTGTGAATACATCCAATTGTTTTTCGAACCAAAGGATGAATTTTTGGAAAGCATTTTTACCTGTTAAATGTTCTAGCTTACCATATCTTGATGACAACCAAGGAATAATGGTAAATGAAGCCAATAAGGATAATAAAGTGGCAATAACTACTGTAACACAGAATTGCGCCAAGATGTTAGCTACCAAACCTGTACTCATCGCAATTGGTAAGAATACCACCACAATTACCAATGTAATTGCTGTTACTGTAAATCCAATTTCTGAAGCACCATCATAAGCGGCTCTAATTTTAGATTTACCCATCTCCATATGACGGTAAATGTTTTCTAATACCACAATCGCGTCATCTACCAAGATACCTACCACGAGCGAAAGCCCTAGTAACGACATCAAGTTTAGGGTGTAGCCCATTAAGTTCATACCAATGAAGGCTGCAATTAACGACATCGGAATGGCTACCATTACGATAAATGCGTTACGGATAGAGTGTAAGAATAACAACATCACCACTGCTACCAAGATAATTGCCAAGAACAAGTCGAAAATAACGTGATCGGCTGCAGCTAATGTAAACTCTGTTGAGTCGTTTACAATATTTAGTTTAATACCTTGAGCTGCGTAGTTTTTTTCCACTTCCTGCATGGTTTTCTGAATATTCTCAGAAACTGCTACCGCATTGGCATCAGATTGTTTTTTAACCTGAATTAATATGGTTGAAAGTTGGTTATAACGTGCTAATTTTTCTATATCCTGAGTAGTATCGAATACCGTTGCAATGTCTGACAAACGAACCTGAGCACCATTGTTATCCGAGATAACTAAGTTTCTCATTTCCTCGATAGACTTGTATTTACCCGCTAATCTAATGGTAGATTTTGACGTTCTTGTTTTAACATTCCCTGTTGGGAAATCTAAGTTAGAAGATAAAATAGCCTGTTGAACTTGTCCAATTGAAAGTCCGTAACCTTGCAATTTTTTCTCATCAATATTTACCTGTATTTCTCTTTCTTGTCCACCAACAAGGTCAATTTGTGCCACACCATTTACACGAGAAAAGGTAGGCTCAATTTTTTTATCTAAAAGGTCGTAAAGTTCCTTCGAGTTTAGTTTTTCACTGGAGATACTCAATGTCATAATTGGCATATCGTCTAGCGAGAATTTGTTAAGTGATGGCGCATCTGCATCCTCTGGAAGTTCAGAAAGGATGGCATTTACTTTACGTTGGGCATCATTCAATGCGAAATCTACATCGGCACCAGGATTCAACTGAACCATAATTACCGATAAACTTTCATACGAAGATGCTTCTACTTTTTTTACGTTTTCTAGGGAACCAACGGCATCTTCAATTTTTCGGGTTACCGAAGTTTCCACCTCACTTGGTGAAGCTCCAGGATAAACCGTAGAAATGGTTACCATATTGGTTTCAAATTTTGGGATAAGCTCGTATCCCATCATGGAATAACTCAGCAATCCGCCCAAGGTTAGTAATGTAAAAAGTACAATTACTAAAGTTGGTCTTTTGATCGATATTTCTGCTAACTTCATGTTCTAACTTACTTTACAATATTGATTTTTGCACCTTCGTTTAGGTTAATTTGTCCGCTGGTAATTACTTGTTCGCCACCATTAAGACCTGAAAGAATTTGTACTTTATCACCGTACACTTTTCCGGTAGTTACTTTTACCATTTTAGCAACGCCATTGTTCACGATAAATAATTGTCCAGAACTTACTCCATTTACGAAAGCTTCAGCAGGCACAGTTAACATATTTTGAGTAGCGGCACCGTGGTTGGTTTTGAAGATAGCTGTAGCGTACATACCTGCTTTTAGCTGCCCATTATTAGCCACTTCGATTTCTACGGGGAAGTTAAGCGACGCATCACTTTTTGGGGCGATAAATGTAATTTTACCTGCGAAAGATTCTTCTGGTAAAACATTAACATTAATATTTACGATTTGCCCTAACTGAATTTTCCCAACCTGACTTTCGTCCACTAAAACAGAAAGTTTAAGCGTGTTGATATTTACGATTTCGAAAAGAGATGTTCCTGGAGAAACCACTGTTCCAGGTTCTACCATTCTCTTATTGATAGTTCCGCTGATACCTGCACGAATACTTGTATCATTAACTCTTACTCCTTGTGCACGAACTGCAGCTTGAGCATTTTTAAGTTGTAATCTTGAGTTATCCAACTGTTGTTTAGTAACACCTCCAGTTTTGAAAGCGTTTTCGTAACGTTGGTTATCGATAATGGCATTTTGTAAGTTGTTTTTCGCTTGAGTCATATCCACTTCAATAGCATCTCTTTTAATAGTAGCTAAAACTTGTCCAGCTCCAACTCTAGACCCTTCTTTTACCAAAACACTTACCACACGACCAGAAATATCTGCAGACTGATTCATCTCTTGTTTGGGAATGAATGTTCCATTAGCAGAATAATCAGTATTAATATCAGCTCTTGTTGCTGTAACGACGTTAACATTAATTTTATCAACTTGTTTAGCAACTTCAGCTACTTTAGCCGTTTGTTCCTCTTTGTTGGTGGTAATTTTGTACACGAACAATCCTACAAGAACCGCTGCTACAATAATATATATTAAGGTTTTTTTCATTTTTTTGAATAGTTTATTATGGTTGAATTAATGTGTTAAGTTCTCCTTTAGCTTTGATTAACTGAATTTCGGCTTGTTTGTAATCCAATAATCCAGTAGCGTAGTTTTGTTTCGCTTGTGTAAGTGCATTTTGAGCGTCCAAAAGCTCCGTAAGTGTTGCTAAACCATTTTGATAGTTAGACTGTGTATTGCTTTGTACTTTTTCAGCTAAAACAACATTGTCTTTTAATTTATCAAGATTGATTAAAGAGTTTTCAATATTAGTAATAGAGTTTTGATAATCTAAATTCAAACCTAATTTGGTGTTTTCAATATCTTGCTCTACATCTAAAAGGTCTATTTCCGCTTGTTTAATTCTGGATTTTGTAGCTCCACCTGTAAAAATTGGAATTCTAACATTTAAACCTATTGAAGCCATATCCGTCCACATCACCCCATTATTTATACCATTAGTTAAAGGAAAAGCTTTCCCCATTCCTGCCCAACCGTAACTTGCTTGCAAACCAACTGTTGGATAAAGAGCTGCTTCCGTAGCTTTTTTATTGTACTGAAGAAGTTCTTTTTGTTTTTCTAAGACTTTAACCTCAGATCTGTTATCGATATTCGCTACCGAGCTAAGTAATTCAGGTTTTGGTTCTATACTTTTTTCTTCCAATTCAATAGGAGTATCAATTGGGATTCCCATATAGAATTTCAAACCATTTTTCGCCAATTCTGCAGCGTTAATAGTTTGTTGTTTAGAAGCACTGATATTGGTTAACTGAACATTCGTTCTATCAAGATCAATCTGTTTAGCCAAACCGTTATCTACTAAACTTTTAATAATATTTCTTACTTTTTCTGTATTGTTATAGCTTGCTTCAAGAGTTCTTAAGTTTTCCTCTTGCACAAATACGTTATAGTAAGAGTTAGCTACATTTGCTATAATTTGTTCATTGGTAAGCTCGGCATTAAGAACATAAAATTCTCTTGTAGATTTAGCGGCTTTAAGTCCTATGAATACTTTTTGATCAAATAATGCCTGATTTACTGTTGCTGTAAGGTTAGAATTCCACTTCTGCCCCATTTTAGCTGTAATTCTTTGACCCCCAAATTCCAATAAAGATTCTTGGATAATTGGATTATAGGTAAGTCCTCCTCCTACGCTAACTTGTGGCAAGGCACCTGCTTTAGCTTCATCAATTTTGTATTCGGCTTTTTGAATTTGCAATGCCGCTTTTTTAGCCTCTGATTTATTTTTCAGAGCACTTTCTATTGCTTCCTGTAAAGAAACTCTTTCTTGCGCTTGCACTTGCAAAGAACCGAAAACCATAAATGCAGCCGCCACACTAATGGACAGTTTTTTTGCAGTATTGGTTTTACTTTTCATATCTTAAATTTTTCTACTTTATTTATTTTTTGAATAATATATTGAGGATAATCTCTTTTCTTTCAGAAATCAACCTATCAAACTCTTTATCGTCAACTTTTATATTTTCCATCAAAAGAGGTCTCATTGCACTTGGGAAGATTAAAAGAGAAATCATATTGAGTAAAAACTGAACAGGTTCCATTCTTTCTACATTCCCCTTTTCCATTTCTATTTCTAATGACGAATAAAGTTCATCAATTACTGCACGATCTACCTCATCTTTTTCGCGAGAATTCAAACCTTTATTCATTTGAGAAACAATATAGCTCTCTAAATAAGGATACTGAATACTCGTTTGCAGACTTTGCTCTATAAATCCACTGATTTTTTCTTTAAAACTTAAATCAGAATCGTGAATGATTAAAGATTTATCTTTTTCACATTGCCTAGCTTCCTCCAATATTATTTGGAGCAAATTATCTCTTGATCTAAAATAATAGTTAATGAGCGTTCTATTTACTCCTGCCTCATCAGCAATTTCTTGTGTAGTGGCATCAAACTTACCTTTCATAAAGAACATATTCTTCGCTGTTTCTTTAATGAGTTCTTGGGTTTGATCCTTTTTTACCGGATTTGACATTTTTGTTAAACAATTTCGTGCAAATTTACATCAACTTTTTTGTTTAACAAAACTGTTAAACATTAA
Source organism: Bacteroidota bacterium (assembly GCA_023399595.1). Classification (GTDB taxonomy): domain Bacteria; phylum Bacteroidota; class Bacteroidia; order Flavobacteriales; family Weeksellaceae; genus Chryseobacterium. Next base: position 24,923 of record JAEWOR010000009.1, on the reverse strand, counting down.
ATTTAAGTTAAGGTTTATGACAAACGTCATGTTTAAAACAAAAAAAACAGATGAAAAACTTCACCTGTTTATAATTTTTATGCTCGAAATGCTTATGAATTCTCGGTTTTCTTATTCTTCAATTCCAAATCGTATTGATGGAGAATATTAAACTGATCCGCTTGTTCAATAGCCACCATAATTTTTTCTAGAATTTGTTTTGAATTTTCATTATCATAATCCAAATCTAATGGTTTTTTAAATTCCATGGTTGGTTCTACTCCAGTAACTTTTACTTTCAAGCCTTTTTTATCAAAAGCTCTTCTGAAACCATTTATTTTAATAGGAACCACAAGTGGTCTTTGATTAAGAATTAATTTAGCTGTACCCTTTCTTCCTTGTGCAAAAGCCGAAGTTGTCCCCTGCGGAAATGTAATCACCCAACCGTTATCTAGGGCTTTCATGATATTTTCAATCTCACTAAGATCCACCAGTCTATTAACATTCTTACCTTCTGCTCTCCAAGTTCTTTTTACCGTAATAGCTCCCGCAATTTTAAATAATTTTGGCAGAAAACCTTTATTCATTGTTTCTTCAGCAGCTACATAATAAAAATCAACTTTAGGATTAAGTAAATAGATAGGGTTTTTAATAGAATTCAGATAACCGTTGTTCACTGCACAAAATACATGATACATTGCCGCAACATCAGCAAAATACGTTTGATGATTAGAAACGAACAACACGTTAGAATCTGGTAAATCTACCAAGTTTTCTGTTCCTGTTATTTTTAATTTATTAAATCCGTTAAACCTTCTATAAGAAACTATTCCCATTAAGAAAATAATAAATCTCTTTAGAAAATAAGGAGTACCAAACGCATCCGTAAAAATATTCTTCTTCGCCATTTTAATAAATAGTGGACTGCAAATTTACATATTTTTCACTAACTGGCTAAATTCACTTAGGATCATTGCTGTTGCTCCCCAAATAATATAACCATTAAAGTTGATTACAGGAACTTCATATGTTGGTGTATCTGGGAGGACCATCATTTCTGGGGTATCTGTAAGGTTTAAAAAAGAAGTTATGGGAAATTCTATCACCTCTACAGCTTCTTGTTGCTGAAGAATAAAATTGGGACCTCTTTTAGTATAAGAAACGAAAGGATATACATAAAAATTACTCGGTGGAATGTAGATGGGCGACATTTCTCTGATAATCCTAATATAAGGTTTTTCAATACCTATTTCCTCGGAAGTTTCTCTAATGGCGGTATCCATAAAGTTTCTATCATCTAGTTCTTTTTTTCCACCAGGAAGGGAAATTTGACCACTATGTCTGTCGTTTTCGTTTTGACTTCTAACAATTAAAGGGAAATACCATTCGTCATCTTTTAAATACAACGCAATATTTACGGCTGCAAACTTTGGATTTTTTTCAAGAATTTCATCATAAGAAAAAACAGGTCGATGAGGGGGAGAAAATAATCCATGAGCTTCGTCTCCCTTAATTTCGGTAGTTCTAAGTCTTCTTAATAAGTCTTTTCCAAAAGTTTTCATGTGTATAAATTTAGGAAGAATAAATGAGAAAACCTCATTTGCTATATGACATTATTGAAAACAAAAAACCACCCATAGAAATGAGTGGTTAGAATTTCTAATTAGAATAACTTGCCAATTCTTCTTTTTGGGAATTGTAAATTTTATATTCTAAATACTTGAAGGAATCTCGAGGAATTATAGTAACCCATTTTTTATACTTCAAAAACCATTTCATTTGTATGCTTTTAATACCTTTTGTTAAAAAAGCTTCTACAAATGGATGTACATGAAGATAAATTTTACCCTTTTCTTTCTGAATAATATTTCGAATGCGTTCTTCCATCCTTTCTACTACTACAATTGGTGCGAGAATTTCCCCGTCCTTATTAGGGTTTTCTTCATTAGTATCTATAATTTTCTCTGGACGATTTCTTTGTCTCGTAATTTGTATTAATCCGAATTTACTAGGAGGCAATATCTTATGTCTTGCTTTATCTCTTTTCATTTCTTCCTTAAGATGTTCAAACAGTTCTCTTCTATGGTCTGCATTCGTCATATCAATAAAATCTACAACGATAATTCCACCCATATCTCTCAAACGCAATTGACGGGCAATTTCTGTTGCTGCCATTTTATTCACGTTTAAAGCATGTTCTTTATTAGTAGCAGAACCCACAGAAATATTATTTCCAGAGTTTACATCCACCACATGTAAAGCTTCGGTGTGTTCAATCACCAAATAAGCTCCTTTAGAACTCGGAATATTTACATGTTTACCAAAGCTTTGTTTAAGCTGTTTTTCAACGTTGTAATACTCCAATAAAGGGATATGCGAATCGTAGAACTGTACAATATTTTTAGAATCAGGAGAAATTATTTCTAAATAATTTTTCATTTCCTGTACCATTTGCTCGTCATCGCAAATAACACTTACAAAATCCTGATTAAAATTATCTCTTAAAATAGCAGAAGCTTTATCTTCTTCACTTAGAACTTTTGAAGGAACTTTATTTTTTTGAATATTTTTAAATGTGTTTTCCCACTTCTGAATCAGTTGATTCATATCATTGTGCAGGTCTGCCACTTTTTTACCTTCAGCTACGGTTCTTATAATCACCCCAAAACCTTCAGGTCTTATACTTTCCAAAAGAGTTCTTAGACGCTCTCTTTCTTCTGAAGTTTTAATTTTTTTAGAAACTGATACTTTATTATCGAAAGGGATAAGAACCAAAAAACGACCAGTAAGAGAAATTTGTGTAGAAATTCTAGGTCCTTTAGTAGAAATAGGTTCTTTGGTAATTTGCAGAAGAACTACATCATCTTTTGCAATAATTTTATCAACAACGCCGTTTTTATCAATTTCAGGCTGTATTTCAAAGTTCTTTAAGCTAGATGAGCTTTGCTTTTTAGAGAGACTGTCTTTAAGGAATTTTTTATAGGTAAGAAATTGTGGTCCCAAATCTTGATAATGCAAGAAAGCATCTTTCTCGTAGCCTATATTTACAAAAGCTGCATTAAGGTTAGGAGCTAGTTTTTTTACTTTCCCTATAAACAAATCACCAACAACAAAATCGTGTTTGTCTTCCTCTTCATGAAGTTCACATAAACGACCATCTTCCAACAAAGCTATCTTGGTAAAATCATCTTCATGAGAAACTATTAGTTCTTTCTTCATAATAAATCAATTAAACATTATACACGACATGTTATATTTCAACATGAATTTACTCTCTTTTATGGGAAATCCCATATTACAATAAACAAAAATATAGCTAGTGAAATTATAGAAATAAATCACCAACTATATTATATATTGTATATCTCAGAAGAGATTATTTTTTCTTATGTCTGTTAGCTCTTCTTCTTTTCTTTCTTTTGTGAGTTGCTACCTTGTGTCTTTTTCTTTTCTTTCCGCTTGGCATAATTTTAAAGTTTTAAAAACGTGTTAATATTCTGTTTATTATTTTTTTATTAGTTTACTACTTCTTCAACTGCTACTTTTGCTTTTACTTTCTCTACAAAAGATTTTGAAGGTTTAAAAGCTGGAATATTATGAGCAGGTATTTCAATAGCAGTATTTTTAGAAATGTTACGTCCTGTTTTTGCAGCTCTTGTTTTGATGATAAAAGAACCAAAACCTCTTAAATAAACATTATCCCCATTGTACATAGAAGTTCTTATCTCTTGCATAAAAGCTTCCACAACTTTCTGTGTTTCATTCTTTTCAGTTCCCAATTTATTTGAGATGGTGTTTACCAATTCAGCCTTTGTCATTTCCTTTTTTTATTTTAATTTTGGTGTGCAAATATAGGATTATTTTTTGAAAAAAAACAAACAGAACACTGATTTTCTTTACATTGGAAACAAAGTATTAAGTTGGTATAAAGTACACGGCAGAAATTTACCTTTCCGAAATACTAAAGACCCTTACAAAATTTGGATTTGCGAAATTATTTTTCAGCAAACAAGGATTAATCAAGGTATCAACCATTACAACAATTTCATAACGCGTTTTCCCGATGTTTATACTTTAGCAGAAGCCAGTTCTGATGAAGTAATGCTGTATTGGAAGGGCTTAGGCTATTACTCCCGTGCTTTAAACATTCATAAAGCCGCTCAGCAAATTGTAAATGATTTTAAGGGAAAATTCCCAAAAAAGCATGAAGATATTTTATCTTTAAAAGGAGTAGGAAAATACACTGCAGCTGCTATTTCTAGCATTTGTTTTAATGAAAAAAGACCTGCTATTGATGGTAATTTCTATAGGGTTTTAAGCAGGTTTTATGCTGATAATTATGATATTTCTCATCCTAAAGCTTTTGAATACTTCTCTGAACTCACACTTCAGTTGGTTGAAAATAAAGTAGGTGACTTCAATCAAGCCATTATGGATTTAGGTTCAGAAATTTGTAAACCTAAAAATCCAATTTGCCATGAATGTCCATTACAAGGAGATTGTTTAGCATTTGAGTTTTCAAAAATTAATGAATTCCCTGTAAAAACCAAGAAAGTAAAAGTTGAAAACCTCAGCTTAGAATACTATTTTGTTTATCATATGAATGAATTTGCAGTTCAGCAAAGAGGAACAGAATTTATTTGGAAGAAACTTTTTGAGTTCCCAACTCAGCTTCCAGAAGATTTAAAAGAATTTATGGTTAAAAAAACTGAAATTCAACATAAATTGACCCACAGAAACCTCAACATTCATATTTCAAGCGTAAAAATTGAGGATCAAAAAATTTGGGTTAATTTTATAAAAGAAAACCAGCTTCAGATTTTACATTCTGAAAACTGGCATTCTAAATCTTTTCCAAAACCTTTGGAGAATTTTGTATCTAATTTTGAATTTTCAAAGTGATCTAGCGTTATTCGTTTTACAGAATATCATTAGCAGATTTCAATTCAGTAGAATCAATAAGTTTATACTGAAAGGTTTTCGCCTTCCTAATACATCTCCTCCACTTTGTTTTTAAATGTTTTCTCGGTAGAAGATGTTTCTTTATATTCTACACCATCCCAAGAGAAAATTTTGGTAATAGTAGAGCCATTTTTCTTTAAAACTTTTGCATCTGGATTGATATATTCCGCTTTTTCAGTTTCTAAAACAAACTGATTGGTCATTTTATTCCCCTTTTGTGGAAAAAAAAACTCTTCAGATTCATAGAAAATAGCTGCATCAGCAACAGAAGTAAGCTTTGGAAGTGCCACCAATTTATCATTCACCACAAAATAATATTGTGAGTAAGTTGGAATTCCGCATGCTTCACCAGAAACACTTGTTAAAACGATAGAACTCACATCTTTTAATCGAACTGCTTCTTGATTTTCAAAAACGGCTCCCGACATATTTGCAGCTGTTCCAGCATTAAAAGTATGTTGATCTTTTAATTCGTTATTTACCAATAACTTCACCTCTCCCACCAAATAAGACTCAGAAAAGCCATTTAGCATTTCATATTGCGTTCCAATAATACCAAAAAGAAGGTTTTTATTATTCATTTTAATTTCTTGAATCGCCAAGTTTGCCGCCCAAACATAACCCTTTTTATAGTTATCAAATTCTATCTCATACCATTTTGCAGTGCGTTCCTGAATATTGCTCACCACTTCTGTATCAGCAATAATCTTAACACTGGTATTTTGTGGAAGACTTGCAATAATTTCTCCATCCAAAGAAGGTTTGTTTCTGATATTGGTTCCATCCACAAATATTTTAGCTGTAGAACCAATTTCTTTTGAGAAAATAGACATTGGATAAACTTCCTCTGCTTCTACTTCAACGGCAACTACTGTAGGTTTTTCATCATTTTGAGCTTTCGCTATTGATAAAGTCGCAACACAAGTTAAAATACATAAAATCTTCTTCATAAAAATTCAAAAATCTATTTTGAAAGTAAAATACTCACCCATTCTTCCCTTTGCATTTGTTTTTCTACTTGCAAATTTTGTTCTGTGCAAACTTGTAGAATATCGTCTACATCAAAGAAACATAAACCAGAAAGCAATAATTTTCCTCCTTTATTGAGAACAGAAACATAAGTGGGAATATCAGAAATTAAAATATTACGATTGATATTGGCTAAAATAACATCGAATTTTTCGGCACCTAAATTATCTGCTGTTCCTTGTGAAATATCCAATTGAACACCATTTCTTTCTGCATTTTCTTTAGAATTTTCTACAGACCATTCATCAATATCAATAGCAACTGTTCTTCCCGCTCCATTTTGTTTCGCATAAATTGCTAAAACAGATGTTCCACACCCCATATCCAAAACAGTTTTGTCTTTCAAATCCATATTCATCATTTGTTGAATCATAAGGTGAGTTGTTGGGTGATGTCCCGTTCCAAAAGACATTTTGGGTTGAATGATGATCTCATGCATTTCAGGTTTAGACTCGTGAAATTCTGCACGGATAAGCACTTTATCATCTATATTGATAGGTGAAAAATTCTTTTCCCACTCTTCATTCCAATTAATATTGGGCATTTCTTCATAAGAATACTCAATTTTTACATTAGGATTTGAAAAAATAGGAAGTTGTAATAAATCTCCCTCCTTAAAAAGTTCTTTTTGAATGTATCCTAAAATTCCTTCAAGTTCCTCTGTAAAGCTGTCAAAACCTATTTCTATAAGTTCAGCCATCAATATTTCATTCCAAGGTTGAAGAGGCTGTATTTTAAAATTGAATTCTAAATAATTTTGCATTGTTATTTTGATTTTTTAAGCGCATAAGTCGCTGGTCCTACTCTTTCTAAACTTCCGTCGTATTTCAATCTAGTGATAAGATTGTTTAATATAACACGTCCTTTTTCTTTTTCTTTTAAGTTGAGAAGATTGTACATTTCTTCTTTAGTAATGGTTTTTTGCTTTTCTAAAGCTTTAAAAAGAAGTTCTCTTTCTGTGATTAGACGATTTACTTTTCCTATTCGTAAAGCAACCTCCTTTCTGGATAATTTATAGAGATTATCGGGCTGCAAAGGAAAAGGAATTGTTTTGTCTTTAAGAAAAATCATATCGCTTGCTAGAGACAAATCGTTTGGAAAAAAGGTATTCCAAATTAATTTTCTAAACCCTATTTGATGTCTTTTACCATCGGTACCTTTGTAAACAATTTTACTACTGCGGTTCTCTTTGGAAACAGACGTCTTTAAAACTCTATTAAAAATCCCTTTAATTTCGCCTTTTTTACTAACATAATAAGGTTTTTCTGAAGGAATATTAGCTAACAAAAATTCATTTTCGTCATTATTCTTCATGTCGCCATTCATTTTATATTCATCGCAAATTTACGTTAAAAAATAAAACTTTATGTTTTTTCCGTGAGGATATCTTTTTCATAAAAAAATTCCCAACCTAAATTGGGAATTCTTTTATTTTTAAATAAGCAAAATTTACGGATTGGTAGAGAAAATAGAAGCATTAGCAATCATCGCTCTTCTGTTCATTTTCAAGATATCTCTTACCCATTCTGCGAAATCTTCTGGTTGAAGCACTGTTTCTGGATTTCCATCTGTTAAACCTCCTTGAATACTCATATCCGAAGCAATAGTACTCGGAGTTAAGGTAATTACACGAATATTATCTTTTCTCCATTCTGCCATCATCGATTGTGATAAAGAAATCACCGCTGCTTTAGAAGCAGCATAAGCAGACATGCCCGCGCCACCTTTAAGACCTGCTGTAGAAGCTACATTTACGATATCACCTTGACCTTTTTCCTTTAGAAAAGGATAAACCGCTTTAGAAGTGTACAATACACCGAACAGATTGGTTTTCATGACTTGTTCCCACACTTGTGTTGACATATCATTTAATTTCCCGAAATCGCCAATACCGGCGTTATTCACCAAAATATCAATGCTTCCCAAATCGTTTGCTAAAGCTTTAATTCCTGTATTAACAGCCGTTTCATCATCAATACTGAAAACCGCGTAAGATGCATTTACACCTAAATTTTTAAGTTCAGCAACTGTATTTTTAAGATTTTCTTCGTTTCTTCCAGAAATTCCAATATTCACACCTTCATTAGCCAAAGCAAGAGCTACGGCTTTTCCTAAACCTCTTCCACCACCTGTAATTACTGCATTTTTACCTTTCAAATTCATTGTTTTGATTTTTATTACTGCAAATTTACGAAAAGCTGTTTGGATACCCTAAAAAACCGACCTAATGATAAGTCGGTTTTGAAAGAAAAGTAAAAAAGTAAAATGATTGTATTGTTATGGTATTTCTACAGCAGGTTGTACACTAAAGTTTTCGGATGCTGTATGGGTTTTTCCAAACATATCGGTGGCGCGAACCTCCACATTATGAGAACCTTTTTCTAATTTCCCGAAAGGAGCCACCCAAATATGTCTAGATTTTTCTGGAAAGGAAGGTCTTCTTCCAGGGAATAATTTTTCTGTAGTATCCCATTGATAAACAGAAATAGCGAAATTGGGATCAATATTAGGAGTATAATCCATTGGTTTCCATTCTCCATTGTCTATTCTGTATTCCACCTTGTCTTTTTCGCTTCCCATAAAGAAATTAGCAACAATTCTCGCCGAGTTTTTAGATTTATAAGGAATTACTTTTGGAACGTGAAGATTGATTTGATAATCATCTGGTTTCCCAGCCACTTTATAATCTATAGAATATTGATTATCTTTAAAATTCACAAAAACGTAACCTCTTTGTGTACCGTCTCTCATGGTAGATTTTGGAACTCCTTTTTCATCAACCGTTCCCGAATACCAATCTCCAGAAGTGGTTCCTACATTGTATTCATGAAGATCTTTAAAGCCTTCCCAACCTTCTTTTTTACCGTAAAATAACTGACTTTGCTTATGCGTATGCGCAGACATCATTAATACATTTTGGAAAGGTTTTAAAATATCGAACAATCTTTTTCGGTCTTCCATTCTGAAATGGTCGTCTCCAGCAGATTCTGGCTTCATTTGAATATGAAAAGACAATACGACTAATTTATTTTTATCAACATGTTTAAGATTATTTTCTACAAAATCCAATTGGTCTTTTCTAAAACCACCCCAATAGCTTTTCCCGTCTCTTGGATCAGGATATAAAATATCATCCAAAACAATAAAATGAACATTTCCGTAGTTGAAAGCATAATTTGCAGGTCCGAAATTGGCTTCAAATGTTTCATCTGAAAACTTATCTTCTTCAGCCTCATAATTCATATCATGGTTGCCCATAACGTTGTACCATGGAAGTCCAATTTCTTTTACAGCATTAATATAAGCAGGATGCAAACTTAAATCATCGCCCACCAAGTCGCCTAAGCTAATTCCAAAAATTGCATTTCTTTTGTTGGTTTTTACTTCATTGATAATTCCTCTTTTAAAATAATCGATTTCCTTTAAATTGTAAGGTTGAGGATCTCCAAAAACTAAAATCTGAAAATCCTGATTTTCTTTGTTGGAATATAATGGAAAATTAATTTCTTTTGGAAGATTACCCGTTGGAGCCACTCCTTTATACTTAAAATGAGCAGGTGAGCCTTTAGGTTTGTGATGGTAATAATATTCGGGTAAAAAATTTGAATTGATTTTGGTTTGATAACCGTTTGGTTTAATAACAAATATGCTTTGATCCTCTTGAATAGAAAGCGTGTATTTCCCATCTTTATTGGTTAAAACCACTTCTACACCATTAGAAACAGCAACATTAGCGATTCCTTTTTCGCGGTTTTCTTTTTGACCGTTTTTATTGAGATCTTGATATACAAAACCCGAAATTTGAGTTTGTGAAAGAGCCATTGTAGAGATTAATAGGCTCGGAAATATGAATTTTAATTGCATTTTAATTTTTTTAAGGATCGTTTTTTTTATGAAAATTTAAATCAATACTTTGCTCAGCGTGACATCGACTTTATTATTTCGAATAAATTTTAATTTAAACTGTTATTTTTCTTTTAAAACATCAGGAATATTGGTAGTTACGAAATCAATTCCCATGTTTTTCAGTTGCAGATAAACTTTTTCATCATTCACCGTCCAGGAATTGGTAATTAACCCCAAATTTTTAGCTTCGGAAACCCAAGTTGGATTTTTCAATAAAACTTTGTAGTGATAATCGAATCCATCTAAATCTTCTTTTTTCAGTTCTTGTGGAGAAAGCTCACCATTTAAATATTGAACAATAAATTGAGGTTCTAATTTTTTGATTTCCTTGCAGATATTGAGGCTAAAAGAAATAAACTCCGATTGATTTTCTAATTGCAAATCTTTTATCAGCTTCAAAGTTTTAGCCACCAATTCATCTTCCAAAGCCTTTGTTTTGGCGGGTTTTATTTCCACAATAAGTTTTACAGTATTGTCTTTTAAACCATGTTTGAGGTAATTTTCCAAAGTGGGAAAATCTTCACCATTGGATAATTTTAAGGTTTGTAAATCTTTAAAACTCGTTTCAGAGATTTCCATTTTTCCGTGGTGTTCATCATGATTGATAACAGGAATGCCATCTTTGGTCATGTGCACATCGAACTCGGAACCATAAACCTTTAGTTTCTGAGCATTTTCTAAGGCTTTGATAGAATTTTCTGTGGTTTCTGGATGGGTTTTCCAAAAACCTCGGTGAGCGATAATTTGGGTTTGAGACATCATTAAAATTGAATTAAAAAGCAATAACCCTAAAGTAAGTTTTTTCATTCTAAAAATTATTGATTCCACCACATTTTAACATTAATATCGTCACCTCCCATTTGTTGTACCGCAGCTTGGTAATTTGCAGTATTTAAAACTTTAGGATTGGCAGGAAACATAAATCTTTGTGGAAGATTACCGTTGTTTAATAAACCTCCGTTATTGGGTAAAACTGGGAACCCTGTTCTTCTTTTCTCAAACCACTGTTGCTGATCTACAAAAAATAAAGCCACATATTTCTGCAACATAATTCTCTCCAAAGTATTATTGTAAGCGACATTTGGATTAGAAAAATAATCTGTAGGAAAAGTTACTCCCCATTGCTCTATTATGGCTTTTACTCCATTTTCGTAATGATTTTGTGCACTTCCAGAAATAATTCCTTTGAAAGCCAATTCAGACAAAATAAATTCCATTTCCGCATAAGGAAGAATTAAAATCTTCATAGGAGCTTTGGCTAAATTCTGATTCAAATTGGAAGGTTGGTAATTGAAAGTTGTTCCAACTGCATATCCCGTTGGTGCTCCTTTATAACCGATATTCTGATTCTGAAGATTTTTTGCTTCAGAAAAGAAAATTGACATACGAGGATCGTTATTCGCTTTTAAAGTTTCCACAAAAAATTCGGAGGCTGCTCTTCCTGTTGTAAAATCTTGTGGACGTGCAATAGGTGGCATTAAAGGAGCCACTCCAGAAATATCTAGTTTAGCCGTTTCAGAATTATTAGAAATAATAGGATATGCAGTTGGATTATTGATGATTTCCTGAATTCTTTCATGGACGTTCACTTCACCATTTCTATTTAAAATTCTTGTCAACAATCTTAATGAAAGAGAATTACAGAATTTTTTCCAGTTTAAAATACCATTTACATCCGATTGCGCATTGTAAAACAAATCTTCACCTGCCAATCTTTTTGTAGTATCAAAAATGGAATTCGCATATTTCAATTCATCTAAAAGTTGAATATAAATATCTTTTTGTTTATCAAACTTAGGTTGAGAAAAACCTTCATCTACTCTTAAAGCCTCTGAAAATGGAACATCACCATAAGTATCTGTAAGATTAGCATACAACCAAGCATTCATAACTATGGAAATAGCTTCGTAGTTTTTATTGTTTTCGGAGATTGCCGCTTTTCTGAGTTCTTTATTTTGCATTAACCATTTGTAAGAGCTATTCCAAAAACCAGCGCCCGTATTTTCGGTAATATAATATCTACTCAAAGAATTTCCTTCGTTAGGAAAATCTAGAGAAACCTGCATAAGATCAAAAGTATAATCATTGGCTCTGTTATAGCCCATTGCAGTTCCATTGTACTGAAGCGGAAGCAATAACGTAGAAGCTACAGGATTGCTCACTCTACTTTCATCAGTATTCACTTCATCCAAACTTCTGTCGCACGAAATAAAGGTCATGCTAATACTCGACAGAAGGCATATATTAAAAAGAATTTTTTTCATTTTTATTAAAATTTAGAATTTAACGTTCACTTGGAAACCAATAGTTCTTGCAGAAGGCAACTGACCTATTTCTACACCTGTTGTAATTTGAGAATTGTCTAGAGTAGCAACTTCAGGATCAAATAATGGGAATTTTGTCCACATCCAAAGATTTCTTCCAAATAAAGCAAATGTAAGTTCGGAGACTTTCAGCTCGTTGGTTACAGATTTCGGGAAATTATATGCAATTCTGGCATCTCTAAGCTTAATAAAAGAAGTATCGAAAGAGTTGGTTTCTACATTAGCTCTTCTGTAATAATCGCCATAATAAGTATGGATAGGAACTCCCTTGGTATTGGTAGAATAAGTTCCATCAGGATTTTTAACCACTCCAACCCCAACTATAAGTCCGTTTGGATTGTCTCTTCCCCAAAGCGTATGTTCTAATTTACCTTGTTCAGACATTTTGTGATGAGATTGTGAATAACCAATTCCTCCTAACTGACCATCAAAAGAGAAGCTCACCTGGAAATTTTTATATCTGAAATCGTTTTGAAGACCTGCTCTCCATTTTGGATATGCATTTCCTATTTTTTTCATTTCAGTTGGTTTTGCTGTAAGTCCATCGCTCCCGAAAACCACTTGTCCATCTGGTGAATATTCTAAACCATAACCGTACATATCTCCCAAAGAACCACCCACAACAGCATTAAAGTAAACCACTCCACCAACGCTTCCCATAGTATAAGGTTCCCCTTTAAACTCCTCTGGAAGTGATAAGATTTTATTTCTGTTCAAAGACCAGTTGGCGTTTACACTCCAAGAAAAATTATTGTTTTTTATGGGGAAAGTATTAAGGGTCATTTCAACACCTCGGTTTTGGATTTCACCAGCATTAATGGTTCTTTTGCTGTAACCTGTTTCATATAAAGTAGGAATATCAATAATTTGATTTTTATTTCTACTTTGATATAAAGTAACTGAATAATTAACACGATTTTTCAAGAAACTGAAATCCATACCTGCTTCAATATTCGTTAGCATTTCTGGTTTCAAATTAGGATTTGGAAAAGTGGATGGCGTTTCCACAGAACCAGAGAAATTACTATTATTAAAATATTTCACCAGTGAATACGGATCGGTATCGTTCCCCACTTTAGACCAAGCGGTTCTTAGTTTCCAATACCCTAATGTGTTGGATTTAATATTGAATAAATCTGTTAAAATAAAAGATGCAGATGCAGAAGGATAGAAATAAGATCTATACGCTTTTGGAAGAGTACTGCTCCAATCATTTCTTGCTGTTACATCTAAGAAAATTTTATTTTGATAACTTAAAGTCGCCAATCCATATGTACTATTGATTTGTTTATCGTCTGGTGAAGCAATTCTAAAATCCCTCGAAATAGCGTTAGTCATTAAATACACTCCTGGTTTTTGCAATCCATTGGCGCGGTAATCATTCATGGTATATTCGGTGTACTGAATATTTCCTCCAACGGATGCACTAAAATCGAAATCATTAAAACTCTTTTTATAAGTGAATAAGAGATCATTATTCAAATTCATCACCTTTATAAACTGTTGTCTGTAGAAACCATTGAGATAGTTTGCAGAACTCCAAGGTCTTTTTTGGGTACGCTCTTCATTGGTAAGCTCTAAACCACTTCTGAATTGCATCTCAAAATTTTTGGACATTTTATAATTCAAATTGGCGCTTGCTGTTATAAAATTTTTATCGACACCATTTAGCATTTCATAAGCAATTAAATAAGGATTGTCTATATAAGAACTAAAAGGATGTATTTGATCTATTTGATATTGATTTTTCTTCCAAATAGGTTCATACCAAGCCAAGTCTACATTCGGATTTTGGAAAATCATGAAATAAGAAATCGACTGGTTGTTGTAACCCGTTGCAGGAAGGTTGTCGCTTTTTGTTTTATTGAAATTGAATTTTACACCAACTTTTAGTTTTTCACTTAGTTTATGATCAAAAGACAATGCTGCATTTAACCTATCAAAACCTGTATTGGGCATCATCCAAGAATTCTTTAAATAAGTTAAAGAGGATCTGAATGAAGTTTTTTCTGTAGATGATTCAATTGCAAGATTGTTAGAATAATTTTCTCCAACCTTCCAGAAATCTTTAATGTTATTTTTATAAGGTCTCCACAATTTCCTTTCTTCGCTTTGACCTTCTACATTTGGATCGTACTGAAAATAATACTGTCCATTAAATTTAGGACCAAATGCACTACTTGTAGAACCCGTATTTACGCCATCTGCAGAAGCTCCATAGGAATAATAATATTCACCCGCCGAATTTTTTTGTAATGTTCCTTGTCCGTACTCATACTGATAATCTGGCCATTTTAAAACGGTATCAAAACTGGTATAAGAATTAAAAGATACTTTTACTTTTCCGTTTTTATTTTTCCCAGATTTTGTGGTTATCATAATGGCTCCTCCTGCACCTTTAGAACCATAAAGCGCCGAAGCTGTAGAACCTTTTAGGATACTAACAGACTCAATATCGTCTGGGTTAATGCTGTTAAAACCATTTCCATAATCAATAGGTAAGTCTCCTCCGCTTCCTGCTCCATACGCTGAAGTTCCCGTTCCAGTAGAAATCCCCGTTAAAGGAACTCCATCAACCACAATTAAAGCTCCGTTATTAGCTGCATTCATAGAAATGTCGCCTCTAAGTTTAATGGTTGAACTCGACAAAGGACCTGCTCCTGCAGTTTGAATTTTCAAACCCGCTACTTTCCCTTCCAAAGCTTGAGCCCAATTGGCGTTTTGCGTTTTTAGAATTTCTTCAGCTTTTACAGTTTCCGTAGAATATCCCAAAGATCTGTCTTGCCTTTTAATCCCAAGAGCCGTTACTACAACTTCATCAATTGTTTTTACACTGTCTTTTTTCGGATTTTGTTGCGCTTGAAGACTTCCTCCAACAAGCCCCAATACAACTAAACTTAAAATTTTATACCTTTTCCTGTGCATCGATTTTATTTTGGTGCAAATGTAGAAAGCCTATACAACGAAGGTTTTAACAGAAAATTAAGTATTTGAAAAGAAAAATTTAATTCACTTTTAATAGAAGTTTATCCTAATATTAATTAAAAAAATAAACCTCTTATTCAATGCAAGTTACAATGCATTACATATAATTAACATTTAAAATTTCTAAAATTCAATATATTTTAAAGGTTATAAACAGTTTTTTTATCTTTGCTATAAACATCTATTTATGTCTGAAAACATCCAATTAAAGATAGAAGAACTAAGAGAAGAACTCCATCAACACAATTATAATTACTATATTTTAGACGAACCAAGCATTTCAGATTTTGAATTTGATACAAAGCTTAAAGAACTTCAAGATTTAGAAAAACAACATCCTGAATTTGCAGACGCTAATTCTCCAACTTTGCGTGTGGGAGGCGGTGTTACCAAAAATTTCCCAACGATAACTCACCAATTCAGAATGTATTCTTTGGATAATTCCTACGATTTTAATGATCTCGAAGATTGGGAAAAACGAATTATTAAAACCATTGATGAGCCCGTAGAATTTGTAGCAGAACTAAAATACGACGGCGCTTCTATCTCTATTTTATATGAAAACGGAAAACTTTCTCAAGCCGTAACGCGTGGTGATGGTTTCCAAGGTGACGAAATCACGAATAATGTGAGAACTATTTCGGATGTTCCTTTAAAATTGAAAGGTGATTTTCCTGAAAAATTCTTCATGCGCGGTGAAATTTATTTAACGAGAAAAAATTTCGATAAAATTAACCAACAGCGTGAAGAAGAAGGTTTAGACTTGTTTATGAACCCAAGAAATACAGCAAGTGGAAGTTTAAAAATGCAAGATTCTGTGGAGGTTAGAAAACGTGGACTTTCGGCAGTTTTATATCAATATATCGCAGAGGAATTTCCTGCTCAAACCCATTGGGAAGTGTTATCTAAGGCTAAAAACTGGGGATTTAAGGTATCTGAAGATCAAGCAAAATTGTGCACAAGTTTAGATGATGTTAAAAATTTCATCAACTTTTGGGATGCTGAGCGTCACAATTTACCTTTTGAAATTGATGGAATTGTGATAAAAGTAAATTCACTTCAACAGCAGAAACAATTGGGTTACACCGCAAAATCTCCGCGTTGGGCGATGTCTTATAAGTTTAAAGCTGAAAAAGTAGAAACAGAACTTTTAAGTGTTTCTTATCAAGTCGGAAGAACTGGAGCCATAACCCCTGTTGCTAATTTGAAACCTGTTTTGTTGGCCGGAACCATCGTAAAAAGGGCTTCTTTGCATAATGAAGACATCATAAAAAAATTGGACTTGCACGAAAATGATTTTGTGTATGTAGAAAAAGGAGGTGAAATTATTCCTAAAATTGTAGGCGTAAATACAGAAAAAAGGACGTCTGAAAGCCGAGAAATAGAATACATAAAAAATTGTCCAGAGTGCGGAACTGAATTGGTGAAAATTGAAGATCAAGCCATACATTTTTGCCCAAACGATCTTCATTGTCCGCCACAAGTTGTTGGAAGAATGATACATTATGTTTCTAGAAAAGCTTTGAATATAGAAAATCTGGGTAGCGAAACCATTGAACAGCTTTACCGAGAAAAACTGATTGAAAATCCTGCCGACTTTTATGCTTTAACCAAAGAACAGCTACTTCCATTGGATAGAATGGCGGAGAAATCGGCTCAAAATATTATTGATGGTATCGAAAAATCAAAACAAATTCCATTTGAAAAAGTTTTATACGGAATCGGAATTAAACATGTTGGCGAAACCGTTGCTAAAAAATTAGTTAAAAATTTTGCTACAATCGAAGATTTGAAAAATGCTACAGTTGAAGAACTTACACAAGTGGAAGACATCGGTGGGAAAATTGCCGTAAGCATAGTTGATTTCTTCCAAAATCCTGAAAATAATCTTATGATTGACCGCTTGAAAAACTATGGGGTTCAATTAGAAAAAGGGGAAAGTACGCAGGAAGTTTTAAGCAATGTTTTGGAAGGAAAAACCTTTTTATTTACAGGTAAATTATCGCTTTTTACGCGCGAACAAGCCGAAGAAATGGTGGAAAAACACAATGGAAAAAATATTTCCGCCGTTTCTAAAAACTTAAATTATTTAGTGGTTGGCGAAAAAGCAGGAAGCAAGCTGAAAAAAGCTCAGGATATCGGCACTATTACAATTTTAGACGAACAAGAATTTTTGGATTTGATTAATGAAGGATAAAATTTTCGGCGGCAGCGAAGCTGCCGCCGAAACCCGAGCTCATTCAAAATAAAAAACTAAAATCAATAAACTTTAAAACCTATCATCAAAAGTGATAGGTTTTTTCTTGATATCAATTTTGCTTTTGTAACTTTGAGTAAAAGCTTTAAATATGAGTAACAAAGAATGTTGTAGCAATCCACCTATAAAAACCGACCATGACCATTCACACTCTCATGATTCTCATGATCATTCTCATGAAACCTCAGACAAAAGCATTTTGCAATTGTTCGCTCCAGCAATTATTTCCTTTGTCGTTTTAATTATCGGAATTCTTTTCGATTACTATTTTAAACCAACTTGGTTTGAGGGTTGGACTCGACTTTTATGGTACTTAGTAGCTTATATTCCAGTAGGTTTTCCTGTGATGAAAGAAGCTTTTGAAAGCATTAGATACAGCGATTTTTTCTCTGAATTTTTATTGATGAGCATTGCTACCATAGGTGCTTTTGCCATCGGCGAATATCCTGAAGGAGTTGCCGTTATGCTCTTCTACTCTATTGGCGAGAATTTCCAAGGAATGGCTGTAGAAAAAGCTCAGAAAAATATTAAAACCTTACTCGATCAAAGACCCGATGAAGTCACCATTATTAATAACAAAATACCAAGTTCTAAAAGAGCGGAAAATGTACAAATTGGAGAAATAATTCAATTAAAACCAGGAGAAAAGTTAGCATTAGACGGCGAACTTATTTCAGAAAAAGCATCATTTAATACAGCTGCTCTTACGGGGGAAAGTGTTCCTCAAAACAAAGAAAAAGGAGAAGAAGTTCTAGCGGGAATGATTAATCTGAATTCCGTTAGCGAGATTATTGTGCGAAAAGAATATAAAGACAGTAAGCTTTCAAAAATTTTGCAATTAATTACAGAAGCAACTGCTCACAAGGCTCCCACAGAACTTTTCATCAGAAAATTTGCAAAAATATATACTCCTATTGTTGTTTTTTTGGCCGTAGGAATATGCCTTCTTCCTTATTTTTTTGTGGAACATTATGTTTTCAAGGATTGGTTGTACAGAGCTTTAATCTTCTTGGTGATTTCTTGTCCATGTGCATTAGTCATCAGTATTCCGTTGGGATATTTTGGTGGAATTGGTGCAGGAAGTAAACATGGAATATTGTTTAAAGGAAGTAATTATTTAGATCTTTTATCCAATATTCAAAATATTGTAGTGGACAAAACAGGAACCATGACGGAAGGTGTTTTTAAAGTTCAAGAAGTATTTATCCATGAAGAATTTAACAAAGATGAAATTCTAAAAATGGTGAATGCATTAGAAAGTAAAAGTACGCATCCCGTTGCTACAGCTATTCGTAATTTCGTTGGCGAAATTGATCATAATATAAAATTGGAAGATGTCGAAGAAATTCCAGGGCATGGATTAAAAGCAAATATTAATGGAAAAGAGCTGTTGGTGGGCAATTTTAAACTGTTAGATAAGTTTAATATTCATTATGATATTGATCCTTCAAGTATTGTTTACACTTTAATAGCTATAGCTTATGACGGAAAATTTGTTGGATATATTACCATTGCAGACAGTATTAAAGAAGATGCCCAAATTACTATTAATCAACTAAAAGATTTAAATGTAAAAACCACTATGTTGAGTGGTGATAAAACCAATGTTGTAAAATTTGTTGCAGATCAATTAGGAATAATTAATTCTTTCGGTGACTTACTTCCTGAAGATAAAGTAAATAAGCTCAAAGAAATTAAAGCTAAAAAAGAAAGCGTAGCTTTTGTAGGTGATGGCGTGAATGATGCTCCAGTAGTAGCTTTAAGTGATGTTGGAATTGCAATGGGAGGTTTAGGAAGCGATGCCACGATAGAAAGTGCAGATGTGGTGATACAGAATGACCAACCTTCAAAAATTCCTCTAGCAATAAAAATAGGAAAAGAGACCAAGAAAATTGTTTGGCAAAATATTATTCTTGCTTTTGGTGTAAAAGCTATTGTTCTCATTCTGGGAGCTGGTGGAATTGCAACCATGTGGGAAGCCGTTTTTGCAGATGTTGGAGTAGCTCTTTTAGCCGTATTAAACGCTGTTAGAATTCAAAAAATGAAATTCAATTAAAATATCTCCATCCAAATAGTATCAGAAAAATGAGTATCTTTAGTTACAGAGATTTTTAAATATGGAGCAATTATTAAATGTAAAAACAACTAACGAATTTGTGCTCATTTGCATATCTTTAGTAGTTGGGATGATTATTGGTACCGAAAGGGAATATTTCAATAAATCAGCTGGTTTAAGAACCTTTGTATTAGCCAGTTTTGGCTCTTGTGTTTTTACCATACTTTCAGCAAAAATGGGTGTAAATTCTGACGATAGAATTGCTGCTAACATTATTACTGGAATTGGTTTTATTGGCGGGGGTGTTATTTTTAAAGATGAAAACCGAATTAGCGGTATTACCACAGCAACCACCATTTGGGCAACAGCTTCTTTAGGAATGGCGGTGGGCTCTGGCTATATTTATCTTGGACTTTTTGGGATGGCTTTGGTAATTATCATTTTAAATTCATTGATGTTTATTCAAAATTTTATTGATAAATACCACAAAATAAAAGACTACCATATTTTAATTTCTGACTATAATGAACTTATTTATTGTAAAGAAATTTTCAATAAAAATAATCTCAAATACGAAATTATAGGCGAAACGAGAAATAAGGATTCAATAGATGTTGAATTTCGAGTTACGGGCAAAGGCGAAAGCCATAAAAAGTTAGTGCAACAAATAAGATCTGATAACAAAATTATTGGTTTCGAGTATTAAAAAAGCCAGGTCCGAATTATTTCGGACCTGATTTTTTTTATTTTTTCTTAAAGATATACAAATCTTTGGTTGGCCTATCTATTGGTGTTCCATCCATATTCAGTTGAAATAATCTATTCTCACCTACTTTATATTTATACTTGGAATTTTTTCCGTTTAAAGTAATTACACTTCCAGAAGAATCCCAAGAAAAATCTCCTTTGTCTTCATTTTTAACATTTCTTTCCAAATATTCTTCAGTAATTTTAAAAGTATTGTCTTTATTAAGCGTTAAAGTTGTTTTGATTCCTGGACAATCCGCACATGGAATTGTTGCTTCATAAGTCCCATTCCAATCTACAGAATTTTGAGAATTATGTCCATCTGGTGCTCCTTGTACAGGATCTGAGTGATTAACTATAGCGGAGTCAATTTCTTTTACTACAACACTTCCTGCACTATCTGTTGTTACAACTTCTTGGGTATTGGCTGCCACTTCTTTTTTACAAGATTGTAAAATAACAAGTCCTGAAATGGTGATAATTAATAAGATTCTTTTGTTCATACTATTTAATTTTTTTAATGTGATTCTTTTAAATTATCAAAATTTACACCATAAATAAAATTGAAAAAAACATTTTACCATTAAGAAGCTTTTATAAATTTAGGATCCATCACAATTATTCTTTCAACAAGATTCTGATAAGTAGGATTTTTAAGTGAAGGGATTGTTCCCGCAGCTCCTTTATACAAAGTAAAACTTTTACCGTTTGTAGTTTTTATTTGTTTTGTAGTGGTGGTATATCTTCCAACAAGTTTATTTTCAGCATCATAAATTTCAATATCATTAAACATTTTTTCATTAATTGTATTGTTGGGACCAAAGCTAACAGGCAAATTATTAAAATATCCAACCCGATTTCCATTGCTTAAAATCTCGCCAACATTATTAATGCTTAACTGCATTTTATTGAATTTATTTCTAAGTGTATAGGCTTCTTTCAACTTATTTTCCAATTTTCTTTTGGGAATTGTTTTATAAAGTTCATCCAACTTCTGAATATTAATTCCCTTCTCATTTATAATTCCGTAGGTCTTAATACTTGTATGAGCGATAGTTTTTTCATTTCCGGAGAAAAAAGAAGGCGATTCATAGTCTAATTCTATAGTTTTTGCAGCATTATAAACTCTATTGAGTTCCATATAACTATCTCTAACAGAATCTAAAACCGCTTTATCTATAAATTTCACAGAAAAAACGGGTCTGTTATTGACATCTGAAATGATGTATTTATTGTCCGAAACTCCAATTTTAGCAACAGTTTTTCCTTCCACAAATATTTCACCTCTTTTCACTTTGAAATCTTGTGAAAAACAAATAGAAACGACCAATACAGAAATAATACTTAAAATATTCTTCATATTATAAACATAAAAAAAGTGCAACTGCAAAGTTACACTTTTTAAAATTTCATTTTAAAGACACTATTCGCAAAGAATAATTCCTTTATTATGGTTAAATTCTACCACTCCACTTTTAATAGGGAAATTGAAAGAATCTTCCTTCCCTTTTTCCTCAGTAAAGTTTTTTGCATAAACATCATCAATAGATTTTGTAAACAATTTTACATGACCTCCTGATAATGAAGAAACTACTGCGGCGTGATTTTTCATAATGTGGAATTCCCCATTTTTTCCTGGAAGCAAAACTGAATCTACTTCTCCTTCAAAAACCACTTGTTCCGGTGTTAATATTTTAATATTCATTGTCTTTGCTTTAGGCTCAAGGCATTAAGCTTATAACTTACGACTTAAAGCATTAAAAAAATTATTTATTTTCAGCAAGCATTTTCTCTCCAGTTTCAATAGCTTCTTCAATAGATCCTTTAAGGTTGAATGCAGCTTCTGGAATATGATCTAGCTCACCGTCAATAATCATGTTAAATCCTTTGATGGTATTTTTGATATCTACTAACACTCCTGGAATACCTGTAAATTGCTCTGCAACGTGGAAAGGTTGAGATAAGAATCTCTGTACTTTTCTTGCACGGTAAACAGATAATTTATCTTCTTCAGAAAGTTCTTCCATACCAAGGATTGCGATGATATCTTGAAGGGCTTTATATCTTTGTAAGATTTCTTTTACTCTTTGTGCACAGTTGTAATGCTCTTCACCAATAATTTCTGGTGCTAATATTCTAGAAGTAGAAGCCAATGGATCTACCGCTGGATAAATACCTAGAGAAGCAATTTTTCTATCTAGTACTGTTGTAGCATCCAAGTGAGCGAAGGTTGTAGCCGGAGCCGGGTCAGTTAAGTCATCCGCAGGTACGTAAACCGCCTGTACTGAAGTAATTGAACCATTTTTGGTAGAAGTAATTCTTTCCTGCATCGCACCCATTTCAGAAGCTAGAGTTGGTTGGTAACCTACCGCAGAAGGCATACGACCTAAAAGTGCAGATACCTCAGAACCAGCCTGTGTAAAACGGAAGATATTATCTACAAAGAATAATACATCTCTACCTTGTCCAGACTCTCCACCATCTCTATAATATTCAGCTAATGTAAGACCAGAAAGGGCAACTCTTGCTCTTGCTCCTGGTGGCTCATTCATCTGTCCGAATACGAAAGCAGCTTTAGATTCTTTCATCAATTCAGTATCAACTTTAGAAAGATCCCATCCGCCTTCTTCCATAGAATGCATGAAAGCGTCACCATATTTAATAATACCAGATTCTAACATTTCACGAAGAAGGTCATTCCCCTCTCTTGTTCTTTCACCTACTCCTGCGAATACAGAAAGACCACCGTGTCCTTTAGCGATATTGTTAATTAATTCCTGAATAAGTACCGTTTTACCTACACCTGCACCACCAAACAAACCAATTTTACCTCCTTTTGCATAAGGTTCAATAAGGTCGATTACTTTGATACCTGTAAATAAAACTTCAGATGAAGTTGACAATTGATCAAATTTTGGAGCTTCTCTGTGGATAGGTAAACCATTTTCTTTAGATAAATCTCTAAGTCCATCGATAGCATCACCAACTACGTTGAATAATCTACCATTTACTTCCTCACCAATTGGCATAGTAATTTGTCTTCCGCTGCCAACAACTTCCTGACCTCTTTGTAAACCATCTGTAGCATCCATTGCAATACATCTTACTGTATCTTCACCAATGTGTTGTTCTACTTCTAGTACAATTTTCCCTCCACCATGTGTTGGTACTTCTAAAGCATCATAAATACTTGGAAGTGCTTCAACTTCCGTAAAAACTACGTCTATTACTGGACCAATAATTTGAGAAATTTTTCCTTTAATTTGGTTTGCCATTACTTATTTTTTTCTTGTGTGCAAATATAGCGAAACTTCTATAATCTGCAATTATGAGAAAAAAGATTTTTATCATGATTTTCTTCTAAATTATCAAAAAACATCTAAAAACTCCACTTCTAAACATTAACAAGTCTTATAAAATGACTCCCATTAAAAATAGTTTTAGTTTTTTTATCTTTGCACACATTTAAAATCAAGTTTTGAGAATCTTCAAAAATTTCGACGACTATTCTTCGCAAAAACCACTTGCTCTTTCATTGGGAATGTTTGATGGTATTCATTTAGGTCATCAATCCATCATCAATCAACTTTTAAAAAAAGGTAATGAAAGCGACTATGAAACGGCAATTTTAACATTCTGGCCACATCCTCGCTTTGTTTTTAATCCTAATGAAGATTTAAAACTTCTCAATACTGTTGAAGAAAAATCTCAACTGATTGAAAAATTAGGCATCGATTATCTTTTTTTAAAAGAATTTGATGAGAACTTCAGAAACCTTACTGGCGAAGAATTTGTAAAACAGATTTTAGTAGAAAAATTGAATGTAAAGTATTTAATAGTGGGTTATGATCATTCTTTTGGGAAAAATAAAAGCGGAAATTTCGAGCTTTTACAAAAGCTTTCTAAAGAACTAGATTTTGAAGTGGAGCAAATGGAAGCCATCAATATTCACAACAAAACAATTAGCTCTACAAAAGTTAGAAATGCACTTCTGGATGGAAAAATAAAGGATGCCAATGAAATGTTGGGTTATCCTTATTCATTAACTGGAAAAGTGGTTGATGGAAAAAAATTGGGTCGTACCATTGGTTTTCCCACCGCAAATATTGAAACCGAAACCATTAAACTTCTCCCTCAAAAAGGAGCTTATATTGTTGAAGTTTGGCATAAAGACCAATTCTACAAAGGAATGTTAAGTATTGGAACCAACCCAACGGTAAATGGTGAAAAACTTACAGTAGAAGTGAATATTCTTAATTTCAATGAAGATATTTACAACCAAAAAATAAAAATAGTTTTTAGAGATTTTCTGCATGAAGAAATAAAATTTGAAAGTCTGGAAAAACTCATTGAAAGACTAGAAGAAGATCAAAAAATCACTGAAAATTTTGAGTTTTAAAATACAAAAAGAGGCTGTCTCAAAAGCACCCCCACTCTCGGACTCCTTGACAACTTTTGTCATTTAGAAGATTCTCAGAGCATTAGTTTACCTTTTGAGACAGCGTCCTTTTATATTATATATTGTATTAAATTTAATTCCTAATAAAAATATTACTGATTATCCGTTTAATCACCTAATCCTGTAATATTAGCAACAATAAGCTTTTCAAAAAGTCTGTCGCCAAAATATCTACGGTTTAGCTTATAAACAAACTCATTGAGGTATAATTGGAGATAT
>JAEWOR010000008.1 GCA_023399595.1 Bacteroidota bacterium | reverse complement strand
GCTGCTTAAAGTGTTTTCTACAATCTTCTTCGGTTCCAAAATTCGCCGTAAAACTGAAAATATTCATCTGTAATAATTTGAATTACACAAATATACAAATTATTAGGCAATCTTACGGATATTCATTTAAAAATATAATATTTTTTAATAAATCAGTTAAGATTATCCTTTTTTATTCTATAAAAATTCTTCAATTATTGGTTATTATGTAATTGTTGAACATTTTTGAGAAGGATTAATTTTCTAACTTTGCGATTAATATTGTATATAAAATATTAATCCCTACTATTTCGTTTGTACTAAAATTGATATTTAATGATAAAGAGATTTGCCCTTTTATTATTTATTTTAGGTTTTCATTTTTCTCAAGCACAAAATTCAAAACTACCCTGTTATGATTTAAGTGAAGTGTTGAAAGTTCAGCCCACCCCTTTATACAAAGCCCATATTGATGCTTCTAGGAGCTTTAATATTAAGTTGCTTAAAAATACTAAGTCTGTTACAAACCTTAATAATAAAGGAAAATTGGTGAAGGTGAAAACTAAAGGCAAAGGATATAGAGTGCAAACCCTTACCCACAGTAGACCTTACCTTGTTTCGAAAGCAAAAACAACCCTTGAAAAAATTGGTGCGAAGTTTAGTAAAGACAATCACGGAAATACATTTACGGTTTCTTCCATTACGAGAACTTTAGAAGATCAGTGCAGATTGAGAAGAGTAAATCCTAATGCTTCATTAGGAATAAGCTCGCACAATTATGGAAATTCTTTTGATATTTCTTATGTTCGTTTCAATAATGTTCTTAAGTTAAATCATAAAATGGATAAAGCTTTAGAGAAGGTTTTGGAACATTATCGCAAAGCTGGCCGAATTTACTACATAAAAGAAAAGGAGCAAAGTTGCTATCATATTACCGTTAGAAATTATTAAAAAACATGATTATTCATATGAAAAACTTGCATTTATGTAGGTTTTTTTATTGTACTAAATAAACAATGTGTTTGTTTTAACTGATTGTAAATCAGAGTTTTGATGATTTTGTTTTCATTGTCCACCTATTTGTCCACCTTGTTTTTGTAGATTTTTACCGAAAAAGTTGGAATTTTATTCTGTTGGTAATATGGTATTAAAGGGTTGGTTTTAAAATCAATTTTTAAATATTGTGAAAACTAATAACCATTGAAATCTCGATTCAAAAACACAAACTTTCTCTCTCAAAAATGCTGGCTAAAAAGTCAGCTTTTTTTATTTTATAATATTCCTAATGTTGTTCTTCTTTTTCCGTATTTTTGCGGATTCAAAAAACATTAATACAATATTATGCTTTCGGTACAAGGTTTAGGATTACATCATTCTGGAAATTATTTATTTAGAGACGTTAATTTTACCATCAAAAAAGATGATAAAATAGGTCTTGTTGGTAAAAATGGAGCTGGAAAATCTACCCTTCTTAAAATTCTTTCTAGTGAAATTACTTTTTTTGAAGGTAACGTTGTTTTCGAAGGAAATATTAGTATTGGTTTTCTAAAACAAGATTTAGATTTTGTAAAAGGACGTACCGTTTGGGATGAAACGATGCAAGCTTTTGAAGAAATTAATGCATGGAAGAATGAATTGGATGAGGTAAATCATCAGTTGGCAACTCGTACCGATTACGAAAGCGATGCTTATACCAACCTTATCAACCGAATGACGGAGCTTAACGATCTTCTTATGAACCATGACGCCTATAATTTGGAAGGTGATATGGAGAAAGTTTTGTTTGGTTTAGGTTTTAAAGCCGATGATTTCCAAAAAATTACCGATGAGTTTTCTGGAGGTTGGAGAATGCGTATTGAGCTAGCAAAACTTCTTTTGCAGAAAAATGATTTAATGCTTTTGGATGAGCCAACCAACCACTTGGATATGGAATCTATTATTTGGTTGGAAAACTTTTTGAGAGATTATCCAGGTTCAATTGTTTTGGTGAGTCACGATAAACAATTTATGACAGCCGTTTGTAATAGAACTTTTGATGTTAACAATAAGAAAGTAGACGATTATAAAGCCAATTATTCTAAATATTTGGTGATGCGTGAAGAAAGACGAGAAAAACTTATTCAGGCAAAGAAAAATCAGGATGCGGAAATTAAACAGATGGAAGACAACATCAATAAATTCCGTGCAAGTGCTACCAAAGCGTCTTTTGCTCAATCTTTGATTAAAAAATTAGAAAAAATAGAACGTATTGAGGTGGATAATGAAGACGTTTCTAAATTTAATATCCGTTTCGTACAGTCTGTTGTTCCCGGAAAAGTAATTTTCGAGGCTGAACACTTAGGAAAAGCTTACGGGAAGAAACAAGTTTTTAATGATGTAGATTTCTTTGTTCAAAGAGGAGATAGAATTGCACTTCTTGGTCAAAATGGACAAGGAAAAACTACTTTGGCAAAAATTTTAGCTGGAGATATTAAAGATTATTCTGGAAACTGGAACTTAGGTCACAATGTAAATATTGGTTATTTTGCTCAAAATCAGGAGGAAGTTTTAACACCCGATAAAACCGTTTTGCAAGAAGCAGAAGATTCAGCAACAGAGGAAACTCGTCCAAGAGTTAGAGATTTATTAGGATCTTTCTTATTCCAAGGTGAAGATGTTCAAAAGAAAACCAAAGTTCTTTCTGGAGGGGAAAGAAACCGTTTGGCTTTATGTAAATTATTGCTTCGCCCTTTCAATACGTTGATTATGGACGAACCTACCAACCACTTGGATATTCAGTCTAAAGAAATTATAAAACTGGCTCTACAAAAGTTTGAAGGAACTTTAATTGTTATTTCTCACGATAGAGAATTTTTACAAGGACTTTGCGACAAGATTTTTGAATTCCGTGATGGTAAAATGAAAGAATTTTTGGGTGATATTAATGAATATTTAGAGTATCGTCAAAAAGAAAGTATCCGCGAAATTTCTGCTGAAAAAGCAAAACTTCATAATGAAGAAGCAAAACCTACTAAAGTTGAAGCCGCTCCAGTTAATAATTCTTCGTCCAATATTCTCTCCAAAGAGCAAAAGCAAATTCAAAATAAACTTAAAAAAATAGAAGAGAAAATCTCTGAATTAGAAGCTGTTATAGAAAAATTTGAAGCGGAGTTTACTTCAGAAAATCCTTCTGAAGAAAAATTAGAAAAATATAACACTAGTAAAGAAGAACTCGATTTGGCTTTACAAGAGTGGGAATATTTAGGAACTCAACTAAACTAGTAAATAGTTTTAATATACATTTGTGTTGTGAACAGAGAATTAATGAGGAATAAACGACATTTTATGTCCCAGTTTTTATTGGGGATTTATCTTGTTGCTCTCTTTTCTCAGGCTTTTCACTTTCATGATGCGTTAGAATTTTCTAAAGATCATTCTAAAACTCAAAAAATAGATGTAGCTAAACAAAATTCAAGTCATGAAGATTGTTTAGCTTGTCATTTCCTTGCAACTGGACATAGTTTGGTTCCAGATGAGTATAGTTTTCATATTCAAAAAAACACTCAAGAGGATGAACAAATTCTTTCTGTACAGGAGAAAATATGGTCTCAAACCAAATATTCATTTCAACTTCGGGGACCACCTTCTTTGGTTTAACTAAGTTTCAACCTTTTTTAATGTAAAATGTTTTTTTTTTTGATGATTTTTCCAAGGAAATCGTCTGTTTTTACATTGCATTAAAGGGTTTTGAACTTTTCCTTTGATGGTTTACATCAAACTTATTTAATCATTTTTTAATGTATTTTTTTTAATACACAATCAGTATTACAATGAAATTGATATATAATTTTATGCTTTTCCTTTGTGGATTAGCATTTACAAATGCACAACAGAATTATGTTGTGGAAGGCGTGGTTCAAGATTTTCACGATAAAAGCTCATTAGCAAATGCAGAAGTTCATTTGGGAAAACAGGTCGTGACAACCAATAAACAAGGCAAATTTATTTTTCCAAAAGTAGTTTCCGGTCAATATTCACTTTTGGTGAAACATCCAGACTGTAATAATTATTCAGAAGAAATTACAGTAAATAAAAATTTACATCTAAACATTCATTTAGAACACCATATAGAAGAAATACAGTCCGTTACACTTCATGGAAGTCATAAAAAGCTAGGTTCAATGGTCATAAAAACTTTGGGGAAAGTTGAAATTGAAAGAAATTCCACGGAAAATCTTGGAAATTTACTTTCAAAAATGTCTGGAGTTTCAGCTCTTAAAACGGGAAATAATATTTCTAAACCTGTTATTCATGGTTTGTACGGTAGTAGAATTTCTATCTTGAATAACGGAGTGAAAATGGCGGAGCAAGAATGGGGAGTGGAGCATGCCCCCAATATAGATGTAAATGATTTTGAACATATAGATGTGGTAAAAGGAGCTTCTGCTTTAAAATATGGAAATGAAGGAGTAGGAGGTGTCGTGGTTTTGGAACCTCAAACATTGCCCAAAAAAGATACGATAATAGGAAGTTTGAAACTTTCGGGAATTTCAAATGGTCGAGGAGGAGAACTTTCCGCAAATATTGTTAAAATTTGGGAAAACCAATGGTTTGTAAAAACGGGAGGAAGTTATAAAAAGCTTGGCGATTTGTATATTCCTCATCACACTTTGCAAAATACTGGTGCAGAAGTGAATTCTTTTAATTTTTCTTTGGGTAACAGAAGTTTTATGCAAGGTTTTGAGCTTAGCTACAGCGGTATTCATCAAGAATTTGGAATTTATCGAGGAGCTCATATTGGTGGACCTGAAGATTTCTACAATGCCATTCAGTTAGGTCAACCCTATTATTTAGATGAATTCAGTTATGATATTGTAAACCCTAAGCAAAATGTGGAGCATCATATTGCAAAAATTTCTGCTTACAAACGCTTTTCAGATTTTGGAAAACTTAATTTTCAATATAGTTTTCAGCTTAATAGAAGGGAAGAATTTGATATTAGAAAAGGAGATTTGTACGATATCCCCGCAATGGATTTACGTTTAATAACGCATAACGCAAGTTTTGTACATACCCTTGAAAGAGCAAATTGGAGCTTAGAAAGTGGGATTTCTGCTGGTTTTCAGGATAATTATCCGCATCCAAGAACACAGGCAAGAAGGTTAATTCCAGATTATTATAAATATGATGCAGGTGCTTTTTTGGTTTTTAAATATAAATTCAGTCCTAAATTGAATGCAGAAATAGGTGTGAGATATGATTTTAGTCGATTTGATGCTTACAAATATTATGATGAAAAAATCTGGAAAGATAAATATGCGGATATTTTCCCTCAGTTTTTTATTCAACAAAATGATAGCAGAATTCTGACAAGACCTATTTTAGATTATCATAATATTTCTGCAAATCTCGGTTTGAATTATCATCCCATTCAAAATCTTGATGTGAAGTTTAATTTTTCGAGAACGGACAGATCGCCCAATGCAGCCGAGCTTTTTGCCGATGGTTTGCATCATTCTGCTGCCATTATGGAAGAAGGCTATTTAACATTGAAAAAAGAAAGCATTTATAGTAGCAATCTTTCTATCATCGCGAAATTTAATGTGTTTAAAGGTTTGCAAATTGAAGCCAATCCGTCTATCATGTTTTCAAATTCCTTTATTAATCAGGTTCCAATTGGTATTAAACAAACCAATAGAGGCGTTTTTCCTATTTGGGGATATCAACAGGTTAAAGCGAGGATTTTTGGAATTGATGCAGATGTAAATTTGAATATTCTAGATCAACTAAAATGGAATTCTACTTTTAGCGCATTAAGAGGAAATGATTTTACCAATAATGAACCTTTGATTTTAATGATGCCTGCAAAATGGAACAATGCTTTAGAATTTTCTCTCAATAAACCTGAAAATTTCTATATACGACTAGAGAATGAAAATGGGTTCAAGCAAAATCATTTTCCGATAAGAAATCAAAATATAGATTTTATAAAAGATAATGAATTGGTTTCTCATGAAGTGGATTTAAGCTCTACGCCTTCGGCTTATACATTATTTCATGCTGCAGTTGGAGCGGATATTTTTAAAAATATGAATCTCAATTTCAGAATTAATAACATTTTCAATAAAGAGTATCGCGAATATCTTAATAGGCTAAGGTATTTTATGCCAGAATCTGGTAGAAATTTTATCGTTACTCTGAAATACAATTTTTAAGACTTAAATTTTAAACAAAATGAAAGCATTATTCAATATAGCATTAGTTTTTTTTACTTCAATTTTTCTTTTTTCTTGTAGAAGTTTACATGATGAAATTCCTCAAGATATTCATGAGCACGAAGATCTTGAAAAGCTAGTAGTGACGCTTACCAATAAAAATAATTCAGCGGATATTCAAACAATTAACTATATTGGAGGTGTTGCAGATGCCCCAATTCACGCACATGCAGGTGAGGTGTATCTTGTAGAACTAGATTTTCAGGTGAAACACGACAATCATTACGAAAGTGTAAACCCTGAAATTATTACAGAAAAAGATGAACATTTTATTACGTATGTTTTTACTGGTGCAGATATCAAAGTGAAAAGAACAAATGATGATGTGGTGAGAACAGATGGTAAAAAATTAGGTTTAAAAACAGAATGGACTGTGGTGAGTTCAACAAATTCAGGAAAAGTAAATATAAAACTTGTACACGCAGCATCCTCAGTTGACGATAATTCTCCATCTGCGGATAATCAGCTGGGAACCACTGTTGGAGGGGAAAGTGATGTTAACGCTTTCATAGATTTACATTAATCATTAAAAAATAATTTAGTGTAGAAACCATCGATTTTTCGGTGGTTTTTTAAATTAAATGTTTTTGATACTTAAGTATTGATTAGAATTGGGTGATATTCATAAAAAATTCATATTTTTGCAACCTAAAATTTTAATCAATAATGAAGGTTACAGCAAAAAACCATGATGATGTAAGTGCACTACTTACAGTAACATTGGATAAATCCGACTACAAAGACAAAGTAGAAAAACAATTGATTAATTATGCTAAAAATGCACAAGTTCCTGGTTTCAGAAAAGGAAAAGTGCCTTTGAGCATGGTTAGAAAACAATATGAAGCTGGTGTTGCATTCGAGGAAATCAACAAACAAGTTTCTGAAGCGTTGAATAACTACGTAAACGAAAATAAACTTAGATTGGTAGGACAACCAGTTCCTCAACCAGTTGAAGATTTCAATCATAATGCTGAACAACTTTCAGTTTCTTTTGAAATAGGTTACGAGCCAGAATTTAACATTGATCTTACTAAATATGAAGCACCTCATTACAAAGTAGAAGCTTCAGATAAAGAGATTGATAAGAGCATCGAAAACATGCAAAAACGTTTTGCAACTCAAGCTCCTCAAGAGAAAATCAACAAAGATTCTTATATCGCTCTAGAAGTTTCTCAAGTGGTAGAAGAAGATGCTGAAGGTGAACACCACCATCATCCAAAAAATGTTACTATTACTGCAGAAAACAAAGAAGCTTTCAAATTAGTTAAAGCTCTTAAAATGGAGGGAAGCGTAAAAGTAACTAAAGAAACTTTAGAAAAAGATGAAGAATTGGCTAAAGAATTAGGTTTCTCTAAAGCTGAGGTTGAGCATCTTCACCATAATGAAGTAGAAGTTAAAGTAAAAGATTTCTACGGACTAGATTTAGCTGAACTTAACCAAGAATTATTTGATAAAGTTTATGGTGAAGGAAACATTAAGTCTGAAGAGGAATTGAAAGACAAAGTGAAAACTGAATTGGATGAGTATTTCCAACAAAATGCTGATGTACACTTTGTAAATAAAATTTTAGAGCAAATTACGGAGAAAGAAGAAGTAAAACTTCCTGAAAACTTCCTATTAAGCTGGTTGCAATTCTCTAATCAAAATATCAAATCTGAAGAACAGGCAAAAGAAATTTTGGAAACTGAGAAAAATCAATTAAAATACCAAATCATTGAAGGTAGATTAATGAGCGATAACGAAGTTAGTATTGATTATGCTGATGTTTTAGCGCAAGCTGAACAATTAGTAAGAAATCAGTTAGCTATCTACGGAATCCACCATTTAGGTGATGAAGAGATTAAAAACTACGCTGTTGAAATGTTGAAAGATCAAGAGCAAGTAAGACAAATTTCTTCTGAAGTTGCTATGGCTAAATTAAAAGATGTTATCCTTGAAAAAGCTTCTAAAAAAGAAACTAAAATCTCTCATGATGATTTCATGGAAGAATTGAAAAAATAACATTTTTATAAAAATAATGTAAAATCCACTAATTTATTAGTGGATTTTTTATTTCTTTGTATAGCAATCAATTAATAATTTTAAATATAAATTTTACAAAGAATGAAAAAGATAATAATTCCTTTTTTCTGTTTAACGTTATTTTCAACACCTTATTTTGCACAAACAGCTAAAAATACTAAAGTAGAAGCAATTAAAGGAACTCTTACTGCAAAGCAAGTTTTGGATAAATATTTTGAAGCAATGGGAGGGAAGCAAAAGCTGGAGGCTGTAAAATCTGTAATTATAGAAGGTACAATGTCGGTTCAAGGTATGGAAATATCTAGCGTTACCAAAAAAATGGGTAATAAGTTTAAATATTCTCAGACTGTGATGGGACAAGACATGTTACAGGTTTTTGATGGTGAAAAAGGTTATGTAAAACAAATGGGGAAAGAAGCGAGTCTTACTCCCGAGCAAATTGAGAAGTTTAAAAAAGGAAAAACTATTGACGTTTTAGCAATGGATACTCCTGAAAAAATGACTTCTGTAACAGTAGAAAAATTAGATGGAAAAGACTATAATGTGTTAACATCTGAAAAAGGTAAATTCTATTTTGACGCAGCTACTCATTTATTATACAAAACGCTTGCAGAAGGAGCTGAAATTATAGTTAAAGATTATATTACTCAAGAGGGTATAAAATTCCCTGGAACTACAGAAATTAAAGCTCAAGGACAGGAAATTGTAATGAAAAATACAAAGGTTACTCTTAATTCTGGCGTTACAGAAGCAGATTTTAAATAATTTTACAATTTAATTGATAATATAAAGTCAGGCTTTTTTTTGTCTGACTTTTTTATTGGATTAACTAGAGTAAAGTTTAATTATTAAAAAGATTGAATAATGTTGATGAAACTATTATTAAAAGGAGAAAAATAAAGCCGCAAATTTTGCGGCTTTATTTATTTTTTAATGTCCAAATTCTTTTTTCCATTCTTCAGCAGCATCGGATAAGGTTTGATAAAAATCTTCACCGTATTTTCTGATTAATGGTGTTTTTAAGAACTTATAAACTGGAACTTGCAATTCTTTACCCAATGTACAAGCATCATTGCAAATAGGCCATTCATGGTAGTTAAAAGCCGTAAAACTTGAATATTCTGTCACTCGAATAGGGTAGAGGTGACAAGAAATAGGTTTTTGCCAATCTACAGCGCCATCTTCATAGGCTTTTTCGATACCACATTTGGTGATTCCTTTTTCATCAAAAGTTACATAAGCACATTCTCTATCTTCAACCATTGGTGTTACGTACATTCCATCTGCAGGGTCTTTGGTCCAAGTTCCCTGCTCTTCTAAGGCTTTAATACCTTCTGGGGTTAAGTAGGGCTTTATTTTATCAAAAATACGGTCTAAAATAGCCAATTCACTTTCTTCTAAAGGTGCTCCTACATCACCTTCTACACAACAAGCTCCCTTACATTTACTAAGGTTACACACAAATTCTTCAGAAAAAATATCCTCAGAAATTAATTTATCTTCTATTTGAATCATAATTAAAATTAAAATATTGGAACATAAGTTCCTACTTTATATAAACATAAACATATAATGATTACCCAAATACTAGCTTCACGCATCCATGTTTTAGGTAAAAACTTAATAGTTCTACTCAAAATAATGGTAAAGGGTAGCGCTAACAACATTAAATACTCATAATTGGTATTCATGTACAAAACAATAGATATTAATTGCGCTAAAGAGTAAATTAGCAAAAAAGTATATTTAAATTTACTTGTCGGACTCTTTTTATTGTAATTTCTAAAATGATCTATCACTGCAAAAATCACCATAAGAGCAACCGGAATTAATGGTATTAACTCCGAGATATCTTTTACAATTTTTAGGTCTACTAATGGTAAATAATCTGGATTCCAAGTGGTATATCCCATAAAATAAGCAAAGGAAAAATAACTTATCGCAATAAGGCTTACTCCAAAGAAAAAACGGAAAATATTTAAAGCAATTCTATTGGAAGTTGCCACTATATGAAAAATAATAAAAACTGCCATGGGCCAAGTGGTGGGCAGGAAAACAAAATTTAATCCAATAATAGCGCCCACTAAAACATAAGACCTTTTCCTTATTTCCTCATCTGGACTGGTAAGAAGCAACAACAGAAAAGAATTATTGAGTAAAGCCACCGCCAAACCTATATCCATATTTCCGGGATATAAACCAAAAATAAAAAAAGTGTACAAAAATAATGGAAGATGAGTTTGATAATTAAGATTTAAACTATTGAAGCAAAAATATCCTAAGGCAACTCCCAAAAAGGTAATTCCAGCAATGATTGCCTCATAAGTATTGAAATTTAAGAGGTTAAAAATAATAACTACTAAAAGAAGAAAGCCGATATAAATAGGAATTGAAAAAATATTGCTTTCTTTTGAAAGTAATCTGAACATTTTTTTTTAAATTTGTACAAAGTTAAATTAAAAAAAGAAAATAATGACTTCTGTATGGTTATTCTTAAGCGAAGTTTTTAAATGGACGTTCGGATTTTTTGACGCATTTGGAAACGTATTAAATTGGATTTTATTTATTGTAGCATCTATATTGTTTATCTATTGGTGTTATGTATTGGTAGTAACTTTAGGTGGAGATAAAGACAAAGCCTATTTCTCTCCAACTGAAGGGAAAAACCCATATTATGATCCAAAAATCTATAAGAAAGGTTAATTAATTGGTTATATAAATAAAAAACCGATCAATGTATTTGATCGGTTTTTTATATTTAGATTCTGTTTCTCAATTTATTCATGAATTGGAATTACCAACACAGGAATTTTAGAACTTTTTGTTAGTCCTTTTGTAAGGCTTCCCACAAAAACATCATAAACGCCACTTCTTCCATGAGAACCCATCACAATAAAATCTGCGTGAAGAGAGTTGGCATATTCTAAAATTGTTTCTTTAGCTAAACCTTGTTTCAAAATATGTCCACATGGTACATCGTGAGCAAGAATTCTTTGCTCAATAGAATTTAACCTTAGTAATTCTTCTTTAATTTCATTTTGTTCCACTTCTGGAAAATACTGGAATCCCATATCTCCAATGGCAAAGCCTAAATCTGTAGGAGCTACATGTATAACATTAATTTTTCCATTGATTTGCTTGGCAAAATGCACCGCAGCATCTACTAGTTGATCGGTTTTATCTCCGAAGTCTATCGGTAATACTATATTCACCATAATATTAATTTTTGAGGTATTTAAAGTTACAAAAAATTAAGCATATTTTTTTAGTTTTCTACATAATTCGAAGATCTAAAAGCTTTTTATCCTCTAAATAAGCTTCTAAAATATCCTTTTCTGTTACTCTTCCTACTCCTTTTGGGGTTCCTGTAAAAATTATATCACCCACTCTTAACGTAAAATATTGAGAAACAAATGAAATAATGGTATCAAAATTAAAAATCATATCCTTGGTGTTTCCATCCTGAACTTTTTCTTTATTTTTTAGGAGAGAAAAACGAAGCTGATTGAGGTTAAATTCATTTTTAGCATAAAAATCACTTACCACGGCAGAACCATCAAAACCTTTCGAAAGTTCCCAAGGTAAGCCTTTTTCTTTAAGTTGAGTTTGTAAATCTCTTGCTGTAAAATCTATCCCCAAACCTATTTTGTCATAATGTTTATGAGCATTTTCCTGTTGGATGTATTTACCACCTTTAGAAATTTTTAGAAGAACTTCTAATTCATAATGAACATCATTAGAAAATTCAGGAATATAAAAATCTGTTCCTTTTAAAACTGCAGTATCGGGTTTTAAAAATATTACAGGATTTTCTGGAACCTCATTTCCTAATTCTTTAGCGTGTTCAGTATAATTTCTTCCTATACAAATTATTTTCATAGCATTTCGTTGTTTAGCAATTTCCAATTGAAAGTCTAACTTCTGGATTAAAATTTAGAATTCAATTGTATTTTGGTGAATATTTTCTTGGTGTACAATGGGAAATCTGCATTTTGAAGCCAGCCATAATATCCTAAATCCTTCTGGAAAACTTCTTTTACTATTTGACCTTTATATTTACCGAAATTAAAGATTTCCATTTCTTTATTGTTATACCCTATAAATCCGGCTAAATCTGCGTTTTTGTTGTAAAAAGTAAATTCACTAAGCGCCGAAATTTCGTTAGGAACATCTTCATATTTCCCCACTTGCGCGTCTAATACTTCGAAAGTTGCCATTACATCGGCTTCTGCAGAGTGAGCATTTTCTAAAGTTTTACCACAGTAAAATTGGAAAGCAGCACTTAAGTTTCTAGGTTCTTTTTTATGGAAAATAGTTTGTGCATCCACCAATTTGTGCTTGCTCAAATCAAAATCTACACCTGCGCGTAAAAGTTCTTCAGCGAGCAAAGGAACATCAAAACGGTTAGAATTAAATCCTCCTAAATCTGTTCCAGCAATCATTTCCATTATTTTAGAAGCAATTTCCTTAAAAGTAGGAGCGTCTTTTACATCTTCATCTGTAATACCATGAATATCGCTAGTTTCTTTTGGAATGTGCATTTCTGGATTTACCAACCATGTTTTACTTTCTCTGGAGGCATCTGGATTAACTTTTAGAATGCATATTTCAACAATTTTATCTTTAGCTAAATTGGTTCCTGTAGTTTCTAAATCAAATACGCAAAGTGGTTTATAGAGTTTTAAATTCATTTTTATTTAAATTATAAGTAATGAGTAATGAGTAGTGAGTAATGAATGTTGCATAACCAACAACTATCAACTAAAAATAACTATTTAAGTTGCTTTTGAAAGATTAAAGAAATAATAATGTATAAAAGGATGGATAAAGGAATTCCTGCGGTTTTAAAAACGATTACTAGAACTATTGCTCCCAGAACTACCGCAATTTTTGAGTAATTATCCTGCAATTTGAAAGATTTGAATTTGTTGGCGATCATTTTTATCGGACTTACCAATAGCCATGAACAAATAATGGAAACTAGAATTAATAATCCAGCATTATCAAACAAAAAGCTAAAAACGTTATCATTCATAAAGCAATAATACATTCCTAATAATAAAATAGTGTTGCTAGGTGTATTTAAGCCTTTGAAATAGTATTTTTGATCTTCATCCAGATTAAAAATAGCCAATCTTAAGCAAGAAAATAAGGTGACTAACAAACCAAAATATTTTACTTCAAAAGGAAATTGAATTCCAAAAGCCAAATTCCCGAAAGGTTCTAAAGCTTTATACATTACTAAGCCTGGAACAAAGCCAAAACTCACCATATCCGCTAAGGAATCTAACTGTACTCCTAAATTAGAATTGGCTTTTAAAGCTCTTGCTATAAAACCATCAAAAAAATCTAAAATCAAGGAAATAATAATGCATAAGGCAGAAATTTCGTACTGTCCAATAACTAAATTAATAGCTGCAATACTTCCAAAAAATAAATTGGCTAGTGTAATACCGTTGGCGAGATTGTTTTTTATGAAATTCATGTTGCAAAAATAAGGATTTTAGACTTGAGTAAAGATTATATTTAGTTTAGTGTTTTTACCTTAAATTTGCTGTTATTTTTTTATATGAAAGAATTCAGAGGACGAGAACTGCTTGTATTGTTGTATAGAATATTTTTAGTGTATTTTTTCTATCAAATTGCAAGGTTGCTTTTTTGGTTTTACAATAAAGATCTTATAAAGGTAGATTCTGTTTCAGATTATTTGGGTTTGGCTTACCACGGAATTGCTTTTGATACCACTGCAATTTTGTACGTAAATGTATTGTTCATTTTCCTTAGTTTAGTTCCTATTGTAATTAATACTAAGGTTATTTATCAGAAAATTCTTTTTTGGTTGTACTTTATCACCAACGGAATTGCCTATACGATGAATTTCGGAGATTTTATTTATTTTAAATTCTCACAAGCGAGGTTAACCACCACCGCAATGCGTGTTGCAGAGCACGAAACCAATCTTACAAAAGTTTTTCTAGCCTCGGTTATTCAACATCCATCTGTTCCTATTTTATTTATTATTATAATGGGATGGTGGGTTTTTCTTTATAAAAAAGTAAAAATTGAAGTTCAGAAACCTAAAAAACTAATTCCTTATTTTGTTTTTTCTATTGTAACACTTTGTTTAGTAGCAACTTTAGTAGTAGGCGGAGTTCGTGGAGATTTTAAACACAGCACAAGACCTATTAATTTGGTGGATGCTAATAAATTTGTGAAAAATCCCACTCAAGCGAACATCGTTCTGAACAGTACTTTTTCTTTTTTCAGAACTTTGAACACCAATAATTTTAAATTGGTTCATTATGTAGATGAAAAGTTTATTAATGACGAAATAAAACCTTATAAACTTTACGTTCGAGACAGTATTCAACCCAAACCCAATGTGGTGATATTTATTTTAGAAAGCTTTGGTAAAGAGTATTCTGGAGCTTTTAATAAAAATACAAATATTAAAAATTTTGTTTCTTATACGCCATTTGTGGATAGTTTAGCTCAACACAGTTTTATTGCAACCAATGCTTTTGCCAACGGAAGACAGTCTATACATGGGATGAGTTCTATATTGGCGGGAATTCCTAGTTTAACGGATGCTTTTACCAGCTCACCATATTCTAACCAAAAAATACAGTCTATTGTTTCTATAAGCAACGAAATGGGCTACGATACCTCTTTTTTTCATGGTGCTCCTAATGGTTCTATGGGATTTTTAGGTTTTGGAAATATTCTAGGATTCAAACATTATTATGGGAAAACAGAATATAATAATGATGACGATTTTGATGGAATGTGGGCAATTTGGGATGAACCTTTTTTTAAGTATTTTGGACGAATTTTATCGAAGAAAAAGCAACCGTTTATGACTACCATGTTCAGTGCTTCTTCTCATCATCCATTTAAAATTCCAGAACAATATCATGGTAAGTTCAAAAAAGGAAGTGTTCCTATGCACGAAACCATTCAGTATACAGATTATTCTTTAAAAAAGTTTTTTGAAACCGCTAAGAAAATGACTTGGTACAAGAATACTATTTTTGTTTTGGTAGCGGATCATACCAACCAAATTGCTTATCCAGAATACGAAAAAGCCATGAACAGATTTGCAATTCCTATGTTGTTTTATTCTCCTAATCCAAAGTACAAACTGCAAGGGGAATATACAGAACCCTCTCAACAAATGGATATTTATCCTTCTTTAGCGGATTTAATGGGCTATAATAAAAAAATAAGAAGTTGGGGGAAAAGTTTATTCTCACATGATTCAGATTTGCATTTGGTGGTAAATTCAGATTCTGTAATGGAACAATTTATTATTGGGAATTATATTTATAGGTTTGATGGAAAAGAAGTAACGCAAGTCTATAAAAAAGAAGATTTAGGTTTAACCAATAACATTTTAGGAAAAGATAAAAATCCTGAAATTCAAAAAGGAATTCTTCTTTGTAAAGCTTGGTATCAGGATTATATGGATAGAGTGATTAATAGAAAGTTGAACTAAGTCATTAGTAATTAATAATGAGTAATGATTAAGTAGTGATTTTGTAACTCACATGTCGCACTACTCAACCCGAATCTCTCACCTCGTACCTCGAAACTCGCAAAACTTTCGGCATTTATTTTGTAAACTATGTAATCAATAATAAAAAAATCTGAAATATTATTTTTTTAATTATCTTTAAACATATTTAAAAAAAATCTGAAAAATGAAAAAAACAATGTTCGCCTTTGTGGCACTTATGATAGGAACTTTTTCTTTCGCTCAAATAGAAGGTAAGTGGAAGACCATAGATGATCAAACTAAACAGCCAAAATCTATTGTAGAAATTTATAAAAAATCGGATGGGAAATATTACGGGAAAATTTCTCAGCTTTTAATAAAACCAGAGCACGCTAATTGCGTAGCTTGCAAGGATGACAGAAAAAATAAACCTTTATTAGGCTTGGAAATTATCCGTGGTTTGAAAAAAGAAGGTGACGAATTTACAGGAGGAACCATTACAGATCCAAAATCTGGGAAAAGTTATAAATGTAACATTAAAAAAGAAGGAGATAAGCTCAGCGTAAGAGGTTATGTAGGAATTTCTTTAATGGGAAGAACCCAAACTTGG
This sequence comes from Bacteroidota bacterium, assembly GCA_023399595.1. Classification (GTDB taxonomy): domain Bacteria; phylum Bacteroidota; class Bacteroidia; order Flavobacteriales; family Weeksellaceae; genus Chryseobacterium. Next base: position 140,501 of record JAEWOR010000008.1, on the reverse strand, counting down.
CATAAAGTAAATTAATATTTTCCTAGTATATTAATAAAAAACACCTCATTGAGGTGTTTTTGTTTTTATGCTTACAATAAAAATAACTATTTTTGTACATTAAAATATTGTAAAAAATATGGCAGAATATACTTTTCGTGAAGTGATTGCACAGGCAATGAGTGAAGAAATGCGTAAAGACGAATCCATTTATTTAATGGGGGAGGAAGTAGCAGAGTACAATGGTGCATATAAAGCTTCAAAAGGAATGTTAGATGAGTTTGGACCTAAAAGAGTTATAGATACTCCAATTGCAGAGCTTGGTTTTACTGGGATTGCAGTAGGTTCTGCAATGAACGGAAACCGTCCTATTGTAGAGTATATGACTTTCAATTTCTCATTGGTAGGGATAGACCAAATTATCAACAATGCTGCAAAAATCCGTCAAATGAGCGGTGGACAGTGGAACTGTCCAGTCGTTTTCCGTGGTCCTACAGCTTCAGCAGGTCAGTTAGGAGCAACACACTCTCAAGCGTTGGAAAGTTGGTTTGCTAACTGTCCAGGTTTAAAAGTAATTGTACCTTCCAATCCTTATGATGCGAAAGGGCTTTTAAAATCAGCTATTCAAGATAACGACCCTGTAATCTTCATGGAATCTGAGCAGATGTATGGTGATAAAATGGAAATTCCAGAAGAAGAATACTATTTGCCAATAGGTAAAGCAGATATTAAAAAAGAAGGTAAAGATGTTACTTTGGTTTCTTTTGGAAAAATTATGAAGTTGGCTATTCAGGCTGCAGAAGATTTAGAGAAAGAAGGAATTTCTGTTGAGGTGATAGATTTAAGAACGGTTCGTCCATTGGATTATGATACAGTTTTAGCATCGGTTAAGAAAACCAACAGATTGGTAATTTTAGAGGAAGCTTGGCCATTAGGAAGCATTGCAACAGAACTTACCTATATGGTTCAGCAAAAAGCTTTTGATTATTTGGATGCTCCAATTAAGAGAATTACAACTCCAGATGCACCAGCTCCTTATTCAGCTCCGTTATTTGCAGAATGGTTCCCAAAACTGGAAACGGTAAAAGAAGAAATTAAAAAAGCAATGTATATTAAAGCTTAGAAACATAAAAAAACTCTCGAAAGAGAGTTTTTTTATGCTTATTCGCGATCAAATTTTGCGAGACTTTTATCTATCCAAATAGTAGCAAAAGGGAAGAAGGCAGCTAAAAGTGCAAATACAAAATCTTCATCATCCCAATTGAAAATTCTTCTTGCTGGTATACACAACAGTAAATACAGCGTGAAAAACAACCCGTGAATATTTCCAATTAGAATAATAAAAAGAGTAGGTAAAAGGCCTTCTTCGTCATAACGCTTCCAAATCATAGCAATTCCGTACAGTAAAAAACAAGAGATAGCTTCTGCTAAACAAACCTGTTTAAACCATTTTATTAGTTTTTCTTGTGGATATTTTGAGAAATATTTTTCTATGAATTTCATTGTTTTCTTTTAATTTAAATAATAAAAAATTATTAATTACCCATTACCCATTGCTGATTACTTATAGAACGAAGACCCGTCAATATATTCAAAAACCTCTGGTGGAAGCATTGGACGAACATTCTTACCATCTTTAATCATTGTTCTAATCTCTGTTGCAGACAATTCGATAATAGGTGCATTAATCAAATGAATATTTTCGTGCTCAAGGTATTTTTCTTCCTCTTTCTTCTCGGAATAAACCCTTGGATACACAATTATTTGATAATTTTCTAAGAGTTTTTCATAGTTTTTCCATTTAGGGAGACTCTTCAAATTATCTTCACCCATAATTAAACAAAAACTCGTTGTAGGATGTTTTTCTCTAAGATGCGTTAATGTATCTATGGTGTAAGAAGGTTTTGGTAAACCAAATTCAATATTAGAAGCCTTCATTTTTGGGTAATTTTTTACCGCTTGGTTTACCATTTCTAGTCGGTTGTATTCTTCTAGTAAACTAGTTTTTACCTTGAATGGATTTTGTGGACTCACAATAAACCAAACTTCCTCCAAGTCTGAATTTTCTAAAATATAATTCGAAAGAATTAAATGTCCAATATGTATCGGATTAAAAGATCCAAAAAAAAGTCCCACTTTCTTCATTATCTAATCTTCTTTGAATTTTACATCGCGAATATTAAGATAATGCGTTACATTTCCTTTCCAATGGTTTTCCTCTAAAGTAAAAGCGATATCAAAAGATTTTGTACGGAAATCATCAGCAAATTGACCTAGTTTAAAGCCGACACATTCTATATTTCTTCCCGTAGATTCTTGTTTTACATAGAATTTAATGTGGTTGTCATCTTTCCCCATTGTTTTTATATAACCAGCCACTTTAATATTTTTTAAAACCAAAACAGGTTTCATATTATTTGGACCAAAAGGCGCTAGTTTTCTATGGAAATTAATGAAATCTCTGTTGATATCATCAAGGTTAACAATAGAATCTATGGTAATGGAAGGTTCTTTTTGGTGTTCAAGCATTTTTTCGGAAACCACTTGCTCAAAACGAACTTTAAAAGCTTCAAACTTATCTTTTTCCATTGAAAGACCTGCTGCAGCTTGATGTCCTCCAAATTTCAAGAAATACTCCGAGCATAAATCCAATGCTTCATGAACATCAAAATCCGCAACTGATCTTGCGGAAGCCACCATTTCATCATTATTTCCATCCGTGAAAACCAAAGTTGGTTTATAATAAGTTTCAATTAATCTTGAAGCTACAATTCCAATAACACCTTTGTTCCATTGAGAGTCATAAACGATAGTTGTGGCGTTTTTTTCTTGTTTGGTATCGATAATTTGTTGCAATGCAGAATGAGTAGAATTCATGTCTAACTCACGTCTTTCATCATTCAAATCCATAATGTTAGCAACAATTTGGTTGGCGTGTTTCAAATTATCAGAAACCATTAATTCCACTGCAGATTTTCCGTGAGAAATTCTTCCTGCTGCGTTTATTTTGGGTGCAATTTCGAAAACAATATTGGAGATTTCAAAATGCGAAAGTTTATCACCAGGAATTAATAGTCTTAAGCCTAAATTTCTAGTTTTTCTAAGGGTTTTAAGTCCCATTTTTGCCAAAACTCTATTTTCTCCTGTCATAGACACGATGTCTGCAGCAATGGAAATGGCTAAAAGATCGGTTAAATCATATAATTCCGCATCGGGAAGTTTGTAAATAGTATTGAGACCTTGACAAAGTTTGAAGCCAACTCCGCAGCCCGATAATTCCTTAAAAGGATATCTGCAGTCTTTTCTTTTTGGATCCAAAACAGCAACAGCTTTAGGAATTTTGTCACCTGGTAAATGGTGATCACAGATAATAAAATCTATTCCTAGACTTTTAGCGTATTCTACTTTGTCCTCTGCTTTTATACCACAATCTAATGCGATGATTAGACTGAAGCCATTTTCTTTGGCAAAATCTATCCCTTCTGTAGAAACTCCATATCCTTCAGAATTTCTGTTAGGGATGTAAAAATCAAGGTATTTTTTTTCAACAATTTTAGAGAGATACAAATACATTAAAGCAACAGCAGTGGTTCCATCTACATCATAATCTCCATATATCAATATTTTCTCACCATTTTCAATAGCTGTAGCAATTCTTTCAACGGCTTTTTGCATATCTGCCATTAAAAAAGGACTGTGAATGTCATCGAAATTAGGTTTGAAAAATTCTCTGGCCTTTATATAATTATCTATTCCCCTGAGAACTAGTAATTTGGATTCGAAAGCTCCGAAACCAAGTGAAGAACTTAAGCCATCTACAATATCCTCATCAGGTTCAGCTTTAAAAATCCATTTTTGACTCATAGCAACAAATTTAAGGAAAAAAAATAGGTTATGAAAAGTTTAAATTTAACTATATGCATTTTCTATTTGGTGTTTTTGCTTTATTTTTAACGGCGATTAGAAAAAAAAATCATTTATGAAAAATCAATTATTTTGATGATAATTCTTGATGCACTAGCACGTTTGAATGCAAAAAAAAATACTTTAGGGAAAGTTGTGGATGTTGCTGCTAAAGTTAAGTTGTAGAGCTTATACCGTTTTCAAAAAAACTAATGCAGATGGTGAAAAACAATTTGGTTTGCAGGAAATGTTCAATTCTCACCCTGCAAGTGAAAAAAGAGCCTATAATATGAAGAAAAAAGATGAAAAAGATGGTCTTAGGAAAGATTCTGGAACTGTTACTTTGCCAACAACAAAACTTACTAAATAAGACTATAAATCACATTATTTGAAATAAAAAATCCTGAACAATTTGTTCAGGATTTTTTATGTTATTTAAAAGAAAATTAAGAATACATTTTCTCTCTTACTTCTTTTATCTTTTTATCTTCAAGATATTCATCGTAAGTCATTTCTCTATCAATAGCGCCATTTGGAGTAAGTTCTAATACTCTGTTACAAACGGTTTCAAGCATTTCGTGGTCATGAGATGATAAAAGGATATTCCCTTTGAAATTCATTAATGAGTTGTTTAATGCTGTGATACTTTCAAGGTCTAAGTGGTTGGTTGGTTCGTCTAACAAAAGAACGTTTGCTTTCTGAAGCATCATTCTACTGAACATACAACGCATTTTTTCACCTCCAGAAAGAACAGTTGAAGATTTTAAAGCTTCATCACCCGAGAAAAGCATTCTTCCTAAGAATCCTCTCATGAATTCTTCATGTCTTTCTTCGTCATTTTTAGTGTATTGTCTTAACCAATCCACCAAGTTTAAACTTTGATCTTTAAAGAAATCTGTATTATCTAACGGCATATAAGATTGGTTGGTAGTAACTCCCCATCTGTATTCCCCTTTGTCAGCTTCTGTAGTTCCAGAAATAATTTGGAAAAACTCCGTAATTGCCAAAGAGTTTTTAGAAATTACCGCTACTTTATCCCCTTTTTTAAGGTTTAAGTTAACGTCAGAGAATAATAATTCTCCGTCTTTAGATTTTTCTAAACCTTTAATTTCAAGAATTTGATCTCCAACTTCTCTTTCCGTTTCCCAAATAATTGCAGGGTACCTTCTTGATGTTGGTTTAATCTCGTCAATATTCAATTTATCCAACATTTTCTTTCTTGCGGTAGCTTGTTTAGCTTTAGCTACGTTAGAACTAAATCTCGCAATAAATTCTTGAAGTTCTTTTTTCTTTTCTTCTGCTTTTTTATTAGCTTGAGCTCTTTGTCTTGTTGCTAACTGAGAAGCTTGGTACCAATAAGAGTAGTTACCTGTATATAAATTAAGTTTAGAATAATCTAAATCTCCAATGTGTGTACACACAGAGTCTAAGAAGTGACGGTCGTGAGAAACCACAATTACAGTGTTTTCATAATCTGCAAGGAAATCTTCCAACCAAGCAATGGTTTCAATATCCAAGTCGTTGGTAGGTTCGTCTAAAATAAGAACATCAGGATTTCCGAATAATGCTTGAGCCAATAATACACGAACTTTATCTTTGTTTTCTAGTTCGTCCATTAATTGATAATGCATTTCTTCTTTGATACCAACATTAGAAAGCATGTTTTGAGCATCAGATTCTGCATTCCATCCACCCATTTCATCGTAAACTACGCCTAGTTCACCTGCTTTAATACCGTCTTCATCAGAAAAGTCAGGTTTTGCATATAGCGCATCCATCTCTTCCTTAATGTCATAAAGTTTTTTATTTCCTCTTAATACCGTTTCTAATACTGTGAAATTATCATAAGCAAAGTGATCCTGCTCTAGGACGGACATTCTTTTACCCGATTCCAAGCTTACAGAACCAGACGTTGGGTCTTGTTTTCCGCTTAATATTTTTAAAAATGTTGACTTACCAGCACCATTGGCTCCGATAATTCCATAGCAATTCCCTTTAGTAAATTTTATGTTTACTTCGTCAAAAAGTACTCTTTTTCCGAACTGTAGTGATATGTTTGATACTGTTAACATAGAGTTTTGTAAATTTGTGCAAAATTATGAAAAATAGATGAGATACTAAAGTGACAAAATTTTTAGTCTGTTTTTTGTAAATGAGTTTGTTTTAGAAATCAATACTATGAAAATAGAAAAATCGGTAAATATTTATAATAAAAGAGCCAAGTTCGAATATGAAATCCTCGATCAATACGAGGCTGGAATGGTGTTGATGGGGACTGAGATTAAATCTCTTCGTTCATCTAAAGCTTCTATAACAGAAGCGTTTTGTCAGTTCATAGATGGTGAATTGTATATTATAAATATGATGATAGATGAGTATAAATTGGGAACTTTTTATAATCATAAAACGAAAAGGGAACGGAAATTGCTACTGCACAAAAAGGAACTAGACAAGTTAGAGCGTAAAATTAAAGATGCAGGAAATACTATAGTACCTTTAAAGTTATACATTAATGACAAGGGCTATGCGAAGCTTATTATTGCTTTAGGAAGGGGGAAAAAGCTTTATGATAAAAGAGAAAGTATAAAAGACAGAGATAATAAAAGAAACTTGGACAGAATATTAAAGAAAAGTTAAAAATCATCTCAAAAACTTTGTACATAAAGAAAATTTATATTTATTTTGCAATATCAATTATTTAATCATTTAATTCTATGAAAAATCTAAAATTAGGAATTTCAGCATTGGCACTCACTGTAGCCTCTACTGTTTTTGCTCAGACTACCAACAATCCTTGGTTAATAGGTGTTGGTATGCATAGCGAAAACCACAAGGCTATTGCTAATAATTTCAGCAATACGTGGTCTGCTAAAAACTTAACGAAGAATATGTTCAATATGAACAATAATTCTATTACACCTCCTTTGTCAAAATTAACGGTAGCTAGAAACTTAGGTAAAGGCTTAGTATTAGATTGGCAAACAACAGTTGGTAATGTGGATAACAAGAGATTTGGAATGGGGAAAGAATTCTTCTTAATGACAGGTCTTGGTTTCCAATTTAAAGCTGCTGGTCTTTTGTGGGATGAAGAATCTTGGTTTGATCCATATTTAAGAGTAGGTGCTAATTACCTAAGACACGATTATACTGCACTTACTTTCCCAAGAACAGATTGGAGAGGAGATTCAGTACCTAATGGTGAAAATGGTAATGAGAATGGTAAAGCTAACTTCTTTACTGTATCTACAGGTGCAGGTGTTAATTTCTGGATAACTAAAAACTTCGGTCTTGGTGTACAAGGAGATTATGTATCTACTCCAGGTGATAAATCTACTGTTGCTAACTTTTGGCAAACTTCTGCTACTTTGAACTTCAGATTCGGTAACAGAGATAGAGATAAAGATGGTATCTTAGATAAAGACGATTTATGTCCAGATACACCAGGTTTACCGGAATTCCAAGGATGCCCTGACACTGACGGAGATGGTATTCCAGATAAAGACGATCAATGTCCAGAAGTTGCTGGTCCAGTTGAAAACAACGGTTGTCCTTGGCCAGATACAGATGGTGACGGTGTAATCGATAAAGATGATGCTTGTCCTACAGTTGCAGGTCCTGCTGAAAACCAAGGTTGTCCTTGGCCAGATACAGATGGTGACGGTATCTTAGATAAAGATGATGCTTGTCCTACAGTTCCAGGTCTTCCAGAATACAACGGATGTCCTAAGCCAGATTCAGTAATCGTTGATGAAGCTACAGGTGCTTTAAGAAACATTTTATTTGATTTCAACAAAGCTACTATTAAGCCAGAATCTAACGGTAAATTAGATCAAGCTGCTACTATCTTGAAAGAATCTAAAAACGGTAAATTCATCGTTGAAGGTCACACAGATAAGAAAGGTTCTGAAGCTTACAACTTGAAACTTTCTAGAGAAAGAGCTGCATCTGTAGTATCTGCTTTAGAAGCAAGAGGTGTTAATGCTAACCAATTGAAATCTAGAGGTCTTGGTGAACAAGAAGCTACAGTTTCTGAAAAAGCTTCAGATGCTGAAAGAGAAAAAGACAGAAAAGTAGTTGTTAAAGCTGCTGACGCTGCTGCTTGGGAAGCGATGCAAAAATCAGACTTACCAGTAGTTATTAAGAAAGCTGTTAAAAAAGCTCCAGCTAAGAAAAAAGCTCCAGCTAAAAAGAAAAAATAATTAATTTTTCTAAATACTAAATACCTCCTTCGGGGGGTATTTTTTTTTCACTTAGTTTTAGTAATTTTGCATAAATAAATTAAGAATATGGGAAGAGCGTTTGAATATAGAAAAGCTTCTAAAATGGCACGTTGGGATAAAATGGCCAAAACATTTTCGAAAATAGGTAAAGACATTGCCTTAGCTGTAAAAGCTGGAGGTCCTGATCCAGAAGCCAATCCTGCATTGAGAAGATGCATACAAAATGCTAAGGGTGCTAATATGCCCAAAGACAATGTTGAAAGAGCGATAAAAAAAGCTTCGGGAGCAGATGCAGAGAATTATGAAGAAATCACTTATGAAGGGTACGGACAAGGAGGTGTGGCTTTCTTTGTGGAATGTACTACCAATAACCCTATAAGGACTGTAGCTAATGTAAGAGCTATATTCAATAAGTTTGATGGTAACCTTGGTAAAAATGGGGAACTCGCTTTTATCTTTGATAGAAAAGGTATTTTTAATATTGATAAGTCTCAGATTAAATTAGATTGGGATGACTTTGAAATGGAAATGATTGATGGTGGAGCTGAGGATATTGATCAGGATGATGAAGAAGTATTAATTACAACTGCATTTGAAGATTTTGGATCTTTGTCTCATAAATTGGATGACTTAGGAATTGAGGTAAAAAGTGCTGAATTGCAAAGAATCCCAAACAATACCAAAGAAGTTAATGAAGAGCAATTCAAGATTAATATGAAGATGTTGGAAAGATTTGAGGAGGATGACGATGTTCAAAACGTTTATCATAATATGGAAATGACAGATGAACTTTTAGAATCTCTTTAAGTTTTTAACTTTCTTAAAATATTGAACCGACCGAAGCGAAGCTTCGGTCGGTTTTTATTAATATAATTTTGTGATCACTTTCAGTTCATTTATAAGCTTTTACTTTGTAAAAATCTATAAATGTTACGAAGACCTGAATGGGTGGTAATTTCAGATGTGCATTTAGGAACCTATGGTTGTAAAGCCAAAGAGTTGATTCAATATTTGCAATCAATTCAGCCTAAAGCTTTAGTTTTAAACGGTGATATTATTGATATTTGGCAGTTTAAAAAATCTTACTTTCCAATATCGCATTTAAAAGTTATTAAAAAACTAATTTCTTTTGCTAAAAAAGGAACGGATGTTTATTACATTACAGGAAATCATGATGAGATATTTAGGAAGTTTACGGACTTCCATTAGGAAATCTTAAGGTTAGTAATAAATTATGTTTGAATCTTAATCATAAGAAAGCTTGGATTTGTCATGGTAATGTCTTTGATGCTTCCGTTCAACATTTCAAATGGATTGCAAAATTAGTGGAACAGGATATGACTTACTTATTTTTATTAAGAATGTAGTGCACTGTTTTTTAACAAAGCTTGAAAAGGAAAAATATTCATTTCAAAAAAAAAAATTAAGAACAGAGTTAAAAAGGCTATCAAATATATTGGGGATTTTGAGTTTACGGCTTCCGAATTGGCCATCGATAATGAGTACGATTATGTTATATATGGACATATTCATCAACCTTAAATCAGAAAAGTATACAATAAAGAAGGGGGAGAGTATTTATTTAAATTCTGGTGATTGGATTGGAAATTTACCTGCATTGAAGTTTTTGTGCAATGCAGGTTTCGAAACTCCTGCAGAAGCTCTTTTTATGAAGAAAAAACTTTACGTTATTCCTATTCACAATCAATATGAGCAAGAATGCAATGCTTGTGCATTGGATGTAATGGGAGTTATGAACTCTAAAAAACTCCTTGTTGATGAGCTTTTAAAATGGATTTCTTCAGATGTTTATTGGGAAGTTGATTATCCAGACGACACCGAAAATATTTTTGTAAATGAAGTTCTCCCTTTCGGGGGAAAGTAATTATTGCTTTAGAAGAATATCATCCACATCCGTCATTCTCATCATTACAGATCTGGCGTAAGAACAATGCGGATAAATATTCCATTGGTTTTCTCTGGCAAAACGAATGCCTTCTTCCACAAGTAATTTTCCCATGCCTTTTCCTTCAAATTTTGGATGAACCAAAACGAAAGAAATGATGAGTTTTTTATCCTCTGGAAAAATAGTGTAGGTAAGTCTTCCAACTTCTTCGGAATTGTCATTTAATGTTATAAAACCTCCGTTTCCTGATTGATTGTTGCTAAATTCCATATTTTATTTTTTAATGAATATAAGAAAAAGATTAATGATCTCTACCCGTGTAAAAGTTATAATCCTTTATAATTACTTGTATAAACTGTCTTTCCGTGAATTCTTGTGGACTCACTTCAAGTTTTAAAGTTGATTTTATCTTGTCTGAAAGTTTTGTTATCACTTCTCTGTCATCAATTCTTAGAGCTTTATGATAATTTTCTTTAATAATTCTCACATCGTTATCGTTTAAAGCAATTACTTGTGGGAAAGTAGGAATATAATCTGTTTGAATGTTTTCAAGAATGGTATGCGAAATATTAACATGGTTTTTTAAAGAAATAACTGCGGTTCCAGAAACAATATCACCCAATCTCTGATTGTGTTTGGAAATAATCATTGAGAGTAAACCTACAATTCCAGAATTAAGAAAAACATCCACTAAACGAAACATCCATCTCATTACATAATCACCAAAGCTGGCTTGATAACCATCAATTTTAACCACGCGGATTTTCATCACTTTTTTTCCAGGCGTTTGTCCTTCCATTAAACTTTCTGCAACAAGTGTATAAATGAAAGTTGGAAAAGCAATCATAATCATTATGGCCATTTCAGACCAACTGTCTAATCTGTTTAAATACGCAGAAAGACCAAAAAATTTTGTTAAAATATAAAAAACAACAATGAAATAAAAAGTTTTAATAGCCATATCTATAATGAAAGCTACCATGCGTTCGCCAATGCTTGCAACTTTAAAAGTGATGTTCACATTTTGTGATGTATTAATGGCAATTTCGTTCATTTTTTTATTATTTTAGCCTAACAAATTATGAGAGAAGTATTTTTTATAAAACAAAATAAAGAAAAATGGTTGGGAATAGAGCAGGTTATTCTCGGAAAAACAAAAAAAAATCCGGATGAGCTTTCTTCTTTGTACATCAACCTTATTAATGATCTTTCTTTTGCACAAACTTATTATCCGAAGAGTAAAACTACGGTCTACTTAAACCATCTCTCATCCCAGATATTTCAAAAGATTTATAAAACAAAAAGAATAGAAGAAAACCGAATTAAATATTTCTTTGCAACAGAAATTCCACTTTTGGTGTATGAAAATAGAAGGTATTTAATATACGCTTTCATAATGTTTTTCCTATTTACCAGCATTGGACTCCTTTCTTCTATTTACGATCCAAATTTTGTTAAAATTATTTTAGGCGAAGAATATGTAAATATGACCATTGAGAACATTAAAAAAGGTAATGCCGTAGGCGTTTACCAAAGTGGATCTACATGGGGAAGTAGCATTGGAATTATTTTTAATAATATTTTAGTAGGTGCAAGAATGTTTATTTTTGGTGTTTTCGGAGGAATTGGAACGGTGATTTTCTTTTTATACAACTGTATTATGTTGGGCTCGTTTCAGTATTTTTTCTATGAATATGGCGCTTTAAAAGATAGTGCAAAAGGTATTTGGTTGCATGGAACATTCGAAATTTTCAGTATGATTGTAGAATCCATGTGCGGATTAATGCTTGGAGCTTCGGTTTTGTTTCCACGAACTTTTTCGAGGTTTAATTCTTTTAAAAAAGGATTTAGAGATTCTTTTAAAATATTTTTAAGTACCCTTCCTTTTACCATTGTAGCGGGAATTATTGAAGGTTATATTACAAGACACGCCTTAAAAATGCCCGAATTTCTGAATCTTATTATTATTTTTGGATGCCTGTTTATAATTGGTGGTTACTATATTGTTTATCCTTATATTGTTAATAAAAAAATAACTCAACAAACAAATGATGCAGTTTTATAAGAAGCGAGATTTTGGAACTTTAATTTCTGATACTTTCCAGTTTTTTAAACTTTACGGTAAAAATTATTTTAGAGGATATTTATTGCTCAATGGTATTTTGCTGATTGCAATGGTTGCGGTTTTTATTTTTGGATACCGTGAATTACTCATGCAAGTGTTCGGGAGTAATATGTATGGAGAAAGTCATTATTTTGAAAAATACTTTCAGGAAAACTCTGTTATTCTAGTTATTTCTCTGGTGATTGTTTTCATCCTTTTTATGATGTTAATGATTCTGGTGTATCTATATCCCGTTCTTTACATGAGACGGGTTGCTGCAGGGCAAAATCAAGTGACAAATGATGAGATTTTAGGCGATTTAAAAGCCAATGTGGGCAAGATTGCTATTTTCACTATTTGCTCTATTTTTATCTTGTATCCTTTGGCTTTATTGGTTTTCGGAATCACTTATTTATTAATGATCATTATTATTGGTTTCTTCCTAATGATTTTGGTGATGCCTGCAATTATGAATGCTATTTTCCTATTAACGTTTGATTATTTTAGCACGAATAAAGGCTTTTTTCAAAGTTTAAGCTATGCAATACGTTCTCAATTTTCCTATTCTCACGGAAGAGATAAATCTCCTTTTTGGAAATATTGGGGGTCAACTATTGTCATCTATTTCATTATTAATACTGTCGTAGGTATATTTACCATGATTCCTTTAGGAGTAATTTTATTTCAAACCCTTTCTATGACCACAGATGGTGGAATTGTAGATAATCCTTTTAAAGGAGGAATGGGAGTTTTTTTATTTGTAGTCTATGGAATTTCCTTTTTGGTTTCCTTTATTTTAAATAATCTTCTCTACATAAATGCTGGATTTATGTACTATGATTCACGAACAGATCTGCATCAAAAAGAAGATATTTCTGAGATAGAAAGTATTGGTGTGCATGAAGAATAGCGCAATTCTTTTCCTTGTTTTTTTGGGTTTGAGTTTTTACACAAAAGCTCAAAATGAAAAGTATTCTGAGTTTGTAGAATACGTTGGTGGTGATACCATTAGTAATAATAATGGTATTGTTCTTTACAATGCAGATACTTTATTAAAAAACAAAATTCCTAAATCTAATCAACTTGATAATAAAAAGTTTAAGCCAGGCTACGCTAATAAATACAAGGGAAAAGATTTTAATTATGAAGAAATTAAACCACGTGAATCTTTTTGGTCAAAACTCAAAAGAAAGATAAATGAATGGCTGCGTTCTATATTGGGAACTGTTGATGGCAACAAAACAGCCAGTTATAAAGATATTGCGTTGAGAATTTTAGGAATTATTGTTTTGGGCTTCGTGCTCTACTTTATCATTAAAAATTTAGCGGATAAAAATGGAAATTGGATTTTTGGTAAGAAAAATAAGAAAACAGTAATTCGAGACGAAGAACTCCATGAAAATATTCACGAAATAGATTTCCCGAAAAGTATTCTGCATTTCGAAAGTGAAAAAGATTATCGGTCGGCTATTAGATATCAATTTTTGTATCTTTTAAAGAGGATGAGCGAAAAAAAACTACTTAATTGGAATCCTGAAAAAACCAATAAAGATTATATTTCTGAACTTAATAATTCGCCTTGGAATAAAGAATTTCAGCGCTTCGTTTATATTTTTGATTACGTTTGGTACGGAGAATTTAGCATTGATGAAAAACAGTATCAAAATTTCAAAAATGAATTTCAAAAAACCAATTTTTAATATAGAAAACCATGAATAAAACCTTCAAACTTTATGCTGTAATTTTCATCGTTGTGATGGTTATTTTGGCGTTGTTTGAAGTCAATAAAACCGAAGTTACCAATTGGACCCGAAATTTTAGCATTAAAGAAAAAACACCATTTGGGTTATATGTTTTTAATCAAGAAGCTGAAACTTTATTCAAAGGAAATTTAATTAAAACTCAAGAAAGTCCGTATGATTACTACAATAATCATAAAAAAAATCCACATAATATTTTAGTAATTGAAAGTCAAATTGATCAAACCTCGTGGAAAAAAATTCTGACAGAAGTATCTAAAGGTTCAGATGCTATGATTATTATTTCGAGATTTCCACGCAAACTTTCAGATTCTATTGGAATATATTTTCAATATTATGGTGACAACAAAAAAGCAGTTTTAAAATTTACAGATCCTCAACTTCCGAATGATTTTATGGAAATGGATAAATTCCCATCCGAAACGTCTATTAATTACTTAAAAGCAGACTCAGAAATCCTGGGAAAGACCATTAAAAATGAAAAAAATGAAAATGTAAGTTTTATAAAAACAAAATTCGGAAAAGGAAATATTTTCTTTCATACCGAGCCTCTTTTTGTAACCAATTATTATCTTTTAAAACCTGGCAATTTTAAATATGCCGAAAATGTATTTTCTTTTCTGGATGCTAAAGAAACCGTTTGGTTTGTAGACAGTGTTCAGACGGTTTCCACATCGCCACTTCGATTTATTTTGGAACATAAGGCACTGAAATACGCTTGGTGGATGTTTTTAGGAGGCATGTTTTTGTTTATTATTTTCAACGCTAAAAGGAAACAACGCATTGTTCCTATTATTGAACCATTAAAAAATACTTCGGTAGAATTTGTGAAGAGTATTGGGAATTTATATCTTCAAGAAGGAGATTTCCACGATATGATGTCGAAAAAAGCGCAGTATTTTTTGTATAAAGTCCGTCTGGATTTTTTAATTGATACTTCAAATTTGGATGAAGAATTTGCAAAAAAATTGCAGTTGAAAACAGCTCAATCTTCGGAAAAAATTAATGAGATAATTATTTTAATAAAGAAAGCCCAAGATCCTTATGCAAATGTGATGAGAGAAGACTTGGTAAGAATGAATTTATTAATAGACGAAATAACAAGAAAAATATAATAGGGAAAGCGTATAACAATTAATCAACCTTGTTATGACGCTTTATTATTATGTATAAAAATACTTTTATGGAAAATTTTGAACAATTACAAGATAAACCAACTTCGCCAAGTTTCGAAAATAGGTTAAATATGGTAGAGTTACAGCAAAGTTTAGCCCAAGTAAAAAATGAAATCTCAAAGGTAATTGTAGGACAAGAAAGCATGATTGAACATCTTCTTGCTGCACTTTTATCCAACGGTCATGTTATTATAGAAGGGGTTCCAGGAGTTGCAAAAACCATTACAGCAAAGCTTTTGGCAAAAACTATTGATGTAGATTTTAATAGAATTCAGTTCACACCAGATTTAATGCCTTCAGACATTTTAGGAACTTCTATTTTTAATATGAAGAATTCAGAATTTGAGTTTAAAAAAGGTCCTATTTTCTCTAATTTTATTTTAATTGATGAAATTAATCGTTCACCACCCAAAACCCAAGCTGCTCTGTTTGAAGTAATGGAAGAGCGTCAAATTACAATGGATGGTGTTGGTTATGTAATGGAAGAGCCTTTCCTAGTTGTGGCTACTCAAAATCCTATAGAACATGAAGGTACTTATCGTTTACCAGAAGCGCAATTAGATCGTTTTTTGTTTAAAATTGAGGTGAAATATCCAGATTTGCAACAAGAAATTACTATTATTCAAAATCAACATACAAGTAAGGCTGATGATAAAACTGCGGTGGTGAATAAGGTAATTAGCGCTACTGAACTTAAGAAATATCAAAATCTTGTAAAAGATGTTATTGTAGAACCTCAATTAATAGAATATATTGCAAAAATTATTGTAAACACTAGAGAAAATCCGTTTTTATATTTAGGAGCATCACCAAGAGCAAGTTTAGCTTTATTATCCGCGTCTAAAGCTATGGCAGCTCTTAGAGGAAGAGATTTTGTAACTCCTGAAGATATTAAAGATGTTAGTTTTGCAGTGCTCAGACATAGAGTTGTAGTTTCTCCTGAACGTGAAATGGAAGGTTTAACAGCCGATGAAATTATTAGACAAATTTTAGAAGGAATTGAAATACCAAGATAGAGAAGTTTGAAAAGTATAAGGTTTGAAATAAGAATTATAAAGTATGAATTATTAATAATTACTGATGATTCATCATTAAAATCTCATCCCAACACTCAACCCGAATCTCGCAACAATGAAGAATTTTTATCTAAATAACAGATTTTTTTATACACTAATTTTTATTGGAGTTGGCTTCGTATTTGCTTTCTTTTTCCCTTTTATAATGGTGGTGGCTATAAGTTTATTAATTCTTGTGGCTCTAGGTTTTATTGTGGATGTTCTCTTTATCTTCAATATTAAAAATGCAATTTTAGCACAGAGAATTTTGCCAGATAAACTCTCAAACGGTGATGAAAATCCTATTAAAATTGATGTAAAAAACAATTACACTTTTAAAATACGAGCTAAAATTATTGATGAAATTCCTTTTCAGTTTCAAAAAAGAGATTTCATGATTATCAAAGATATTCCTTCAGGTAAAAATGTTTTTTTCCAATATATTTTGGAGCCAAAAGAAAGAGGCGAATATCATTTTGGTTCTTTAAATGTATTTGTTAGTTCACCATTAAGTTTCGTTAGCAAGAGATTTCAGTTTCAAAAAGAGGCTAGTTTACCTTCTTATCCATCTTTCATTCATTTAAGAAAGTACGAATTAATGGCTCTTCAGAATGAGTTTTTGTTGGGAGGAATCAAAAAAATCCGAAAGCTAGGACATACCATGGAGTTCGAGCAGATTAAAGAATATGTACAAGGAGACGACATTAGAACCATTAATTGGAAAGCAACTTCCAAGCAAAATAAATTGATGGTGAACCAATATCAGGATGAAAAATCTCAAAGAATTTTTATGTTGATAGATAAAGGAAGAACCATGAAAATGCCTTTCAAAGGATTGAGTTTGCTGGATTATTCCATAAATGCAAGCATGGCTTTGTCGCATATTATTTTGAAAAAAGGAGATAGAGCAGGAATGATGACTTTTTCTAAAAAGACTGAAAATAAAGTAGCTGCAGACAATAAATCTGGACAATTAAGAAAAATTTCTGAAGCTTTATATAATGTTCAAACCAATTTTTTTGAAAGCGATTTTAACAGGTTATATCAAGATGTGAAATTCAATATCAATCAAAGGAGTTTGATTCTTTTGTTTACGAATTTTGAAACTTTGGATGCTGTAAATCGTCAGATGAAATACCTTAGAGGAATTGCTAAAAACCATTTATTGGTGGTGGTTTTCTTTAAAAATTCTGAATTGCAAGAGCTTATTCATAAAAATCCTGAAAATATGCAGGAAATCTACGACGAAATTATCGCCGAAAAATTTGAATTTGAGAAAAAACTCATCATTCAAGAATTAAAAAAGTACGGAATTTACACAGTTTATACGCTTCCAGAAAATTTAACGATAGAAGCCATCAATAAATATTTAGAGATAAAAGCAAGAGGAATTTTGTAAATTTGAATAAAATCAGTTCAATGAAAATTACACTCAACAGAATCAATGATGATTACCTTTTTGAATGCACAAATGCTGCAGGAAATTCTATTTTATTAGACAATACGTCACAACCGAATGCTATAGGTGTTTCGCCTATGGAAAGTGTTTTAATGGCGGTTGCAGGTTGCAGCGGAATAGATGTGGTTTCTATTCTTAAAAAACAACGTCAGGAAATTACCTCTTTTAAAGCGGAAGTGGAAGGGGAGCGCATTCAGGTGGAAGAAGCAAAACCTTTTAAAAAAATTATTGTGAAGTTTATTTTGGAGGGAGAAATAGATCCTAAAAAAGCTCAGAAAGCTGCAGAACTCTCTTTTGAAAAATATTGTTCAGTTTCTAAAACGTTTGAACCCAATGTAGAAGTTGAGTATGAAGTTTTAGTGAACGGGGAAACGATAAAAAAATAATTTCTTAAATAGATGATATAAACGAGCGGCGATTTTCGAAGAAAATCGCCGCTCGTTTGTATTTAATTGGTGGTGTTCGCTAAAAAAGTTCTCTAGCTATTTTTTTTATGTTATCGCTTTTCCCCATGGAGTAAAAATGCAATACGGGAACGCCAAATTTCTCCAAATCCCTGCATTGTTCTATAGCCCATTCAATTCCTATTTGTTTTACAGCTTCATTGTTAGTGGCTTGTTCTATTTCGGAGATTAAAGCTTCGGGAAGATCTATTTTAAAAACTTTTGGTAGCATTTGCAAATGTCCTTTGGTCGCAATAGGTTTTATTCCTGGGATAATTGGAATATTAATCCCTATTTTTCGAGCTTCTTCTACAAAAATCTTAAATTTTTCGTTATCAAAAAACATTTGAGTAACTATATAATCTGCCCCAGAATCAACTTTCTTTTTTAGCCATTTTAAATCGTAAGCCAATGATGGAGCTTCAATATGTTTTTCAGGATAACCCGCTACACCAATACAGAATTTATTGTGATCATCAGAAATTTCTTCATCGTGTAGATATTTTCCTCTTCCCAAATCATTAATTTGATGTACTAAATCGGTTGCGTTTTCATTCCCTCCAGTTGTTGGTTGGAAATGTTGCTGTCCCTTCATAGCATCGCCTCTTAAAGCCATGATGTTGTCAATTCCTAAATACATACAATCCACCAAAAGGTATTCTGTTTCTTCACGAGTATATCCGCCGCAAAGCACGTGTGGAACCGTGTCTACATTGTATTTATGTTGAATGGCAGCACAAATTCCCAATGTTCCAGGACGCATTCTGGTGATTTTTCTTTCCATAAGTCCATTTCCTTTGTCTAGGTAAATGTATTCCTCACGAGAAGTAGTAACGTCTATAAATGGAGGTTTGAATTCCATTAAAGGGTCTATGTTTTTATATAAATCTGCAATTCCGCTTCCTTTTTGGGGTGGAACAATTTCTAATGAAAAAAGGGTTCTGCCATTGGCATTTTTTATATGATCGGTAATTTTCATTGTTTACTGGTATTGATAAATTTTTTATTTTGGTTTTTGGTGGCGGCGAAGCCGCCACCAAAAACCAAAATAAAAGTCAAAATTTTAATCTGCTAAATTTGGATTAAGCCATTTTTTAGCAAATTCTAAGTCTATGTTTTTTCTTTTTGCGTAATCTTCCAACTGGTCTTGAGCAATTTTTCCTACCCCGAAATATTTTGCTTGAGGTTGGGCAAAATAATATCCAGAAACACTTGCTGTTGGGAACATGGCTAAACTTTCCGTAAGTTCCACACCAATATTTTCTTTCACCTTTAAAAGATTCCAAATGGTAGGTTTTTCCAAATGATCAGGACAAGCAGGATAACCTGGAGCAGGACGAATTCCTTTGTATTTTTCAGAAATTAAATCTTCATTGTTGAGATTTTCATCTGAAGAATATCCCCAAAATTCTGTTCTTACTTTTTGATGCAAAAACTCTGCATACGCTTCAGCAAAACGATCGGATAAAGCTTTTATCATGATGGAATTATAATCATCATGTTTTTTTTCGTATTCCTTAGCAACTTCCTCAGTTCCAAAACCTGCACATACACAAAATGCACCTACATAATCTTGTTTTCCTGAATTTTTAGGAGCTATAAAATCAGACAATGCCAAATATTCTTTACCATCAGATTTTTTGTGTTGTTGTCTTAGTGTATAAAAGGTTTCAAGGGTATTTCCTTGTTCGTCATAAACTTCAATATCGTCGTTTACTGCATTTGCAGGGAAAATTCCAAAAACGGCTTTTGCAGAAATCAAATTTTCATTTAAAATTCTTTCAAGAATTTTTTGAGCATCAGCAAATAATTCTGTGGCTTGTTTTCCTACAACTTCATCATTTAAAATTTGTGGATACTTACCAAACAAATCCCAACTTCTGAAAAATGGAGTCCAATCTATAAAAGGAAGTAAATCTTTTAAATCTTGATTTTCGATAATTTGAATTCCTAACTGATGAGGTTTGGGAATTACTTCCTGTTGCCAATCAATTTTGAAATTCTGTTTTCTAGCTTCTTTAATAGAGATGTATTCTTTATCAACTTGTCGGCTCAAAAACTTTTCTCGGAAATCTGAATATTCATTTTTTAAGTTATTAGAATATTCATTATTTCTGTTGCTGAGTAAAGAGCTCACCACATTTACAGCTCTGGAAGCGTCATTTACATGTACCACAGTGTTTTTATATTGAGGATCAATTTTTACAGCAGTATGAGCTTTGGAGGTTGTAGCACCGCCAATCATTAATGGAAATTGTAAATTCTGACGGTTGAGTTCTGAAGCGATATGCACCATTTCATCTAAACTAGGAGTAATAAGTCCACTTAATCCAATAACGTCCACGTTGTGGTCTATCGCTGCTTGAATAATTTTTTCTGCTGGAACCATTACACCTAAATCCACAATTTCATAATTGTTACAACCTAAAACTACGCTTACAATATTTTTTCCAATATCGTGAACGTCACCTTTAACAGTTGCCATTAAAATTTTTCCATTGGCGGGTTTTAAGTTGTCTTTTTCTGCTTCTATAAAAGGTTGAAGGTAAGCAACAGCTTTTTTCATTACTCTGGCAGATTTTACCACCTGAGGAAGAAACATTTTTCCACTTCCGAATAAATCTCCAACAATGCCCATTCCCGTCATTAAATTAATTTCGATGACTTCTAATGGTTTTGATCTTTGTTGGCGTGCTTCTTCCATGTCTTCATCCACAAAACGGTCAATTCCTTTTACTAAAGAGTGATTAATACGCTCTTGTAAAGGTTTTTTTCTCCATTCTAAATCCTCGAAAATTTCTTTTTTTATAGATTTATGTTTTTCAGAATAATCCAAAAGTTTTTCTGTAGCATCATCTTTTCTATTGAGAATTACATCTTCCACAAGCTCTAATAAATCCTTTGGAATTTCATCGTAAATTTCAAGCATTGCAGGGTTTACAATTCCCATATTCATACCTGCTTTTATGGCATAATATAAGAAAACGGAATGCATGGCTTCTCTTACTGTATCATTTCCTCTAAAAGAAAATGAAACATTGGAAACGCCACCACTCACAGATACATAAGGTAAATTTTCGCGAATCCATTTTGTAGCTTCAATAAAATCTAAGGCATTTTTACGGTGTTCTTCCATTCCTGTTGCCACAGGGAAAATATTAAGATCGAAAATAATATCTTCTGGAGGGAAGTTTACAATTTCAGTTAGGATTTTATAAGAACGTTGAGCAATTTCTATTCTGCGTTCAAAATTATCGGCCTGTCCTACTTCATCAAAAGCCATTATAATTACAGCAGCACCGTATCTTTTTACTTTTTTGGCATGTTCTATAAAAACGGCTTCACCTTCTTTTAAACTAATAGAATTGACTACGCATTTACCTTGAACCACTTGTAAGCCGGCTTCCAAGATTTCCCATTTAGAAGAATCTATCATAATAGGAATTTTTGCAATATCGGGTTCTGACGCAATAAGATTCAAGAATTTTGTCATGGCTTTTACACCATCTAAAAGTCCATCATCCATATTCACATCTAAAATCTGTGCGCCTCCTTCCACTTGATGTCTTGCAACATCCAAAGCTTCAGTGTATTTTTCTTCTTTTATTAAACGAAGGAATTTTTTGGATCCTGCAACATTTGTACGTTCACCAACATTTATAAAATTACTTTCAGGAGTAATAACCAATGGTTCTAGTCCCGATAATTTAAGGTATTTCATTAAAGTTTTTAAATCTTATTCTTCTAAAATATAATAAGCATTTGTTGCGTTTTCTCTGAGCAACTCTCTGTGTTTACCAAGAGCAGTGAGCAAAGGGAATTTTTTGTAGTTCAGGTGATTTTCTTTTGCAAATTGTTCTATTTCTTCCGTTATTTCATTGTAGTATACATAACTGTAATTAGGGAACAGGTGATGTGCTACATGAAAATTAAAATTGCCTAAAATATTACGTATCACCCAATTGTTAGTGGATAAATCGTTGGTAACTTCAAACTGATGTCTCAACCAACTGAAAGGCAAATGGTCATTCTCGTCCAACTTCGGAAACTTATTGTCTGGAAGTGGATGTAATGGAAGTAAAACAAATAATGCAAAAATACTGGCTACAATAATCTGTAACAGCCAAGTTCCTAAAGCTAAGCCCATTGAAACTTTAAAAAATACAATAGGAATAATAATTTGATAGAAGAAATAAAAAGCTTTGTAACCAATCATTTTCACTTTTTCTTTGGTCGGTATGTCACCTGCCGTTTTTCGTATGGCTCTTTTTTTATTGAAAAAATCTCTAAAATCTCGGATAAACATCCAATTAAAAAGATAAAGAGGGTAAACGAAATAAAATATTATATGTTGTATTTTTTGAATTCCTTTGGCTTTAACTCCTGGAACAATGGCTAAAATGCCGCTTTGCTCAATGTCTGTATCCCAACCGTCAACATTTGGATAAGCGTGGTGACTAACAATATGTCTTTTTTTCCAGATATAAGAGTTAGCCCCAATAAAATCGAAGATATGAAGAACGAATCCGTTAAGTTTTTTACTTTTAAAAATATTATTGTGAGCGGCTTCATGAATGAGGTTGAGGTAAATTAATACCAATGTAATCCCCATTAATACATAGCTTCCAACATAAACCCAAGGATTTGTAGTGTTGAAAATCGCTAAAAAATAAAGTCCCAAATATAAAGTGGGAAGAACAAAAGCTTTTATTTGAATATAAATATCTCTGTTTTCTGGGATGTCTTCTATTCTTTTACTTACTTTTTTTCTAAGCTCATTAAAAAGCTTAGTTTCTTCAGCATTTTTTAAATAAATTGGTTTTCCGCTCATCATTAAATATTATTAAAAATTAACAAAATAATCCATGTTTTTACTTAATCCATCTTCCTATCTAACCTGATTTTCTGCTTCTTAAATCACTTCTTGGGCAATCTTTCGGGGGTTATAATTCTCCACCAAATCAGCAATGGCCTTAATATGTTCTGGAGTGGTGCCGCAGCAACCTCCAATAATATTAATCAATCCTTTTTCTGCATATTCTTTTATTTGTTCCGCCATTTGATTCGGACTTTCATCATACTGCCCAAAAGCATTGGGAAGACCTGCATTAGGATAAGCAGATACAGCAAAATTTGTGCTATTGGCAACAGCTTCCAAATAAGGAGTAAGTTGTTGGGCTCCTAAAGCACAATTGAAACCAACGCTCAACAAATTAAGATGAGAAATTGAAATTAAAAAAGCTTCCGCAGTTTGTCCACTCAAAGTCCTTCCAGATGCATCTGTAATGGTTCCTGAAACCATGATAGGGACTTCTATTCCTCTTTCCTCTTGAATTTCATCGATGGCAAATAAAGCTGCTTTAGCATTTAAAGTATCAAAAATAGTTTCTACTAAAAGAATATCCGATCCACCGTCCAATAAGGCTTCAGCTTGTTGTTTGTAAGCCGTTTTTAATTCATCGAAAGTGATGGCTCTAAAAGCTGGATCATTTACATCTGGACTTAAACTCGCGGTTTTGTTGGTAGGACCAATGGAACCAGCCACAAATCTTGGTTTTTCTGGGTTTTTTGCCGTAAATTCATCACAAACTTTTCTAGCGATTTTTGCAGATTCATAATTCAGTTCATAGACTAAACTTTCCATGTGATAATCTGCCATAGCAATAGTAGTTCCCGAAAAAGTATTGGTTTCTAGAAGGTCTGCTCCTGCTTCCAAATATTTTCTGTGAACTTCTTCAATGGCTTGGGGTTGCGTTAAAGAAAGCAAATCGTTATTGCCCTTTAATGGAAACTCCCAATCTTTAAATCTTTTTCCACGATAATCTTCTTCCTCGAATTTGTATCTCTGGAGCATGGTTCCCATAGCACCATCCAATACTAAAATCCGATTCTTAAGAATATTTTGAAGGATTTGATTGTTTTTCATTATTGTTTTGTTATTTAAATTTAAATATTTTTAGTGACTCAACAATGAGTCTTTTTTATAAAATTCTATTTTGTGAATCCTTGTTTTTAAGAATTTAAGGCTTGATTTAAATCTGCAATTATATCATCCACATTTTCTAAACCTACTGAACAACGTACCAAACCTGCAGTAATTCCTACTTCATCTCTTTCTTCATCGCTTAATTTAGAATGGGTGGTAGAAGCGGGATGAGTAACAATAGTTCTGGTATCTCCTAAATTAGCAGATAAGGAACACATCCTAATATTGTTTAAAAATTTTCTACCACCTTCAATTCCACCTTTAACTTCAAATGCTACAATATTTCCGCCTAATTTCATTTGTTTTTTGGCGATTTCGTGTTGAGGATGAGATTGTAAGAAAGGATATCTTACCAATTCAACTTGAGGATGGCTTTCTAAAAACTCAGCTACTTTTAAAGCATTTTCGCAATGTTTTTCTACTCTCAAAGCCAAGGTTTCTAAACTTTTAGATAAAACCCAAGCGTTAAAAGGGGATAAAGCAGGTCCTGTATTTCTGGCAAACAAATAAATTTCTCTTATCAGTTCAGATTTCCCAACTACTACACCTCCTAAAACTCTTCCTTGTCCATCAATCAATTTAGTTGCTGAATGCACCACCAAATCGGCTCCGTATTTTATAGGTTGCTGCAAATAAGGGGTTGCAAAACAATTGTCAACAACAAAAAGCAAGTTGTATTTTTTTGCAATTTTACCTAACACCTCCAAATCTAACACCTCAATGGCTGGATTGGTAGGTGTTTCTATATAAATGATTTTTGTGTTCTTTTGAATGTATTTTTCAATATTTTCTACATCATCTGCATTAAAATAAGTGGTATTAATATTCCATTTCGGGAAATATTTTGTGAACAAAGTATGGGTAGAGCCAAATACCGATTGGCAACTTAATATATGGTCTCCAGAACTCAGTAATGTTGCAAAAGTGGAGTAGATGGCTGCCATTCCCGTTGCAAAAGCATAACCCGTTTCTGCACCTTCCATTTGAGCTATTTTGTCAACAAATTCAGTGACGTTGGGATTTGAAAATCTACTGTATAAATTTTTATTTTTTTCTTCAGCAAAGCTTGCCCGCATATCTTCTGCGTCTTCAAAACAAAAACTTGAAGTAAGGAAAAGTGGAGTAGAATGCTCATCATACTGGGTTCTTTCCGTTTGGTTTCTTATTGCAAATGTTTCAAAATTTGTTGAAGGTTGGTGTTTATCTGTATTCATTTCTATTTATCTTTAGTTATCTCTTGAATCTTGAATTTCAAATCAGTTTTGTTTCACTGAGTCTTAAAATATCACCAAAAACACCTCTCGCTGTTACATTGGCTCCCGCTCCTGCTCCCATTATCACAATAGGCTGTTCGCCGTAGCTTTCGGTAAATATTTCAAAAATTGAATCGGATCCTTTTAATTGTCCCAAAGCTGAATTTGCTGGTACGGAAACTAAATTCACATCAAGTTGACCTTTGTCTTTGCTTAAATCTCCATGTAAATCTCCTGTGTAGCGTAAAACATGGTTGGGTTCTTGTGCATCCTTAATTTTTTGGAAGGTTTCATCTAGTTCTTCGAGTCTATTAATAAAATTTTCTTTTGAGATAGGAAGTAAATGATCGGAAACTAGATTTTTAATGTTGATGTCTTCAAACTCATTAATCAAGTCGAGTTCTCTGGCAAGAATTAAAAGTTTCCGGGCAACATCATTTCCTGATAAGTCTTCTCGCGGATCTGGTTCTGTAAATCCTTTCTCCATAGCTTCTTTAATGATGGTAGAAAATTTGTCGTTTCTTATTGAAAACTGATTGAAAACATAGCTTAATGTACCAGAAAAAACGCCTTTAATTCTTGTGATATTTTCGCCAGATAAGTGCAGAAGTTTAATGGTGTCAATTAATGGTAAACCAGCTCCTACATTGGTTTCGTAAAGATATTTTTTGTTGTTTTTAATTAAAGTATTTCTAAAACTTTTGTATTTCTCAATGGGTAAAGTGTTGAAAACTTTATTGGAAGAAACAATGTCGAAACCATTTTCTGCAAAATTAACGTAGTTGGAAACAAAATCTTTATTGGCTGTATTATCAATAGCGATGAGGTTTTCCAGGTGATTTTCTTTCGCGAACAAAATAATTTCTTCTGGGGAAGCTACTCGATCTGAGTTTTCGATATTTTGAAGCCAATCTTCTTGAATTCCATTTTTATTAACGATAAACTTTTTAGAATTTGAAACCGCAAATATTTTTAAATTCAGATTTTTTCTGCGTTTAATATCCAAAGAAGAGTCTAAAATTTGGTTAATTAATGCGCCACCCACATTTCCATGTCCGAAAAGTGCAAGATGAACGGTTTTGGGTCTCCCGAAAATTTCTGCTTCAATAATATTTTTAGCTTTTTCATCCTGAGAAGAAGCCACTACAATATTCACTCGTTTTTCTGAAGCTACCTGATTTAAAATTAAAGGGAAGATGTTGTTTCTCGCCAGTTCAGTTGCTATTTTGTTGTAATCTTCGGTTACAAAACCTATTACAGAAACATTATTAATACTATAAATTAGACTTACGCTGCCTTTTTTTCTTTCCGCTTCAAACTCGTTAATAAGACAGTTCACGGCTTTTTCGGAATCTGCATCATTCACCAAAACGGAAATTCCATTTTCTATAGCTTGTTGAGAAATAACGCCAACGCTAATTCTCGCCAATGTTAATGCTTTAAAAATTCTTCCATCAACACCAATTTCACCGAGGAAATTTTTGCCTTCAAATTTTATGATGGATCTATTCTTAAAGACTTTTACTTCGTTTTTATGTTTCATTATATTATATTTTTTAAAATGTGAGAAAGTTGTTCGTATTCCATTAAAAATGCGTCGTGACCGTGTATGGACTGCATTTCGTGGTAGTGAACATTTTTATTTTTGTTGTTGAGGAATTCAAAGGTTTTTTTAATTTCAAATGCCGGGAAAAACAAATCAGAATCAATGGAAATAAGGTGTATGTTAGCTTCTATTTTACTGAGTTTTTCTTCAGAAACATTGATGTTTATTAAAAGATGATTCACCAATTGGTAGGCTTTTAAAGAGAATCTTTTTTTCAAAGCATTTCCGTGATAATCTAACCAATCATAGGATTTAAAAGTTCCATTTTTTAATTTCTCACGCTTAAATCTTAAGTTTAAAGATTCTGGAGTTCTGTAACACAACATGGCGTGAATTCTTGCTTTTTCAAGAGGTTTTTCTGAACTTTCTAATAAGTTTTTTTGAACAAAACATTGTGCAAAAAGCCAGTCGGATGTTTTGTAATCTGTAGCAATTGGAATGAAAATATTTGTAATTTTTGGCTCTAATGCAAGAAGTTCCCATCCAATAGAACCGCCGATAGAGCCTGCGATAATGCAATGTAGTTTTGAAATTTCTAAAGCTTTTAAACCTTCAATAAATATTCTTGCGATGTCTTGAAGTGTAAAATCTTGATGGTTTTCAATATAAAAATCATCAAAACCATTTCCTGGAATGTTGAAACAAATAACAGTAAATTGATTTAAATTGATGGGTTTATTTTTGCCAACTATTTCTTTCCACCAACCGTTTTCTCCAGCAACGTTAGAGTTTCCCGTAAGGGCATGGTTAATTAAGACAATGGGGGCGCTGTGTAGCTTTTTACCAAATGTCTGATAGCTCAAAGGAAGATTATAGGTTTTCCCAGAGTTGGTTGTAAAATCTTTTAAAAGGATGTTTTGTAACAAAATTTTCAATTTCTAAATATTTAAAAACTGAAAATGCTACCAAGTAAAGTAGAATAAAAATAAAATTTCTTCGTTATCTCTCTTCAAATTAAATTGAGTAGAATGTAGCACCTTCTTCGTTTCCGAAGGGTTGCTAAGGCTTCTTTGGGTCTATTCCCTCCACCTTTCTTGATAACATTTTCAAGTATGTAAATGAACTACTATGTTGCAAATGTAGTAGTTTTTTACAATAAAAAAGAAAATAACTGATTATTTTCTTTTTTGGTGCCCCATCTTGTCCAAAAATTTCTACAACATTTTATGTCTTTCAAACGATTTTTCTCTGTTGAATAAGTATCTGTATGTGGCTAATTTTCGTGTAACTTGAGTATCTAAACTCTCTGCTATTTTGGTCATTTTAGGATTGAAATCCCCTATCCATTGCAGTTCTGTATTGATAAAATGTGTATGTTTTCTCAGGTGCAATGTCCCTTCCATAATCATATAACCGTCAATCCCTTTTTTTTGCCATTCTGGAACTACACCAAAAACTAAACCTACCATTTTGGTGTTTTTAATGGTGTTTTTAATGAACAAAAATTTAATTTTTTCCCATAGTCCAAATTTTCCTTTCAAATATTTAAACCATTGGTTCAAATCCGGAATATTAATCCACATGGCAATGGGTTTTTCGTTTTCGTAGACAAACCAAGAAATATGTTCATTTAAAACGGGTTTCATCATTTTAAACGTTTTCAAAATCTTTGGATATTCCATTTGTTTGCCTTCACCATGAGATGCCCAAGCTTTGTTGTAAATCTCTGTAAAATCTTTTGCAAATTTTTCGAGATTATTTTTTTTCATGGCTTTTGCTGTGATAGAAGGATTCCTTTTGTATTTTTCGTGCATTAAGGTAAATACCCTAGAAACCTCCGTATGAATAGGTCGACTGTAACAAAGTTGATGGAAATAAATTTGGAAACCATAGTTTTCAAAAAGTTCCTTGTAGTAAGGAGGATTGTAGTTCATACCGTATAAAGGTTCTGTAAAACCTTCAATAAGAAGTCCCCAAAATTTATCTCTTTCTCCAAAATTGATGGAACCATCCATAGCTTCCATACCTCTTTCCTGAAGCCATTTTTTGCAGAAATCAAAGATGAAGTTTGCGGTATTTTGATCATAAATACAGTCGAAAAATCCCATTCCTCCCGTTGGAAAATCTTGTTTGTATTGAGGGTTTACAAAAACGGCAACTTTACCAACAATTTCATTTTGTGAATTTTTAAAAAGAAAGCGCTCACCTTCTCCCGTTTGGAATAATTTATTTTTGGAAGCATCAAAAACAGCTTCAATATCTTGGTCTAATGGTCGAATATAGTTTTTATCAGTCTTGAATAGCTGGGATGGAAAGTCAAGAAAGTCTTTTATTTGGTTTTTATTTTTTACGCTTTCTACAGTAATCATAACATATTTTCACAGAATGCGAAAGGTAATATTTTTTGTTTTAATATGGAAAATAACTTCAATATTATCCGTATTTTTGTTTCCAAATTTATAAAAATGGTTGATTTTAATGATCATGATGATGATATTTTCTCCGGAAAAGAGCATACACCTATAAGAAATGATGCTTTTGATTTGTCACCCGAAGAGAAAGTTAGTAAAATAGAACAACTTTTTGGAGAAATTATGCATACTTTAGGTTTGGATATGACGGATGACTCTTTAAAAGATTCTCCTAAACGTGTAGCTAAAATGTATGTTAATGAGATTTTTGGTGGCTTGTTACCCGAAAATAAACCCGGAATTTCTACTTTTTCTAATAAATACAAATACCGCCAAATGTTGGTGGAAAAAGATATTACGGTGTATTCATTCTGTGAGCATCATTTTTTACCTATTATTGGGAAAGCGCATGTGGCTTATATTTCTAATGGGGAAGTAATTGGGCTTTCTAAAATTAATAGGATTGTAGATTATTACGCTAAAAGACCTCAAGTTCAGGAGCGTTTAACGATGCAAATTGTAGATGCTCTGAAAGAAGCTTTGGGAACAAAAGATGTGGCTTGTATTATAGATGCAAGACATCTTTGTGTGAATTGCAGAGGGATTAAAGATACTGCAAGCTCTACGATTACAGCAGAATTAAGTGGTATTTTCAGAACCAATCCTATTACAAGACAAGAGTTCTTGCATTATGTAGGAACCCACCATAAATTTGATTAATTTAATCTGAGAATAAGTTAATTTGAAAATAAAAAAATGAGAAAGTTTAGGAAAATTCATCACCAAATTATTGTTACAACAATTATATGTTGTTGATGTTTTTTTTGTTAAATCTACTTTAAAAATCATTAATTTTTTTCAATCTTTCAATTAAAAACAATGCAACTAAAAATATATAATTCTCTTTCAGGAGAAAAAGAAATATTCAAACCTATTTTAGAAAGAAATGTAGGAATGTACGTTTGTGGACCCACCGTTTACAGCAATGTGCATTTAGGAAATGTAAGAACTTTCCTTTCCTTTGATTTTGTGTACCGTTCTTTAGTGCATTTAGGTTACAAAGTTCGTTACGTTCGTAATATTACCGATGCAGGTCATTTAACAGACGACGGAGATGTAGATAACGACAGGTTTGTAAAACAATCTCGCCTTGAAAAGCTTGAGCCCATGGAAATTGTACAAAAATATACGGTTGATTTTCATAAAGTTCTTGAAACTTTCAATTTACTTCCTCCTACCATTGAACCTACTGCAACGGGACATATTTTGGAGCAGATAGAACTCACTCAAAAGCTTATAGATAAAGGTTTTGCTTATGAAAGTAATGGTTCGGTTTATTTTGATGTTTTAGAATACAATAATAGAGGTTTGGAGTATGGCGAACTCTCTAAAAGAAATATTGAAGAGCTTTTTGCCAACACCCGCGATTTAGATGGACAAGGCGAGAAGAAAAATCCTCAGGATTTTGCGCTTTGGAAAAAAGCTTCTCCAGCCCATATTATGCGTTGGAACTCACCTTGGGGAGAAGGTTTCCCGGGATGGCATTTGGAATGTACGGCTATGAGTACAAAATATTTGGGTGATCATTTTGATATTCACGGTGGCGGAATGGATCTTAAATTTCCCCATCATGAGTGCGAAATAGCGCAAGGAAAAGCTTGTAATGGCGTAGAACCCGTAAAATATTGGATGCATGCGAATATGTTGACCATGAACGGACAGCGTATGAGTAAATCCACTGGAAATTATATCCTTCCAATGCAATTGGTTTCTGGAGATAATGATTTCTTCGAAAAGCCGTTTTCACCAACAGTTGTAAGATTTTGTTTTCTACAAGCGCATTATAGAAGTGTTCTGGATATTTCTAACGAAGCCATGTTAGCTAGCGAAAAAGGGTTTGCTAGATTAATGGAAGCTTTGAAATTGGTTTCAAGTTTTGAGTTTCCCATCTCAAATTCATCAAGTTTTGACGTAAAAGCTTGGAAAGAAAAATGCTATGAAGCTTTAAATGATGATTTCAATTCACCGATTTTAATTTCATATTTATTTGAAGCGGTAAGTTTTATTTTCAAACTAAAAGATGGTAAAGAAACAATTTCTTCTCAAGATTTAGAAGATTTGAAAACTCTACTCAATGCTTTTATTTTTGATGTTTTAGGTTTAAAAGAAGTCGAAGAAAATAACAACGAAAAGTTGGATCAAGCTTTAAACGTACTTATTGAATTGAGAAATCAAGCTAGAAAAGCTAAAAATTTCGAACTCTCCGACCAAATTAGAGATAAATTACTTGCAGAAGGAATAGAGCTGAAAGATGGGAGAGAAGGAACAACTTATGTTTTGAATTAATTTTAATAAATAATAGGATTTTGTGTGTTTTAATTTGAAAATTGCGTAATTTAGTGTTTAGTTATCACATAAAATCCTATTATTATGAAAAAATATTTACTTCCAACGGCCTTTCTATTGGCAAGTTTAAGTGTTTCTGCGCAGCAAGATTTGTTTGCACTTACAGGAAAAGATGTTAATACAATTTCTTTTAAAGATTTTCGTGCTTTAGATCTTAAAAAAGGAATTTCAGGAGCTGAAATTTTTAGCGTTAATTCAGATGCTAAAGTGTATTCGGTGGCTAGAAAAGGAATGGTAACTGAAGAAAAAACTTCTTTTAACAATTCACAAACTCCCAATATGGCTACCTTAGCCTATAATTCTTTTGATAATACATTGGTGTACATGCCAATGTTCTCGTCTAATATTTATATTTTAAATCCAGACACCAAAGAAATGAAACTTGTTGAAAACTCCGTAGTTTTGAACAAATCTTGTGATATTAATTCTCATATTACAAGAATGACAACGGGTTATGACGGTAATATTTATGCTATTAATAACGCTGGAACTCAATTTATTAAAATAGCCAATAAAAATGGGAATTATATAGTTTCTGATTTGGGAATTATAAAAGATGATGCATCTAATGGTAAAAACTCTTTCACCGAAATGCTAAGTGGTTTTGGTGGAGATATGGTAGCGGATTCTGATAATAATTTTTATGTTTTTGCTGCTTCAGGAAATGTATTTAAAGTTTCTGTAAATGATTTAACTGCAAAATTTTTAGGAAAAATTCAAGGTCTTCCTGACGGATATTCTGTGAATGGTTCAGCCGTAAATGCAGATAATAAAGTAGTAATTGCTACTGCAAAAGGACTTTCTTTATTTGAAGTGGATATGGAAACTTTACAAGCGAATGCTTTGAATAATGATATTAAATTACCTATTTACGATTTGGCGAGTAAATATTTCTTAAATGAGAAAATAAATGCAACGGTTTTGGCGGGAGCAGATATTTATCCAACAAGAGTTACAGAACAGTATTTTAACGTCAGTATTAAAAATAAAGCCTTGAAAGGGATTCTTAGAGTGGATGTTTTTGATATGGGAGGTAAAAAAGTGTATTCTCAGAATATTTCTTCAAAATTGGGTGTGGTAGAAGATAGAGTGCAAATGAATGGTTTAATTGAAGGAGCTTATATTGTAGCTGTTTCAGATGAGTCTGGTAAAAATATCTTGAATAAGAAAATCTTAGTAACACATTAGTTGTAGAATATTATAAACTTTAAACCTTCTTAGTTTCCTAGGGAGGTTTTTTTATGTTTTATTTTTCATGTCAGTTTTATTTATATAAGAAATAGTTTTTTATATTGTTGTGAATCAACACATTGGTGTTTTAATCTTTTTATTTTTAATTTTCTATTTAACTTCTAATTTGTATTGATATCAAAAGAAGTGTAGAGATATTTTTCTCTTTCATGAAACAAATTAAGAAAATTGATATGAAAAAGATACTTTTTGGATTGGCGTTATCTTTGTCGACATTGGGGTTTGCGCAGCATTATCCTCATAACAATTGGGATAATAATGGGTATTATGACGACGATGATTATTATGATGATAATGACGATCAAGGCTATTTTCCAGATGATTATTACTATAATTATCCAACGGATTATTACCCTAATGACTATTATCAAGGATATTATAATGACTATAGAGGAAGCATTATTAATATTAATTGGAATAACTTTTTTGCACAGGTAAGTTTAGCGCCTTGGCAAATTCGTGAAATTATTTATTTGAACAGATTGTATAGCGATTTTGCTTCTTGGAACAGATTCTACAGATACAATCCGGATAGATGGTATTATGACAGATTCTATGCTTTGGAAAGAATTATGGGACCAAGAGTTTTTGTTATTTTCCAAAATAATTATTACCATGGTCGTCCACCAATTGTGTACTTCCAAAATTATAGAAGAACATATTATTCAGCTCCAAGATTTGCGGTAATTCCGCGATATAGAAATGTTAATATTAATATTTATAGAGTAAACCGTTCAGATTTTAGACAAAAAAATCCAACAATAGTTGTTGCTAATAGAGCTAAAAGAAATTTTAATGAAGGAAGACGAAATGATACCGGATTTAGAAATCCTAACACGGGAGGAAATAGGGTAGAACCACGCAGAAGTAATGAAGCTCCTAGAACTAATAATGGTGGTTTTAGAAGTAATGAAAATAGAGGTGATTCTCCAAGATCAAATAACAGTGGAATAAGAAGTAATGATAATAGAGGAAATTCTCCAAGAGCTAATAATAGTGGATTTAGAGGAAGCGATAATGCTCCAAGACAAGCTCCAAGAAATGTAGAATCTCCTAGAGGACAAAGAGAAGATAGAGGAAATAGAGGTTTCAAAAACAATAATGGAAACAGAAATTCTTCTCCTAATATGAGGAATGACAATCAAAGACCTTCTAGAGATAACAATTCTCACGGAAGAGGAAATTCAGGATTTAAATCAAAGTTGGCTAACAACTAGTTCATAATTGATGATTTGGTGTGTAAAGGGTAGAGTTTTCTACCCTTTTTTATTTTTATGAAATCTATTTCGTTATAATTATTAAAATGATTATTATTTTTAACAAATAATTATGATTTCTAGTTTTAACTTCTTGTTTTTTTCTGTATCCAAAAGATAGAAAAACAAATTAATTAAATTATAAATTTTAAAAAAATGAAAAAATTAGTAGTAGCAATAGCATTTATAGGAATTGGAAGTTTTGCAATGGCACAACAAACCGAACCTAAAAAACTAAGTCCAGAACAAAAACAAGAGATGATGGCAAAAAGAGCAGAAATGAAAGAGAAAAGAATGGCGCAAATGAAAACAGAGCTTAATCTTACAGATAAACAAGTTTCCGAAATAAAGGTTTTACAAGAAAGAAGAATGGCGGAAAATAAAGTTCAAATGGAAAAGAATAGAGCGGAAAGAAAAGCAAAGAATAAACAAATGAATGATGATATGAAAAAAATTCTTTCTTCTGAGCAATATGCGAAATGGGAAAGCAACAAAAAAATGAAAATGGAGAAAAGACACGAAATGATGAAAGGGAAAAAAGGAATGGACAGAAAGATGATGAATAAAAACATGCCTGAAAAGGCTTCACTATAAACCAATGTAGTTTATAATTTTGATTTTTTAATGTGTGAGAGCGGGAATTTGTTTTTCCGCTCTTTTTTATTTGCTTAAATTTGTGTAAAAATTATTATATTATGGTAAGCGAAAAAATAGCAAAACTTATAAATGAGCAAATAGCACATGAGCAATATGCAGCACAATATTACTTGTCTATGTCTGCATGGTTTTCTGGAAAAGATTTAGACGGAATCGCTAACTATTTCAGAGTGCAAAGTAAAGAAGAATTAATGCATGCAGATAAAATGTTTGATTATCTTAATGATGTTGGAGGAGAAATTATTATGGGAGAAATTGCAAAACCTCCGCATGAATTTGCTGATGCTGTAGATATTTTTGAAAAAGCTTTGGCTCACGAAAAAACAGTTACCAAAAGTATTTTCAATATTGTGAAAAATGCTAATGATGAAGGAGATTTTGCTACAACTTCTTTCTTGCAATGGTTTATTAACGAGCAAGTAGAAGAAGAGGCAAATGCTTCTCAGTTGGTAACAAAAATAAAAATGGTTTGCGAAAATCCTTCTGCATTATATCTTTTTGATCAAGAATTGGCTCAAAGAGTTTTTACGCCCGATCCTGCAGCTTAAAAATTTTGGAACATTATGTTTTATAAGTTTCGGCGGCCCCTTTGGCGCCGCCGAAACTTTTTCCTACTTTCACAACTTTAAATATCAAAAAAAATGACTTCCTCAATTGAAAATACTATAAAAGACGGCGGTTATAAGTAGATCAGTTGCGTTTTAATCACTTTCTTACCTAGTTTTTCAAGAACAGATTGGTAGGTTTGTATTTGAATTTCATTTTTCTCAGTCTCTTCGCCAGTTTTAAAATCAACGATTACATATTCATCATTCTGTTTCAAAACGCGGTCTGGTCTATACAATTTTGTTTCACCATTTTCGGAAATCATAATTTCTCGTTCGTTGATAACTTCCCAGTTCTCAGAGAAAAAATCGGTGTATTGATGAACAATTTCTGTTAAATGTGTTTCAATATTATTTCGTTCTTCAAGGCTTATTTTTCCAGCTAAAACATAATTTTCTAGTACAAAAGGAATATCTTTTTCAGAATGAATTTTAGAAAGCAATTCATGTGCAAAAATCCCTGTTTTTACCTTTTCATTTCTTACTTGGTAATTTTTAGAAGGTGTAGCTACTTTTATCGATGATTTTTCTTGATGTTTCCTATCAAAGGCTTTTACAGATTTGGTTTGGGAAGTGTTTTCTTTTTTATAAATCTGTTTTTTTAGCAGTTCAGGTTGGGTTTCAAAAAGATCAAATTCATCAAGGTTTTTTTCATTTTTGGTTTTTATAAAATCCAAGATTTCTAAATTATTCGAAGATTTACTTTCCTTTTGCAGATAAAGGAAAAGCTGCTCCACAGGTCTTGTTGTAGCTACATATTGCAAACATAGCCTATCGATAAAATTTTTGTAAACATTCGTTTCGTTAAAATCATGAATATCTTTATCATAAGATTCTAAATTTTTGTTGAACTGACTAATATGCACCGATGTAAGCACTTCATCATCCATATTAAACCAATTGGTAAATTCAGAATCTTTAGATTTATTTCTCATGGGAAGCATCACAATTGGGAATTCTAAACCTTTAGACTTATGAATGGTCATTAATTGCACTGCATCTACATTTTCAGAAGTAAGAACACTTAGTTGTGAAGCTTCTTCGTCCCAATATTTAATGAAATCTTTTACACTTGCAGAAGTATTTTGCGTGAAATTATACAACATTTCTAAAAAATTGAGAAGGAAGTCAGTTTCCTTATCTTCCACAGCAAATTCGTTTAGATAATATTCTATATAATTGTACAAATTAAATTTCGGGAAATTCTGTTGTTGCAAAATAATATTGTATTGATTTTGAATATATTCCAACGTTTTATCATAGTCTTTTATTTCCAAAAGATTTTTCATGTCTATGGTAAAATCTGCAATTTTAATTCTTCCTAAACGCTGAAGATAATACATCATTAAAACAAGATGAGGAACATTTCTTGGGTTGGAAGTCCATTTCAAATATTCCATTACAGCCATTAACGTATCCGAAAGTTCTAAGGTTAAGCCTTTGTCAGAAATGGTTTTTATATAAGTTTCCTCTTCTTTATAAACAACTTTTAAGTTGGCTAATTTTTGTGAATAATTAAAAATATCGGTATTTCCTCGACATAAAATAGTGATGTCTGAAAAACTAAAACCATTATCCAAACATTCTTGAATGTCCTTTCTTATCTTTTCGGAGCTGTCTGTGTAAAAGTCTTCATTGGTAAGATTTTCAATTAAATTTATTTTTACTCTTCCTTGTATTGCAGATTTAGAAATTTGTTGAGCATCTTTCCCAAAAATATCTTTATGTTCAGGTTTTACATGTTGAGAAAGAAAATCGTAAAGCTCATTATTAAATTCTACAATATTTTGAGCACTGCGCCAATTGTTTTGCAGAACGATGAGTTCCGCTTGTTTAGGAGCTTTTTTGTCATCTTTATTAATAATATCCAACATTATCTGGCTTTCGCCACCTCGGAATCGGTAAATACTTTGTTTAGGATCGCCAACCAACGTAAAAGAAGTATTGTCAGAAGAAATACTATGATCTCTTAACGGAATAAAATTCTGCCACTGTAGTTCTGATGTATCTTGAAATTCATCAAAGAAAAAATGGGTAAATTGAGTTCCTACTTTCTCATAAATAAAAGCCGAAGGTTCATTTTTAAGATTTTCATTAATTAAAACATTGAATTTTGATAATAACACCAAATCGTTTTCCTCTTCAATATTTTTAAGCTCTTCCTGAATGTCTTTATTCACTTTTAAAGGAAGTAAAGCAGCAAGTATTTTCTCTAATTTTTGCGTAGAAATATATAGCTGGATAAGCTCCATTCTTTTTTCTAAAAGCTGAGGCACGAGTTCCAAGATGATGTTTTCTTTGGCTTTTCCTTTTGTGGAAGCTCCTTTTAGAAATCTTTCAACAGTTGATTCTTCACTTGTACTAGGAAAAGGAAAGCCGTCTCTTTTTTTAAGAGCAAAATCCTGAACTTTTTCAAAAAAAACACCTAAACCATTTTTTCCTTGTGCAAAATCTTCCAATTCAATGCCTTGATTTTTAATAAATTCAAGGGTGGATGTAGCCAATTCTTCTATTCTTTTTCTATTGTCTTTAATTTCCTTTCGAATTTCAGCTTTCTTTAATTCATAATGCTGAGTATCAAAATTTTTATTGTTTTTAAGTTGCTCATAATGAATGTCTTTTACAAATTCTTTAGCGGCATTGTATAAATTTTCATTCAGATTAATTCTTTCATTATTGTCTAAACTATAATTTACATAGTCCATAAAAGAGTCGGAAACGCTTTCTTTTTCACCTATCTGATCCAGCATTTTATCTACCGCTTCAATAAGAAACGGTTCTGCATCAATCTCTAAATTGAAATTTTTTGCCAATCCCAATTCATACGTAAAACTTCTCACCAAACGGGAGTTGAATTTGTCTATTGTACTAATATTAAGATTGGAATAATTGTGAAGAATATAGTCTAATAAAGCCTTAGAACGCAGATGTAAATCGTCAATCGTTATTTTAAGTCCTTCCTCTTGAAAAGCCTGTTGAATGTTTTTTAAATCTCCATTTTCTGCATAATTGCTTTTAGAAAAATTCCCTAACCAAGATAAAATTCTTTCTTTCATCTCATTAGCAGCTTTATTGGTAAATGTTAAAGCCAAAATATTGCTGATGATGTAAGGTTGATTTGGATATTTTAAACAAATCATTAATACTTTCTGCACCAAAGCATAGGTTTTTCCTGAACCTGCAGAAGCGTTAATAACTGTGTAGGAATTTTGCATGTTTAGAAGAAGTTTTTAAGCTAGCAAATTACTTAATTTAATGGTAAATCTTAACAATTTAAGCTAAGAGATTAACAGTTTTTTTGAATCAAATGTGGAAATATTGCTAAAATGCGTTAAGTCTGGTTAAACTTGTTTCATAATTAGAAAATACAATTAGTTTTGTATTAACATTAAAAACTAACTGTGAAGCTAAAATTATTTTCTTTTTTTATCCTTTTTCTTTCTTTTTATAGCCTTAAAGCTCAAGAATTTGTTTTTGGGAAATTGTTTACTGAAGACAAAGTGGAAATTCAAGGAGTTACCGTTCTCAACGTTCGTACAGATGAACGTACTCTTACCAATAGAGAAGGGCATTTTATGTTAGCTGCAAAAATTGGAGATGAAATCCGATGCATCTCTTCAGGATTCGAAAGATTCAGTAAAAGAGTAGATGCTAATGATATGAAATCTCCCATCAATATTACCATGATAAAATCTGCTATTTTAATTGAAGAGGTGGAACTGAGTAAAAAACTTACAGGAGATTTGAAAATTGATGTAAAAAGAGTTGATGCACCTGCAAAAGTGCAAAAACTAAAAAAAGAAATGAACCGTTATATGTCTATGAAAACGGATCCTAGAGTCTTAGCAGCCCGTCCTGGAGAATTTGTACAACCTGTAACAAGGGGAATAGCCATTGGGAAAATTAAAAATAAATGGGATGATGTAGATGTAATGGAATATATTATAAGTGCGCTGGGTGAGAAATATTTTACAGACCTTCAAATTACCAAACCTCAAATACAGTCTTTTATTTTTCATATTTTTAACAGAGGTTTTGAAAGGAAAAAAATACTTAAATATGGTTACTGTTCCGAAGCGGATTTAGCAAGGTTTCAAAGAGCTGTTTTGGAAGGTCTTTCTTCCTATAAAATACCTGCTACAACTCGCAAATAACATCTTATGAAAATCTATTTTGTAGGGTTTTTATTGTCTTTTACTCATTTTTTTGCTCAAACCAACCTTTTGGGAAGTCTAGTTTCGGAGGAAGGGTTTTTCATCACTAATGTTCAAGTGGTCAATATTTCTAATGGACAAAAGACGCTTTCTAATTCTCAAGGCAAGTTTAGTATTTCTGCTAAAGCTGGAGATGAATTGAGATTTGTAAAGGAAAACTATGAAAGAGGTTCTAAAAGGATTTCAAGTGCAGATTTTTCAACCGACTTTAGTGTTGTTTTACTAAAAACTCCCATGAAAATAGAGGAAGTAGAAATTTTGAAATTAACGGGTGATCTTTCTAAAGATGCTAAAAGACTTTCAAAAGCCGATAAAGTAGCTGAATTGAAAAGGAATATTGGACTTCCCGAAGGTCCTGAAAAACCGAGAGAAAAACCTGCAGAAGTTGCTAATGATATTTTGTTGCCTTTAATGTTTGCTCAAGTAAATGTTCAGGCAATTTATGATGTAATAAGTGGAAAATCAAGGCGTCTAAAATCGCTTTATAAATATGAAGATTTGCAGGAGAATGTGGACTGGTTAAAAGAAAGGATTGATCCTAAATTTTTTACGGATCAAGGTTTGCCAAAAGAAAAAATCAATGAATTTTTAGAATTTTCTTTATTGGTCAGTCCAAACATCAAAAGACAAATTTATTTTAAAAATTTAATGCAAATAAAAATGGAACTCGATAAAATGATGGAATTGTACAAAAAACAAAGTAAATAGATTTTTTTGGAATATGTTTTGATGCTTTTTAATTCAATACCATTAAATTATGAACAAGAATATTATTATCATTAGTATTGCTGCATTGGGTTTTATTATAGGTTTAGGTTTATTAGGAAATGCTATTAAAAACCGAAATAAAAGCGATAATACGATCTCTGTAACAGGCCTTGGAACTAAAAAATTCACTTCCGATCTTATCACTTGGTCTGGAAATTTTTCTAGAAATTCTTTTGAACTAAAAACGGCCTATGATGAATTGGCAAGTGACAGAAAGGTAATTGCTAATTATCTAGTTTCTAAAGGAATTAAGCAAAATGAAATTGTTTTTTCTGCAGTAGATATTCAAAAGCAGTTTAATTACACTGCGGATGCTAATGGTAATAATACCGTTCGTACTTTTTCTGGTTATGAACTTTCACAAACTGTTTCTATAGAAAGTAAAGAAGTCCAAAAAATCGAAAATTTATCGAGAAATATTACTGAAATTATCAATTTAGGAATTGTTTTTACCTCTTCTCCGCCCAGTTATTTTTATACCAAATTAGCAGATGTAAAACAAGAAATGATAGCTAGTGCAACAAAAGATGCCAAACAAAGAGCCGAAAAAATAGCCGAAAATGCAGGAGCAAGCCTTGGAAAACTTAAAAAAGCAACCACTGGAGTGATACAAATTACAGCGCCTAATT
Source organism: Bacteroidota bacterium (assembly GCA_023399595.1). Taxonomy (GTDB): domain Bacteria; phylum Bacteroidota; class Bacteroidia; order Flavobacteriales; family Weeksellaceae; genus Chryseobacterium. Next base: position 99,515 of record JAEWOR010000008.1, on the reverse strand, counting down.
CCAATGAGGATTTTTCTTATGGCGGAACTTTTAATACTGCTTCCAAAGAGAAAGAAGCCAGTATTACTATCAAACTAGAATATCAAGTAGATTAAATCATATAGATCCGTTTAAAATTAGATTTGAACGGATTTTTTTGTTATTTATAAACTACGTCATAAATTTCTTCACGAATTTGAAGCGTATTTTCTGTTGGAAAATTAGATAAAAGCCATAGTTCTAAGGATGGTTTACCATCGCCATAACTTGGTTGTATATAATTTTCATCAATAATGCTAAAGCTGTTTCTTTGATAAAAATGATATCTTCTTTTTGCTAAATCGTCTAAAGTTTCGGGTTCTATTTCCAAAACAATTTTAGGATATTCTTGAAATAAATGTGAGATGACTTCAGAGCCGTATTTTTTATTTCTAAATCTTTCAAAAACTTCAAAATGCTCCACAAATACAAATCCTGAAAGTTTCCAAATAACCAAATATCCAATGTTTTCATTCTCATGAAAAATGGATAAAATATTAACACAAGGTTGGCTGAAGAGGTTTTTAAATTGTTTTTCATTGCGTCTTTCTGCTTCTGGAAAGCTTGTACAATAGGAGTTTACAATTTCCTGAATACGATAATCTGAACTAGAAGAGATTTTAATAAATTCCATTTGCTATAAATCAAAAACGCTGGGTCTGCGCGTTATAAAAATATCTTTCACCCATAATGTAAAAGCCAAACCAAGATAAAAAAGGAAAAAAACACCAGCGGTTGCAAATGTAGAGTAGATAAAGAAAACCCTTAATTTAGAAACAGGAATGCCTATTTTGGTTCCTATTCTTGTTAAGGATCCGAACCATTCTCTTTCCATTTTATGACGCAAATTGCTGAAAATTTTATTCATCTTTTAGAAGCTTAAAACAAATACCGCAATTTAAGCATTTTTTTTGAACGCAAAAATGTTTGTAATGATATAAAAAAGCCTGACTTTCTAAACTATTTGATGCCTGAAATCCTATGTTTTTCCATTCTGAAATTATTGTATTTTTTTCTGCGGAAATTTGTTTGTACATCTCTATAATCTCGTCATGAGCTTCTTCATTAATGAATTTTTGATAAGAATATTTAAAAGGCAAAATGGTATTAATGATAATGGAATGAATAAAATCTTTGCTCAGTTTTTTTGGATAATCTTGAGTGGAGATTTTGCCGAAATTGAAATGTGTATTCCAATATTCTGAGGCTTGAATTTCATTGAGAATAGTAAAAATTTCCTGAATGTTTTTAGCTTGAACCAATTTCGAAAAAACATTTTGATGTTGATGATACAAATTGGCCAATTGAGAAAACCGAATCGTTGGGAAATTTTGAGGTCTTAATCTTAAAAATTTTGGTGAATATTTTTTCTTTTGAATGTTAAACTTTGATTGTAAAAATTCAAACTCAGACTTCCATTTTTTCATGTTTTCATCTTGAGGATTTTCCAACCAACCAGAATAACCAAAAAGCAAAACTTCTAATTGTAAGTTGTTGTTTCTGATTTTTTGGATCACTTTAAAATCTATACTTTCAGCAATTTCTTTAAAGATTTCGGCATTTATGCTAAGTCCAAAATTATAAGCCAAATAATGAAAGAGCACCGCTTCATAATCATTTTTATATTGTACTAAAGACTTTTTAATCTCCCAAGATTTTTCTTGAAGTTTATTGAGAACAGATTCTTCAGCAAAATGAAATGGAATTTTTTGTACATCAAAAATATTTTCACAAGGAATAAATTTATTGTTCTCATTGAGTTGTTGATATCGAGAAAGGGTAGGAAGGGAAATATAATTTTTAAGTTCTAAAGTAGTGATGTTTTTATTTTTGAGAGACACAATTTCTTGATCATTTTCATAGACCACATGAAGAATTAAATTATCGAAATCGCTATTATTTTCATGATGGTGATGGTTCCAGTCAGATGTTTTTACATGCAGTTCAATATTTCCGACAAGTGTAATATTTCCTATTCTAATTTTTGCCAAATAAAAATCTGGACCAGCATCATGGTTCCATTTTCCAAAGTCTAAAACTTCAATAGAAACTCCTTCAACATCCTGGAAATTGAAATGGGTAAAAATCTTATAATTCCAAAGGTATTGAAGGAGTTTTTCGTTCATATATTCAAGATTAACTTCTATTAAATATATGAATTTTTTTAAATCAGTGCATTATTTAGTTTGTGATTTGAAATTTTCAATGGTTTTTTTGTACATGTCTTCATATAGAGGAAGAATCTTCTTCAAATCGAATTTTAAAGCTTGTTTTTTAGCATTTATCTTCATTTTTGCCAATAAATCTTCATCGCTGAGAAGTTTTATCGTGTAATTGCTCATTACTTCTACGTTTCCTATTTCTGCGAGATAACCCGTTTCCCCTTGAATATTTACTTCTGGAATTCCCCCTGCATTAGAGCTAATTACAGGTGTATAAGCCGCCATTGCTTCTAAAGCTGCTAAACCAAAACTTTCTTGTTCAGAAGGAAGTAAAAACACATCCGACAGCTGTAAAATTCTATACAAATCATTTACTTTTCCTAGCAAACGGATTTTAGAAATAAGATCTGGATTTTCTTCTAAGAATTGACTTATTTTTTCCATTTCGGGACCTTCACCAATGATGATGAGTTTAGATTTTATTTTCTTTTCTACATTTTTGAAAATTTGCAATACATCTTCAATTCTTTTTACTGGTCGCAAATTGGAAACATGAATCAATATTTTTTCATCGGGTTTTGCAAATTGAGTACGTTGACAATCATTACAATCTTCCAAAATAGAATTGTCTATAAAGTTGGTGATGACTTCAATATCTTTTTTAATATTAAAAAATTGGAGGGTGTCTTTTTTTAAACTTTCAGAAACTGCGGTAATGGTATCCGATTGATTAATAGAAAATTCAACGGCGTGTTTATAACTTGGATGTTGACCTACTAATGTAATATCGGTTCCGTGTAAAGTGGTTACCAAAGGAACATCCTGATCATCCTCTTGTAACATTTGTTTTGCCGTATAAGCTGCGTATGCATAAGGAATGGCGTAATGGGCATGAAGTAAATCTAATTTGTACAATTTTACGACACGATAAATCATGGAGCTTAAAGCTATATCATAAGGTTGATATTGAAAGAGTGGATACGTCTGTACATTCACCTTATGGAAAAAGATATTCGGATTGGTAATGTCCAATCTTGCAGGTAATGCAGAACTTATAAAATGTACATCATAACCTTTATTAGCGAGTGACATTCCTAATTCTGTGGCAACAATTCCACTTCCTCCATAGGTTGGATAGCAAAGAATTCCTATTTTCATGTTGTTAGTTTCTTAAATTTTGGTTGTTGGCTTCAAGAGTTAATCCCATTTCTGGTTTTAAATCTTCATTCACTAAAACGGGTAGTTTTCCACTTATTTTTGTTTTACCAACTAAAGCTTCTGCAGTCGAATTCATAGAATCTTCATTGTTTTCGTAAGCCACAACTACTGTTGAAACTTTTTTAAGATCAATATCTTTTAAAGCATAAGGACTTCCAAAAACGCTTAAAACCACCTTATTCTTTTTGCTTAGGTCAGCAAGTATTCTTTTTGAATTCGCAGAAATTTTATAAGATTTATAAGCTGTAGAATTATCTTTATGGAAACCAACAATTACGGTTGAATGTGATGGAATGCTATTTATTTCATTGGCTTTTTTAATAATTATGTTTCTGTTTTGAGAAAGTTTATCTGCAAAAACTTGATGAGGAGCTTCTTCCAAAGGAACATAATAAATGGTTTCGCCTTTTTGTAAAGGAAGTAAATCTTTTTTGTCTTTTAAAAGCGTTAAAGCATTGCTGTAAAGATTTTGAACTAATTTTTTATGAGAATCATTATTGATGTCTGCAACAACATTTGTAGGGTTTTTCGGTGTATATTGTTGTAATCCCAAATAATATTTAGCCAACAGAATTTTCTTTACACTTTCTTCAAGTCTTGATGGAGAAATTTCCCCTTTGTTTAAAGCTTCTTGAATGAGTTTTTTTCCTGTTGCAACATCTTGAGAAAATAGCATAATGTCATTTCCTGCTTTAAAAGCCATTGCGTCTAATACTCCAGGTTGATATTTATTGGCAACAGCAGCCATGTTTAGGGCATCTGTAATGATTAAACCTTTGTAACCAATTTTTTCTTTTAAAATTCCTGTAATAATATTTTTAGAAACCGATGCAGGAATGCCTTTTCCATTTTCTAAACTTGGAACATATAAATGAGCTACCATAACGCCTCCAATTCCTGAATGCGCCAATTCTGTAAAAGGAGCTAATTCTATTTCATTTAAACGAGTTAAATTATGAGAAACAACGGGTAAATCTAAATGAGAATCTGTACTTGTATCACCATGTCCCGGGAAATGTTTGATAGCCGCCAAAATATTTGAATCCTGTAATCCATCAGCATAAGCTTGTGCAGAATTAACTACATTTTTTACTTCAGATCCAAAACTTCTGTTGCCGATAATAGGGTTATTAGGATTGGTATTCACGTCAACAACAGGAGCAAAATCCCAGTTTACACCTAATCTTTTACAATCTTCAGCAATTTTCTGCGCCATTTGATAAATCAATGTTTTATCTTGAATTGCACCTAAAGTCATAGCCCAAGGATATTTATGTGCAGAAGCTATTCTTTGGTAAATTCCCCATTCTGCATCCATGCCTATCATTAATGGAACTTTAGATTTAGATTGGAACTCATTCACTAAATTAATATGTCTTACTGGATCGTCTTGCATTAATATAAGTCCACCAATTTTGTCATTAACAACAATGTTTCTAATATTATTAATAAAGTCTTCACCTTTGTTGGTATAAAGGGCAACAATGAATAATTGACCTAATTTTTCATCCTGAGATAAAGAATTATAAGTTTTATTTACCCAATTTTGGGCTTCTTGAACTTTTTCTGGAGAAATATTTTTAGGGGTGTACTGTGCATTAATAGGAGTGCTAACAGAAAGGCAGACAATTAGTAAACTGCAAAAAATCTTTTTCATTTTTATAAAGAATATGAACAAAAATACAATTATAAAATTGATCACAGAAAGTTTTTTGATGTTTTGGTATATGATTTGAATAAATGATTTCAATAACAATTAAAAAAAATTAAAATGAGAAAATACCTTCCTTTATTTTTGTTAGCATTTGCATCGTTATTTATTTATAGCTGTGATGATAACAATGATGTACCTTTTCAGGACTATGATACTATTGGAGCAACTTATGACATTACAAATCCAGTTTTTACCAATGTCGCGGGGACCAATGCTTATGAATATGTAAGAAATTTACCACAAACTTTACAAGGTGGTGATATGATTTTATTTTATGTTGCTGCTCTAAATGGGGATCCTGTTTGGAAACCAATGCCTTATACTTTTTATCCATCAGGTGGAGGAGTAGTTGATTATACTGGAGATTTCAGTTCAGGTGATATTGCACTATATGTAGATGCGGATTTTGCTTTGGCTAATACTACTTATATCAGTCCTCAGAGAAAGTTTAGAATTGTAATTGTTCCGGCGGATCATTATGGAAATCTAAAAATGGCAAATGGTTCTTCACCAGTAGATTTAAAAGATTATAATGCAGTAATTAAATATTTTAATATTGATGATTCTAAAACTAAGGTTTTAAAATAATCACAACAAAATAATTCACAAAAAGCCTCTCGATTGAGAGGCTTTTTTTTATTCTTTTTTATCAGTATTGATATTGAGTAAATGTCCGAAATAATCTTTTTTAGTTTGAAGATATCCTTTGCTTATTTCATTGGCGGGAATTTCCAGTGGAATTCTTGAGTTCAAACGCACATTGCTGTTTTCTACAAACTTCACTTTCTCAGGATTATTGGTAAGAAGGTTGATGTTTTCTATTTTAAGCAGATTTAGAATTTCTATGGCAACATTAAAGTTTCTGTCATCTGCAGGTAAGCCTAACTCTAAATTGGCTTGAACGGTGTCTAAACCTTTTTCCTGCAAAGCATACGCTTTTAGTTTATTAATAATGCCAATATTTCTGCCTTCTTGTCTTAGATAAATAATTACCCCCCCCTTTTCATGGATGTATTTCATGGCTGCTTCTAGTTGCTGTCCACATTCACATTTTTTAGAATGGAAAACTTCACCTGTAATACATTCAGAATGAAATCTTACGTTAACAGGTTTAGAAAAATCTGTATTTTCGGAGATTATAGCCATATGTGGCATCCAATCGTTTTCGTTTTCAGAAAATGCTATCATTCGGAATTGCCCATATTCAGTAGGAACATTAGCTTCCGCTTGAATTTTTATCATGTAAAAGAAAAGGTGTTTGTGTGGTTTTAATTCGCTAAATCGTCTTCTATTAAAGTGATATTGGTTTTTATTCTTACCAAATATCTATTCACAACTTCATCATCGCTTTGCACCAAAAATTTTCTTAATTTTTGAGTTCTTTTGTAAGATTTTTCAAAATTTTTAAGTGCCTTATCTTTTGAAATTTTATCTCCTGCATCCAATGCGTACAAATAATTTTGTAGTTCACTTTTTAATACAATGACTTCATTATTTACTGCATCGTTTTTTGTTTTTGGAAATGTAGAAATAAGATTCGAAATTTCAGAAGCGTTAATATTTTGCTTTATGTTAAAAACAAATGAGCTGTCTAAATTATCATTTTTTGAAATATTTGCTTCACTACCAAAAATATGGGTTATCGGAGAGATATTGGCTTTCTCAGATGCGCAAGAAGTTAAAATAAAAGAACTTATAACAAATAAAATAAATGAATTTTTCATCTTAATTACCCTTTTTTATAAAGGATTGGGTTAAGACTTTCATCGTTATACATTTTCATTTGTTTATATACCTTCATCTTAACATCACCGTTTTCAATATCTTGAAGCAATGTATCAATAGAAGTCGATAAATCTTGTTGTTGTAGAAGAAGAACATTTAATTTCTCCAAACATTTTGCTCTATGTTCTTCAGAAGCGTCTTCACGATTGGCTTCTAAGTTCATATGGTAAACTTTAAGTGCTAAAATAGATAGTCTGTCTACAGCCCAAGCTGGTGTTTCGGTATTTATTTTAGCAGTTTCTTTAGGAAGAATATCTTTATATTTGTTAAGAAACCAACTATCTATAAACTCCACTAAATCAGTTCTTTGTTGATTTGAAGAGTCTATTCTTCTCTTAATTTTAAGAGCTTCTACAGGATTTATATTTTCATCTCTTATGATGTCTTCTAAATGCCATTGTACGGTGTCAATCCAATTTTTAGCATACAATATCCGTTCCAAAGTATTTTCTTGGTACGGATTATTGATAAGCGTATCTACTTCATCTTGTACATGATAATCCTCTATGGATGTATTGAAAACAATCCAAGCATTTTTTGAAAAATTCATTCTGTAGAAAGACTTTAATTAAGAATTAGGGTTGTTCTCTTTTTTGTCAGCAGTTTTATCTTCTTCTTTTACTGCATCCTTAAATTCTTTAATTCCTGAGCCTACTCCTCTCATTAATTCAGGTATTTTTCTACCTCCAAAAAGGACTACTACAATAAGTGCAACAATTAATAAATGTTGCCATGAAAGTGCTAATATAGTAAGTGATTCCATTTTAATTTTTTTTGCAAAGTTAAACTTTTTTATTGAGAAACCCACTCTAATGGATTCATTGGATTTCTACTGTTCCAAACTTGGAAATCTAAGGTGTAAGAGCCGTCAAAGTCCTGTCCTACTGTACCTAGTTGAGTTCCTGCAGACACTTGTTGTCCTTTAGAAACACTAGTGTTTGCAAGGTTAGAATAAATGGTAAAATATTCTCCGTGTCTTACCATAACAGTTCTTGTACCGTCTGCTTCTGGAACTATTGAAGAAACAACTCCAGGGAACACAGATTTTGCTCTTGTTCCTGCTGGAACAGAGATTTTAATACCATTATTTTCTTCAACAATATTTTTGAAAACTGGGTGTTGTTGTCTTCCAAAACGGTGAGTAATATTTCCACGATCTACTGGGAACCCCATTCTTCCTCTATTTTGTGCAAAGTTGTTTCCTGATGCTGTAGAAACGCCAAAGCTTGTCATTGCTTTTTTCTCAGCATTGTTTTTGTCTTCTTCTTTTTTCTTTTCTAAGGCAGCTTCTGCAGCTTTAGCAGCAATAAGTTTGTCGGATGCAGCTTTGGCTCTTGCATTGGCTTCTGCAGATTCTTTGGCAGCGGCAACCCTTCTTGCTTCATCTCTTGCACTGGCTTCAGCTTTTTTAGCATCTTCAGTTCTTTTACGTTCTTCTTCAGCGCGTTTTCTTGCTAGTTCAGCTGTTTTTGCTGCTTCAGCTTCCGCTAATTTTCTTTCTCTTTCTAAAGCTTCAGCTCTGGCTTTATTTTCTGCTTCAATACGAGCTTTTTCTCTTTCTGCAGCTATTTTTGCTAAACGAATTTTTTCAGCTTCCGCTTTTTTTCTAGCTTCTTCCTCAGCTTTTGCAATTCTTATTTCTTCTGCAATAATAGAACGAATTTGGCCTTCTAATTTTTTAGATTGAGCTTGTTTTTGTCTAAGTTCGGATGTTAATTGAGCTTCGTTTTGTTTAAATTCTTTTAATAATTGCTCTTTCTGTTCTTTCTCAACTGAAATGGTCAGAAGTTCTTTCTTTTGATCGTTTAATAGATTGTCTTTTTGTTTTACAGATTGTTGTTTTTGAACAATTGTATTTTGCAAAATACTTGCAGCTTTTCCTATTTCAGCGGCTTTTTTATCCTGATAATCTGAATATTGTTTTAAATATTGAACCCTTCTAATAGCTTCGCCCAAATTTTTGGATGATAGAATGAAGGTCACTTTATTTTGAACACCTTTGTTTTTATAAGCTTTTACCAAAACTTCAGCATAGTTTTTTCTTAAAACAGCTAATTCGCGGTTTTGGCGGTTGATTTCTAATTGACGAAGATAGATGTCATCTTCAATAAATCTCTTTTCTTTTTGAGTGTTATTATAAACTTTTTCACGCAGTGAGATTTTCTTGTTTACATTGTCCAAATAGGCAATAGAGAGCTTAGACTGGCTTTGGCTTTTGGCTAAGTCAGCGTTAATAGCGGCAATTTGTTTTTTTAGGTCGGCGTTTTGTTTTTGTAGTTTTTCTTTATCTTGAGCATAAATACTACAAACCGATAATATAGTTATAAAAAGACTAATCCTTTTAATCATGAAATTTCTATTTTCTTGTAATTTGCAGGAACCACGTAACGCGTATCCATCTTGGAAAAGTCAAATTTCGTGTTTTCTATTAATATTTGACTTTTTTTGCTTCCTTTTATAATTATTTTAACATTTTTTGGCAGGCGAATATCATTGTAAGATTCCCAACCATCATAACCAATTTCTAAACCGTCAGAAGAATTAACATCTTGTAAATCTACTTTTGTAAGGTCATAAGTTTCATTGTAATAAAGAGCGATTTTATATTCTCTATTGTTCTCTTCTGTTTCAATCTTTTGGTTTTCTATTGAAGCGAGCTTATAACCTTGCGTAGTCCTCGTCAGGAGGAATTGTCTGTCATTAATTGGTAAAAATGTTCTACCGATAAGAATTTTTTCTACAGATTTGTAATCAATAAAATTAACGTTCAATAATTTGTTTAAATATTCAAAATCTGAATCTATATAAGTTTTGTTTGTTCTTACATAAGCTTTCAGCCCTTCATGTGTAATAAGGCTTCTCGCTCCGGTTAAGCCCATTAAAGCACTTAGATTTGCCCAAATTTTTTCATCATTAGCAATATAAATGGTAGCATCCAATTGTGGAATATAGTTTTCCGATTCAATATCTATTTTACTAGACATTTTTATTTGATCAAACTTGAGGGGAATTAAAATTTTAGAATAAAAGTTAATTTTATCTCCAACAGGTTTATTAATATCTTTTGGGTTTCTTGAATTGTTGGCTATTTGAGTGGAATCAATATTGTTTTCCTCGGTATTAGATATTGCTTTTTTTGCTTTACAAGAATATAAAACAAGGGCAATTATTAGGAGTGAAATTACTTTTTTCATTTTTATTGCTTAATGTGCAAAGAGATTACAATATTAAAGCCAAAACACACAAATGTTTTGTGTGTTTTGGCTTAAAGATATGTATTTTTTATCAATTATAAGTTTTCGTCTTTTGATAAAAAGTCTAGAACGGAATAATCTCCTAACGAAATTTCTCTGGCAACACCATAATATTGCGCAGAATTTCCAATCATTGAATTGGATAGATTTCCATGATCAATAACAGTTTTTTCTTGGATTAATGAGTTTTCAATATTAGAATTCAAAACTTTAGTGCCATTTCCAATAGAAACATTAGGTCCAATTTTAGAGTTGTTCACTTCAACGTTTTCTCCGATAAAACAAGGAGGAATAATTAATGAATTGGTGATTTTTGCAGAAGCAGGGAAGTTTTTCATTTCTTCTTTTTCGTATTGAAGAATTTTTCCATTGGTTTCCACGGTGGCATTTTTGTTTCCACAATCCATCCAATCATCCACTTTTCCTAAAGAGAATTTAGCACCTTTAGCTCTAAGATTTTCTAAAGCAGTAGTCAATTGATATTCTCCACTTACCATGATGTTTTTATCCATGATATCATTAATCTCATCCATCAATTTCTCTGCGGATTTAAAATAATAAATACCAATAATGGCTAAATCTGAAACGAAAGTTTGAGGTTTCTCTACAAAATCTGTAATAAAACCATAATCGTCCAATTTTACCACGCCAAACGCAGAAGGGTCTTCTACTTTTTTCACCCAAATTACTCCATCTGAGTTTTTGTCCAAAATAAAATCTGCACGGAAAAGAGTGTCGGCAAAAGCTACTACAACATCACCTTTCATGGATGCTTCCGCACATTTTATAGCATGTGCAGTTCCTAGAGGTTCATCTTGAGTATAAACGCTACCTTTTGCACCTAGACTTTCTGCGATATCGATAAGGGATTGTTCCACTTCTGGACCGAAATCACCTATAATAAAAGCAATTTCTTCAATTTTTTCTCCTGCAACTTTAGTAATGTCTTCTACTAATCTTTGTACAATTGGTTTTCCACCAATTGGGATTAACGGTTTTGGAACTGTTAAAGTATGTGGGCGTAGTCTGGATCCTCGTCCAGCCATTGGTACGATAATTCTCATAAAGAATGTGTGTTTTATTTATTAAATAGATAAATGTAATATAAAATTTATTTTAGCTTAAGTTTTCTCAATAAATTTTCGGGAATAATTTTTTGAGTCTTTACTAATATAATAGCAAAAATGAGAAAAATAAGATTTCCAACTAAGTAATTCTCATTAAAATATTGGTAACTGAAGAATGAAAGTATCATTGTTACTAAAATAATAATCGCATTGGAGTAAGTATTATAAGGGACGGGATATTTTTTTTGTCCCCAAAAATAAGAAACCATCATCATAACAAAATAACTGATAATAGTTGCCCAAGTAGAAGCCCAATAACCATATTTTGGAATGAAATAAAAATTAATTCCAATTGTAAATGCTACTCCAATAAAAGAAATATAGGCTCCAACAATAGTTTGATCTGTTAATTTATACCAAATAGAAAGATTGAGATAAATTCCTAAAAATAAACTTGCGAAAAATAATATCGGTAAGATGGGCAATCCTTCATAATAAGCGGGATTCTTAATGTAGTAATGAGAAATCCAATTAAGATTAACACATAAAAATAAAATGATTAAGCAATTAACCGCAATAAAAACATCCATCAATTTTACATAAGTTGATTTTGCATTTTTATTGGTGGAATGGCTAAAGAAAAAAGGCTCAATTCCGAGAGAATAGGCTTGTCTAAAAAGAATTACAAAAGTTACAATTTTGGTAACACCCCCATAAATTCCCAATTGAATTTGGTTTTCACCCTCTGGAAGTAAAAATTTAAGGAATTGTCGGTCGAAAGTTTCGTTAATAATTCCTGCAAGTCCCGCTATAGTTATGGGCCAAGAATATTTCATCATTTTTTTCCAAAGTTCCCATGAAAAATACTTGATTCTCGCTACTATAAGTTCTTTTGATAATAGAATAAAAGTAAATGCACTGGCTACTAAATTGGCGATAAATGCATAACCAATTCCAAAATCTGGGTTGTATTTTAAACCAAAAATTCCGTTGGGTGCATTGATTAAAAATTTATAAAAAAAGACTACCAATAAAAAGTTAACAATAGCATTTGCAATCCTAATGCTCGCATATTTCATTGGTTGTTCATTCTTTCGAAGCAATACAAAAGGGATGGCACAAAAAGCATCTAACCCTAATGTTATGGTAATTAGCGTTAATAAATCTACATGCTCTGGTGTTTTAAAAACATTAGCAAAATACACCCTGTTGATAAGTACAATGGCTAGAAACAAAACGGTGGCTACAAAAACACTAAAGAAAGTGGTAGAAATTAATTTTTTATCGTCTTTTTCATCGAGAGCAAAACGGAAAAAAGTAGTTTCCATTCCGTGAGTGAGCAAAACAGAAATTACTCCTGCAACAGAATAAAAATCTGCATAAGGAGCATAAGCTTCTGGTCCGAAAAGCTTTAAAAGGATAGGCGTAATGATGAACGGGAATAATCTTATGATAACCGTTGTTAATCCATACAAAGCCGTTTGTCCTAATAATTTCTTATACAAAATTCAAAAATTTTCCTGCAAATGTAGATATTTAGATTTTGAAATTTTATTTTCTCAATTAAAATTCGTTCATAAAGACGTAAATTTGTAGTTCTGTGAAAAGAAAAATGGGTGAAAGAAAAATGGCTCTTTAATTAAAAGCATGAATTCTAACATCTAACACTTAACATCTAATATCTAAATAAAAGTGAAAATTCTAATTAAAAATGCTCAAATCGTCAATGAAGGTCAAATTTTCGAAAGCGATTTGTTGATAGAAAATGATATTATTTCGAAAATTGCTGAAAATATTTCCGAGGAAAATATTGAACAAATAATTGATGCTTCTGGAAAATTCTTACTTCCAGGTGTTATCGATGATCAGGTGCATTTTCGTGAGCCAGGTTTAACCCATAAAGGCGATATTGAATCTGAATCTAAAGCAGCAATTGCAGGTGGAGTTACCAGTTTTATCGATCAACCAAACACGGTTCCGAATGCGGTAACTCAGGAATTGTTGGAAGAGAAATATCAATTAGGTGCAGAAAAATCTTACGCGAATTATTCTTTCTCAATGGGCGGAACCAATGATAATTTAGAGGAAGTTTTAAAGACCAATCCGAAAAATGTGGCGGCAATCAAGTTGTTTTTAGGTTCTTCCACAGGAAATATGTTGGTGGACAATCCCGAAACTTTGGAGAATATTTTTAGCAAAACCAAAATGCTGATTTGTGTTCATTGCGAAGATGAAGCAACCATAAAAGCCAATACCGAAAAATATAAAGCTGAATATGGTGAAGATATTCCAGTGAAATTTCATCATTTAATTAGAAGTGAAGAAGCTTGTTATAAATCGTCTTCAAAAGCAGTTGAGTTGGCGGAGAAAACAGGTGCTAGATTGCATATTTTCCATTTGTCAACAGCGAAGGAAACGGCATTGTTCAGAAATGACATTCCTTTAAAAGACAAAAAAATTACAGCTGAAGTTTGCGTTCATCATTTAACATTTACAAACGATGATTATGAGACAAAAGGCTCTCTTATAAAATGGAATCCTGCGGTGAAAACGCAAAAAGACAAGGACGGACTTTGGGAAGCCCTTTTGGATGACAGGATAGATGTTGTGGCTACAGATCACGCTCCGCATACTTGGGAAGAAAAACAAAATGTGTATACAAAATGTCCTTCTGGCGCGCCTTTGGTGCAGCATTCTTTAGCGGTGATGTTGGAAAATTATCATAATGGAAAAATTTCTTTAGAGAGAATTGTAGAAAAAATGTGTCACAATCCTGCTATTTTATTTCAAGTGGAGAAAAGAGGTTTTATTAAAGAAGGTTATAAAGCCGACTTGGTGTTGGTAGATTTGGATAATCCTTGGACAATAGCAAAGGAAAATATTATCAGCAAATGCGGTTGGAGTCCGTTGGAAGGAACAGAATTGAAATCTAAAATTACTCAAACATTTGTTAATGGGCATTTAGCTTACGATAATGGTAATTTCTCTCTTATTAAACATGGAGAAAGATTGTTGTTTGATAGATAAAAATAACATATTGCTGATGTTAGAATTGGCATTTTAGTTTGAAAATATATTGAGTATTTTGGAGAAAAGTAATTGCTGCTTTTCTCCATTTTTTTTTGAATATTTTATATAATTAAACAAAAATATGAGAACATATTTTATTGTAAAAATAACTTGTCGTTGAAAAAAATAAATAAATTTTCTAAAACGCTTCTTTATTATCGAAACAATAGTAAATTTAGAGCTTCTAAAAATAAATACTATGATTAAAAAAATTTCAAGTGTCTTTCTAATTGCGGCGCTTTCTTTTAACGCCTTCGGACAAACTCACGAATGGAAAGAAGCAAAAAGTGGAGATTATTCCTATAAATATGTTACTAATGATCCCACAAACGCTAGATTTTATACTTTAAAAAACGGACTAACAGTTATTTTAAGTCCAACATCAAAAGATCCAAGAATTCAAGCTTATGTTGCTGTAAAAGCTGGAAGCAAAACAGATCCGTCTACCAATACTGGTTTAGCTCATTATTTAGAGCATATGCTTTTCAAAGGAACGGATAAATATGGTTCTTTAGATTGGAGCAAAGAAAAGCCTGAATTGGACAAGATTGATGAGTTATACGAACAATACAACAAAACAAAAGACGAAACGAAGAGAAAAGCTATTTACAAAAAAATAGATTCCGTTTCTGGAGTTGCAAGTAAGTATTCTATCGCCAATGAATACGACAAAATGATGTCCGGAATGGGAGCGCAGGGAACCAATGCTTGGACTAATTTTGAGGAAACGGTTTATACAGACGACGTGCCTTCTAGTTCTATCGATAAATATTTAGCGGTTCAGTCGGAACGTTTCAGAAATCCTATTCTTAGAATTTTCCATACCGAGTTAGAAGCGGTTTACGAAGAGAAAAATAGAACTTTGGATAACGATGGAAGACAAGTTTTTGAAACTTTATTCTCAAGCTTATTCAAAAATCATAATTATGGTTTACAAACCACTATTGGAACTGTAGAACATCTTAAAAATCCTTCTTTATTAGAGATTCGTAAATATTTTAATACCTATTATGTTCCTAATAATATGGGAATTGTAATGTCTGGAGATTTTAATCCAGATGAGGTGATTGCAAAAATAGATAAAGACTTTTCTTATATGAAGTCTAAGGAAGTTCCTAAATATACTTTTAAACCAGAAACCCCCATCAATGCTCCAATTACCAAAGAAATTGTAGGGCCAGACGCAGAAAGTGTAACCATTGGTTTCAGACTTCCAGGGAATAAGGATAAAGATGTTCTTTTAGCAGATTTAGTTGGTGCAATTTTAACCAACGGGAAAGCGGGTTTATTGGATCTTAATTTAGTGAAAAAACAAAAACTATTAAGAGCTGGTGCATTTACTTATACTTTAATAGATCATGGAATTCTTTATCTTTCGGCTTCACCAACAACGGGGCAAAGTTTAGAAGAAGTTCAGAAATTAGTGATTAATGAAATTGACAATCTTAAGAAAGGGAATTTTGATGATGATTTAATTTCTTCTATTGTGAATAACATCAAAAAAGATAAAATTCGCGAAACTGAATCTTATGGTGACAGAGCTAATACACTTGTAGGAGCTTTCACAGCTGAATTAGATTGGAAAACTCAAGTGGCGTACGTCAACGATTTATCGAATATTACAAAGGCTGATGTTGTGGCATTTGCTAATAAATATTTGGGGAATAATTATGTGGCTATTTTAAAAAGAAAAGGCAAGCGTAAAGATTTACAAAAAATTGAAAAACCAACTATTACTCCAGTAGAAACCAATGCGGATAAACAATCAGCGTTTTTGAAGTTGGTGGATGATATGCCAAGTACGCCATCAAAACCAGTTTTCTTAGATTTTAATAAAGATATTCAGAAATCTAAATTGGGTAAAGCGGAAGTTCTATACGTTCCAAACAAGGATAATTCTTTGTATCGTTTAAGATACCGTTATAAAATTGGTTCTTTAAACGACCTTAAAATGCCTATAGCAGCGCAATATCTTCAGTTTTTAGGAACGGATAAAAAGTCTGCGGAGCAAATTTCTAAAGATTTCTATAAAATTGCTTCTAGTTTTAATGTTTCCACAGGTGAGGAATATACTACTGTAACCATTGAAGGTCTTCAGGAGAATTTTGATCAAGCTGTAAAATTGTACGAAGATTTAGTGTTGAATGTAAAAGCCGATGATAACGCTCTAAAAGCATTAAAAGCACGTTTAACAAAAGCTAGAAATGATGCTAAACTCAATAAAGGAGCTATTTTGCAAGGTTTAACAAGCTATGCTTTGTATGGTGCAAAAAATAAATTTAATTATACTCTTAATAGTGCAGATTTAGAAACAATTACTTCTCAGGAATTGGTGGATAAAATTAAAAGTCTGAACAATTATGAGCAGTCGGTTATTTATTATGGTCCAGCTTCACTTAGCGAAATAACTTCTAAAGTAAAATCTACTCATAGTATTCCAGCATCTTTTGCAAAACCTAATGCTACCAAAACATTTACGCAAGTTCCTCATACAAAAAACAAGGTGTTGTTTACAGATTATGAAATGGTTCAAGCGGAAACACGTTGGTTGAGAAATACAGATAAGTATGATCCTAAACAAACAACTGTAAACACCGTTTTCAATAATTATTTTGGTGGCGGAATGGGGTCTATTGTTTTCCAAACCATTCGCGAGAGTAAAGCTTTGGCTTATAGTACTTATGGATATTACGTTTCTCCTGCTAAAAAATCAGATGATTATTATATGATGAGTTATGTGGGAAGTCAGGCCGATAAATTTAATGATGCTACAAAAGCCATGAACCAATTGCTTACCACAATGCCAGAACTTCCAGCTAATTTAGAATTGGCGAAAAGTCAGGTGAAAAAAGACATCCAAACGGAGAGGATTACACAAGATGGTATTATTTTTAGTTATCTTAAGGCTAAAGACCTTGGTTTGAATGATGATATCCGTAAGCAGATTTACACGTCAGTTGATGGAATTACGATGAATGATTTAAAGAAATTCCACACTTCAAAATTGTCGAATAAACCTTATACATACGCTATTGTTGCTTCTGAAAAGAAAGTCCCAATGGAAGATATGAAGAAGTTGGGTGAAGTAACTAAAATCTCTTTGGAAGATTTGTTTGGTTACTAAACTTTTATGATACTATAAAAACACCACTTCAACTTTGGAGTGGTGTTTTTTATTGCTATTTTCAGCATGTTAATTATAGAAACTTGTTCTTTTCAATAATAAGTTTTCAGTATTTTTACATAAAATCAACAACATGAATTTATATACACAGTCCATGCTTCGTGAAGGAGCATTACAAGATAAAGTAGCCATTGTTACAGGTGGCGGAAGCGGTTTGGGCAAAGCGATGACCAAATATTTCCTTCAGTTAGGAGCAAAAGTAGTTATCACTTCCAGAAATTTAGAAAAATTACAGGCCACTGCTAAAGAATTAGAAGAAGAAACGGGCGGTAAAGTTTTATGTGTTTCTTGTGATGTTCGAAATTGGGACGAAGTGGAAGCCATGAAAGAAGCTACGCTAAAAGAATTTGGTAAAATTGATATTCTATTAAATAATGCTGCAGGAAACTTTATTTCACCAACTGAAAGATTAACGCATTCCGCTTTTGATTCTATTTTGGATATCGTTTTAAAAGGAACCAAAAATTGTACGCTTTCTATCGGGAAACATTGGATAGATACCAAATCTCCAGGAACGGTTCTTAATATTGTTACTACGTATTCTTGGACAGGCTCAGCGTATGTGGTGCCTTCTGCCTGCGCAAAAGCAGGTGTTTTGGCTATGACGAGAAGTTTAGCAGTGGAATGGGCAAAATATGGAATTCGTTTTAATGCCATTGCTCCAGGACCTTTCCCAACAAAAGGAGCTTGGGATAGACTTCTTCCTGGCGATTTGCAAGAAAAATTCGATATGCGTAAGAAAGTTCCATTAAGAAGAGTCGGAGAACATCAGGAATTAGCCAATCTAGCGGCTTATTTGGTTTCAGATTATTCGGCTTATATGAATGGGGAAGTGGTAACTATCGACGGGGGCGAATGGTTGCAGGGCGCAGGTGAATTTAATATGCTGGATCAAATTCCTACGGAAATGTGGGATATGTTAGAACAAATGATTAAAGCTAAAAAATCCAATTAATTTTTTAAACCATATTAATTTAAATAGAAAAGAAGCTTCCATAAAGGGGGGGCTTCTTTTTTTGTTGTGGAGTTTTTTTTTACGGTTTCATAATATAGTAATTTTTACGGAAATAAAAAATAGTGATAATACTGACTTTTTCAAGTTTATAGGTTTGTAATTTTGGTGTGTAACTAAAACAAAAAACTAACTTTTAATCACAATATATTATGGAAACTTTAAAATCAGTTTTAAGTAAAGACCTTACTAAAAAAACAAAAGCAGAGTTAATTGACCTATTATCTGGTGTTGAAAAAATTATTTCTCCAGAAGTTTACGACAAAATAAGTGGAAGATCTCCTTCTGAATTAAGTGACTTGTCTAAAAGTCAAATTCTGGATATTGCAAAAAGTTTTAGCGATAAATACGACGCCAAATGGGAAGCAGGAATGGCTAATATGAGTGCCGCAACTTTAAAATTAATATTTGGACAAATGAGTGCAGATAATGATTTATTTAAAACAGCAGCTGCTTCAGACTCTAATTTTGCAGCTGAATTGGGAAGTATAGATTTTGCAAAAATTATTGGTGGACCTTTAGATGCTTGTGTAAAAGCTCAAACCAATGCCTCTGTAGCTACCGTAAGTTTTATTAATGAAGTAGGATTTGAGGTTTCTGAAACCGATCCTAATGTTAAAAAATTGAGAATGGCAGATTTTAATTATATTAAAAAAGCTGCGAATCCAGATTATATTAATGAGGAAGAAACTCCAAATGAAGAACCAACTATTGATCAGGAAGTTAAACTGAGTGTGCCATTTATCTCCATCCTCAATGTGCCTTCTTTCCGTATAGAAACTTGCGAAATAGACTTCAACGTTAAACTAAAATCCACATATTCCCAAAATGTAAGCAGTGAATTTGGTATTAAAACCAATACAAGTGCAGGTTCGGGTGGATTAACCAGTTTGTTTGCAAAAGTAAGTTTTAATATGGAAGTCGCTTATAAAAGAACTACTAGCACGGGCATAAAAGTAGAAAAAGAGTATTCATTAGCGGTGCGTGTAAAAGCGACTAATGATGAAATGCCTGCTGGATTAGAAAAAATTCTTGGAATTTTAGCTGCTTAAAAACTACTATTATGATAAAATTATCTGATTACCTGAATTATCTCAATAAAGAGATAATTCAGGCTCGGAAATTGGCGGATGAAAATGCTGTTATTATTGCCAAAGAATACGCTAAGCACGAGTATTTGAAGTTTTTTAAAGTGCCCCGTTATTCTATTTCGAGTATAAAAATGGATATTCCTCTTAAAATTACGGATATTGACTCTTTAGGGAAATACAATTTCAAATTTAATGAGGAAGAATTAGTAGAGGAGGTAAATGATAAAATTGAAGAAGTGAATAGAGTTAAAAAACTGAAAATTCCATTGGTGAAAAAGGAACAGATACAATCTAAGGAATTTCAAACTTTATTCAAGACTTTGGAAAATAGAGATCAGAGGTATGTGAAAAATGTAACTTCGGAAGTGAAGAAAATAGACATTATGCCCCAGATTAAATCATTAAACCTTAAAATTTTCAGACCTACAGCAGCTACCACAGATACAGAATCTATGGAATTAAAAAGAATTTTTTCAGATGTATTAAGTTCCAAATATACTTTGGTTACCTCGCAACTGAAAAATTTTTTCATTGATCCTATTACAACAAGTTCTGAAGATAAAGACAAAGATAAGCTCCTAATAAACCTTCATGTAGAAATGGAAGAAGAAGGGATAAGAATAGCTCAGCTTCGGGATAAAGATGGAAATATGGTGGAAGAAATTACATTTGAATAATGAGAAATCATGCAAGAATTTATACATCATAAAATTAAAATCATAGATGAACTTTTTTTAAAATTCAATCATGTGCAGCGTTTATTTAATGAGAAATCATTTGATTTTGATGCTCAACTCAATGAATTCTTGAAAGACTTATTAGAATATTTTCATTCCAGAGGAGAGCAAACACATGAAGCTGAAATTTTAAACTTCATTGGGAGAATTCAAACTATAAAAAGAGGTTTTAACCCAGTGAAAATGCAGAAGATTGAAACCGGAAAACGAGAATTGTTTTGGGGCTTTGCTTTTACCGTTCATGAAGCTATTCTAGAAATTTTGAGTAAACTCCACAATACCGAACAACAAAAATTGGAAGAAGGAGAGGAGATTATCAGTAATTTGATTCTTAATTTATATCAGAATCATATTCTTACTGATGAAAAAATTGCGGAACTCAATTCTGTGCAAAAAATTGAAGTCTATTGGAATTTTTTACTCACCCAAAACGGAAGTATTTCTTCTATTGATAAAAAGTTGAAAATGAGCCTTATTGCCGAAGATATCTATCTTTTGTTTGAAAAATCATTATTAAAAATTGCTTAAAGTAAATTGCCATGAAAACCAATCGTTATATTGTTCTTTTGGAGAATCAAGCGAAAAAGAGTTTAAGCTCCATCGAAAAAGAATTTTCAGTGAGTGTTACTTCCTCGGAAGACCTTTCCAAAAATAAGCGTTCATTTGATATTATTGATGGTCAAAATGCTGTGCTCTACAAAAATTTGAATGTTGTTGTGTTGGATAATATTACAGAACAGCAACTTCAAGATGCTTTAAATAATTCTAAAAGTCCAGTGGTGGGATACGAATTGGAAAGAGAGTTTGTAACCGCTGGTGAAATAGAACTCATTGCGGAACTCAAAAAAAATGTAGAAAATGTCCAAAATAAAATCGCTGAACTGGAAAAATTTATCCAAAATAAACCTATTCCTCAACAAACAGAAACCAAGCTAGAATGGGGAATTAAGGCTGTTGGAGTTCAGAATACTCAATTTTCAGGAAAGGGAATTGATGTATGCATTCTGGATACCGGTTTGGATATTAGTCACCCCGATTTTCAGAACAGAAATATTGAGGGTAAATCTTTTATAGAAGGTGAAGTTTGGGATAAAGATCCTAAAGGTCATGGTACTCATTGTGCAGGAATTGCTACAGGGAATTTAAGAATGGACAATGGCAATAGATACGGTGTGGCAAAAGATGCTAATTTGAAAATTGCAAAAGTGCTTAACAATAACGGAAAAGGAAGTACAAGTAGCATTATTGATGCAATAGATTGGGCAATTACGAAGAAATTCAGAATTGTTTCTATGTCTTTGGCTTCTCCAGTAAGCATCAATGAAAAACCTTCGCAGTTGTTTGAGGAAATAGGAAAAAGAGCATTGGAAAATAATTGTTTGCTTATTGCAGCTGCGGGTAATGACAGTAGTAGGCCCTCTGTTCCGGAACCTGTTTCTGTTCCAGCAAATTCAACTTCTATTATGGCTATTGCAGCTGTAGATAGTCAACTAAAAGTGGCGAAATTCTCCAATGCAGGAATTAATGCAGCAACTGGTGGAAGCATTGATATTTGTGCACCTGGTGTGGATATTTTCAGTTCTTATTCCATAAAAACAAAAACTTCTCCTAAATACCAAGCAATGAGCGGAACAAGCATGGCAACGCCTTTTGTTTCTGGAATGGCAGCATTGTATATGGAAAAATTTCCACAAAAATCGGCTAAAGAAATTTGGGAGCTCCTAGAGAAAAATGCCAAAAAAATTGAAGGTTTGAAATTTAGAGATATTGGAAACGGACTCGTACAAATACCTACATCATGAAAATTTATTTAGCATTACTTAAACCCGAGCTAAAGTGGGAGGAAACAAAAAAGAAACTCTTAGATAGGGAAATAGAAATCTTGGATTTTTATCCAGCCTTAAAAGTGGTTAAGTTAAGAACTTCAAAAAAAAATCCCGATAAATATCTAAAAGAATTTTTTGAAACAATGGAAGAAGACAAAACAGATTTTAGTATTTAAACTAAATGTTTTGCATTTTCTTCCTTATTCTACTTTATAAATCGTGTTTTTATATAAGAATATTCTCGGTTGATAATGGTAGAAAATTAGAATCTATTTCTTTATTTTAAGGGAAAATTATGTACCTTGCATCTTTAAAATTATTTTACCAATTATGATTATTCAACCAAGAACAAGAGGGTTTATTTGTTTAACAGCTCATCCAGATGGAGCCTTGCAAACAGTTAAAAATCAGATAGAATATGTAAAATCTAAAGGAGAAATTAAAAACGGACCTAAAAAAGTTTTGGTCATTGGTGCTTCTACAGGTTTTGGTATCGCTTCAAGAATTTCTGCGGCTTTTGGTTCTAATGCAGCTACAATTGGTGTTTTCTTTGAAAAACCAGCTTCTGAAGGTAAAATGGGAACTGCAGGTTGGTATAATTCTGCAGCATTCGAAAAAGAAGCTCATAATGCAGGTTTGTATGCAAAAAGTATTAATGGAGATGCGTTTTCTGATGAGGTGAAAAAGCAAACCATTGATTTAATAAAAAAAGATCTTGGACAAGTTGATTTAGTAGTCTATAGCCTTGCTTCTCCTAGAAGAACACATCCTAAAACTGGTGTCGCTTATTCTTCGGTTTTAAAACCAATCGGACAGCCTTTTACCAATAAAACAGTAGATTTTCATTCTGGTGCAGTTACAGATATTAGTATTCAACCGGTAGAAAATGATGAAGATATCGCCAATACGGTTGCTGTAATGGGGGGTGAAGATTGGAAATTCTGGATGGAAGATCTTAAAAATGCTGGTGTTTTAGCGGATGGCGTTAAAACAGTGGCTTATTCTTATATTGGCCCTGAATTAACTTTCCCAATCTATAGAAACGGAACAATAGGACAAGCAAAAAACGATTTGGAAGCTACAGTTCCTGTAATTAACGATTTATTGAAAGATATTCACGGAGTTTCTTATGTTTCTGTAAATAAAGCTTTGGTAACACAATCTAGTTCTGCAATTCCTGTAGTTCCTTTATATATATCATTATTGTATAAAGTAATGAAGGCAAAAGGTACTCACGAAGGAACTATTGAGCAAATGCAAAGACTTTTTGCTGAAAGATTGTATACCGAAAATGCGAATGTTCCATTAGACGAGCAAGGAAGAATTAGAATTGATGATTTAGAGATGGATCCAGAAGTTCAAGCTGAAGTTGCAAAACTTTGGGACCAAATTTCTACAGAAAATCTTGAACAAATAAGTGACATTGTGGGTTACAGAAAGGATTTCTTTAATCTCTTTGGTTTTGAAATAGATGGTGTTGATTATGAAAAAGATACCAATGAGAATGTAGGAGTTCCAAGTATTCAAGAATAGTTTTACTTTAAAATAATACAAAACCTCTTCATTTTTTGGAGAGGTTTTTTTGTGGATAAATGTAACGAAAGCAGTATTTTTAGCACTTATCAATAAAATCTTAACTCAAACGTAATTATAAATATGAATTTGATTAAAACGATTAGCATTTCGGCGTGTTTTTTAGTGGTAGCAAATTTAACGGCTCAGCAAACTTCAGAATATGATTATAAAGAAGCTTTTAAAGAGCCTTTTTATACTGAAAATGGAAATGAATACCGTTCTGCAAGTGGAAAACCAGGACCTAAATATTGGCAAAATTCCGCAAATTATGTTCTTAATGTTTCATTAAATGATTCTAAAAATGAATTTACAGCCAGTACAGATATTAAATACACCAATAATAGCCCCGATACAATGGATTTTGTATGGTTGCAACTGGATCAGAATTTATTTAAAAAAGATTCTAGAGGAAGTGCAATGATTCCGCTTAGCAATTCTAGATATGGAAAAAACACGTCAGAATTTGATGGTGGTTATACTATAAAATCGGTTAAAATAGATGGGAAATCTGCAAAATATACCGTTTCTGATAGTAGAATGCAGATTGACTTGCCTAAAATCTTGAAATCTAATGGAGGTGTTGTGAAAATTTCTATTGAATATTCATTTATTGCCCCTGAAGAAGGAGCGGATAGAATGGGGGTTCTTTCAACTAAAAACGGGAAAATTTACACTATGGCTCAATGGTTTCCAAGAATGGCGGTTTATGATGATATTTCTGGTTGGAACACTTTGCCTTATCTCGGTGCAGGTGAATTTTATCTAGAATACGGAAACGTGGAAGCCAATATTACCGTTCCTGCTAATTATTATGTAGTGGGTTCTGGTGAGTTAATGAATGCGAAAAATGTATATTCTTCTGAGCAAATGAAACGTTGGGACGAAGCTCAAAAAAGTGATAAAACAGTAATGATTCGTTCTGCTTCTGAAATTGGAAAAGAAAATGCTTCGGGAACAAAAACGTGGAAATTTAAAATAGAAAATACCAGAGATTTTGCGTGGGCAGCTTCTCCAGCGTTTATTATTGATGCAGCGAAAATTAATGTGGCTTCGGGCAAAAAAACATTGGCTATTTCTGCTTATCCTATAGAAAGTGATGGACAGGAAGCTTGGAGTCGTTCAACAGAATATACTAAAGCTTCTATTGAGCATTATTCTCATCAATGGTTTGAATACCCTTATCCAACTGCCATTAATGTTGCAGGAAATGAAGGGGGAATGGAATATCCAGGAATCGTTTTTTGTCATTATACTTCTAAAGGTGAAGATTTATGGGGAGTTACAGACCACGAATTTGGTCATATTTGGTTCCCAATGATTGTTGGTTCTAACGAACGTAAACACGCTTGGATGGACGAAGGTTTTAATACTTTTATCAATGAATTGTCTACAGAGGCTTTCAAT
Organism: Bacteroidota bacterium; assembly: GCA_023399595.1. Taxonomy (GTDB): domain Bacteria; phylum Bacteroidota; class Bacteroidia; order Flavobacteriales; family Weeksellaceae; genus Chryseobacterium. The sequence goes on along the minus strand of JAEWOR010000008.1, from coordinate 74,399 downwards.
AAAGGTGAATATTTCAGAAAGAAAAATGTGAGAGGTATGGCAGGAATGCTTACCAATGAAAGGTTAGAACCTGTGATGACGCCACCTGATAATATGAAAGAATCGAGCATTGGCTTTTTAGCGTATTATAAGCCTGGAACCGCTATGCAGGTTTTAAGAGAGTCTGTTTTAGGAAAAGAACGTTTTGATAAAGCTTTTAAAGAATATATCAACAGATGGGCTTATAAACACCCTACTCCTAATGATTTTTTCAGAACAATGGAAAATGTTGCAGGTGAAGATTTAGGTTGGTTTTGGAGAAGTTGGATTATTAATAACTGGCAATTGGATCAAGCAATTACAGGAGTGAAATATGTGAATGGAGATGCTAGTAAAGGTGTTACTATTTCAATCTCTAATTTAAAGAAAATGCCAATGCCTGTTGTAGGACAAATCACTTTTAAAGATGGTACAACGCAAAATTTTAATTTGCCTGTAGATATTTGGAGAAGAAATAAAGATTGGAGTTTTAATGTTCCTACCACCAAAGAAATTGCCTCTGTTACATTAGATCCAAACGCTACACTTCCAGATAATAATACATCTAATAATACTTTTAATATGGAAAGTGGAGCAGCGGCTTCTAAAATTAATTTAAAAGATTATATTGGTGTTTTCTCAAATAAACAAATGCCTGTAAAGTTTACTTTGAAAGAAGAGAATAATACACTAATGGCTCAAGCAAGTGGGCAAGAATTTTTCCCCTTAGAATATCAAGGAAATGATGAATTCAGTTTTGATGTTGCCGATATTAAAATAAAATTTGCCAAGGATAAAAAGAGTTTTGATATTACTCAAGGTGGGCAAACATTTACTTTTTCAAAATAAATCTTGAAAATAAAAAACAAAAAGACAGTTCAAAAGACTGTCTTTTTTTATACAATTCCGTTTTTAAGAGCATAAACCGCTAAGCCTACTCTTGTTTTAAGATCTAGTTTTACACATAGCTGATCTCTGTAGCTTTCTATGGTTCTTGGACTGCAACACATTTTGTCTGCAATTTCCTTATAGCTCAGTTCTGTAACAGTATAGGTTAAAAATTCGCGCTCTCTTTCTGTAATTTTTACCGCATTATGTTCTTCGTGTTCCCCAGTGAAGTTTTCAAAAAGTATTTTTGAAGCCCAATCTGGGTAGTAAAAACCTTCTTTATCTAATTTTTTAAGAGCATCTTCCAAGTTTTTCGGACTGGAATTTTTCAGAAGATAACCTCTAGCTCCATTTTTTATCATTTTTATTACACTGTTTTCATCTCCCTGCATGCTTAGCGCCATTACTTTTATTTCAGGGTGATTGGCTTTAAGCCAGGCTACAGTTTCAAAACCATCCATTAAAGGCATGCTGATGTCTAAGAGAACAATGTTGGGTATTTTACTGTTTTTTTCAAATTTATTAATGAGATCTTTACCGTTTTCGCAAACATAACAGACCTCAAAGTCTTGGAAATGATCGATGATTCCCTCGATGGCTTTTGCAATGAGAATATGATCGTCCACTATAACTATGGTTTTTTTCATCTCTTCTGCTTAATTAATGTTAAAATGCGAGTTCCTTTATTCGGGGCACTTACCATGTTAAAAGTACCATTTAGCATTTCAATACGTTTGCGCATATTTTGTAACCCTATACCTTCAAATTGGGAATTCTGGGTATCAAAGCCTTTTCCATTGTCTTTAATGCTAAGTTCAATATCGTTATTAGTTTGGTTGAGTTCAATAATAATCTCCGTACATTGAGAGTGTTTTAAGCTATTCTGAATGCTTTCTTGAACAATTCTTAATAAAACACTTTTTTGAATGAATTTTAAATCTAATAGTGTAAAGTTAGTTAAAAATATAACATTACACTTTTTTAATTTGTTTATTTTTTTTACTTCTTCCTCAATAAGTTCAATGATGTTTTTTTTACTTATTCTGTCGTCTGTTAGACTTTTGGAAAGCCCTCTTAGAACTTCAATAGACTCATCAATAATATGAGTAACTTCTTCTATTTTGTTATTAATTTGAGGAGCTTTGTTTTCAAAAATTAATTGTTGAGAATATAAACTTGCTAAGGTAAGCTTCTGTCCTATATTATCATGCAACTCTCTTCCAATTTCGGCCATGGTAGATTGTTGTATTTCTAATTGAGTTTTTAATATTTCTTTTTGGTGTTCTTCGTTAGTGTGTTGAAGTTCTTTTAAATACTCATTTTTTCTCTCTTTATACCTTTTTATATACACCAAGACGGAGATAATAAAAAGTATAAAAAATAAATTATACAATATGATTGTTATTAATAACTCTGTTTCCCCCATATAAATGACATTGAGAAAAATACATACATTGCTATTCCAGAAAGTAGAGAATAAATCCAATAAATATCAAAAACTCTTGGATACTCATTAAGTAATAATCTATAAAATGAGAAAAAAGGTAGAGTTCCTATAAAAAATAGAGTAATTCCCAAATTCACATAAAACATTTTATTCTGTTTAAAATTGAGAATGTTTTCAGAATTAATCTGTTTATAATATTCCATCAATACTAATATCATTAAAAGTAAACACCCAAAAGTATAATTGAAAGAAAAGATAATTCTACTATCTTTAAAATAAAATTCAGCTGGTATATAAGAAATGATGTATAATAATGAAAATAAGAAAAATAATTTAATGTTCATTAAAGACTTTATTGCATATAACCAATAAAAGAAAAAGAATTCAAATGGAATTACTATATAATTATAGTAATTGGATTTAGAAAAAGAAATAAAATTATTACCAAATTTTCCAATAGTTTCAAACAAAAAAATAAACATTAAAAAAATTGCGAAATATCTCCAATACTTCGGTTTTATTGTTTTGAAATGTAGCAATGAAATTACCGCGGCACTGCTTTCCGCTATATAAAATAAGTAATCTAAAATAATTCGCAATGTTTCCATTTTAATACTGCTCTACATTTGGGTGGGTGGGAGGAATAAGACTTCCATGGTTTTCTGCCAGCTGATTTCCTTCCGTTCCAACCCCTATTTCAGACATAGCCATCATTCTCAACGTTGGAGTGTTGTTCGCTGTTGATGATATACTGTAAGTGGAAGCATCTAAAGGATTGAAATCAAAATTTTGAATACCTTCATCAGTATGTTTTTTAATGGTGGGTATCATAATCATCGTGTGTCTTAAAGCGTAAGTGTCTGGAACTCCATAAATTCCATATTTTTGGAATTCTTCAGCTTGCGGATAAGCAGCATAATAAAAACGAACACCAAAATCAGCATCAATTAAATCTGGGTTTACTTTACTACTTTCGTTTTCAACAGAGCTAATAAAGTTTTTAATTTCTGTAAATGAATGCCATACTGAATGAGCATCTTCTAGAGGTAAGTTTTTATTAATGAAAGTGAGCTGATTTTCTCTATAATTATTAATCATACCACGAATGGTAAAATCATGCATGGTAGGAGTTGTAAAAGTTTCAGATGGCTTTGTTGTAGCCTTTGTAAAGGCAAACATTACTGCTGCACCTATTACAAAAGCGACCGCCAATAAAAGGATTTGTGTAGTTTCCATAGTTTTTGAATTTGCGTTAAAACTTATATGTAAATCTCTAATAAAGATAGTAATATATTAACAGTAATTTAACTAATCATTTTATCCGTGTTTATACGGATAAAAAAATGGAACTGTATCTACAGTTCCATGAATATTAATGCGTTTGTTTTTCTATATAATTTTAGTAATCTTGTACATTAGAACTTGTTGGAGGAATTAAACTTCCATGGTTTTGCGCAACTGTATTTTTAGAGTGTAGAGCAAAAGTTTCTCTAGCTACAGAATCTCGTGTATAAGTATTTTCATCCAACGGATTGAAATCATAGTTTAAATAATTCCCTGATGCATCTTTTATGTTGAGCGTAGGAATCATAATAAGTGTATGGCGTTGTGCATATTCTTTAGGTGGTTCCATAGTTTCATTTTGAAATATATCCCAATTTTCTTCTTTTGGATAAGCTGCATAGTAAAATCTTACGCCTAAATCATTTAAACTGATATTTTCATTTCTACTTTTGCTTTCTTTTTCAACAGTTGAGATGAAATTTTGTACTGTGTTAAAATCAAACCAAACCGAAACTGAATCTTCAATTTTTAGATTTTTATTGATGTTTGGAAGTTGGTTATTTCGATAATTGTTCACCATATTTTGAATCACGCTGGTGTCCATGAGGTTGGGATCTGCTATGTTTTGAATATCACTAGAACTTCTGAAACTTAGTTCTTCCGAATTTTGAATATCATTATTTCTTCTTGTGCTTGATTCTTCTGTATTCTGAACTGTTTTAGTGCTTGTAAAGCCTTGTTTTTCTATGTTTTGAGTTGTATTGGTTTTCGTTCCGTGTTGTTCTTCCGTTGTGTTTGGTCTGCTGAGAAGGTTAATAATGGTTTGCATGAGGAAGAAAAAAATAGCACCCGCCACAAAAACGAGAGCTAATAAAATAAGATTGTCCCTCAATAAATTTTCCCTTAAAAGCTCTTGAGTTAATAGATTATCTTTATACATATCAAATATATTTTTCTTAAAGATATGTATATTTTTTAGTAAAATAGATATTTTATTTTCTTAAAAAGTGATATTTTTATTTTGAGAATTTGTTTTTTGTTAAGGATTTTAAAAATAAATTTGAAAGATTTTTAATAAAAAAATGCTTCACAATAAAGTATAATTCTAAATATTGAGAAGCTAATAATTGATCAATAATGTTTTTTGTAGCTGAGAAAGTATAAAGACTTGGTGAAGCTTTATTTGGTTCTTCTGAAGATTAAAGCGAGATTAATAAACAATAAAAGAAAATTTAAAGTTGTCCAAATGCTAAGTTTAATGTTGTTGTAATTGTAAGCTTCAATTTCTTTTTTTGCTTGTTCAGAAAGTTTAGCGCTTTGGTTAATATAGTTTTGAACTTCTACTATTTGGTCTATGTTTTTATTAGGAACATAATGTTGCGAGAAGTAGGATAGGTTTTTTTTGCCCAGAAAACCAACTATCCAAAACTCATCAGAGTTTTTCATTTTTAAATAATCTGTTCGGAAGTGTTCAGGTCTTATTTTTCCTAAATGATCTGTAGTGAGTTTTACGGATTTGTCCTCTGGATGTAGATCTTTTTTTATAATATAGAAATCTAACGCTTGTGGTAATTTATTAATTACCTGCAATCCTAACGATTCTTTTGAAGATTTTTCTATACTTTTTTCTATAAACCAATAACTGAAAAAGCTGAATGTTGCTATAATTGTTGCAATTCTAAAAATTTTTGCAACAACTGCATATTTTCCAGATTTTATCTTGGAGAGAATGAGTGAAAAAGTGAGTGCTAAAAAGAGAATGAATACAATGAATCCCATATTTTACAAAAATACTACTTTCTATTATATTTTAGAATTCCATTCATTATAAAATTGTTCCAAGAAATTTTCCATGTACTGATGGCGTATTTCTGCTAGTTCTTTTCCTTTTTCGGTGTTCATTAAATCTTTTAGTAGGAGAAGTTTTTCATAGAAATGGTTAATGGTGGTTCCGTTAGAATTTTTATATTCTTCTTTGGAAGTACTATTTTGTGGCGGAATTTCAGGGTCGTACAGGGCATTGTTTTTAAAACCTCCGAAATTAAAAGTTCTAGCAATTCCAATGGCTCCAATGGCATCTAAACGATCTGCATCTTGCACTATTTGCAGTTCCAAAGAAGTTTCAGTAACTTCATTTCTATTTTTAAAGGAAATGTTTTTAATGATATCAATGACTTTATCAATAATTTTAGCATCAATATTTTGAGATTCCAAGAAGTCTTGAGCGGTTTTAGGACCAATATTTTCGTCACCATTATGGAATTTAGGATCTGCAATATCGTGCAATAAAGCTCCTAATTCTACCACTAAGATATTACACGTATAGTTTTCTGCAATTTTTTTAGACTGTTTCCAAACCCTCTCTATATGATACCAATCGTGGCCTCCTTCAGCGTTTTTAAGTTTTTCCTTTACAAAGTCTATGGTGGTTACTATAATTTTTTCCATATATTTTCCTTTTTAAATACTGCTTCTAATAATATTTTGCAAAGATAAAATCTTTCATTTTATTTTACTTCAATCTATTTATTGATAATTTTGTATTGGTTTTTTTTACAGATAAATACTATCTTTATTTAAATTAAGATGTCTATGCAGAAGATAAAGTATGAGAAAATAGATATAAGAAATTACGTGCTTCAATTAATAAAAGAAAAAATTGATAAGCTTGCTAAGTTTATTGATTTTACCACTGAAGCGAGTAAGGATATTAAAAAAACGCCTAAATATGATATTATTAGAGAAGGAGCGCAGGAAGAGATTTACCAAATGCAAAAACAGCTTGCCGAGCTGAATAAACTACTGAAAGGAATGACAAAAATGGTGAATACTTCTTTCGAAAGTGTGCAATTAGGCTCTTTGGTTACCACTAATAAAGCACGGTTTTATATTTCTGTTTCTTTAGGAGAATTTTTCTTTGAAGGAATTCGGTTTTATGCCATTTCTAAGGAAAGTCCAATGGCTCAAATGATGTTGGGGAAAAAAGTTGGTGAAGAGTTTATTCTCAATAATATCCATCAGAAAATTGAAGAAATCTTATAAGTATTAAAAAATAATTCGGGATTTTGTTCCCATTTTCAAACAATGAATTCAGCAAAAGTTTTAAAAAATATTATAGAAGCAAGAAGAAGTATTTTCCCTAAAGATTATTCTGGGGAAGGTATTGCAGAGGAGGTTTTACAGGAAATTATTAATTCTACACAATTTACTCCTAATCATAAACGAACAAAACCATGGAGATTTAAGGTTTTTAGAGGTGAAGAAAAACATCTTTTAGGCTTGGAACTTCAAGAAATCTATAAAAATACGACACCTTCCAATCTTTTTTTAGAGAAAAAATATAAAGATATTGGCTTTAAGATTGAAAAATCTGATACAATTATCAGTATTGTGGTGAGTTTTTCTGGTCTTGTTTCGGAATGGGAAGAAATTGCTGCTACCGCAATGGCTGTACAAAATATGTATCTAACAAGTACTGCTAATAATGTGGGTTGCTATTGGAGTTCTCCAAAATACGTAGAACGTCTTACCAAATCCTTAGTTATTGAGGAAAATCAAAAATGTTTAGGTTTATTTTATTTAGGAATGACGGAATAAAATTTTCGTTTTAAGACTAATGATAATGATTTTAACTTTATTTTTTAAATAATTTATTGAGTTTGTATGAATATTAGTTTGTAATAAATAATTTATATATTATATATGGGTTTTATTGTTAATTTTGTAATAATCCAAACAAGGTTCTATGAAAACATTTCTATCTACGTTATTTATTTTATTCCTACATACTCTTATTTTTGCCCAAAAGGATAAAGAACATTGGTTTGCTCCAATGAAAGATCAAACCAATAATCCAGATCAATATCAAAGGTTATATTTGTCTACAGATAGAACCACTGACTTTCCTGTATATATTTATAATAATAATATTTTGGTAGGAACGGTTGTTATTTCTAAAGGAAATCCACAAAAATTTGATATAATAAGAGATCAAATTATTACCACTTTAGATGCGGATTTGTTCAGACCAATTAACAAGGGGATACATGTAAAAGCTGACTTTGAATTTTTTGCCAACTTACGTTTTTCAGTTTTAAATCACGCTGAAATTGTTACCTCAAAAGGGAGAGGTTCTATGGGGACTCAATTTTATGCTGTGGTAGCTCCAGCTGCAGTTTCAGCATCTTCTGGAAGTACGGTTCTTAATTTTATGACCAGTATTATCGCAACCGAGGATAATACTTCTGTAACTGTTTCGGGTTATAAATCTACCGTGCAGTTTTCTAATGGAACAACAGGTGCTACTCATCCTACTTTAACATTTACACTTAATAAAGGACAATCCTATATTATAGAAGGGAAAGGTAATTTAGCGGGTAATCTTAATGGTTTTATAGGGGCTAAAATTGTAGCTGATAAATTAGTGACGGTTACCAACGGTAATTTTAATGGACAATATTCAGGGAATTTACCCAATAATACAGATATTGTGATGGATCAGGCTGTTTCTGTAGATAGATTAGGGCAAGAATTTATTATTGTAAAAGGAAATGGTACCATTGGGAGAAATACAGAAGGAGCACTGGTTGTAGCTACGGAAAATAATACGCAAATTTTTGTAAATGATGAAACTGTTGCTCTTAGTACTTTAAATGAAGGTCAATATTTTGTAATTCCAGATACGAAATATAAAGTTCATAATGGAACGCATTATAATATGGCTATTAGAACAACTAAAAATGCTTATGTTTATCAGCTGTTAGCAGGTGATAATGGTGCTTCTGAAGCGGCAACTTTAGGTTTTAATTTTATTCCTCCTTTAAATTGTTATCTACCAAGAAAAATTGATGAACTTGGACTTATAGATGAAAATTATATTGTGTCAAATGGGTTTCCTGGTGGTATTCTTAATATTCCAACAAGGTTGAATATGATTACGCAAAAAGGAGCTGCCGTTACTGTAAATGGTGCTACTCCAGCAACTACAACTGGTCCTTTTGATGTTACTGGAAATGCAAATTGGGTTTCTTACAGCATACCTAATGTTACTGGGAATCTTACTATAACGTCTGATAGAGCCATTACAGCGGGTATAAGCGCCGGAAATGATGCTGCAGGTTACGGTGGATATTTTGCGGGATTTTCTTCTATTCCTATTATCTTGAAGTTGTCTGGTATTTGTATCCCTGATTTAATCTTGGAGGTTAGCAATGGTTTTGATTCTTATCAGTGGTATTTTAATGGGCAAGTTATTCCTGGAGCTAATTCTCATACTTATACACCGCAGCAGCCTGGTAATTATACAGTGCAAGTTGTGATGAATGGATGTCCACCATTAATGACGGTTCCTTATGTTGTGGCATCGCGTTTGGATGTTAAAAATGATACTATTTATGCGTGTTATATTGAAGCAGATGTTAGTAGTGGGAAATTTGATTTAACTACTGCTAATGTTACTGTGGGTACTGGACCTTTTACTAAAAAATATTATACTTCTCAGGCGAATGCTATAAGTGATGTTAATCCTATTGCAAATCCTAATTCATATGTTACCACTTCTGGGAGCGTAGTTTATGTAAGGGTAATGAATGAGGAAGGCTGTTATTCTGTGGCAAAAGTTACTTTATTGGTAAAACCTCCAAAATATTCCACTATTTTAAAGGAAAAATACATTTGTATAGATGCGAGAACAAGTTTGGATGCTGGACCTGGCTATACTTCTTACGAGTGGAGCACAGGCGCAACAACTCAATCTATAAGTGGAGTTAGTGTTGGAGAATATTGGGTGAAATTGGGTCATGATGGTTGTTTTACTCTACAAAAAGTAAAAGTAATTAAACTGGAGGATCCAGTGATTCAAGGTTTAGAAATTACCCATAACAATGTGTCTGTACATGCAGTTGGAGGAACTCCACCCTATCAATATTCAGTAGATAATTTGGCTTGGCAAACTTCCAATTTGTTTACTGGACTTTCAAGAGGAAATCATACTTTTAGTGTAAAAGACGCTAATAATTGTAGCCCAGTTTCTGTTAAGGTAACGGTTCCCAACCTGATAAATGCTATTACTCCAAATGGAGATAATTTTAATGATTATGTAGATTATAAAGAATTAGCATTTAAAGATAATTTTAAATTCACCATTTTTGATCGATACGAAAACCAAATATTTACAGGGGATAGATTTACAAATTATAAATGGGACGGAAGGCATTTCGATAAGAAAATTGTTACAGGTTCTTATTGGTATATTGTTACTTGGAACGAATCCGACAGAAATAAAACACCCATTAAATACACAGGCTGGATATTGGTGAAAAATAGAGACTAATCTTATTACATAAAGTATTGAATTTATACAAAATTTGTATATCTTTGCACACTTAAATATTTAACCGGGACGAGATCCCAAAAAATCAAAACAATATGTCAGTAAAAATTAGATTACAGAGACACGGTAAAAAAGGTAAACCTTTCTTCCACATCGTGGTTGCAGATTCTAGAGCTAAAAGAGATGGTAAATTCATTGAAAAACTAGGAACTTACAACCCAATTACTAACCCTGCAACTATCGATTTAAACGTTGATGCTGCTGTAGAATGGTTAAACAAAGGTGCTCAGCCATCTGATACTGCTAGAGCTATTTTATCTTACAAAGGTGTTCTTTACAAAAAACACTTACAAGGTGGTGTTGCTAAGGGTGCTTTTGATGAAGCTGAAGCTGAAAAAAGATTTAACGCTTGGGTAGAAGGTAAAGATGCTAAAGTACAAGGTAAAGTTGAAGGTTTAGCTACTGCTAAAGCTGATGCTAAAAAAGCTGCTTTAGAAGCTGAAACTAAAGTAAACGAAGCTAGAGTAGCTGCTGCTTCACAGATTTTAGCTGATGCTAAAGCTGCTGAAGAAGCTGCAAACGCTCCTGCTGAAGAGGTTGCTGAAGCTCCTGCTACTGAAGGAGAAGCTACTACTGAAGAAAATACAGAAGCTTAAAAAAATAACCAAGATGCGTAAAGAAGATTGTTATTTTCTAGGTAAAATTACCCGCACTCATGGTCTTGCCGGAAATGTTGTATTGAAATTAGATACAGATCAACCGGAACTTTACAATAAATTGGGATCAATATTCGTTGAAATCAACGGGTTATTGGTCCCGTTTTTTATTGAAAAACAATCTTGGCAAAAAGGAGATACCAAAATTATGTCCTTTAAAAACTCTACGCCAGCTTTAGTAGAGCAGTCTGTAGGCAAGAATGTTTTTCTTCCTCTTTCTACATTGCCAGTGCTTTCGGGTAAACAATTTTATTATCACGAAGTGGTAGGTTTTTCTTTATATGATGAAGCTGATCAGCTTTGCGGAATTATTAAAGAAGTAAATGACCAAACAGCACAACATTATTTTATTTTAAACTTAGAGGGTAAGGAAATCGTTATCCCCATTATAAAAGACTGGATTTTGGAATTGAATCGAGATGATAAAATCATCAAAATGCAACTTCCTGAAGGTTTAATGGATGTCTTCCTAACACCAGCCATAAAAGACGAATAATAAATATCATCCAAACATTTAATAGGTGTTTGGATTTTTTTTAGGAACTATTTTTGTACAAATATTTCCCTATCAATCTTATTTAAGTTATTTCAATTATTTTTTTAAAAATTTGTTTTATGAATTCTCATACTAATATTTTAGATCTACATCCTGGTCTTGTTGTTGGATTTGCTGTAGTTATAATTGTTATGCTCCTTTTAGACTTAGGGGTTTTCAATAAAAAATCCCACGCGGTAAGTTCTAAAGAAGCTTTAGGTTGGTCCATTACATGGATTTCCTTAGCAATGATTTTCTCTGGAGTCGTGTATTGGGTGTTCAATAATGATGCAGGAGGACACGATTTAGCTGTAGATAAATGGTCTGAATTTCAAGCAGCTTATTGGATAGAAAAAGCTCTTTCTGTGGATAACCTCTTTGTATTCATTATGGTTTTCAGCTTTTTTAAAGTTCCCAAAAATTTACAGCATAAAGTTTTATTTTGGGGAGTAATAGGAGCTCTTATTTTTAGAGCCATCTTTATTTTTGCAGGCGTAGGAATTATTAACCTTACTTATCTTCCGGAGATGAATATTTTCGGTACTCCTGTTAAAATTAATGTAGTAATGACATTGTTTGGACTCTTTTTATTGGTGGCTGGAATTAAATCTTGGGGCAAACATAAAGATGAAGAAGATCAAGATTTTAGTGATTCAGCAGGTGCTAAACTCGTAAAACGTTTTTGGAAAGTTTCTAATGGTTTCGATGGAGATAAATTTTTCACAGTGCAAAATGGAGTGAAAATGGCAACTCCTCTTTTGGTGGTAGTTACCGTTATTGAGTTTACAGACGTTTTATTTGCTGTGGATTCTATTCCTGCTATTTTTGCAATTTCAAGTGATCCATTTATCCTTTATACATCGAATATTTTTGCGATTTTAGGGTTAAGATCTTTATACTTCCTATTGGCTAACTTTATTCATATGTTTGATAAGTTGCCATATGGTTTAGCAATTATTTTATCATTTATCGGTGTTAAAATGCTTATTTCACCGTGGGTGCACATTCCTTCTCCAGTTTCATTAGGAATTGTAGGAGGGGTTTTATTAATCTCAGTTATCCTATCATTGCTTTTGGCTAATAGAGAAGATGTTCATGATGAATTCGATAATCAAAGCAATTATTAATCATAAAAAAAGAACTCCACGTGGAGTTCTTTTTTTTATGAACTTTTGTAACAGAATAAACAATAGACTACCTTTAAAAACTATATAATTTTTGTAAATTTGCATTCATTAATTTTTACATCATGCAGAAGCAAACGATTAAAGAAATTTTAGAAAACTATAAAAAAATATTACACCACGATATTACCATTCAAGGTTGGGTTCGTGCATTCCGTTCAAACCGCTTTATTGCGCTTAATGATGGATCAACGATCAATAACCTTCAAATTGTTGTAGATTTTGAACAATTTGATGAAGAGGTAATTAAAAATATTAAAACAGCTTCTTCTCTAAAAATTGTTGGAGAAGTGGTGGAAAGCCAAGGAGCTGGACAAACCGTGGAAGTTATCGCTAAAAAAATCATAGTTTTAGGAGATAATTTTACTGAAGAATTAGAAAAAACTGTTCTTCAACCTAAAAAACACTCTCTGGAAGTTCTTAGAGAACAAGCACATCTTAGATTTAGAACCAATTTGTTTGGAGCAGTTTTCAGAGTGCGTCATGCAGTGAGTTTTGCAATACATTCATTCTTTAATCAAAGACAGTTTTTCTATATTAATACGCCTATAATTACGGGTGCAGATGCAGAAGGAGCAGGAGAAATGTTTGGAGTAACCAACTTCGATTTGAATAATATTCCAAGAACTGAAGAAGGTGAAATAGATTTTTCTCAAGATTTCTTTGGAAGGAAAACCAATCTTACCGTTTCTGGTCAACTAGAAGGGGAAACTGCAGCAATGGGATTGGGTAGAATTTATACTTTCGGACCTACTTTCCGTGCAGAAAATTCTAATACAACTCGTCACTTAGCAGAATTTTGGATGATTGAACCAGAGGTAGCTTTCAATAATTTGGAAGACAATATTGATTTGGCTGAAGATTTCTTAAAATATGTCATTCAATATGTTTTGGACAACTGCAAAGAGGATTTAGAGTTTCTAGATAAGCGTTTTGCAGAAGAACAAAAATCTAAATCTGAAAAAGAAAGAGCAAAAGAAGGGTTGATTGAAAAGCTTGAAAGTGTAGTAGCTAAACGTTTCAAACGTGTAAGTTATTCTGAAGCTATAGAAATTTTATTAAACTCAAAAGAGAATAAAAAAGGTAAATTCCAATATCCCATTGAAGAATGGGGAGCAGATTTACAATCTGAACACGAAAGATATTTGGTGGAAAAACATTTTGAAAGTCCAGTAGTTTTATTCGATTACCCGAAAGAAATTAAAGCTTTCTATATGAGAATGAACGAAGATAATAAAACCGTTGCAGCTATGGATGTTCTTTTCCCTGGAATTGGTGAGATTATTGGTGGTTCTCAAAGAGAGGAAAGAATAGATGTTTTAAGACAAAAAATGCAAGAAATGCATGTAGAAGAAGATGAACTTTGGTGGTATATGGATACCAGAAAATTCGGTTCTGTTCCACATGCTGGCTTCGGTTTAGGTCTTGAAAGATTAGTGCTTTTCGTAACAGGAATGACGAATATTAGAGACGTAATTCCTTTCCCAAGAACACCAAAAAGTGCAGAATTTTAATAAGAAATTATTTAATATTAAAAGCCACATCTTTTGATGTGGCTTTTTTATGTTTTGGATGAAGTAGTTTTTTCAACTAGCAAAAATCATGCAAAATTATTGTTAATTGAAAATATTTTTTTTAAATTCGTAAAGTAGATTCCTAGAGAAGACTACAAAAATCAAAAATGTTGAAACAAAATTTACAACTAAAGTTAGGTCAGAAATTAGCTCCACAACAAATACAGTTGATGAAGTTGATACAGTTGCATACTTTAGAATTTGAAGAGGAATTAGAACGTGAGCTAGAGGAAAATCCTGCTTTAGAAATTGTAAAAGAGGATAATGAGGAGGAGGATTATTCAGCGGCGGATGAAAAATTGGAAACAGAAGGTTCAGAAAGCATAGAAACAGATTTTGATGTAGAAGAATATTTGTATGATGATGAACCTAGCTATAAAACTGCTTCTAGTAACTATTCTGTGGATGATGAAGAGTTTGATAACGAAAGTTTGCTTACCGAAGGTCAATCTTTATACGATTACCTTATGGAGCAAATCAACCTGTTGAATATAGATGCAGAAGATTTAAAAATTGCGGAATACATTATCGGGAATATTGATAATGACGGGTATTTGAGGAGAGATTCCGCTTCTTTGGTGAATGATTTGGCGTTTTCGCAAGGAATTTATGCGAGTAAGGAAAAAGTAGAGGAAATTATTGAAAACTATGTTCAAAAATTGGATCCTCCAGGGGTTGGAGCTCGTGGACTTCAAGAGTGTTTATTGCTGCAGATTGAAAAGAAAGTGAGCGCTGATAAAGCGGTTTCTTTGGCTGCCAATATTCTTAGAAATCAGTTTGATGCCCTTACCAATAAGCATTACAATAAGATTATTCAAAAATATGATATTGATGAAGAAGATTTGAAAGAAGCATTAGAAGAAATTTCTAAATTATCGCCAAAAGTAGGTGGGAATTTTGACACGCAAACTATTACCATTAATCAAGAAATTATCCCGGATTTTATCATTCAAGTTAAAGACAATCAGGTTGTTCCGTTGTTAAATAGTAAAAATGCGCCTACCTTAAGAGTTTCAGATGAGTATAAAGATATTTTAACCACTTATTCTCATGATAAAAACTCGGCAGAACATAAACAAGCGGCTTTATTTATTAAACAGAAGCTTGATGCTGCAAAATGGTATATTGATGCTATTAATCAGCGACAGAATACGCTTTTGCAAACCATTACGGCTATTGTAAAGCTTCAGAAGGCTTATTTTATTACTGGAGATGAAAAGTCGTTAAAACCAATGATTTTAAAAGATGTTGCGGATATTACTGGTTTCGATATTTCTACCATCTCAAGAGTAGTGAAAAGTAAATATGCAGATACTCCCAACGGAATTGTTTATTTAAAAGATTTATTCTCGGATAGTTTAACGAATGATGATGGTGAAGAAGTTTCTACTAAAGAAATTAAAAACCGTCTTCAAGAAGTTATTAGTAAAGAAAATAAGCGTAAACCTTTTACGGATGATGCATTAGTAACTTTACTGAAAGAACAAGGTTACAATATTGCAAGAAGAACTATCGCAAAATATAGAGAGCAGCTTAATATTCCTGTAGCGCGATTAAGAAAAGAATTATAATAGGAAAGCCTAGTTTTTACTAGGCTTTTTTTATATATTTTCTTGGTCAATTTTTTTGAGTTGTTGGAGATTGTTATCCAATTTTTTTATGATAATTCCGTAAATAATTCGGTAGTAAATCCATATCAATAATCCTCCAAATATAGCTGAACCAATAATTCCTGCAATAAGACCAATAATTTTATTTTGATCTAGCCTGATGTGTTGCTCGTTTAGAATGTTGATGATAGAAAACACCAAAATAGAGATGTGAACAAAGAAAATTATAATATTTATGAGGATAAAAGCGTTTACAGTTTTCTTAAAGCCTATAATTTTAGTAATTAAGTTTTTAAGATTTTCTTCAATATTTATTTTCTTGAAATTAATATAAAATTTGAATGCGAAAAATGCGGTAACTAATAAGCTGAAAATTTTTAAAACCAATGAAATACTCTCAAAATTTCTATTAAAAGTTGCACTATTGTTTACGCCAAGTCTTGAAAGCAGATTGGTGAAACTTGTAGAAGGTTTATTTTGAAAACTTGAAATTAAGCCTACAATCAAGAAGAACAAAAACTCGGCAACGCTTATCCAAAATATATATTTCACATAATTACGCGATTTTTTATTCAACATCTGTAGGATTTCCGAGTTGTCATATTTGGGTTGAACTTCTTGTTCTTGCCAGGTTTTCTTTAGATTATCTATATTAAATTCAGGCATGCTTTTCCATTAGTTCTTTAAGAGTTTTCTTTAATCTATTCATTTTTACACGTGCATTCACTTCAGAAATACCCAAGTTTTGCGCAATATCTTTGTAAGGCAAATCATCCAAATACATCATTACAATTGCCCTTTCTATATTAGGAAGCATTTTTACTACTTTATACAATAGTGAGATTTGTTGCTGCTTTTCATTATCATCTTCAAGATAGTCTTTACAATGATAATCCATTAATTCGTCTGTTTTTGGAGATCTTGTTTTCTTGCGGAAAAGAGTGATGGCTGTATTTAAAGAAACACGATACATCCAGGTTGAAATTTTAGAATCCCCTTTAAAGGAGTCGTAGCTTCTCCATAATTGTAATACAATTTCTTGAAAAAGATCTTCTTCATCCTCTAAAGAATTAGTGTAAAGTCGTGAAACTTTAATAATCAATCCTTGATTATCTTTAATGAGTTGAGAAAATTCTTGTTCTTTAGAGTTCAATGTTATGAATTACAAAACGAAGATAAGGAAATTTAGAATATGGGATGAATTAAAAGTAATTAGAAATTAGAAATTAGAAATTAGAAATTAGAAATTAGAAATTAGAGGATTATTAAACATCTATTTAGATATAACTATCAATTATCAATAACCAACCATCAACCAATAAGTAACAACTAATTTCCTATATTTGCACTCGCGAGAAAACCAGTCTGTTGATTCTTGTGTATACAAGGGTAGGAAAGTCCGGACACCAAAGAGCAGCAAAGCGGATAACATCCGTCCATCGTGAGATGAGGACCAGTGCAACAGAAAGCAAGTACAGTTCGGCTGTAGTGAAACCAGGTAAACTCTTTGTGGTGCAATGATAAGTATATCGGTGTTTTTAGGAAACTGAAATAGGAGCGGCTCGTTCCGAAAACCGAGGGGTAATCAGCTCAAGTTGTGCAGCAATGCACAACGTAGATAAATAACAGACGTCTTTTTTTAAGATACAGAATCCGGCTTATAGGTTTTCTCGTTTTTTTTGGGTAATTAATGATACTTCAATTTTTTTTGGGGTATCCTTTTTTTTTATAATATTGCTAAAAACTAATACAATGAGAAAACAAGTTCAAGGTCCCATTAGGGACAAACAAAAAACACGTCAAAAAATACTTAATTCCGTTGGAGAAATAGTAATTAACAAAGGCTTTACTCATCTTAAAATTTCCGCTGTTGCCACGCATGCAGGTGTGGATAAAAAACTTATTTATCAGTATTTTGGAAGTTTTGATGATTTAATTGATGAGTATCTTCTATCAAGAGATTGTTGGACAAAAGTTTATGAGGAAGATTCTATTCCTGATAATAATATCTCAACTAAAAATTTAATAAAAAATATCCTTCATAGTCAATCGGAAGCATTGTTGAATAATAAGGAATTACAAAAGATAATTCTTTGGGAAGTTTCTGAATATCATCCTTTGCTAAGACAATGTGCAGATAGAAGAGAAGAAAAAGGAGGTGATCTTTTCAAAAAACTTGTAGATCCGAAGTTTGGTGAAAATGCAAAACTTTTCCGAGGAATTATGGCGCTTTTACTGGCTGGTAATTATTATTTAAACATTCATGATGTGGCAAATGGAAGTTTATTTTGTGGTTTAGATATCAAAAAAGAAAGAGATAGAGATACCCTTCGCGAAGCCGTTAATTTTATAATTGATGCAGCATTTAAGGAAAAAACGATTGAAGAATAATGTTATTCGTTTTCTAGTATTTTTCTACAATCTTCCAATTCTGCTTTTTCTTCTTTGGATACTTTTGGATATTGTAAATTCATGTCTTCCAGAGTTTTAATAATAATTTTTATAATTGCTAAACGGGCAAGCCATTTTTGATCTGCAGGAATTACATACCAAGGTGCATGTTTTTTCGATGTTTCACGAATGGCTTCCTCATAAGCATTCATATATTTATCAAAAACAGCTCTTTCTTTTAAATCACCAGCAGAAAATTTCCAATTTTTTTCTTGCTCATTAATACGATCTAAGAATCTTTTTTTTTGCTCGTCTTTTGAAACATTGAGGAAGATTTTCACGATGGTTGTTCCGTTATTCGCAAGATGCTTTTCGAAATTTCTAATGCTTTCGTATCTGTTTTTCCAGAAATCCGCATCAAAATTTTTTACATCATCCCAAACTTTTTCATTCAAATTATATTCTGGATGAACTTTACATACTAAAACGCTTTCATAATGTGATCTATTGAAAATGCCAATCATCCCTTTTTCTGGAAGCGCTAAATAATGTCTCCACAAAAAATCATGTGAATATTCTTTTGTACTGGGAGATTTAAAGCTGGTTACCCTACAACCTTGCGGATTTACACCACCAAAAACATGCTCTATCATACTGTCTTTTCCTGCTGCATCCATAGCTTGTAATACAATTAATAGTGATTTGCTGCTATCTGCAAAAAGTTTTTCCTGAAGTTCTCTTAAATCTTCTTTTTCCTTTTGAAGGAGTTCTGTCCCTTCTTCTTTAGAAATATTAGATTCTATTTGCGTTGGAGCTTTGGAAATAGAAAACGAAGAATCTACTAAAAAAAGTTCATCAAAATTGGTAATCATACTATTGAATTATTACATAAATATATAAAAAAACCATCTTAAAAAGATGGTTTAGAGGGTGAAAAGTAGATGTATTACTTAGCAGTAGCTACTTTTTTTACTTTTTTAGCAGCCTTAGCCGCAGCTTTTTCTTCTTGAGGAGTTAGTTTTTTAACAACAGTTTCAGGAGCGTTAGGATCTACTTTTCCTTTAATGTAGATTACGCTTCTTTCATTAACTGGGTCATTAGAAAATACTTCAATCATTTTATTAAAGTCTCCATTTGATGCTGTATTGTAACCAACTTTAATTTGAGCAGTTTTACCAGGCAAAATTGGTGCTTGGCTCCACTCAGGTGTTGTACATCCGCAAGCAGCTTTAACATTAGAAAGAATTAACGGCTTGTCTCCTGTATTTTTAATTGTAAAAAATCTATGACCATCAGAATTAGTTTTTACTGTTCCATAGTCATATGTAGTTTGGTCAAAAGTAATTGTTTGAGCAGATGCAATTGCAAAAGTACCCAATAACGCTACTCCAGCGAATAATTTTTTCATGTTCTTAATTATTAATTAAATGTAATACTTAGATAAAGTTTATCAAACAAAGTTAAAAATATTTTTAAATATGAGGAATATTTTTTTACTTTAAGCTATTTTTGCAAATTATAAGCCAAAAGTAAGATTTTATGCAGATTTCAGATAAATACAATCCTCAAGCAACAGAACAAAAATGGTACAACTACTGGTTGGATAATAACTACTTCCATTCAGAGCCAGATAATAGACCTCCTTATACTATTGTTATTCCACCTCCAAACGTTACAGGTATCCTTCACATGGGACACATGTTGAACAATACCATCCAAGATGTCTTGGTGAGAAGAGCAAGAATGCTAGGCTTCAATGCTTGTTGGGTTCCTGGTACCGATCACGCGTCAATTGCTACGGAGGCAAAGGTTGTGGCCAAATTGAAATCAGAAGGCATTAACAAATCCGATATCACTCGTGAAGAATTTCTAAAACACGCTTGGGATTGGACCGATAAATATGGCGGAACAATTTTGGAACAGCTTAAAAAACTAGGTTGCTCTTGCGATTGGGACAGAACTCGTTTTACGATGGAGCCAAAATTATCGGCTCAAGTCATCAAATCTTTTGTTGATTTATACAACAAAGGTTTAATCTATCGTGGTTACAGAATGGTGAACTGGGATCCAGAAGCGAAAACCAATATTTCTGATGAAGAAGTAATTTTCAAAGAGCAAAACGGAAAATTATATTATCTGAAATACAAGATTGACCCTTCAACAAGCTCAGGGCAGGAGGAATTTTTGATCGTTGCTACAACGCGTCCAGAAACGATTTTTGGGGATACTGCGGTTTGTATCAATCCAAATGATGAAAGATATTCTCATTTAAAAGGTAAAAAAGTAATCGTACCAATCGCCAATCGTTCTATTCCTATTATTGAGGACGACTATGTAGATATTGAATTCGGGACTGGAGCCTTGAAAATTACGCCTGCTCACGATACCAACGACTACGAAATCGGACAAAGACATAACCTTCCAATGATTGATTCTTTGGATGATGATGCTAATTTAAACAGTCACGGACTTCATTACAACGGGAAAAACCGTTTTGAAGTTAGAAAACAAATTGCAAAAGAATTAGAAGAAAAAGGTCTTTTGTTGAAAGCTGAAGATTATGTGAATAAAGTAGGAACATCCGAAAGAACAGGTGCGGTTATCGAGCCGAAAATTTCTCAGCAATGGTTCCTGAAAATGGATAACTTGGCAAAACCTGCTTTGGATGTGGTAATGAATGACGAGGTGAAATTCCACCCTGAAAAATTCAAAAATACCTACAAACATTGGATGGAAAACATCCGCGATTGGAATATTTCCCGTCAGTTATGGTGGGGACAGCAAATTCCTGCTTTCTATTATGGTGAAAGCGAAAATGATTATGTAGTTGCCGAAAATATCGAAGATGCTCTAATTCTTGCACGAGAAAAATCTCAAATCTCAGATCTTCAAATCTCAGATCTAAAACAAGACGAAGACGCTTTAGATACTTGGTTTTCTTCTTGGTTGTGGCCAATGTCGGTATTCGACGGACTTTTAGATCCAGAAAATAAAGACATCAATTATTATTATCCAACTTCGGATTTGGTAACGGGTCCAGATATTATTTTCTTCTGGGTAGCAAGAATGATTATGGCTGGATTGGAATACAAGCAAGAGGTTCCTTTCAAAAATGTGTATTTTACAGGGATTGTAAGAGATAAACAACGTAGAAAAATGTCTAAATCTCTTGGAAATTCACCCGATCCAATCGAATTGATTGATAAATACGGTGCGGATTCCGTAAGAGTTGGGATTTTATTGAGTTCTGCAGCAGGAAACGACCTTCTTTTTGATGAAGATTTAATGTTGCAGGGAAGAAATTTCGCTACCAAAATTTGGAATGCTTTCCGTTTAATTCAAGGTTGGAAAAAAGAAGATAAACCAGCTAACGAAGCCGATCAGCAAACAATGGAATGGTTCGGAAATCAGATGAATAAAACTATCGTTGAAATTAACGATCAATTTGAAAAATTCAGAATTTCTGACGCTTTGCATTTAATTTATAAGCTGATTTGGGACGATTTCTGTTCTTGGTATTTGGAAGCGATTAAACCGAATTATGGAGAAGGAATTTCTCAGGAGGTTTACGATAAAACGATTTCTTATTTCGAGGATTTAATGAAATTATTGCATCCGTTCATGCCGTTTATGACGGAAGAATTGTGGCAGTCTATGTCGGAAAGACAAATTTCTGATGCTTTAATAATTACTCAACAAAAATCTGCAGAAAGTTTTAATAATAAAAAACTCGAAGACTTCGATTTTGCAAAAGAATTGATTTCTGGAGTTAGAAATTACCGTCAATCCAAAGGAATTTCTCCAAGAGAAACAGCGGAATTGTTTACCAATGCCAGTCAATTTGAAAACGAAGCGGTACTCAAAAAATTAGCTAACATTTCCGAGATTCATTATGCTTCAAAAACGGATAAGCCGAGCTTTACTTTCTTGGTAGGTGCTACAGAAGTTTCTATTCCGTTGAGCGAAAACTTAGATTTGGGCGAAGAAAAAGCCAAAACAGAAGAAGAATTGAAATACCTAAAAGGTTTCCTTATTTCTGTAGATAAAAAATTATCTAACGAGAAATTTGTAGCCAATGCAAAACCAGAAATTGTAGAAGTAGAGCGTAAAAAACAAAAAGACGCACAAGATAAAATTGCAATTTTGGAGGAGAAATTGAAGACTTTGTAATAAAAAGTCTTCAACTTCGCTCAGCCAAACAAGTCTGTCTAAAAAGGTAGATAAAGATTCAATTATATAAGATTTATAGAATATGAAACACATTGAAAATATAAAAAAACTTTTCACTAAAAATTTTGTGGAAAACCCACTTATAGAAACTTTTGATGTTGGAAAGATAAATCTTCCTACTGGTAATTTGGTAGCTTGTGATCCACTTATTACTAACGATATGGCTGCTTTTAAGGTGAGTTTTCCCACTGGAGATTTTCCTGTAAATGTTCATAAGGAAAGGGAAAGCAATTGTGTTGCCTATGTAGAAATTATTTTTTCTGATGATGAAACTGTAGATTGGAAGATGGCTACGACTGAAGGTCAAAATGTAGAAGAATTAAAAGGAGAAGAAATTTTTGGTTATCCTGTGGAAAGTGGAATGGGATGTTTCATGGACGTAAAAACTCAAGAATTTTTAAATGAACTAGAGCAGAAACTTTTTGAAAGAAAGTCTGATGATTTTCAAGGTATTTATGAAGAGTTTTTTCATGAACATTTTTTTGATGAAAATGGAGCAATAGATCAATTTGCATTTTTACAACCTAATGAAGAACAAAAAGCTAATCTTTTCGCCTTCGAAACTGGCTATGGTGAAGGGTTTTATGCCTCTTATATAGGTTTTGGAAAAGATAATAATCCTACTAAGATTGTAAGTGAATTTATTGAAATTGAAAGTTAACAAAAGTTAATTTATTTTTTCCGTTAAAACTATTTATTTAAATTTAAGCTATTAAGAAATAGATAAAACAACTTCTTTCACCATGAATTTCACAACGGAACAACCTAAAGTGCTTGTAATAGGCAGTTCATCAATAGATTTGATTTTGAATACAGACCATCATCCTCATATTAATGAAACGGTTATAGCAACAAAATCAGAAAGTTTTTTTGGTGGAAAAGGTGCGAATCAAGCAGTGGCAGCTTCAAGATTAGGTGCAGCGGTTTATTTTGTGGGTTGTGTAGGAATGGATCCTCATGGACAACAAATTATGAGACATTTAGTGGATGAAGGTGTAAATGTGGGTTTTGTGAAAGAATCTGAGGATGCAGAAACGGGAACTGCTTTTGTAACCTCTGTTCATGGCAATAATACAATTGTGGTGGTTCCTGCAGCTAATTATTGTTTAAATAAACAGGATATTGAGAATGCTGAAAAACTTTTTGAAACCACAGACATCATTCTTATTCAACTTGAAATTCCAATGGATGTCATTGAATATGCTGTTGAATTAGCAAAAAAACATAATAAAAAAATAGGATTGTACGCCTCTCCTGGAAGAAAAATTTCAGATTTAATTATTAATTATGCTCATTTTATAGTGGTTAAAAGCACTGAGGTTTCTATTGTTTTTGGTGAAGAATCAAGAGACACTATTCTAAAAAATAATGCAAACAAGCTTTTTATAAGAGATGATACTAATTCTACCATTTATTTTGATGGTTCCGAAATGAAATATCACAGAAAAGATCATAGTGTTTTTGCTAGCAAAATGGGTATGGGAGACGCATTTACAGCAAGTTTTGCGGTTGCTTTATTGCATGGTAATACAATTGAAAATTGTGTGAAATTTGGGAACGATATCTCTTGGAAAGTTGCCCAAAATAATAGTGCACAAGAAGGCTTACCTTATAAAAAAGAGTTCGAATAATATATTTCTTATTTACTGCATATCGAAAAACTTTTGCAGAATTCTCTAAATGTTTACTTTTAAACATCTTACGCATTTATTAAGTGTTGATGGTTTATGGAGGAATTCTTTTTACATACTTCAGATAATTTTCCACTAGCTGTAAGCTTGTTTACCCCCGAAATTTCTAATCATAAATTAGTATTGATCAACTCTGCAACGGGTGTTCGTCAGCATATATATTTTTCGTTCGCAAAATTTTTAGCTCAAAATGGCTTTACCGTCATTACTTACGATTATAGAGGAATTGGACTTTCAAAACCTCTGATTATGAAAGGTTTTAAAGCTAATATGCGAACTTGGGGAACTAAAGATTATAAAGCAATAACCGATTTTATTAAGAAAAATTACTCCTCTAAAAATAAATATGTTTTGGGGCATTCAGTCGGTGCACTTATTTTGGGTATGAATGAAGACTCACAAATATTCAGAAAAATTGTTTTTGTAGGAACTCAACAAGCATTTGTGGGTAATTTAAGCTTAAGAACACGCATTGAAGCTTATTTGGGTTTTGGTATCGCCCAACCGTTAACCACTAAACTTTTAGGATATTTTCCTGCGCATTGGTTTGGTTTAGGAGAAAGTTTACCTTCGGGAAGTGCTTTTGATTGGCGTACTTTAATTCTCAATAAAAACTCTACAAACCACTTGTTGCAGCAAGTTGAAAACTTCTCGAAAAAACTTTATCAAGATGTATTTGTAATTCGAGCCGAAGACGACACTTGGCTTACCGAAAAAGGTGTTCAAAAATTATTAGATGATACCTATCCCAATCTGACGCCTAAATATAGATTGGTGAAAACTTCTGAATCTATAAAACAAAAAATTGGTCATATCAACTTTTTCAGGAGTTATAACCAAAATTTATGGAATATTGTTCTTAAAGAACTTTAAAAAAATAAAATTTACTTTTCGGATAATTTTTTTAGAGATGCTAAACCCTCATCATAAGATTTTGCCATCTGCATATCCATAAAAGGTTTCATAGGTTTCATCATTGTTGGCATATTAGAATCAAAAGTCCAAGTAACTTTTGTACCACTACCTTCTGCCTTCAAAATAATGTTAGATTTTGCATGACTGTCCATTGGTTTTATAAAATGCATATGCGTAGAAACCTTGTTGTTGGGATACAAAGCGGTAATTTCTTGCATGCCTTCTCCCACTTTATCATTTCCTTTCCAGTGATATGAATCGCCCACTTCACCACTTGTTCCTTTATAAGTTCCTATCAAATTCTCATCCAGTTTCATCCAAGGATTCCATTTGTTAATCTCTTGCATACTGTTCACATGCTGCCATACTTTTTCTTGTGGAGCGTTAATAACGATAGACTTTTCTGATGTATATTTATCAGGGAACATAAAAATTGCAATAATACTATACAGAATGATAAGAGCTACAATAGCTCCTAAAATTTTAAGAATTTTTTTCATAGTTTTTATTTAATAACATAACAAATGTAATTTATTTTTTCATCGTAAATGTTAAAATACTATAAAAAAGTAGCAATTATAACACAATTCCCCCGAATCGTATAAAACTTCCTACCAGCAAAAATCCAACGCCCAACAAAGTCACACAAATAATGTGAAAAGCCATTAAAGGAAGGCTTTTAGGAGACAATTTAGGAAGCACAAAAAAGTTGGCGCTTATCGCAAACATCACCGTAATCAATAGAAACAAAAGCTTAATAGAAATCGCTGTTTCCAAGGGATTTGAAAAATGAAACCAATCCTGAAATTTCACCCCAAATTGATACGACATCCAAACGCCAGTAATTACCATCACCAAAAGTGCGGGAATGCCTATTTTCTCGTATTTTCTTTCAAAATTTAAAAGAATTTCGGGGTCTTTTTTCTTTAAAACTTCTGGTAAAATTCCTATCGCCAAAACCAAATGTCCGCCCACCCAAATGCAGGCTCCCAAAAGGTGAAATATTAAAAGTAAATGATGTGACATTTTCAAAAATTATACCTCAAAAATACTCATTTTCTCGCTTAATTCTTATGTTTTGGGCGCAAAATTCCGGCTGTCACTAGTCGCTTTCCAAGCCTTTGCTCAGCTAAGCTTTGGGAAGAGCTCCAACATGCCGTTCCATCCGGTGCGCAAATTTGTCATAAATTGACATTTGGGCATTATCTTTGAGAAAATATAATTTGTCATTTCGAACGAACATTGAGCTTGTCGAAATGGAAGTGAGAAATCTTAAAACTAGATTCATCGTTCCTTGGAATCACAAAAAAAAAGAATTAATACAAAAAAATTATGAACATACTTACACAAACCTTCAATACACCATTTCATACTGCACCTTTTGATCAAATAAAAAACGAAGATTATCTTCCTGCATTCAAAGAATTAATCTCAGAATCCGAACAAGAAATCAACGATATTGTCAACAATCCAGAAACTCCAACTTTTGAAAACACCATCGAAGCCCTGGCGTATTCAGGTGAAAAACTGGATGTGGTTTCCAATATTTTTTTCAATCTTAATTCCGCTGAAACCAATGATGAAATTCAAAAGATTGCACAAGAAGTCTCCCCACTTTTAACAGAATTTTCATCTAAAATTTCTCAAAACGAAAAACTCTTCGAAAGAATTAAAAAAGTGTTTGATGAAATGAGTTTACGAATTCCATCTGACAAAAAAAATCAAGATAAAAGTGCAGATGAAAAAAACAATTACAAGCTCAACGAAGAACAACAAATGCTTCTTAATGAGACTTACAAAGGTTTTGTAAGAAGTGGCGCTTTGCTGAATGAGGAGGATAAAAAGAAATTGGAGAAAATTAATATCGATTTATCCATGAAGTCGCTTCAGTTTGGACAAAATGCTTTGGCAGCAACCAATGCATATTTCAAACATATCACCCAAAAAGAAGATTTGGCGGGAATTCCAGACGCGATTTTGTCTCAATATGAAGAAGAAGCTAAAGAAAGAAAGTTGGAAGGCTGGGTAGTCACTTTGCAATATCCGAGCTATGTTCCGTTCATGACTTATGCTGAAAATCGCGAATTAAGAAAGGAATTAGCGCTTGCTAACGGAAAAAAATCTTTCGACGGTGGCGAATTAGACAATCAGCATCTCATCAAAGAAATCATCACTTTAAAACAACAAAAAGCAGAATTGTTGGGCTATAAAAACTATGCTGACTACGTTTTAGAAGAAAGAATGGCAAAATCTCCAACCAAAGTTTTGGATTTTTTAAATGAACTTTTGATTAAAGCAACGCCTTACGCGCAAAAAGAAATTGAGGAATTAAAAACTCTTGCAAAAGCCGACGGAATCGTGGAAATGCAAAGTTACGACCACGCTTTTTACGCTGAAAAATTGCGTAAAGCGAAATACGATTTCAATGATGAGGAATTGAAACCTTATTTCCCGTTAAATCAAGTTCAGGATGCAGTTTTCACATTAGCAGGAAAACTTTTCGGACTGACTTTTAAAGAAGTTCACAATATTCCAAAATACCATGCAGATGTTCAAACCTATGAAGTTTATGAAGTTCAGAACCAAGAGCTAAGAACCAAGAATCAAGAGCCAAAAGCCAAGAACCAAGAATCAAGAGTCAAGAATCAAGATAACGAAAACCAACAGCCAATAACTGACAACCAACAACTAAAAGCCATCCTTTATACCGATTATTTCCCAAGAAAAGGAAAACGTGCGGGAGCTTGGATGACGAGTTATAAAAATCAATACACCAAAAACGGAGAAAATTCTCGACCACATATTTCAATTGTTTGTAATTTCAGCAAACCCACGAAAGACACACCGAGTTTGTTGACCTTTCAAGAAGTAACAACACTTTTCCATGAATTTGGACATGCTTTGCATGGAATGTTGGCCAATACACAATATCCGAATCTTTCAGGGACTTCGGTGAAATGGGATTTTGTGGAACTTCCTTCTCAGTTTTTGGAGAATTTCTGCTACGAACCAGAATTTTTGAAAACTTTTGCTAAACATTATCAAACGGAAGAAGTTCTTCCTAATGATAAAATTGAAAAAATAGAACAGTCTAAAAACTTTATGGAAGGCTATCAAACGCTTCGTCAGTTAGGTTTCGGATTGTTGGATATGGCCTATCACACGCATCCTGAAGAGGTGAACGATATTAAATCTTTTGAGGATGCCCAAACTTTAAAAACCTCTTTGTATCCTGTAAATCCAGAAACAGCGATGAGCCCTACTTTTTCGCATATTTTCCAAGGTGGTTATTCTGCAGGATATTATTCTTATAAATGGGCGGAAGTTTTGGATGCGGATGCTTTTGCGTATTTTAAAGAAACGGGAATTTTCAATCCCGAAACGGCGGCAAAATATAAAGTTTTGCTTTCTTCGGGCGGAACAAAAGATCCAATGGAATTGTACAAAGCCTTCAGAGGCAGCGAACCTCAAGTTGAAAGCCTTTTGAAAAGAGCTTTTGGGGAGTAAAAAACAAACTTGCAGCCTTGTCAAGGTTTAAAACATTGACAAGGTTTTTTTCTAACCTCTAACTTCTAATTTCTAAACCATGCTTTGTCCTTGTTGCTCAGGAAAATCCTACACCGAATGTTGTGAAACATTTCACTTGAAAAAGAAAATTCCCAATTCTGCGGAACAGCTGATGCGTTCTCGGTATTCTGCTTACGCAATCCCCAATGGAGACTATTTAATGGAAACCACACTTCCCAGTGAAAGAAAATATCATGACAAAATGGAAATGGAAGCATGGGGAAAAACAAACACTTGGACAAAACTGGAAATTGTGAGCAAACCTTCTGAAAATAAAGTAGAGTTTAAAGCTTATTTTACAGATTCTGAAGGTGAAAACCAAGTTCATCACGAGCTTTCAACATTTAAGAAAATCCAAAATCGTTGGTTTTATGTTTCTGGGGAATTTATGGATTAGTTCTAGTTTTTTTTCTTTTTTTGTCTCAAAACATACAAATACAAACTTTCTACTTTAGCTCGTGCCCAAGGTGTTTTTCGTAAGAATTTAAGAGATGAAGAAACACTCGGATTTTCACCTGTGAAACATCGGATGTTGATTTGTTTGCCCAATTCTCCATAACCTTTGTAGTACTCCAAGAGTTCTTCCAAAATGGCGTCTAATCGTTTTCCGTGCAAAGGATCTTTTGAGTTTTGGTCCATAATTTTTTTTGTAAAAATACTAAAACTAAAGCCATTTTTAGAATGGATTAAATATTGATTTTTTTGAATAAAATAGTATTTTAGCAAGATTGGAAAAGCATTTAATTTGCTATGGAAATTGAGCCGAAATGAGCAAAAATAACGAAGCCAACAGAAAAAATCATAAAAAGAAACTCGATCAAAAGAAACGTAAAATTCAGAATGCTGAGGCTGAAAGAAAAGCACGTTTAAAACAAATTAGAGAAGATTTTAAAGCGAAGGAAAGCAACGATAACAACTAATAATTTATGAAAATTTTACATACTGCAGATTGGCATTTGGGCAAGCGTTTGGATAGTTTTTCCAGATTGGAAGAACAAATTGATGTCATGAATGAAATTGTTGCAATTGCCGATGAACAAAAGGTTGATATAATATTGGTTGCTGGAGATTTGTTCGATAATTTTAATCCAAGTGTAGAAGCAGTGGAATTGTTTTATAAAACTCTGAAAAAGCTTTCTAACAACGGAAAACGCCCAGTAATTGCCATTTCAGGAAATCACGATTCGCCCAGTTTAATTGATGCACCAAATCCTTTGGCAAGAGAATGTGGAATTATTTTTATTGGTTATCCACAAGCGAAAATTCAGAAATTTGAGTTAAATGATTTTAAAATCACAAAATCGGAAGAAGGTTTTTTAGAATTAAAATTAAGTGATTTTGATTATCCTATTCGTGTTATTCATACGCCTTACGCCAACGAAATCCGTTTAAAACAATATTTGGGCGAGAATAAAGAAGAAGCTTTGAATGAAGTTTTAGCCAATCATTGGAAGAAAATTGCCGATGAATTTTGTGATGAAAAAGGCGTGAATATTTTGACGACTCATCTTTATATGAACAAGCGTGGCGCAGCTATTTTAGAAGAACCCGAAGGGGAAAAACCTATAAAAATAGGAAATGCAGACATGGTGTATTCTGAAGCAATTCCAACTCAAATTCAATATACAGCTTTGGGGCATTTGCATGCTTTTGCAAATATCGGCACAGAGGAAAAACCTGTTGTTTACAGCTCTTCACCTCTTTGTTATAGCTTTTCGGAAGCTGGGCAAACCAAATATGTTTCGGTCATCGAGGCTTTCCCAAACCAAGGCGTTTCCTTTAATAAAATTGAATTACAATCAGGTCGGAAACTGGTTCGAAAAAGCTTTGATAATATCGATGAAGGTATTGTGTGGCTCGAAGAAAATCCCAATACTTTGGTGGAACTTACAATTGAATCTGATTCGTTTTTAAAAGCTGAAGAAAGAAAAAGAATTTACCAAAGTCACGATGGCATTATTTATTTAATTCCTAAAATCAAAAACGCTTTGGAGCAAGAAGATTTACAAACAAAAATAAATCTCAAACAAGATATTCAAGATTTATTTAAAGATTATTTTAAGTCGAAAAACGGAAATCAAGAGCCCAATTCAGAAATTATGGATTTGTTTAATGAAATAAAAGGCAATTCCTCTACATCAATCTAATACCTTGTGTTAGCAATTCAGATTTCACTTTTTCGTCCCAAACACTAGATTGCACTTCGCCAATATGTTTTTTTTGTAACATAAACATACAGATTCTTGACTGACCAATTCCACCACCAATGCTGTAAGGGAGAGTTTCTGAAAGTACTTGCTGATGAAAGTTTAAATGGGATTTTTCTTCTTCGCTACGTATTTCCAATTGTTTTATTAAAGCTGTTTTGTCTACTCTAATTCCCATGGAAGAAAGCTCTATACTTTGGTCTAAAATAGGGCTCCAAACAATTAAATCGCCGTTGAGTCCGTAGCCTAATTCTGTAGGTGTAGACCAGTCGTCATAATCTGCCGCGCGTCCATCGTGAGGAATTCCACAAGAAAGTTCACCACCAATACCTATTATAAAAATGGCACTATATTCTTTTGCTATTAAGTGTTCACGCTCTTTTGGAGAAATATCTGGGTAAAGCTTATAGAGGTCTTCTGCAGAAATAAAATGGATTTCTTTAGGTAAAATTTCTTTTTCTATAATTTTTTCTTGTAGAAGTTCAGTTTCTGTTTCTTTTAAAGCTGAAAATATTTTTCTTACGGTAGCTTTTAAAAAATCTATCGTTCTGTCAGCTTTAGAAATATGCATTTCCCAATCCCATTGGTCTACATAAATAGAGTGGAGTGGTGAATAATCTTCGTCGGGTCTCAATGCTTGCATATCTGTTAAAATACCTTCATTCAAAGGGATTTCGTAATCTTTTAGTTGCATTCTTTTCCATTTTGCTAACGAGTGTACTACAACTGCTTGTTGATCTTGTAAAGATTTTACTTTAAACTTTACGGGTCTTTCGCAACCGTTAAGGTCATCGTTTACGCCAGTCCCATCCATCACCATTAGAGGAGAAGAAATTTTATGGAGTTGCAATTTTTTTGCTAATTTTTCCTGAAACGTTCTCTTTGTTTCTTGAATTTTTCTTTCGGTTTGTAATTTAGTTTCCATTGTATTAAATTTTTGAAACAAAAAAAGCTTCCCATTTCTGAGAAGCTTTTTCCATTGATTAAACAAATATTTTAAAGTGCTATACCATAGTCAATAACTTCTCTATTTGAATACGATTATTCAAATTATTATTAGAGAAATTATTATTAATGATAGAGTACATTTTTTCTAACTCGTTGGTTTTACGTAACAAATGTAGTAAAAAAAATAAACCAACCAATTTTTTTTCATGTTTTTTTTACTTTTTTTATAAAGATTTTCAAACCTATTATCAGTACATTTGGTTTTTTGTTTTAAAAATAACCATCATTATTATGATTCCTGTAAAACTTATTATAGAAGGTTTATATTCTTATCAAGAAAGACAATCTATTGATTTTAGTGAATTAACCGAAGCAGGTTTGTTTGGTATTTTCGGAGCCGTAGGTTCTGGAAAATCGTCCATTTTAGAAGCGGTTAGTTTTGCATTGTATGGAGAAACTGAACGTCTGAATTCTAAAGATAAACGAGCTTATAATATGATGAATTTAAAATCTGATAGGTCTTATATTGAATTTGATTTCCAGAATTATCAGAATGAATATTATAAAATAGTTCGTGAGTTTAAGAGAAATTCTAAGCGTTATGATGATGTAAAATCTACTAATGTACTATTGTCCAAAAAAGTAGATGGGAAATGGATTCCGCAAGAGAGTTCAAATGTAGAGCCTATTTTAGGGCTTAGTTATACCAATTTTAAACGTACTATAATTATTCCGCAAGGTCAGTTTAAAGAGTTTTTGGAGTTGGGAGAGATGGAGAGGACAAAGATGATGAAAGAAATTTTCAATCTTCATCGTTTTGATTTGCAAGATGAAGTGAGTAAATTGACTAAGCAAAATCAATCTTTATTAGACCAAATGCAAGGTCATTTGCAAGGTTTTGAAGGCGTTTCAGAAGAAGTAATTTTGGTTTTGAAAAATCAACTTTTTGAGCAAAAAGAAACTACTGCAAAAATTCAGAAAGAATTTAATCTCATTAATGATAATTTCCAGCGTTTAAAGGCTTTAAAAACTGATTTTGAAAGTTTGATTCAAAAGAAAAATGACTTTCAGAAACTGAATGAGAAAAAAGTTGAAATGGAAACCCAAAAACAAGAATTAGATATTTTTGAAAAGGTTTATAATGCTTTTTTTCAACTTTTAAAAGATCAAAAAAGACTTCAAACAGAATTGAAAACTCATCTTTCCGACAAAGATATTCAACAAGGAAATCTAAAGCAACTTCAAGCTAAAGTGGATGAGGTTTTACAAAAAATAGAAGTTTTAAAACCGGAATTTGAACAGCTTTCCCATAAAAAAGTGGAAGAAAATGATTTAGGATTTTTAATTCAAATTAAAATTTTTGAAACTGAAATTGAGGAACTTAAAAAGCGCACTAAAAAAGGCTTTGATAAAGTTGAAGAAGTAAAAAAACTGGAAAAAACAATTTCAGAATTTATACAAAAAACAGAAAAAGAAACTCAAGAACTATCAAAAAATCGAATAGATTCTCAAATTTTAATGAATGTTGGAAACTGGTTTACGAATAATGAAAACTTGCAGAGGAATTTTAAAAATCAGCAGCAGAAAATTCAAAATTTAGAAATTCAAAACTCAGAAGTTTCTGAAGAGTTGAGCGTTTTAAAAGTGAATGAACAGACTTTTACTGAAGATTTTAAAATCCAATTGGAAACTTTAGAAACGAAAAAGAAAAACTTAGAATCACAAAAAAATCATTTTAAAGTTCAGGAACAATTATCGCAATATGCGCATCAGCTGCACGATGGCGAAGCTTGTCCACTTTGTGGCGCTTTGGAACATCCCAATATTGTGGAAATAGAAGATATTTCTGCACATTTGAATTCTGTTGTACAAAAAATTTTGGATGCAGAAAACGAGCAAAAATCAATACGAAATCTTCAAACTCAGGTTGAGAAAATTATTTTTAAAAAGCAGAATTTCGCAGAACAATTGAAGACAGAAAAGCAAAGTTTAGAAGCTTTGAATACTCAAATTTTGGAGCATCAGAAAACTTTTATTTGGGAAGAATTTGAAGCCAACAATCCTGAATTTTTTATTAAGAAAAAAGCGGACGCTGCAGATTTGGAAACGCAAATCAATTCTAAGAATGAAGTCTTGAAACAAAAACGCGTGGACTTAGAAAACGAGAGAAAAAGTTTAGAAAAATTTGCCAAAGCCCTGCAACAGTTTGAGTTGGAAGAAGCGCGAAAATCTACTCAAATTCAGCAAAATAAAATGCATTTAAAAGTTTTAAAATATGATGATTTTAAAAAAGAAAATTCTGAAAATTTGATTTTGCAATTGAATGATTTAAAAGCTAAAAATCTTGCAACAGAACAAGGTTTCAATCAATTCAATAAAAAATTAGGAGAATTGAATCCGAAATTGGCTTCACAAAAAACAGCTTTAGAATTATTGGATAAAAGAATTCTTGAGCTTCAAAAAGAATTGGAAAGTTTAAACAATCAAATTTCTGCGAAGCTTGTTGAGGAAAAAATTGATTCTATGGAAAAAGTGGACGAGATTTTGGCGTTGCCAATTGATATTCCAAACCAAAGAAAAGAAATTCAAAACTTTAGCATTGCCTTTGAAACTTTGAAAAATGGAATTGCTGAACTGGAAATTAAACTCAAAGATTTTTCTTTCGATGAGAATCAATTTTCGGAAACTGAAAACCAATTTAAAACCAAAGAAAAAGAATTGTTGGAAGCGAATACCTTGCAAACCAAAACTTCTGCTGAAATTGAAAGACTTGAGAAAGAATTTAAGAAAAAAGAAAAATTATTACAGGAATATTCAACGCTGGAAAAACGAGCTGAAAATTTAAAAACCATGTTCAATCTCTTTAAAGGAGCGGGTTTTGTGAATTTTGTTTCTTCCATCTATCTCCGTCAACTTTGCGATCAGGCGAATGTTCGTTTCCACAGAATGACGAGAAATCAATTGAGTTTGCACTTGGATGATAAAGGGAATTTTGAGATTATTGATTATTTGAACGAGGGAAGAAGTAGGAGTGTGAAAACGCTTTCTGGAGGTCAGGCTTTTCAAGCGTCTTTAAGTTTAGCGTTGGCGTTGGCGGAATCTGTACAAACCAATGCTAAAGCAGAAAAAAACTTCTTTTTTATAGATGAAGGTTTCGGAACCCAGGATAGAGAGTCGGTAAATATTGTTTTTGAAACCCTTACAAGTCTTCAAAAGGAAAACAGAATTGTAGGAATTATTTCCCATGTGGAAGAATTAAAAGAGCGAATTCCCATTGCGTTAAATATCCGTAAAGATGAACAAAAAGGAAGTTTAATAGAGATTGTTTAATATATTTGCAGTATGAAAGTACCGTTAACGCTCACTTACAGCAAGCCCAAAAATATTTTATTATTTTTATTAAGTCTAGGATTCGTTTATTTAGGCTACTATAATTTACAATCGGGGAGCTCCATGATTGGTATTTTTAGTATGGTGTTTTTTGGATTATGTTTAGTGATTTCTATTATTAATTTTATTCCAAAAGCTTCACAAATACGTCTTACCGAGGAAGGATTAGAAATGACGAGTTTGTTTAAGAAGAGAGTTTTACCTTGGGCAGCTGTAGATCAGTTTAGACCAGGTTGGATGTTTATCAACAGAACGGTATATTTTGAATTAAGCGATGAAGCCATGAAGGTATTAAAAGTAAAAGTGAAAAAAGGAGCATTACCCGATACTTATGGAATGTCTGCTGCAAAATTAGCCGACCTTTTAAATGAATACAAATTACAATACTCATAAAAAAAGCTCTAGAATTTCTAGAGCTTTTTTGTTATTTTTTCTTCTCTTTTAGAGCTTCTTTATCTTTATCTGAAGGATTCCAAACTTTAACTTCGGCATCTTTTGTAATGCCAGAAAGCACTTGAACGTTAATACCATCGCTTGCACCTAATTTCACATTAACCTTCTTGAAGCTTCCATCAGGTTGTTTTACTTCCACAAAAGGCTTGTCTTTACCACCTACTTTTTCGTATTGAACCAAAGATTCTTCCAGTAGCAAAGCATTTTTCTGAGAGCTTAAAACAATTTCGCCATTGGCAGAAAAGCCAGCACGGATATATTCATTGGTTGGATTTAAAACATCTCCTTCTACAGGGAATTTTATAGTTCCGTTGGTATCTTTTCCTTTTGGAGCAATCATGGTTAATTTTCCTGGGAAAGATTTATTCTGAAGAGCACCAATAACCACTTTCATGCTCATTCCTGTTTTTAATTTGCCAGCTTGAGCTTCGTCTATTTCTCCTTGAAAAATAAGTGAATTAAGGTCTGCGATAGAACAAATAGTTGTTCCTGCGTTAAAAGAGTTGGCTTCAATTACCTGACTTCCTACTTTTACGGGAACTTCTAAAACGGTTCCTGTAGCTTTAGAGCGAATTTGTGTAGTCGCTAAACTTTGAAGCTCTGGTGTAACTCCTGTTTTTGCAATTTGTAAATTCTTTTGCGCCGTAACCAATTGCTGATTGGCGTTTTTAACTCCCTGTTGAGCAGAAATAAGTTGCTGTTGAGCCGTTAAAAACTCTTGTTTAGAAATAACACCTTGACTGTATAATTTCTGTTGCATGCTAAATTGTTGTTGCTGATTGGCAAGATTGGTTTTAGCATTGTTTATTTGCAGATTAGCATTGTTAATCTCTTGTTGAGCACCGTTAACGCTAGAAATATTTGGAACTATTTTTAGGGTAGCAATAAGTTGTCCTGCTGTAACATGGTCGCCTTCATCCACTAATATTTTTTCAATAATTCCTGGCATATTGGGTTTTATCTCAATTTCCTCACGAGGAACAATTTTACCTGTCGCCATTACCTTATCTTCCATATCTTGGATGAAAGGTTTCTTGGTAAGGAAAGTTTCCGTTTCTTTTTTATTGGATTTTATAAGATACCCAATTCCCGCAATAAAAATTCCAGCGAATATTAATCCCAAAACAATATAAAGTATTTTTTTTCCGAGCGATTTTTTTTTCATTAGATAGTTTATTTTTTATAATTCTAAGTTTATTTTTTTTCTAAAGTTTAAAGTTTAATTTCTAACCTCTAACCTCTAACCTCTAACTTCTAACTTCTATTTTTATTCCGTTCTTAAAGCTTCAATAGGTCGTACTTTTACGGCTCTTTGTGCAGGAATCATTCCGATAATCAATCCTAAAATTACCATGATGGACATGGCTGCAAATACATTTCCGTAATTCACAGTTGGATTGTAAAAAGGAAATTCATCTTGTCCTTTTGTCATAGCGTCAATAGCCATTAATAGCAAAATACCACTTAAAAAACCTATTAAGCCAGAAGCTAGAGTGATGACAACACTTTCTAAAAGAATTTGGTTTCTTACTTCTGATGGCTTTGCTCCAAGAGCTCTCCTAATACCAATTTCTTTGGTTCTTTCCTTTACGGTAATTAATAAAATATTGGATATGGCAATGACACCCGCTAAAATGGTAAGCGTTCCCACGATAATGGTTAAAAACTGCATTCCAGATAAAAAGCCTGTGAGTTTTCCAAATTCTTTTCCAAGATTAAAACTTCCAAAAGCATTAGAATCATCTGGGGAAACTTTGTTTTTAGATTTTAAAGCCTGTTTTACTTTTTCTTCCACCACATTAAGATCCGCATTGGGCTTGCTCACAATAGCAAACATATCTATTTGATCGCCTACATTATACATTTTAGTGTATGATGAAAGTGGAATAAATGCTGTTCTGTCGTTTTCAAATCCGCCTCCTTTTTTAACTCTAAAAACACCAATTACATTAAAAAAGATACCTTTAATATTAATAGATTTTCCTAGAGGATTTTCATTTTTCTTGGAGTCGAAGAAGTTTTTATAAATTTCTTCACCAATTACCGCTACATTTTTGTTTCCAGAAACATCAGCATCGTTAATATACCTACCGAAAATGAGTTTTTTCTCTGAAATTTTATTTCCAATAGGATAATCACCAGTTAAAGAATAAGTAGCATTTTTACCATTTCTCGACATAATTTCACCAGGAGTTCCCGTGAAGCTTCCTCTAGAATTTTGTGGTGAGATATAATCTATTTCTGGTATTTTATTTTTTAGCATTTCAATATCAGGCAAATTCAGATGAAGATTTCTTCCTTTTGGGAAACCTTCATAAGGAATTGTGGTGTTTTGTGCCCAAAGAAAGATAGAATTGGTAGCAAAGCCAGAAAATAATTTATTGAAACCATTTTCCATTCCTTTTGCAGCTCCCAATAAACTTACATACAAAAACATTCCCCAACCTACACCAATCATAGTAAGGAAAGTACGAAGCTTATTATTCCGAAGAGAATAATAAATTTCTTGCCAAGTATCTTTTTTAAAGAGAATATTCATATTTCGTTGTTAGTTGATGGTTCTTTTTAGTGTATAGTTGATGGTTTTACTAATAATAGTCTCTTATCTATTAGGTGTATTTTCTTTTCTCTCAGTTCTCAGTTCTTGGTTCTTGGTTCTTGGTTCTTGGTGCTTGATTCTTGGTTCTTGGTTCTTGGTTCTTAATTCTAACTCACTTATTCTGTTCTTAATGCTTCAATGGGTTTAATTCTCGAAGCTCTGTAAGCTGGAACAAAACCTGCAATTAGTCCAGATAATACCAAACAAATAAATGCAATAATAATTTGTCCCCATCCAACACTTGGATTCATAATGAAATATTTTTCAAGACTATCACCAATTAAATTAAGAGTGAGAACTCCAATTCCGACACCTATTAGACCGGAAATAACTGTTATTACAATGCTTTCTTGGATGATTAAACCTACAATAGATTTAGGTTTGGCTCCAATGGCTTTTCTAATTCCAATTTCTTGAGTTCTTTCTTTTACAATATAGACCATGATGTTGCTAATTCCAATAATTCCCGCCAACAAAGTTCCTAGTCCAATAAAAGTAACAATCCCTGTTAATACCGCCATAAACATAAAAGTATCATTCATATTTTTGGCATTATTCCATACACGAATGGCATTTTCATCATCAGGAGAAACCTTTTTACGAGCTTTTAATTGTTCTTCCAGTTGGTCCCCATATTTTATAGCTTCATCAGGAGAAAGTTTAGAATCGTAAGCAATATATATAGTAGAAAGTGTATCTGAGCCTTTTTTCATTTGTTGAAGAGTAGAAAGGGGGACAGAGATATGTCTCTCATCCCAATCGCCACCGTCATCCGAAAAAACACCTACCACCTTAAAAATAGTTCCATTAATATCTAAATCTTGTCCAACAGGATTTGCATTTTTAATTAAATCCCTTTGAACCATTCTTCCAATTACGGCAACATTTTGTTTTTTATCAACATCATTTGGAGAAATATAACGTCCTTCAAGTATTTTTCTATTTTCAATAAATTGCTCATCGGGTACGGCTCCATTAATTTGGTAATTTCCACTTTCTTTGCCATATTTTACCATCCAATTGGCGGTATATCTCGGACTTGAATGTTCTACTTTTTCGGGGTCACTCTCCACTAAAGCTTCATTATCTTCATTATTAAAAGTAATAGTTCTATTTTCTTGTAAACCAGCGTATGCAATGGTTGTTTTTCCAGTATAAATACTGATAAGGTTTTGTGCATCCCTAGCAAATCCTTGAGTAAATGCATTGTTTAAGCCATTTCCTATTCCAAAAAGTACGATGAAAATAAAAAGTCCCAAAGCTACCGTAAAGCCAGAAAGAATCGTCCGTAACACATTACTACGAATGGAGCTGTAAATTTCTAACCAACGGTCTATATCAAACATTTTTAATAAATCCTTTAATCGTTAAACTGCAATTTTTTTAATTTCTAAAGAATATGTTGTTGAATAAATTCATCACTTTCTATAATACCATCTTTTAAAATCACATTTCTTTTGGTTTGTGCTGCTACATCGGGTTCGTGAGTAACAACAATAATGGTTTTTCCTTCATTGTTAATCTCTTGAAGCAACTTCATAATATCATGTGTGGTTTTAGAGTCTAAAGCTCCTGTAGGTTCGTCCGCTAAAATAACTTTAGGATTGCTTATTAAGGCTCTTGCAATGGCAACTCTTTGTTTTTGTCCACCCGAAAGTTCATTGGGAAGGTGATTTGCCCACTGAGCTAAACCTACTTTCTCCAAATATTCCATTGCTTTTTTTGTTCTTTCTTTTCTAGGAACTCCTTGGTAATAGAGTGGAAGAGCAACATTTTCTAATGCGGATTTATAGCCGATAAGGTTAAATGATTGGAAAACAAATCCTAAAAACTGACTTCTATATTCTGCGGCTTTTACTTCGTTAAGATGCTCAATAGGAACTCCATCTAAATCATAAATTCCAGCGTCTTTTTCATCCAATATTCCAATAATATTAAGAAGGGTAGATTTCCCTGAACCCGAAGAACCCATAATGGAAACAAATTCACCTTCTGCAATATTCAAATTGATACCTTTTAAAACATGAAGTTTGCTTTTCCCAGTATCATATGATTTATGTAAATCTTGAATTTTTAGCATGAGGTTAATTGTTTTATTAAATGATAAGTATTTTAAAATTTTATTTTGTTACAAGGTTAAAATATTTTATTGAAAAAATTATTCCTCAAGAGTTATTTTAATAATCATAATGCTTTATAATGTTTTTTTTATAATTCTGTTTGATGTCTTTTTTAAGCGTTACCAATGCGTTACAGTGTCCTTTTTTCTTCTCTTTATAATGAGAAATTTGATAGTTATCATTGTGTTTTTAGGGTTTAATATATTGGTTATCAGTGTTTTAATAAATGTCCCTTTTTTGTCCTCCTTTTACTTTTTTTATTTTTTTATGATTGAATAGTTTTGTAATGTTAAAAAAGATGAATTAATATTTTAGAAAAAAAACATAATCAACTAATAACTTAAAACTCAAAACAAAGATGAAAAGAATTTTTTTTCTTCCCATCATGTTTGTCATGTGTTCCATTCAAGTCTTTTCTCAGTATCAGAATAGGGTGGGTATTAATACAGATAAACCTGAGACGACTCTTCATGTGAATGGATCTATGAAGGCCAAGAATTTGATTTTAGATCAAAAACCTTATAATTCTACAATTCCCAAGCTTGGGGTTTCGGAAGGATATTCTTTCCTTCTTAAATCTACATCTCAAAATAGAATTACTACTTATAATGTGCAAGCTACAGGAAGCGATGTTTTTCCTGCTCCATTTGGTGTAATTACTTTTAAGATTAATACAGATAATTCAGATAAAGATTGGGTGAATGAATATGATACGAAGATTAATGCAAATAAATACGTAGCTGTTCTCAATTATTTTAATTTTAATCTTCCAGTAGTCTCCGTGAGTAGTGTAAGAAGAATTGCCCCTGTTGCACAGGTGTATACTTATGAAAAAAATGGGACTTGGTGGATAAAAGCAGATTATCAGGCTTTCGCTCCTCCTTCAGGAAGTACCTCTGGTCTTTGGGAAATTAATTTAATGGTATTTGATAAGACATTTGCCAAAGTTTCTAATCATAATATTACTATGTCTAATAATACTACAACAGGAGCTGCTAGTTCAGCATTAATTGTAAAATAATAAATTATGAGAAAAATATTATTAATGTTAAGTTTTGTAGCATCTTCTTTTGCAATGGCTCAGGTAGGAATTAATACAGGAAATGATCTACCAAGAGATGTTTTAGACGTTAAAGGAAATATATTAATAGACAGTTATCTTATTTTAGATAATCATAATAATGCCCAAAATAATTATCATTTATTAGTGCGTTCAACAGATACAACTCCTGTTGGTGAAGTTAAATTATTAGATGTTAACTTAAGAAATGTAGGTCCCGTTAATAAATATACCGTTAAGATAAATAATGTAGCAGACCAGAGTGTTCTTAATCTAAATACAGGATTAGATGTAAGTAAATATTATTTGGGAACTGCGGAAGCCGTTTTTAAAAATGCAAATGTTAAAAACGTGAGTACTTCTAATAGTAAACCTATTTATGGGACTTATTATGCAGGTGTTAGCAAAGCCAATGGTAAATATCTTATTAGTTTGAATTTTAATAATGCTGGAACTCAAGATAATATCAACGGAAATTGGGAAGTTTCATTTATTGTATTCGAAAAAACATTGGTAAAAGATTGGGGGACTTTTACAGGCTCTGTTACTGAAGGTAATAATTATTCAGGAGCATCAACTAATACGCCCATGGGACTTCAATAATTAAAACACAACTCACATGAAAACAAAAATAACTATTGCTTTAGCTTTGTTTTTAAGCTTAAGTATAAACGCTCAATCAACCAATGGTCGAGTTGGTATTAATACCAACTCTCCTCAGGAAACTCTAGATGTAAATGGAATTGCTCATGGAGATTTGCTATATCTTAGGTCACCAGGTGAACCTTTGGAATTGCCAATTAATTTTATGGCAAGTGAAGGGCAAAACTTGGATATATACAATCCAGCAGTTGAAAACTCTTCATTGGTGAATTTGTTAAATATTACTTTTAGTAATGTAACTAATAGAGGGGTTGAATCTTACGATACTAAAATTAGTGCTACCGATTTTATTGCTGCAGTAAGGTCTTTTAGTTTTGCGAAATCTGATACTAATTTAGATGTTTATACCGTACATGATAGTAGTCCAACTGGTAATAATAGTTCTACTTATTATCAAGGAAGTCCTGATTTTGTTGCTTATGTAAATACTACTACCAATACATGGTGGATAAGGGCTAGGTATATTAATTCTAGATTTACTGATTCCGATGGGATCCCTCAAAATAGTGATCGTTTTATTATAAAATTACAACTTCTTGTCTATAAAAAATTAATTACAAAAAGTGTTGATGAAGTATCTATTAATCTAGGTGGGAACAACGGCTCTGGACAGACTCTTCCAAAACCTTCAGGGTTTTAAACGATTCTAAAAATTTGATGAAAGAAAATCTATCTGTTGTACAGAAAAGGTTTTTTATAATACTTAATGTTTTTTCTTGATAATTCTCTCTCAAAATACTTTCTCAAGAAATGCGTTAACAACATACTTTATGTTTTTTTTAGTATGCACCGTATCTTTCTTCGTAAAGTGCGGTTTTTTTATGTTTATATATATGTTTAATTGTGTTTTATTGTTAATAGAGGCTTTTTTGTTTGTTGTTTAATTTTTAATGTGATGGATTTAAACATAATGCTTTAAAAATCTGTAAACCAATATCCAGACGCAATTTGCAAGAATTGTGGATAACTTTTAGACTTAAAAGCCAGACAATTAGTATTTCACACTTTTTATTTAGATAATGATTTTCTATTTTTGTTTTTCGTATTTGAAGAAAAAAGAAGAATATTTTTTTGGAGTTTTAATAAGTTTAAGTATTTGTTTTTCATTAAATTAAATTCGAATTTGATTCATAAATCGGAAAATTAATAACACAAAATATAGTTAAGAAATTATGGGAATTTTCGACAAAAGAGTAAGTTACAAGCCATTTGAATATCCAGAAGTTTTACAATTTGTAGAAGCTATTAACAAATCGTTTTGGGTGCATTCTGAAGTAGATTTTACTGCAGATGTTCAAGATTTCCACTCTCAACTGGAGCCACACGAAAAAAATGCCGTTAAAAATGCATTATTGGCTATTGCTCAAATTGAAGTTTCTGTAAAAACTTTTTGGGGGAATCTTTATAATCACCTTCCAAAACCAGAATTAAATGGTTTGGGAGCAACTTTTGCTGAGTGTGAATTCCGTCATTCTGAAGCCTATTCAAGATTATTGGAAGTTTTAGGCTATAACGAAGAATTTAATTATGTTATTGAAATTCCTGCAATTAAAAAGAGAATTGATTTCTTATCGAATGTTCTGAAACATGCCAATTCTACAACTCCTAAAGAATATGTTTCTTCATTGTTACTATTTTCAATTTTAATTGAAAATGTCTCTTTATTCTCTCAGTTTGCGATTATTTTGTCGTTTACAAGATTTAAAGGTTTCATGAAAAACGTTTCTAATATTATCGCTTGGACGTCTGTAGATGAGCAAATCCACGCTAATGCTGGAATTTATTTAATCAATAAAATTCGTGAAGAGCAACCTGATTTACTTTCAGATTCCGATATCGAAGATATTTACACGCTTGTAGATCAATCTATTGAACTGGAAGCTGAAATCTTAGACTGGATTTTCGAACTTGGCGAATTAGATAACTTCTCAAAAGAAGATTTATTAAACTTTATGAAATACCGTGTTGATGATTCTTTAAAGAAAATCAACATGACAACAAGATACAATATTTCTCCAGAGCAATACAAGCCTATGGTTTGGTTTGAAGAAGAAGTTTTCGCAAATTCTTTAGACGATTTCTTTGCAAAACGCCCTGTGGATTATACAAAACACGACAAGAGTATTACCGCAAACGATTTATTCTAGGTTTTTACTCTTTAATTCTCGAATATTTTAATAACTATATACCATGGTTAAAATAAAAATCGAGAAATGGGGGAGCTTACAAGGGCTTTCTGTTTCAATTCCACCAATATTTTTGGTGGTGCTAGTAATAGGAATTTTAATGCTTTTTAATATTGAAAAGCTCGACCCATTCCTTAAATTTTTAACCCTTATTATTACAAAAAATTAAGATGGAAGATCTGAATACAGACATCTGGTGGCTCAATGAAGAGTCCGAGCAAATGCTTAACAGAGG
Organism: Bacteroidota bacterium; assembly: GCA_023399595.1. Taxonomy (GTDB): domain Bacteria; phylum Bacteroidota; class Bacteroidia; order Flavobacteriales; family Weeksellaceae; genus Chryseobacterium. Next base: position 30,157 of record JAEWOR010000008.1, on the reverse strand, counting down.
ATATTTACTGAAAGGTGAAACCGTAGACGGTGCCATCGACAGAATTACTTCTGCTGCTGCCAAAAGATTATATAAACCAGAACTTCAACCCGCTTTCAAAGAAATGATCGTTAAAGGTTGGATTTCTTTCTCATCGCCTGTTTGGGCAAATATGGGAACACAGAGAGGTCTTCCTATCTCTTGTTTCAATGTTCATATTCCAGATAGTATTGAAGGAATTACCCACAAAATGGGTGAAGTTATTATGCAAACCAAAATTGGTGGCGGAACTTCAGGTTATTTTGGAGAATTGAGAAATAGAGGAACAGCCGTTACAGACAACGGAAAATCTTCGGGTGCCGTTTCTTTTATGAAACTTTTTGATACTTCTATGGATGTAGTTTCCCAAGGTGGTGTTCGTAGAGGAGCTTTTGCTGCTTATTTGGATATCGACCACGGAGATATTGAAGAATTTTTGTCTATTAAAGATATCGGAAGTCCTATTCAGAACTTGTTTACAGGAGTTTGCGTTCCAGATTATTGGATGCAAGACATGATAGAAGGCGATATGGAAAAACGTAAAGTTTGGGCTAGAGTTCTTGAAAGTCGCCAACAAAAAGGCCTTCCTTATATTTTCTTCACCGATAATGTGAACAGAAACAAACCTCAAGTATATAAAGATCATGGTCTTACCGTAAATGCAAGTAATTTGTGTTCGGAGATTATGTTGCCTTCAACAAGAGAAGAATCTTTTATTTGCTGTCTTTCTTCCATGAACTTGGAGTTATTTGATGAATGGAAAGATACCAATGCCGTAAAATTAGCGGTGTATTTCTTAGATGCAGTTCTTTCTGAATTTATTGAGAAAACAGAAGGAAATTATTATCTTCAAGGAGCTAGAAACTTTGCGATTCGTCACAGAGCTTTAGGTTTGGGAGCTTTAGGATATCATTCTTATCTACAGAAAAATATGATTCCGTTTGAGAGTTTCCAAGCGACTCAATTTAATGCGAGAGCTTTCAAACATATTAAAGAACAAGCGGAACAAGCATCAAAAGAACTAGCGAATATTTACGGAGAGCCAGAAATATTGAAAGGGTACGGAATGCGCAACACCACTTTAATGGCAATTGCACCTACAACTTCTAGTTCGGCTATTTTAGGACAAACTTCTCCTGGAATTGAGCCTTTTGCATCCAATTATTACAAAGCGGGTTTAGCGAAAGGAAACTTCATGCGTAAAAATAAATATCTAGCGGCTTTATTGCAAGAAAAAGGTCTTGACAACGAGGAAACTTGGAGAACCATCATGCTAAATCACGGTTCTGTACAGCATATGCCAGAACTTACAGAAGATGAAAAAGCAGTGTTCAAAACGTTTAGAGAGATTTCTCCAATGGAAATTATTTCTCAAGCGGCGCAAAGACAACAATACATCGATCAAGCACAATCTTTGAACCTTCAAATTCCTTCTACAATGCCAGTAAAAGATGTCAACTATCTTTATATTGAAGCTTGGAAAAAAGGTGTTAAAACATTGTACTATCAAAGAAGTTCATCGGTTTCTAAAGAATTAATGGTCAACTTTGTAAGTTGTTCTTCTTGTGAAGCTTAATTTAAAGTTTTAAAATAAATAAAAAACTGCAGAAAATTCTGCGGTTTTTTATTTTACCAATTTTTATCCACCATAAAAACCATTTGAGCCATGGTGACAGCTCCTAATAAAAGTTCACGACGGTTTACTTTGTCAAAAGTATCTTCTGAAGTATGATGAATGTCAAAATAACGTTGAGTATCCGGAACCAATTCCGCTAATGGAATCGCTAGTTTTTTAAGGGGTAAAATATCTTGTCCGGCATAAGTTTGGTCAAAATCATAAACGCCATAAGGGAGGAAGAGATTTTTCCATTCGAAAATTTTTCTTCGGAACTGCGGATACATATCTAAAGAAATTCCTCTTGGCGAATATCCACCTGCATCACTCTCAATGGCAAAAATATGTTTTTCACCTTTCTTTTTTACATAAGCAGCGTAGGTTTCACCTCCGTTTACTCCGTTTTCTTCATTGGCGTATAAAACCACTCTTATGGTATGATTGTTATTGATATCTAAAGTTTTAAAAGTCCTTAAAACCTCCAAACAATGCACTACTCCTGCACCATCGTCATGAGCGCCTTCTGTAATATCCCAAGTGTCTAAATGAGCTGCTACAACAATCACGCTATTGTCTTTTTTACCAGGAATTTCTCCAATAATATTATGGTTGATGGTTTCTCCTTTTACACCACAAGTTAAATTGAGCTTTCCTTGAACTTTTTGAGATTTTAAAAGCTTTTCTAAATTATCCGCAGATTTTGCACCAATACACAAAGCTGGAATTTTTATTTTATCTTCCGCGTCATAATACATACTTCCTGTGTGTGGAACGTCGTCAAATGCAGAAGTTAAAGACCTTGTAATAACAGCTTTAGCACCTCTTTTTCCCACTAAAGAAGGAGCTGACCATCTGTATTTTCCCGCAAGAAGATAAGAATCTGCAGTGTTAACAATGGTTTGATCCATAGGAAAGTTGAAAAAAATAATTTTGCCTTTTACTTTATCTGTAGGAAGTGAACTGAACTCTTGAAAGTCTTTTACCAAAACTATTTCTGCAGTTAAATCTTTTCCATTGGTGCCTTCAGAGTTTCCTAAAGCGAGCATTTTTATGGACTTCCAGGCTCCATTCTCTGCTTTTATTTGTAGAGATTCTGTTCCGCGTTGCCAAATGGGAACTTTTACATCCTGTCTCCAAATATTTTCAGCGCCTGCTTCTTTCAGTTTTTTCTCTGCCCAAACACTGGCTTTTTCGTAACCGGGAGTCCCGCTAAAACGGGGGCCAATATTTTTGGTAAGTTCCCTTAAATTTTCATAGGCGTTACTATTGAGTAAAATTTCGTCAGAAATCTTTTTAAATTCTACAGGGTAATTGTATCTCTGTACTTTATTATTTGCTGAATGAGTTGTTTTTTTCTTCTGCGCAAAAAAAAATCCACTCAAAAAGAGTGGAAGTATGATAAACAGTTTTTTCATTTTTATCTCACATTTCTTTTCGTTGGATAAAAATAGTGAAAACTTATGATTTCATGTCATACATTATTAAAGCAGAAACAAGTTTTGGTTCAATAAATGTACATTTAGGTGGCATACTGAGTTTAAGATTAGATATTTTCATCATATCATTAAAGCTAACTGGGTAAATTCCAAAACCTACTTTTCCAAAACCTTCATCTACAGCTTCTTTAAGTCTTAAAATTCCATCAACAGAAGAAGTTCCTTTAACATATTTTATTTCAGGTGAACTGTCAGAATCTTCTATTCCTAAGGTTTTTTCAACAACATATTTATCAAATAAATAGTGATCTAAATTGTCCAAAGAAATGTCTTCTGCACGGAGTTCGTGTTTAATATGTAGAGAATAAAACTTACCATCCAAATACATAGAAAAATGAAATTTTTGAGATGGATAATAAGGAGTTTCCCCTTTTTCTGCAATAAGAAAATATTCACTTAGTTTAGTAAGAAATTCTTCTTTGGTGTAGTTATTTAGGGTTTTAATAATTCTATTATAATCATTGATTTTGATAGATTGGTTAGAAACAATATAACTGTACACAAAATTATAAGGTTCAGTGCCCGTATGTTTTTTGTTTTTTTCTTTTAACTGAGCGGCATTTAAAGCTGTAGAACCAATTCTGTGGTGCCCATCTGCAATGTAGAAAGATTCAATTTGATCAAAAACTTCTTTAAATTGTTGAAGTTTAAGACGGTTATCAATTCTCCAAATTTTATGTTTAATTCCTTTAGAATCTTGATGATTGAAGATAGGAATGTTTTTTTCTTCATGGTTCAATAAAAGCTCCACCTTTGGGTTAGAAGGGTAGGTGAGTAACACTGGTTCCGCTTGAAGATTAACTTTATTAAGATATTGCGCTAGTTTTTCTTTCTTTTGAGGGATGGTACTTTCGTGTCTTTTAATTTTTCCTGCCCAAAAATCTTCTACAGAAACCAAACCTAATAAACCTCTGAAAATTTGTTTATTAGGATAAATTTGCTCATATAAATAGTAAGAAGAGTTGTCTTGAACTAATTTTTTGTCTTCAACAAATTCTTCAAAAGTGGTTCTTATTTTTCTGAAAGTCCTATCAATATCTTTAGATTTGCTCAAAAGATAAGGCTTTATCATATTGATGTAAGTATCTTCAATATTAGCTTTGTCGGCAATTTCCTCATCAGAATAATTATCCAAAGGGTGAGTAGGAAAAATATGTTCTAATTCTTTATGGGGTCTAATTCCACGAAATGGTTTGAATATAGGCATAGGATTAGAATTTAGTTTGTAATTCAATAACTTGCTCCGCCAATTCTGCCCCAATTTTCTCCTGTGCATCTAAGGTGTTTCCAGCGATATGTGGAGAAAGGGAAAGACTTGGATTCATTAATAAAGGAAGCTCTGGTGAAGGTTCGTTTTCAAAAACGTCTAAAGCTGCGCCGGCTACTTTTCCATCTTCAATGGCGTCAATTAAAGTTACTTCATTTATAACGCCTCCTCTAGCTGTATTGACAATAAAGATGCCGTGTTTCATTTTTTCAAATTCAGGGGCATCAATAATATAAGTATTTGTTTTTGGAGTATTAATGCTTAAGAAATCTAAATCTGCAAGAAATTCATCCATATTTTGGGTAGAAGTAATGTTGAAATCTACTTTCTGACCATCAAAAAAATTCAAACTTACAGTTTCTGTTTTAGGACTTCTTGTAAGAACTTTTACCTTCATGCCTAAAGAGATTCCTATTTTCACAACTTCCTTACCAATTCCTCCAAAGCCAATAACTCCTAAGGTTTTTCCTGTAAGTTCAATAGCGTTGGTGTAAGATCTTTTGAGTGCATTGAATTGGGTATCGCCTTCAAGCGGCATCATTCTGTTGGATTCGTGTAAAAATCTTGCTAAAGCGAAAAAGTGTGCAAAAACCATTTCTGCAACAGATCTTGAAGAAGCGTTGGGGGTATTAATTACATAAAGACCTTTTTCGCGGGCGTATTCAACATCAATATTGTCCATTCCAACACCGCCACGACCAATAATTTTTAAGCTTGGACAAGCGTCTATAAGGTCTTGTCTAACTTGTGTAGCACTTCTTACTAATAATACATCTACTTTATTTTCATTAATAAAATCTATAAGATAATCTTGAGCAACTCTGTTACCAAGAAAGTTAATGCCGGCGTCTACAAGCAGTTTTTCTCCAGCTTTGGAGATACCATCATTTGCTAATACATTCATTGTTGTTTTTTTGTCTAAAATTGAAAATATGGAGGTTGTAAAATAGTTTAAAATCTTATTATAAAGATTTCATTACATCCACCAAAACTTGTACACTTTCTATAGATAAAGCATTGTATAAACTTGCTCTGTAACCTCCTAAACTTCTGTGTCCGTTTAATCCGTTGATTCCAGCTGCTTTCCAAGCATTATCAAAAACTTCTTTTTTGGACTCATCTAGAATTTTGAAAGATACATTCATTAAAGAACGGTCTTCTTTTACACAAAAGGTTTCGAAAAGTGGGTTATTGTCAATTTCATTATATAAAAGTTTTGCTTTGGCTTCATTTCTTTGTTCTGCTGCAGCAATTCCTCCATTTTTTTCTAAATGTTGTAATGTTAACAATGATGCGTAAACAGGAAATACGGGAGGTGTGTTGTACATAGATTCTTTAGCAACGTGTAAAGAATAATCTAGGTAAGAAGGGATGTCTCTTCCTGTTTTTCCAAGAATTTCTTTTTTTACAACCACTAAAGTTACTCCAGCTGGACCCATATTTTTTTGGGCACCTGCATAAATGAGATCAAATTGAGAAAAATCCAGTTGACGTGAAAAAATATCAGAACTCATATCACAAACCATTAAAGTATCTACTTTAGGGAATGTTTTCATTTGGGTTCCATAAATGGTATTGTTAGACGTACAATGGAAATAGTTATTATCAGGAGAAACTGTATAATCTTTAGGAATGTAAGAGTAATTATCTTCTTTAGAAGAGCCTACAATATCCACACTTCCTAATTTTTTAGCTTCTTTAATAGCACCTGCAGCCCAAGTTCCCGTATCTAAATAAGCAGCTTTTCCGTTTTCTGTCTTCATTAAATTGAAGGGAACCATTGCAAATTGTAAACTTGCTCCACCTCCTAAATAAAGAACTTCATACTCGTCGCCAAGGTTCATTAATCTTTTAACAATGGCACGAGCTTCATCCATTACAGGAACAAAATCCTTACTTCTGTGAGAAATTTCTAGTAAGGAAAGACCAATTCCGTTAAAATCTAGAATAGCTTCAGCTGACTTTTGAAAAACTTCTTGTGGAAGAATACAAGGTCCTGCGCTGAAATTGTGTTTTTTCATACTAATGTAAAATTGTTGTGATTTTTATAATAAAAATCCGTCTCCTGAGAGACGGAAATACTTTATTCTCCGTGTAAAAAAGCTTTTTTAGAAAGTAATTGAGTTTCAGATTCAACATGGTCTTCATCTGGAACACAACAATCCACTGGACAAACCGCAGCACATTGTGGTTCTTCATGGAAGCCTTTACATTCTGTACATTTATCAGTTACAATAAAATAGACATCATCACTTACTGGTTCTTGTGGGGCATCAGCATCTACAGTTAAACCAGAAGAAAAAGTAACCGTTCCGCTAAGTGCAGTACCATCTGAAGCTTTCCAATCTACAGCACCTTCATAAATTGCATTGTTCGGGCATTCTGGTTCGCAAGCACCACAATTAATGCATTCGTCAGTTATTTTTATAGCCATTGCTAATTTTTTTTAAATTTGCACAAAATTACGAAAAATTCCCTAAATCTTAGCGAAATGAATGCAATGGACAATCAAATTGTAGGACTTGTTAAATTAAGTCAGTTTATCAATCAATTTATTAACAAAAATCCCGAACTTTTTGATGATAATGATATTGAATTTGAGCAAGTTATAAAAAGATCAGAAATTGAAAACCCTTGGTTTACTGTAGAAAATCAAAAATTAGCTTTGGCTCAATGGGCAGGTGTTTTAACAGAAGAGCATTTAAAAGACTGGTTAAAAGATTATAAAAAAGCTGCTATTTCTAAAAAAGTAGGTTTAATTTTAGCGGGAAATATTCCGTTGGTTGGCTTTCACGATGTTGTCTCTGTGGTGTTGAGTAATAATATCCCTTTGATTAAATTATCATCAAAAGACCGATTAATGATTCCTTTTTTAATGAAAAAATGGAAGGAGTTTTCTAATGACGATTTGCAATATGAACTTGTAGAAAAACTAGAGAATTTTGATGCTGTAATTGCGACAGGAAGTAATAACACAGCGAGATATTTGGAACAATATTTTAAAGATTATCAAAATATTATCCGAAAAAATAGGACTTCTGTAGCAATTTTAACGGGAAATGAAACCGATGGAGAATTACAATTATTGGCGAAAGATATTTTCCAGTATTTTGGATTGGGATGCAGAAATGTAACCCGAATTTTTATTCCTGAAGATTTTGTTTTAGATAGACTTTTTGAAAACTTTGTAGATTATAAAGACATCATCAATCATCATAAATATGCCAATAATTACGATTATAACAGAGCTATTTATCTACTAAATCAGGATAAATTTTGGGATAATAATTTTGTGATGCTTAAAGAAGATGAAAATATGTTTAGTCCGTTATCGGTAGTCAATTTCAGTAGGTATAAAAATATAGATGAAGTAAAAAGTTTTATACTAGAACATGAACAAGATATACAATGTATTGTGGCTACTAATGTTGCAAATATCGACAATGTTGTCAATTTTGGTGAGGCTCAAAACCCTTCATTGAACACGTATGCAGACAATGTGGATACAATGAAATTTTTAGAAATTTTATAGGATATTTTGTATATTTCTTTTTTTATTTCCTTTCCTTTCTAAAAAGAGTATAACCAATTTTCCATTCTAAATAATTAGCTTGGTGAAGATTGTAGGCGTTAATCCCAAATGATGCAAAAAATTGATCACTTATTTGATATTGCAAACTTAATCTTTGGAATAAAGCAGAATTATCATATTTTCTAGTTTTTTTGAACGCATAATATCCTAATCCAACATTCACATAAAGTTTATCAATCATTAAACGGTAAGTAGGAATTATGCTGAATAAAAGTTGGTCATGAGAAAATCTTTTTTTCTGATAAAGAGCACTATCTTGAACATACATCGTGTGGTTGTATTGTTCGTCCTTTGTAATTCCCACACCTAATCCATAAGCTGATTTCGCAGAGTATTGACGCATATAAAATACTTCAGTCCCATAAATATTATAATCATAACCATCATATAATTTAAGTAAATTTCTGTTTTCTCCTCTGTAATGTACATTTTTTTGTCCCCCAAAAACGGATAGCTCTAATGTGTTGTGTTTTTTTGTTTGAAGAGGAGTAGTTTCATTTTTTAAAGGTTCTATACGTTCAGGATAATATACTAAACTTAATTGTGGAGCAATAATGTTTAAACCTTTATTAGGCATTTGTGTTCCTCCATTAGAGAGGTGATTGTATTTTAGGTTCACCCCAATATCAAAATATCTTCCCAGTTCATAGTGTAACCCTGTCCCCAAACTAATATACATATTGGTTTTCTTACTTACGGATATATTGTAATATTCAGCATCGCTATTAAAAGGAATGGATTTGAAAGAAATGCCGATATTGATGTCGTGATACCATTTTAGGTGATTCCATTGTTTAATTTTTGAACGGTAAATCCCATAAATTGAAAACGGATTTCCCATTTCTTTATTTTTTAGAAAATCAAAATAAGAAAAACCAATTCCATATTGAGGATAATTGTACAATTTTTCCCAATTTTTTTTTCCAGAAGTTTGTTTAAGAACGTTTAATGAATACCCTAAATATTCAGGGTCTTTATAATTCTGAAGATAAGAATTGGTAGGTAAAATACTACCATATTCTATTCCGTTGTTTATTAAGAGGTTGTGCTGACTTAAAGAATCCCTCGTCTGAGATTTATAAATAAATAATATAAAGAAGCAAGCTAAGGTTAATAATTTTGTTTTCAATGAGTTGTTGCTAATTTTTTTAAATTCCATGTATAATCGGCAAATAAGTTCTATTTTTAAAACTAAACCCACAAAAATATATTAAATAAGTTAAAACGGATTGTTTTTTTTCAAATGAGTTAAAAAACATATATTATTGATTTTTTAAATTGAAGTTTATTTTTCAATCCTATTTATCTATTGATGTTATTTTTAATATTCATAGTAATATTAAGTTAGTAACTTTAGTAAAGTATTAGTTTTGCTGTAATATAATCAACAACTTAAATTATAAATATATATGAACACAGAAAACGAGAAAGATAAATGCCCTTTCAATCACGGTGAAGGGTTCACAGAGAATAATCCAAATAAAGGAGAAACCATTCACAGCGAAAACGCAAAAGCGCCTAAAATAGAATCGGGTGCAAAATGCCCCGTAATTCATGGCGGACTTACTTCCAATAACGAATCGGTGATGGAATGGTGGCCAAATGCGCTTAATTTGGATATCTTATCTCAAAATGATACCAAAGTAAATCCATTGGGACAAGACTTTAACTACGCTGAAGAATTTAAAAAACTAGATTTAGAGGCTGTAAAAAATGATATTAAAACATTACTAACGGACAGCCAAGATTGGTGGCCTGCAGATTACGGAAATTACGCTGGAATGTTTGTGCGTACCGCTTGGCATATGGCAGGAAGTTATCGTGCAATGGACGGAAGAGGAGGAGCGAATACCGGAAATCAACGCTTTGCACCCTTAAATTCTTGGCCGGATAATGTGAATACAGATAAAGGTCGACGTTTGTTGTGGCCTATTAAAAAGAAATACGGAAACAAAATTTCTTGGGGCGATTTAATTATCCTCGCAGGAACCGTGGCTTATGAAGCGGTTGGTCTTAAAACTTTTGGTTTTGGCGGCGGTCGTTTGGATATTTGGGCGCCCGAGAAAGATGTGTATTGGGGTTCGGAAAAAGAATGGTTAGCAGCTACAGAAAACCGTTATGGAAGTGATGAAAACCGTGATTCTTTAGAAAATCCTTTGGCAGCGGTACAAATGGGTTTAATTTATGTAAACCCTGAAGGGGTTGATGGAAATCCAGATCCGCTAAAAACTGGTCACGACATTCGTGTAACCTTCAAAAGAATGGGAATGGATGATGAAGAAACAGTGGCTTTAACTGTTGGTGGACATACGATTGGAAAAGCCCATGGAAACGGAAATGCTTCCAATCTTGGTCCAGATCCTGAAGAAGCGGATGTTAACAGACAGGGGCTAGGTTGGCACAATTCCGAAGGAACGGGAAATGCTGGACATACCATGGTTTCTGGTATTGAAGGGGCTTGGACAACGCATCCAACACGTTGGGATAACGAATTTTTAACTTTACTTTTTAAATACGACTGGCAATTGACAAAATCTCCAGCGGGAGCCCATCAATACGAACCGGTAAATATCGCTGAAGAGGATAAACCTGTGGATGCTTTTAATCCAAATGTAAAGCGAAATCCAATGATGACGGATGCGGATATGGCATTGAAATTCGATCCTATTTATAGAGAAATTTCTTTGAATTTTTTAAATAATCCAGAAAAATTAAATGACGCTTTCGCAAGAGCTTGGTTCAAATTAACGCATAGAGATATGGGACCCAAAAACCGATATTTAGGTGCTGATGTTCCTGCGGAAGATTTAATCTGGCAAGATCCAATTCCAAAAGTTGATTATACTTTAAATGATACTGAAATTGCCGATTTAAAACAAACTTTATTAAACTCTGGATTATCAAGAGCAGAACTCATTAATACCGCTTGGGATTCTGCAAGAACCTGGAGAGGTTCAGATTACCGAGGTGGCGCAAATGGCGCAAGAATTCGTTTGGAACCTCAAAGAAGTTGGGTGGCTAACGAACCTGAAAGATTGAATAAAGTTTTAGCAAAATTAGAAGAAATTCAAGCTGGATTACCGAAGAAAGTTTCTATTGCGGATTTAATTGTTTTGGGAGGTTCTGCAGCCGTTGAAAAAGCAGCACAAGAAGCCGGAATCAGCATCACCGTTCCTTTTGTGGCGGGTAGAGGAGATGCGTCTCAAGACCAAACCGACATCGAATCTTTCGAATATTTGGAACCTTTGTACGATGGTTACAGAAATTTCTTGAAAGAAAACTATTCCGTAAAAGCCGAAGAATTGTTGTTGGATAGAACGCAATTAATGGGTTTAACAGCTCCTGAAATGGTGGTCCTTATCGGTGGAATGAGAGTTTTAGGAACGAATTATGGAAATTCTAAGCACGGTGTTTTCACAGACAGAGAAGGCGTTTTGAGTAACGATTTCTTTGTGAATTTAACCGATATGCAAAACCAATGGATTCCTACAGGAGAAAATGTTTACAATATTGTTGACAGGAAATCTGGTGCTACCAAATGGACGGCCACAAGAGTGGATTTGGTTTTCGGATCTAATTCTATTTTGCGTTCTTATGCGGAAGTTTACGCTCAGGATGACAATAAAGAGAAATTCGTAAAAGATTTCGTGGCAGCTTGGGTAAAAATGATGAATGCCGACCGTTACGATTTAAAATAATGTAGCTTCTATAAAAGTAAAAACCTCAGGTGATGTCACTTGAGGTTTTTTGTTTATTAATTATTGGGTGATTTCATTATAATACATTATGCTATCGTCTTTTCCTATGCCGATGATGGTAACTTCAAAACTTTTAGCATCTTCATTATTAAAAAACTTAGCTCTTGGCGGAACATTGTCTGGTTCAGAAAGATTAGGATTCCAGTACAAAACTTCGCGAGAGTCGACGCTTATTTTTTTATAAATGTCTTTACTAAAATCTGGTAATTCGAATGGAAGAGATTTGTCGTATGTTTTAAGAGTTGTTTTGTTGTTTTTTGGAGTGCTTTTTTCTTGTGCAGCGCCCATATTTCCACGTTTTGTGTAGATGGCAACCGAATTACTAACAAGGCCACTATTTTTAAAAATTTTTACCATCGCAATATTAGAAATTGGTAAAGTGCTTATTAAGGTAGCATCCGTTTTTAATTCATCTAAGTAAATGTTGGCTTGCGAATTACGGATAAGTGGAACAAGATTTCCGCTAGAATCTCTTTGGAAAGTTAGTCCTGCTTCGCGGCCTTGCAGCCATTCAAAAATGTTTAGGCTGGTTGCTGCATCTTGGTTTTCATTAACAAAATTAAAGATTGTAGCGTCCTGAGAAGTGAACATTCCTCCAGATAGCTCCTCATTCAGTTTTTGTTTTAAATCTTGTTTTTTAGCAATGATTTTTACTTCCTCGATTTGGGTTTCATCGTCTTTAATTAGCTTTTCATTCGTTCTATTATTAATAGCTTTTGAAATGGAATTATTAATGGATGTTGCCGTTTTGGATGTTTTTAAATAATAATTAGTTTCGGGTAATTCGCCATTAAAAACAGTTGGCTCAACAAGATTCTGAAATAGTAATGTTAAGTTTTCTGGGATTTCTTCATTTTTATTTTTTGAGTTGAGATAATAATGTACGGTTACTGGCTCATCTATAAGAATATTGTTAAGAAAAATGTCGCCATTGGCATCTGTCACAAAGCTTGATACATTGGAGTCTTCCGATTCTGTTTTAAAAATTAAATTAACAGGCGTATTGACCAACGGACGGCTATTAAGCGCAAGTCTTGCTTTATAGGAGAGAAAGTTGATTGGTTTATATTTTGTGTCAGGTAGTTCTCCTGATAAAACGCTATTCCAGTCGAAGCGTTGCCACTTTTCTGAAATTAATAAAGCATCCAAAGCTTCTAGATTGCTTCCCGATTGGAAATATTGAGCGGGTGAAAATATAGGACTCGAAAAATCACCACTTAACCAAAGACTGCTAAGGGTATTTTTTTTACTAAAATTTTGTCCTGCCAAAGCGGTATTGTCTTTTATAAGAACGCTATAATGTGTGTAGTTGTCATTTGGTGCAATATCAAAACTATTATAAGCTCTGGCTTTGGTATCCCATTTTTTAATTACAAAGTCGGGTTGATCAATGTAGATATTTTTAGGATTTATAAAATTAAGCCTTTGCGATACAGGATTGTCGTGTTGGTCAAATACTGTAAGTTGTAGCACGCCATTAACTTCGTCACTCGATTTCACAGGAATGATACTTGAGATTTCCTTATCGCCGGTTTTTATGTCTGCTTTGTAAGCCAGTCTGTTATTAATGGTCCCAACAACTTTATAGCCTTTAAGCCCTTCTGCCAAATTGTTGGAAATTAAAGTGTATTTAATGCCTTTTGAATCATCAGTAACTTTTATATTGACGCCTGTATTTTTTACATCAGGAAGAAGATAGGATTGTTTATTTCCTTTTTTATCCTCAACAACGATTTGGTACTTTTCAGTGTCTTTTGGGGTGAAAGAAAATAAAGCAACATTTTGATCAAGATTATTAAAAGTCACCAACTTTTCATTTGGTTTAGTCGTATTTACCAAATATCCAGACCAATTTTTGGGAGGTTCTGCTGCTGTAAGATAACGCACTGCGAGTTTTGTAGGAATATTATTTAACAAATTGCCACCTTCTGCTTGTGCAGAAATGGTCCATTTTGGATTGTCATGGATTGCTAGTTTTTGTTCCGATGTGGGATTAAAAATCGGAATCGTTTCTACAATTTCAAAATTTTGAGAAAAGTTTTCCATCCAAGTTGTGTAGGCTCTGATGAAGTAAATGTCTTCCTTAATATCATCTTTTAATTGAAAAGTTCCGTCGCTTTGTCCATGTTCTATCGGAAGCATTTTTTTATCAATGATTTTTTTATCACGATTATAAAGTTCAACAAACAAAGTCGTAGAAATATCAGTCGGATTATAAGCATTAAAAACAAAAGCTTTGAATCTTATCGGATCACCTGCGATATATTGATTTTTATCTAAAAGAAGGTAAACTTTTTCTTGTGAAAATTTATCCTGAATGGTTTTAATTGCTTGATCCAGTTTACTTTGTGCCTGGAATGTTGAGATTGAAAATAAATAAAGTAAAACGAAGGTAGTTTTTTTCATGTAATGAAGAATAATGACCTTTAAAATTACTCAAAATTTCTAGTATTAAAAGCTAATTAACGCGAGTTTAACATTTTAAAAATCAGTTTTATTAAAACTTATCAGCAAAAAAAAACGGCTACTTTAAAACAAAGTAGCCGATATCTTGAAATTTATTTCTAAAATCTTAAATGCCGTCAACTATAGCATTCAATGTCGCGCTAGGTCTCATTGCAGCGTAAGTTTTATCCTCATTTGGTTTGTAATAACCTTCAATATCCTGAGCTTTTCCTTGAGCACCAATTAATTCTTCATTAATTTTAGCTTCATTTTCTTGCATTGATTTTGCAATTGCTGCAAACTTAGCCGCTAAATCAGCATTTTTAGTTTGAGCAGCCAAAGCTTCAGCCCAATACATAGCCAAATAGAAGTGAGAACCTCTGTTATCAATAGTTCCTAATTTTCTACCAGGAGACTTATCTGTTGCTAAGAATTTCGCGTTCGCTTCATCTAAAGCATCTGCTAAAATTTGAGCTTTTTCGTTGTTTTGAGTCTGAGCCAAATGCTCTAAAGAAGCTTGTAAAGCTAAGAATTCACCTAGAGAATCCCATCTTAAATATCCTTCTTCTAAAAATTGCTCAATATGTTTCGGGGCAGAACCTCCAGCTCCCGTTTCGAACAATCCACCACCATTCATTAACGGAACAATAGAAAGCATTTTTGCAGAAGTTCCAAGTTCTAAAATTGGGAAAAGGTCTGTTAAATAATCTCTCAATACGTTTCCAGAAACAGAAATAGTGTCTTTTCCTTCTCTAGCTCTTTTTAGAGTTTCTTTCATAGCATCTTTAACATCCATAATTCTGATGTCAAGACCTGTAGTATCGTAATCTTTTAAGTATTTCTCAACTTTATTAATGATTTGCTGATCGTGAGCTCTTCCTTTATCTAACCAGAAAATTGCTGGAGTATCAGACAATCTTGCTCTGTTTACTGCTAGTTTTACCCAATCTTGAATTGGAGCATCTTTAGTTTGACACATTCTAAAGATATCATTAACTTCTACTTTTTGTTCTAATAATACATTTCCGTTAGCATCTTCCACTTTAATAGTTCCGTTGTCTGGAGCTTGGAAAGTTTTATCATGTGAACCATATTCTTCAGCTTTTTGAGCCATCAATCCAACATTTGGAACAGAACCCATAGTTGTTGGATCTAGTTTTCCATGTGCTTTCATATCATCAACTACAGCTTCATAGAAACCTGCATAAGAACGATCTGGAATAATAGCAACTGTATCTTCTTCAGCGCCATCTTTGTTCCACATTTTACCGCCATTTCTTACCAAAGCCGCCATAGAAGCGTCTACAATAATATCAGAAGGAACGTGGAAGTTGGTAATTCCTTTGTCTGAATTTACCATCGCAATTCTTGGTCCGTTTTCAATAGCTTTATTGATTTCTGCAACAATTTCAGCTTCTTGAGATTGACCTTTAATTTTTTCGAAAAGATCCGCTAAACCATTATTTGGATTAATATCCAAAGACTTGAATAAATCTGTATGTTTTGCAAAAACATCTTTGAAGAAAGTTTCTACAATTGCACCAAAGATAACAGGATCAGAAACCTTCATCATGGTAGCTTTTAAGTGTGCAGAAAGCAATACATTTTTCTCTTTAGCTTCGTTAATAGCTTCTTGTACAAAAGATTTTAAAGCGTTAATAT
This sequence comes from Bacteroidota bacterium, assembly GCA_023399595.1. Taxonomy (GTDB): domain Bacteria; phylum Bacteroidota; class Bacteroidia; order Flavobacteriales; family Weeksellaceae; genus Chryseobacterium. The sequence continues at coordinate 14,304 of JAEWOR010000008.1, read as the reverse complement.
TCATTACAGAAGAATCAATCACTTCACCAGCTTTCAATGGAGAAAGGCCTTTTAGTTCTTTTGAAGAACCATCATTTCCGTAAAATACAATCTTAAATTGAGTATCGTTTTCAACAGTTGTTGAATTTTCAGTTCCATAGAAATCACCTTCAGTCATATTAGCAACTTCTGTTTTACTATCAGAAGCCCAATCTCCCATTTTGTGAGGATTAGCTTTTGCATAATTCTTAACTGCTTTTGGAGCACGTCTGTCAGAATTTCCTTCTCTTAAAACTGGGTTTACAGCAGAACCTAAAACTTTAGCATATTTAGCTTTAATCGCTTTTTCGTCATCATTTTTAGGCTCAGCAGGATAATTGGGAACCGCAAATCCTTTTGCTTGAAGTTCAGCAATAGCTTCATCTAATTGTGGAGCAGATGCAGAAATATTAGGGAGTTTAATAATATTTGCTTCTGGAGTTGTCGCCAAAGCTCCTAATTCTGCAAGAGCATCTGGAATTCTTTGTTCTTCTTTTAAGAATTCTGGGAAATTAGCCAAGATTCTTCCCGAAAGAGAAATGTCTGGAACTAGAATCTCAATATCTGCAGTTTTTGTAAAACCTTGAACTATTGGCAAAAATGAGTGTGTTGCCAGCATTGGTGCTTCATCTGTAAGCGTGTAATGAATTTTTGCTTGTGACATTCTTTATTCTTTTTGAATGATATGGAACATTTACTTTGAACAAAACTTCATGTAAAATAAAGTTTTTGCTACTTTGGTTGACAAATTTAACAATTTTAATACAAAAAGTAGGTGGTTTTTGATATGATTTCTGTGACTTGTATCAATGATTTTTTTGTGCATTATTTTCAAAAATTTTATATTTAAAAATTAATTGCATTCTTTATGTCCCTTAAAGCCCTTGAGATTTCTTACGATTTTCCTTTTTTTCTTCCTGAAGAACTTGAGGAGCTGTTTGCAGCACATACTCAAAAAACCTTTAATAAAGGAGAGTTTATCTTAAAAGAAGGCGAAATAGCGAATGAATATTACATTCTGGAAAAAGGAGTGGTAAGATCTTATGTAACGGATTTTGATGGGAATGATGTAACTACGCATTTTTTTGTGGATAATGAGATCGTAATAGAAGTTTTATCTATGTTTCAAAGGGTTCCTACCCAAGAAAATATAGTTTGTATAACCGATTGTAAAAGTTGGGCGATTGACTATGATACTTTCCAAGACTTATTCCATAAACTAGCTAATTTAAGCGAATGGGGAAGGGCGTGGATGTCTAAAGAATTATTCAGTTACAAAAAACGCTCTGTGGAAATGTTCCGGCTTTCTGCTACCAAAAGGTATTTAAATTTAATTGACCAAAAACCTCAAGTGGTACAATTTGCTCCTCTAAAACAAATAGCTTCGTATTTAGGCGTAACAGATACTTCTTTAAGCCGAATTCGGAAGGAATTGGTCTCGCATAAATAAATTTAAACTTGTCTTCGGGCAAGTTTTTTTTGTGGCGTATTCAATTTACATAAAATCTTGTCTTAGGAAAAGTTGTATTCACTTGAAGCTTTCTAAATTTGGATAAGAAAGAAGGCTAAAATTCAAAAAGTAAAATTGTGATGCTCACTTTAATGATTCTGAAAATTATTTTTCAACCACAAAATTTTATCAAAATGATTCCAATTGACTATGGTTTTAAAAAAGTGAACGACATACAACTTTACTATGAGATGTATGGAAGCGGAAAACCTTTGGTGTTAATTCACGGTGGTGGAGGTTCTATTTTAAATGATTTTAAAGAAGTTATTCCACAACTGGCTCAACATTTTAAAATTATAGGCATCGATTTGCAAAATCACGGAAGAAGTGAGCATCGATATATTCCTGAAACTTTTGAACAAGATGCTGATGATATTTCTGAGATATTACTTCAATTACACATTAAAAAAGCTTCTTTTTTAGGTTTTAGTAACGGTGGAAATACCGTAATGCAAATCGCTTACAAATATCCTGAAATAGTTGATAAACTTGTCCTTTGTTCCTCATTTTATAAGAAAGAAGGCATGTTGCAAGGATTTTTTGATGATTTTGAAAGTCCGACAATAGACATGATGCCTACATCTTTGAAAGAAAATTTTCTAAAATTGAATCCAAGTCAGGAAAAACTTTTGAATATGTTCGAAAAAGACAGTACAAGAATGAAGAATTTTAAAAATTGGGATGAAGCAATTTTAAAATCTATTCAAGCCAAAACTTTGCTGATTAATGGAAACCAAGACATCGTACTTCCAGAACATACTCAGGAAATGAAACATTTAATTCCGAATTCAGAAATTTTACTTCTCGATGCAACGCACGGTTCTTATTTAATGGCAGATTTTGAAAACCGTTTAGATAATAATTTAATAGAAAATACAGCAGAAAAGATAATTTATTTCCTTGAAGATTAATTAAATACAAAAAAAGCAATTATGGCAATTAATGATATTTATGTAAATCTTCCTGTGCAAAATGTACAGAAAACAAGAGATTTTTGGGTGAAATTGGGTTTCACCATTAATGAACAATTCTCCAATGAGAAAGGAATTTGTGTGGTTATGAAAGAAGGCTTTATTTACACCATGTTTTTAGCAGAAGATTTCTTTCAGACCTTTACCAACAGGCCTGTTGCGAAATCTGATACTACACAAACACTTCTTGCAATTGGTGTTGAAAGTAGAGAAAAAGTGGATGAAATAATAAAAATAGCAACCGAAAACGGAGGTTCTTTATACAGTGAAACACGCGATCACGGTTGGATGTATCAACGGACCTTTGCTGATCTCGACGGTCATCAATGGGAAGTGATTTTCGCTGATCTATCAAAACTTCCATCAATGTAAATTTTTTAATTTAAAAAAAATCAAAATGAAAATCAACGATGTTTATATCAATCTTCCTATTAAAGATGTAGAAAAAACGAAAAATTTTTGGACAAAATTAGGTTTTAGTTTGAACGAACAAATTACTGATGAAAATGCGGTTTGCGTAATCTTAAGCGACAATATCAATGTCATGTTTTTAACGGAAGCTTATTTCGAGACGTTTTCGAAAAGACCAGTTCCCAAAGGAGATACCACACAAGTTTTGGTAGCTATTAGCTTGAACAGCAGGGAAGAAGTGGAGAAAATTGTTAATACAGCGCTAGAAAACGGAGCTTACCAACATGAAGAGCCACAAGATTACGGTTGGATGTATCAAAATTCTTTCTGGGACATTAATGGACATGGCTGGAATGTAATTTTCGCTGATCCTTCGCAATTTTCGCAACAGTAAATTTTTTATAAAATCGTCAACTTTTCTTAGGATAAGTTTCAGTCCGAATATCCTTTAACTTTATTTAAAAACCTTACCAATGGAAAATAATGCTCTTGAATTTTTAGAAACTTAAATCAATTTTAATAACAATATTCTTTCAAAAAATATTGAAAGAATTACCAATGAGGAAGCTTTAGTTTTTCCAAATGGCAATGTAAATTCTGCCAACTGGGTTTTAGGATCTATTATTTTTGTTCGACATTTCCTGATTAAAATTTTAGGTGGCGATGAGGTTGGGAATGCTGAAGATTTTTCCTTTTACAAAAGAGGAGTAAAACTTTTGGAAGATAAAAATCAATTCCCTGATTTTGAAACTTTAAAATCTTATTTCAAAAAATCGGAAAATGAATTGAATAGAATTTTATCGAATAAAGAAGTAATTCCTGAAGAAAATATGGGCGATTTAGCCGCACTTACGCTTCATGAAATCTACCATTGTGGACAATGGAAGTCTTCGTAAGTTTTTAGGAAAAGAAGGAGCTATAAAATAAAGGCTAAAAAAATAGAAATATGAAAATCTTTAAAACCATTGTTTTTAAGTTGTTTGCGCTTATGTTCATGAATGCAGGACTCGACAAGTTTTTACATTATATGCCCGTTCCACCAATGAGCGAGGAAATGCAGAAGATTTTTGGTGCGATGACCACCTTAAAATGGATTATTCCTTTGGTGGGATCTATTGAACTTACTTCAGGAATATTAGTCCTTTTCCCGAAAACAAGAATTTTAGGAGCCTTAATGATTTTTCCTGTCCTTATCGGTATTTTAATCCATAACGCGACATTTATGCCAGAAGGTTTAATCATTGCAGGAGTTCTTTTCCTAATTGAAATCTGGATGCTGATTGATAATAAAGATAAAATCAAACACATCATTAGCTAAATTATTTATTCTCAGATGATTTAACAAAATTGAAAATTACGTTTCACCTCAAAAAACCTTGAAAATGGAACCCCCAAAATCAACAAAACTAGAAATTATTATTCCCGCTTATAGAATGCATTCTCAAACTTTTAAAAATGTTTTGGATGGGATTTCTGAAGAAGCAGCCCTGAAAAGAATAGACAACCATACCAATCATGTGGTTTGGATGATAGGAAATGTCGTGAATTGCAGATATTGGATAGGAAATTTATTAGGAATTGAAGACCAAGATCCTTTTGATGCTCTTTTCAGAGAAGGAAAAACTTTAGACGAAACTTTACCTTATCCGAGTTTAGCCGAACTCAAAAAAAACTTCGCTATTATTTCACCAAAAGTTTACAATGCACTTCTAAATGCAACAGAAGAACAACTTAGCAAAACTTTTTCTATGGGCATGAACATTCCGTTTATTCCAGAAAATGTTCTTAATATGATTGGAATGTGCATGGGAAGAGAAGATTATCTTTTCGGACAAATAGGTCTTATGAGAAAGCTTTTAGGTTTGAAGGGAATGAGTTACGATATTGATGAAAATATTAAATACTAAAACGAAATATTATGGATAATAAACAAATTGTAAAACAGTTTATCGAAAATCTTTTTGTAGATAATGATAAAGCCTACAGCGTTGTTGCAGACAATGTAAAGGTAAATTGGCCAGGCTTTGGAATGGATGCTATTGTGGGCAAAGAAAATCTTCAGAAATTTCTTGCGAACGAGGGACCCGATAAAGTTTTAGAGCAGAAAATTAATAATATTATTGCAGAAGGCGATATTGTAATTGGGGATGGAACCATGATTACACAAAGAAAAGGCAAGATAGAAAAGGCTCATTTCGCAGATGTGTAACCGTTAAAGATGGTAAAATAATCGATCTTAACAGTTATATGGTTTCCGATATTTCTAACATAAAATAATACAATGGCAAAATTAAATTCGTACCTCAATTTTGATGGTCAAGCAGAAGAAGCATTTAACTTTTACAAATCTATTTCCGGAGGAGAATTTGTTGGCGAAATTTATAGAATGGGAAATGCTCCTGGAACAGAAAATCTTTCAGAAGATTCTAAAAACCGTGTGATGCACATTGCTCTTCCCATTGGAAATGATCTTTTAATGGCTTCCGACATCATCCCAGAATTCGGACAAACCCTAACCAAAGGAAACAGCAGTTATATTTCTGTTTTTCCAGATTCTAAAGAAGAAGCAGATCAATTATTTAAAGGATTGTCTGAAGGTGGAAATATAGAAATGCCTTTAGAAGAACAATTTTGGGACGATTATTTCGGTTGTTTCCAAGATAAATACGGAATTGGATGGATGATTAATTACAATGAAGAATATAAAAAATAGAATTTTACATCTAATTTAAAACAAATTTTTCATGTAGATTTTTCGATTGAAGTTTATTTTTTTAATTAAAAAAACTTATAAAATGCTAAAATATATTAGTTTTGTAGAAATCAACTATTAAAATATATATTATGGGTTTTTTTAAAGAATTTAAAGAGTTTGCTGTTAAAGGAAATGTGATTGATTTGGCAGTCGGTGTAGTTATTGGTGGTGCTTTCGGGAAAATTGTAACTTCTTTAGTAGAAGACTTAATTACTCCTGCTATTTTAACACCAGCACTAGAAGCTGCTAATCTAAATAATCTTGCCGAATTGGTAATTCCAGGAACGGCTATTAAATATGGTAACTTCCTTTCTTCAGCTATTTCATTTACAGTAGTGGCTTTTGCATTATTTTTAATGATTAAAGGAATCAACAAATTAAAGAAACCCGCTCCAGATGCACCCGCTCCCGAGCCAACTAATGAAGAAAAACTTCTTACGGAAATCAGAGATTTGTTAAAGAACAAATAATAGAAATACAATCAGGCTTTTTAGCCTGATTTTTTTATAAGAATACCAATACATAATATTAGTTTTATCCATTATTGCTTTATGAATGTGTCTGAAAAAAGTTCGTAAATTTGCAGAATATAAAAGATGAAATTCTTTGGCAATGCCGAATAATACTCCACAAGAAAAGAAAACACAAGTTGTAAAAGCCGAAAAAAACTCCAATGATTATCTCCGTATAAAAATTGGAATTTTCCTTACCGGATTATCTGTTTTCGCTCAATTGTATCTTTTCCAACCACTACTTCCAGAACTTTCCCGAGAGTATAATATAACTCCAGAATACAGCAGTTTAGCGGTTTCTGCAGGAACAATTGGGATGGCTTTAGGTTTATTTGTTTTGGCATTTAGAGCAGATAGAGTTCCTAGGAAAAATTTAATGGTGATGTCCATTATCTCTGCATCCATTCTTACTATTCTCACTTCTTTTTCTACTCATTTTGATGTTGTAATTATTTTATGTTTCCTTAAAGGTTTAGCACTTTCGGGAGTTACAGCCGTTGCTTTGGCTTATCTTTCCGAGGAAGTAAGCATTGGGATTTTAGGAGTCGCCATTGCTTTATATCTCAGCGGAAATACCATTGGTGGAATGTTGGGACGCGTTATGTCTTTGCTTATTGCGTCTCAATCCAATTGGCATACATCAGTTTTAATTATAGGGATTTTCTGTTTGGTTTTAGGATTAATTTTCACCAAAATTTTTCCTGCTTCCAGAAATTTCAAACCTCAATACGATGGCTTTTCTTATAAATTACAACTCATGAAAACCTTCCTTTCGGATAAGTATCTTTTAGCACTTTTCTTTATTGGATTTTCTGTAATGGGAAGTTTTGTGAGCATTTATAATTATTTAGGATTTAGGCTGGAAGCGGCACCTTTCAATCTTCCACATTCTCTTATTGCATGTGTTTTTTTAATGTACACTATTGGAGTTTTAGGGTCTATGCGTGCCGGAAAATGGTCTGATACATATTCCTCAAAAAAAATTATCTGGGCAATGATAGCCTTAGAAATTCTTGGACTTTCACTTATGTTTTCCAATAGCATTTTTGTCATGGTTTTAGGATTGGGAGCTGTCACTTTTTCATTTTTTGCGGCTCATACTTTAGCCAGCAGAATGGTTTCTCAAAGAGCAATAGAAGGTAAAAGCACCGCAACATGCCTGTATTGGCTGTTTTATTATTGTGGTTCTAGTTTTATAGGTTCTGCATCTGGAGAAATACTTACTGACATGGGTTGGAAAGGTTTCATTTTTGCACTAATAGGACTTATGATTATCAGTTTAGTTTTGAGTCTTTGGATTCGAAATTTTACTCTTAAAAAGATTCAGTAATTATAAAATCCTTAAAAGATATGAATTCATCAAAATTGAAAATAGAAATTTGGAGCGACGTTGTATGTCCGTTTTGTTATATTGGAAAGAGAAATTTTGAACTTGCTTTAGAGAAATTTCAAGCAAAAGATAAAATTGAAGTGGAATGGAAAGCTTTTCAATTAGAGCCAGATTTTATTCAGGATAAAAATCAAAAACAAGATTTAACAGATGCTTTAGCGCAAAAATATAACCGTTCTAGAGCAGAAATTGAACAAATGCAGCAGCAAATCATTCAAACCGCAAAATCTGTAGGTTTAGAGTATGATTTTGATAAAGCTATTAGATTTAACACTTTCGATGCTCATAGAATTATTTCCAAAGCCAAAGAAAAAGGTTTAGACGATAAAGCGGAAGAAACTTTCTTTAAAGCTTATTTTACAGATGGTTTAGATCTTGGTGACAATACAGTTATTACAGAGGTTTCAAAGAAAATTGGGCTTACAGAGGAAGATATTAAAGACGCTTTAGAAAACGATAAGTACGCTTATGAAGTTAGAAAAGACATTCAAGAGTCTCAGGAAATTGGAGTAAGAGGTGTTCCTTTCTTTGTTTTAGACAGAAAATTTGGAGTTTCGGGAGCGCAACCTGTAGAAGCTTTTACTCAAACTTTAGAGAAAGCCTATGAAGATTGGTCTCAGAAACAACAAAATATTCCTTTGGATATTTCTCAAGGATCTTCATGTTCTATAGACGGAAACTGCGATTAGTATTCTTTCCTTATAAATAATTTCAACTTTTCCAAAGCACAGACTTTGGAAAAGTTTTTTAAAATTTCGTAAATACATTTATTACTCTTATTTTTGTACTAATGGAAGAATATGTAGTATTAGTAACTCCTCAAGACAGTGTTTTAGGGTTAATGGAGAAACAACAAGCCCATATTAATGGTTTGTTGCATAGGGCTTTTTCAGTTTTTATTTTTAATGAGAACGGAGAGATGTTGCTACAAAAAAGAGCATCCGAAAAATACCATTCTCCCGACCAATGGACCAATGCGGTTTGTTCTCATCCAAGAAATGGAGAAACCTATTTAGAAGCAGCGAATAGAAGACTGAAAGAAGAACTAGGTATAGAAACTGAACTTACAGAAAAATTCCATTTCATCTATAAAGCAGATGTAGGTGACAATTTATGGGAACATGAATTGGATTACGTATTTACGGGCGCTTACAATGGAGATTTTAAACTTAATGCTGAGGAAGTTTCAGAAATAAGATTTCTTTCATTACAAGATTTAGATACTGAGCTTAAAGCGCATCCTGAGCAGTTTACAGAATGGTTCAAAATTATTTTAAAAGAATATAAAGAACATCTTTAAGAATTGACAATCTAAAAGCACCCTTAAAAAATCTATACAAAGAAAAATAAATAACAATATAATAAAAATTAAACATGGATAAAAAGACGCCTTTATATGGCATACACGTTTCTTTAGGAGCTAAAATGGTTCCTTTTGCAGGTTTCGAAATGCCAGTACAATATTCCGGGGTTACTGAAGAACATTTTGCAGTAAGAGAAAAAGCTGGTTTGTTTGATGTTTCCCACATGGGACAATTCATGATTGAAGGACCAGGTTCTAAAGAGCTTTTGCAATTTGTAGCTTCTAACAATATAGATACTTTAGAAAACGGAAAAGCGCAATACTCTTGTCTTCCAAACGAAAATGGTGGTGTTGTAGATGATCTTATTATTTACAAAATGGCCGATGAAAAGTATTTTGTAGTGGTAAACGCTTCTAATATTGATAAAGATTGGGCGCAAATTCAAAAATACAATGATAAGTTCGGAGCTAAAATGACTAATCTTTCAGACGATTATTCTTTATTGGCTATTCAAGGTCCAAAAGCTACAGAAATTCTTCAAAAACTCACAGAAACTAACTTATCTGAAATTCCTTATTACCATTTTACGGAAGGAAAAGTAGCGGGTGTTTCTGATGTTATTATCTCAAACACTGGTTATACAGGAAGTGGTGGTTTTGAAATTTATTTCAAAAATGCTGATGCTGAAAAACTTTGGAAGGAAATTTTAAATGCTGGTACTGAAGAAGGTATTATTCCTTGTGGATTAGCTGCTAGAGATACATTGAGATTAGAAAAAGGTTTCTGCTTGTACGGAAATGATATTGATGATACTACTTCTCCACTAGAAGCTGGTTTGGGTTGGATTACTAAATTTGATAAAGATTTTGTGAACAAAGATTTCCTAGCTAAGCAAAAAGAAGAAGGTATTACTAAAAAATTAGTAGGTTTCGAAATGTTAGAAAAAGCAATTCCAAGACACGATTATCCAGTAGTAGATGCTGAAGGAAACGTTATTGGAAGAGTAACTTCTGGAACGATGAGCCCAATGAAAAAAATAGGAATTGGTTTGGCTTATGTTAACAAACCTTATTACAAAAATGATTCTGAAATTTTCATTCAAATCAGAAATAAAAATATTCCTGCAAAAGTGGTGAAAACTCCTTTTGTATAAGGGTTTATAACTTTAAAATAAAATAGGCTGTCTCAAAAGTGAGACAGCCTATTTTTTATTGATATCTTAATGATCTTAAGCAAGTTTCATCAACAGAACGTCATCTATTTTTTCAACTTTCACCAAATTGTTTTTGGTTAAAGTTTTAGATGCTTTGTCCCATTTTTTACCTGATAATTGTGAACGAGTTTTCACTTCATTCAATTCCATTGATTCTTCTTGAGAGTTTAAAATCTCCATAATTGCTTTTTCATCTTCTCCCAATTCGATTTGAGGAACGGCTTTTTCAGGTCTCATTTGAGGGAAGAAAAGAACTTCTTGAATAGAGGGATTGTTCGTTAAAAACATAATTAATCTATCCATTCCGATTCCTAAACCTGAAGTTGGCGGCATTCCGTATTCCAAAGCTCTTAGGAAATCTTGATCGATGAACATTGCTTCATCATCACCTCTTTCAGAAAGTGCAAGCTGAGCTTCGAAACGTTCTCTTTGATCGATTGGGTCGTTCAATTCCGAATACGCATTGGCGATTTCTTTTCCGCAAACCATTAATTCAAAACGCTCTGTAAGACCTTCTTTGCTTCTATGTTTTTTGGTAAGTGGAGACATTTCTATAGGATAATCTGTAATGAAAGTCGGCTGAATGAAGTTACCTTCGCATTTTTCACCGAAAATTTCATCAATTAATTTTCCTTTACCCATGGTTTCATTCACTTCAATACCAATAGATTTTGCGAAATTGAACAATTCTTCTTCCGTTTTTCCGGTGATATCAAATCCTGTGAATTTCTGAATCGCTTCCGTCATTGAAACTCTTGCAAAAGGAGCTTTGAAACTTATTTCCTGATCTCCAAATTTTGCATTTGATGTTCCATTTACCTGAATTGCACAGAATTCCAATAATTTCTCGGTGAAATCCATCATCCAGTTGTAGTCTTTGTAAGCTACATAAATCTCCATTACGGTAAACTCGGGATTATGTGTTCTGTCCATTCCTTCATTTCGGAAGTTTTTAGAGAATTCATAAACGCCGTCAAAACCACCAACAATTAATCTTTTCAGATACAATTCATTGGCAATTCTCATATATAAGGGAATATCCAAAGCGTTATGATGCGTGATAAACGGTCTTGCGGCAGCTCCACCAGGAATTGATTGCAAGATTGGCGTTTCTACTTCGAAATATCCAGCGTCATTGAAGAAAGTTCGCATCGCGTTGAACAATTTTGTTCTCTTAACGAAAATTTCTTTTACATGAGGATTTACAACTAAGTCAACATAACGTTGTCTGAATCTTAATTCTGGATCATTAAACGCATCGTACACAACTCCGTTTTCATCGGTTCTTGGCTGTGGAAGAGGGCGTAAAGTTTTGGTAAGAAGTGTAAAGTTTTTCACCATAACGGTTTTTTCACCTACTTGTGTAGTGAACAATTCTCCTTCAACCCCAATAATATCTCCAATATCTAAAAGGTGTTTGTACACCTCATTGTATAAAGTTTTGTCTTCTCCTGTACAGATTTCATCACGGTTAAAATACACCTGAATTCTTCCGTCAGAATCTTGTAATTCTGCAAAACTTGCCTTTCCTTGAATTCTACGAGACATTAATCTCCCCGCAATTTTCACCTGTTTACCTTCTACAAAATCCTGTTTTATAGAGTTTGTAGTATCGGTAATCGTATATTCAGCAGCTGGGAAAGCGTCTATTCCCATTTCTGTAAGCTTTTGTAGCTTTTCGCGACGGATTAATTCCTGTTCAGATAAAGACATTTTTTAAATTTTTTTAGCGTTGCAAAAATAGTGATTTTCAACAAAAAAGACAGCAATTTGCTGTCTTAAATGATAAAATATCACCGAGATTATTTTTTCAAAGACAGTATGTACTCAACCATTTTTTTTGCATCTTCTCTATTCACGTTAGGATGCGCTTGCATAGGAACTTGTCCCCAAACACCGCTTCCTCCATCAATAATTTTATTAGCAAGAAGTTCTAAATCTCCTTCGGAGTATTTATCAGCAATTTCTTGGTAAGAAGGACCAATTAATTTTTGATCCGTTTTGTGACAACTTACACAGTCAGAAGCTTCAATAAGTTCTAAACCTGGTGAAGAAGATTTGCTTTCAATAGGTTCTGTTACAGTAACTGTTGTATTTTCTGTGGTGGTTTCAAGGTTTGAACTTTCTTTTTTACCACAAGAACTCACTGTTATAGTGATAACTAATAATGAAAAAACGATTTTTCTCATAATCTAGCTAATTATTTTGTTTTTGTAGAATCTGCAGGTTTTGCAGGCTCAACATTTGTTTTAATTTCAACTTTAGCTTTTGCAGAGTCAAGTCTTGCAGATTCACCTTCAGTTCCTGGAACGTATGAAGAATCAATACTCAACGCTTTGTTAGGTTCATCAAGCATTGAATTTGAATCTTGATTAGGGTTGTCAGTTTTTTTAGAACAACTTACTACAGCGAAACTTGCTATAAAAGCTACTGCTACTATTTTTTTCATTTTTATAAAAATTTTATGCAAATTTAGTAAATTTAGTGTTGTATGAAAATTATTTTAATTATTTAAAACTTATCCTTCGTTAAAGTCGAAGAATTGAAAACGAATTTAAGTAAGTTAATTGAATGAAACTATTTTGAGAATAGATTTTTGTTTTTAGTAAAGTCATATTATATTTTTGTTTTTACATGAAAAAAAAGCCATCAAATTGGTTTTAAAAGACGATTTTTGAAATTATTTTTAAAGTGAAATTTTGGAAACAGAATGAAAGTACTGGTTTTAGATAATTATGATAGTTTTACCTATAATCTTGTTCAAATGATTGAACAAATTGTAGAAAAGGAAGTTGATGTTTTTAAAAACAATGAAATAGCATTGAAGGATGTTGAAAAGTATAATAAAATTATTCTTTCACCAGGACCAGGACTACCTTCGGAAGCTGGGATTTTATTAGAACTTATTAAGAAATATGCTGATGAAAAATCAATTTTAGGTGTTTGTTTGGGACAACAAGCTATTGCGGAAGCTTTTGGAGGAAGTTTAATTAATCTTAAAGATATTTTTCACGGGGTTGCCACTGAATCTAAAAGAATTGAACAGCATTATATTTTTAATAATTTACCAAATGTTTTGGAGGTTGGAAGGTATCATTCTTGGGCAGTGAATCCAATAGATTTTCCTAAGGATTTGATTGTGACAAGTATTGATGACAGCGGAATGATAATGAGTTTGAAACATAAATATTACGATGTACACGGAGTACAATACCACCCTGAAAGTATTCTAACGCCACATGGAAAGAAAATTCTTGAAAATTTTTTAACAGGAAATTGAGTTAAAGTACCGAAATATTAATGAGTAAAACAATTTAGAGAATGCCATTCTGCTTTAAAATCTATGTGTGTTAGATGTTGTTAGAGTGGAAGTTTTCGTAAATTTGCGTTAGATTTTATAGAAAATGACAATCAATCAAAATAAAAAAGTAGAGTTTAGAGATTTAGGTGTTATGGATTATTCATCTGCATTTGAGTATCAAGAAAACCTGCTGAATCCTATCGCTCAAACTAAAATTAACAATCGTAATAACGAAGACGAAGCTCCCGAAGAAACTCCAAATTATCTTCTTTTTGTGGAACATCCTCATGTGTATACTCTTGGTAAAAGTGGTCACCAAGAGAATATGTTGGCCAACTCAGAAAAATTAAAGGAAATAAACGCTACTTTCGTAAATACCAATCGTGGTGGTGATATTACTTATCATGGCTTTGGACAGATTGTTGGGTATCCGATTTTAGATTTAGACAACTTTAAACCAGATATTCGTTTGTATATGCGAAATTTGGAGGAAGTAATCATTCGTACCATCGCTGAATATGGATTGAAAGGGGAAAGAAGCGAAGGTGAAACTGGAGTTTGGTTAGATGTTGGTAAGCCTTATGCTAGAAAGATTTGCGCTATGGGTGTAAAAGTTTCCCGTTGGGTAACGATGCATGGATTTGCGCTAAATGTGAACACGGATATGCGTTATTTTGAGTATATCGTTCCTTGTGGAATTAAAGATAAACAGGTGACTTCCTTGAAACGTGAACTGGAACGTGAATTAACCGAAGTTGAAGTAGAGGAGGTAAAAGCTAAGATAAAAAAACATTTTTCTGAGGTTTTTGGAGCCGAAATTATGGAGTAGAATGTTTGGAAAGAACAAGAATCGGCGCAGCAAAGCTGCGCCGATTCTTATTTAAAAAGTAATTCAAGAAGAATATTACCAGTTTCGGCG
>JAEWOR010000062.1 GCA_023399595.1 Bacteroidota bacterium | reverse complement strand
GCACGATCTGGCCGACCGAGTCGCCCTCGATCACCACCATGTTGGTGCCGCCCTGCAATTGCCCCAAAGGGCTGTCGGCGGGCACGAGGCAGGGCGACATGCGCTGCTCCAGCCCGCGCCCGGTCATCTGCGCCACGCCCAGAAGCTTGATGCGATAGCCCATGTCGGCGGCGCGGCGGATGTCGTCGATGCTGACGCGCTCGATGCCCTCGATCTCGACCGCGTCGAAGCTGGGCCGCGTGCCGAAGGCGATGGCCGCCAGGATCGCCAGCTTGTGGCTGGCATCTATGCCGCCCACGTCCAGCGTCGGGTCGGCCTCCAGATAGCCAAGCTGGCGGGCCTCCTCGAACACCGTCTCATAGGGCAGGCCGGCGCTTTCCATGCGGGTCAGGATATAGTTGCAGGTGCCGTTCATCACGCCCATGACGCGGCGGATCTCGTTGCCGGCCAGCGACTCGGTCATGGCCTTGATCACCGGGATGCCGCCCGCCACGGCGGCCTCGAAGCGGATGACTCGGCCATTGGCCTCGGCCAGTTCCGCCAGTTCCTGGCCGTGGATCGCCAGCAGCGCCTTGTTGGCGGTCACCACGTCCTTGCCGGCGTGCAGGGCGGCGGTCACCGCCTCGCGGGCGATGCCCTCGTCGCCGCCGATCAGCTCGACGAAGACATCTACGTCCTCGCGCAGCGCGAGCGCACGGGCGTCCTCTTCCCAGCCATAGCCGGACAGGTCCACGTCGCGGTTCTTCATCCGGTCGCGGGCGCTGACGGCTGTGATGGCGATCGGCCTTCCGGCGCGCAGGGCCAGCAGGGCGGCGTGTTTCTGGATGATCTTGACGGTGCCGGTGCCGACCGTCCCGAGGCCAGCGATGCCGAGACGAAGCGGAGAGGCGTTTTGCCCCTGTTTCTGGGCGGACATATGAAACTCTTATCTATGGACCAGGCGGTGTTAGCGGATGGCGCGGCACGTTGCAACGCGCATGGGCTCAGGCCTCGTCGTCGCCCGCCCAATAGCCCTGCACCCCGGTCGCCCGCATCACCCGCAGGACCCGCGTGCCGATCTCGACCGTGTCCGCGCGGACGGCGTCCAGGTCGGCGATGCCCAGCGGCTGGCGCTGCACCTCGCCCTTGGTGTTGACAAAGGCGGGGTGCCAGCGCGCCTTGTCCTCGGTCGGCCGCCAGGAGGCATGGCAAAGCAGGTTGCGCTGCAGGCGGATCTCGGCCAGCCGGTCCGTGATGCGGTTGCGGTCGCGCAGCCCGGGATAGCGGCGCATGGCGGCGTCGAGCTGTTCGATCAGCGTGCCCATGGAGTCGTCGGCGATCGAGACCATGCGGGTCAGCCAGCTTTGCAGCTCTTCCTCGGTCAGGTCGTCGGCCAGCCGCGCGCGGTCCAGCGCATAGATGGTGCGCTTGATGATTTCCTCGAGCCAGCCGAAACTCGCCACGCATTGTCCCAGCGCCGCGGCGAAATCGGCCGGCAAGGTGTAATGCGTCTCGGGCGGCGCGCCTATCCTTGCCATGCTGTCCCGCGGTTGCGGCTCTTGCTCATCCTGTTCCCCGTGTTTTCGGCCTCGTGTTTTCGGCCCCGGTGTTTCCGGGCGCGAGTTTTCCACAGCGCCCGGCGCCAGGCAAGTCGGGGTCAGAGGATCTTTTGCAGCAGCGCCAGGTCCAGCCAGCGGCCGAACTTGCGCCCCGCCTGCGGCAACAGCCCGACCGGCACGTAGCCGATGGCGCGGTGAAAGGCGATGCCGGCCTCGTTCTCGGCCGAGACGGCGGCGATCATGCTGTGCGAGCCGGCGGTGCGGGCATGGTCCTCCAGCGCCGCCATCAGCGCCCGGCCGACCCCGCGCCCGCGCGCGGCGGGGGACAGGATCACGGTATGCTCCATGCAATGGGCATAGCCGTTGCCGGCGCGAAACTGGTCATAGCTCGCCAGCCCCAGGACCGCGCCCGCCTCTTCGGCGACCAGGAACGCCCGCCCGGCGGCCCGGCGGCCGGCGATCATCCGCGCCAGCCCCTCTGCCGTCCTCTCCTCGCTGGAAAAGGTGATCGTGGTCTCGCGGATCAGCGGGTTCCAGAACGCCAGGATCGCCGGAATGTCCCCCTCGGCAACAGGACGCAGCATCATTGCCGGGCCTCCCTCCCCGCGCCGCCCGTCGGGCAGGGGCCGCGCGCTTCTTCGTTCTCCAAATACTCGTGCGGCCGCGATGCCAGGCACCGCGGCCGCAGCCTTGTCACGCCGCCCGCGCCGCGCGGATCAGCGACAGGATGTCGCGCGCGGCCGAGGGGATGTTGGTCCCCGGCCCGAAGATCGCCTTTACCCCGGCCTTCTTGAGGAAATCGTAATCCTGCTGCGGGATCACGCCGCCGCAGATCACGATGATGTCGCCCGCGCCCTGCTCCTTGAGCGCGGCGATCAGCTTGGGCGCCAGCGTCTTGTTGCCGGCCGCCTGCGACGAGATTCCCACGACATGCACGTCGTTGTCGATGGCGTCCTGCGCGGCTTCCTCGGGGGTCTGGAACAG
>JAEWOR010000066.1 GCA_023399595.1 Bacteroidota bacterium | reverse complement strand
CAATTATACCTCAATGAGTTTGTTTATAAGCTAAACCGTAGATATTTTGGCGACAGACTTTTTGAAAGGCTTATTGTTGCTAATATTACAGGATTAGGTGATTAAACGGATAATCAGATTATTTTTTGTTGTTTTTCGAGAGTGATTTAATAATTTTGGTTATTGGAATTTAGAAAGAAAAATTCCTTGAAAATTGTTGAAATTTCAATTTTCGTATCATCCATCAATGTAGCGGTTCCATTTTTATGATAAGCTTTTACAAATTTAGTGTTGATAATATACGACCGATGTGCTCTAACAAAGGGGGTTTCCAATAATTCATCAATATGTTTTAAAAACCTACAAACCATTTTTTTATTTCTATTGGAAAGATAGATTGGAGTGAAATTTCCATCGGCTTGTAAGCGAATAATATCTTCTGTTTTTACCACATCAAAACCTTGTAAAGTGGGAAGGATGAGTTGTTGTTTTTCTGGGTTTTGTCTGAGATTTTCTAAGAGAATTCTGTTTCTATTCAGTTCATTTTTTTTTTCTAAACTTTCAGCTATTTTATTGACTGCAAGAATCAATTTTTGAATATCAATAGGTTTTAAAATATAATAATTGGCCGATTTGTTAAGTGCTTGTAAGGAATATTGAGAAAAAGCGATACTGAAAATGGTTTCGTAAGAAAATTCTTTGGTGGCTTCCAATACATCAAAAGCGTTTCCGAAAGGCATTTCCACATTTAAAGACACCCATTGTGGTTGTTTCTCTGCAATTAAAGGAACGGCTTGTTTAGTGCTTTCAGCTTCTCCTAAAATCTCTGCTTATGGACAATATTTACCGGGATAATTCCTAAGAACATCTCTTGCAATAGCTTCGTCATCAATAATTACAGATTGTATTTTCATTTTTTTTTGATTTTAGAGATTTGGGGGTTCGAGGTTCGAGGTTCGGGATTCGGGGTTCGGGATTTAAGCTTTCATCTCATAATCCGCATCTCGCATCTCATAATTTATAACTCAATTCCACCAAAACACCTTCTTTATTGGGTTTGTCGGTGATTCTGTATTGTATATTTTTATGATACAAATCGTTGAGAAGGGAGATTCTTTCCAAGGTGTTTTTCATTCCGCGACCTTCACGCTGTTTTTGGTGTTCAGTTTTTTGGTTTTTACTTTCCTGAATGCCTATTCCATTATCTTCAATTTGAATGTTAATCTGTTTTTCTGTTTTTTTGAAACTTAATTTAAAAAACCTTTCTCACTTCTATATCTCAATCCATGCCAAATAGCGTTTTCTAAAAATGGTTGAATAAGCATTCCTGGAATAAGAATATTTTGGTTTTTAAGATTATCATCCAATTCAATTTCAAAATCAAACTTATCTGCAAAACGTGTTTTTTTGAATGCTAAATAATTTTGCAACAACTCCATTTCTTGCGAAAGTGGTATAAAATCATCGTTGGAATTCTCCATTACCCCACGCATTAATTTTGAAAATTTTGTTAAATAGTGATTGGTTTCTAACTCGTTATTAGTAGCGATAAACTGATTGACACTGTTTAAACTATTGAAAATAAAATGCGGATTCATCTCTCGTCTTAGAGATTGTAATTCTATTTTTTTGTTCTTAATTTTTACTTTTTTAAGTGTCCAAAAAATAATACCCATTAACACCAATAACAGTAATAGTGCGGTTAATAGACTGTAATTAAAAATATTTATACCAATACTATTTTTTGTGGAGATAAAGAGGTGGGAATAAGACGTTTTTGGGAAAAAGGGTAGCACTTCGGAAATGGTAAATATTTTAATATGGATATTGATTTAGAGGTGATTATTATTGAAACTCCTTACGATAGAAAAATTTCTGACTGCAATACGAGATTAAATGACACCTATATTTACTATGGTGATAAAGGTTCTGAATACAAAGAAAATCAAGTTGCCCAAGATAGAAATGCATCCATGAAATCTTCTTCCATTGCTGTGGAAAGAGCTGTTTCTAAGTCTAAAAAGAATGCTTACAATAACGAACATTGGGATTTGGTGGATAAAGCTGAAAAAGAGAAATATTTTGCTTCGAAAATTAAGTCCGATGAATTACCCGTTCAACTCAAAGGAAAAAGCAAAGCCGAAATCACAAAAATTGTGAATGAAAAATGCGCAGAAAGAGATAAAATTCAAAAAGAAATTGCTGAACTTTCCATCAAACGTCAACAATATATTGATGCAGAAATGAAAAAAAGAGGGGATAATAAAACCGATGATCTAGGAAAAGCTATCGAAAAATCTATTGTAGAAATTGCCAAGAAAAATGGTTATACTTATTAAACATTTAGATAAAAAAAACCTCCGAAAAAACTTCGGAGGTTTGTATTTATAATCGGCAAAAAAATCATTGCCTATCAGATTTGTTTATATTTCTGTGTTCAGATCCCAGTTTTCTAAATAATCGTGAACGTGTTTTAGCATCATACCACCTAAAGAACCGTCAACAACTCTATGGTCATAAGAGTGAGACATGAACATTAAGTTTCTTATAGCAATAACATCACCATCTTTAGTTTCCAAAACAGCAGGCTTTTTCACGATAGCTCCAATTGCTAAAATAGCAACTTGTGGTTGTGGAATAATAGGTGTTCCCATTAAGTTTCCGAAGCTTCCTACGTTAGAAATAGTATAAGTGGCACCTTGAGTATCCTCAGGTCTTAATTTTTTGTTTCTTGCTCTGTTCGCTAAATCGTTGATGGCTTTTGCTAATCCAGAAAGTGATAATTGATCTGCGTTTTTAATAACAGGAACAATAAGGTTTCCGTCTGGTAAAGCTGTTGCCATACCAATATTGATGTTTTTCTTTTTTATGATTTGGTCTCCGTTTACAGAAACATTAATCATTGGGAAATCTTGTATAGCTTTTACAACTGCTCTTACGAAGATAGGCATAAAAGTAAGTCTTTCACCTTCTCTTTTTTCAAAAGCCGTTTTGTTTTTGTTTCTCCATTTTACTACGTTGGTTACATCCGTTTCAATGAAAGAAGTAACGTGTGGAGCAATATGCTTAGCTTTTACCATGTTTTCAGCAATGAGTTTTCTCATTCTGTCCATTGGGATAATCTCATCTCCTGCGGCTGTAGAAATGGTAGAAACTGGTGCTGCAGGTGGAGCTGCTGCAGTTTGTGCGTTTGCTGGTGCGGCAACAGGCGCTGCAGCTTGTGGCTGAGATCCTCTGTTAGCAACGTGAGCTAAAATATCTTCTTTGGTAATTCTTCCTTCTAAACCGCTTCCTTTTATGGTTTTAAGTTCAGCTTCAGAAATATTTTCTTGTTGAGCAATACTTTTTACAAGTGGTGATAAGTATAAATCTCCAGAAAACTCTTGTGTAGAAGTTGCCGCAACTTGTAAGGGAGCTTCAACCGCTTTTAAAGTTTCTGCATCTGGAGCAGAAGTTTCTTGTGCTGGAGCTTCAGTTGTAGAAGCGCTTCCTTCCCCTTCAATTTCTAAAATAGCGATAGCTTCACCTACTTTTGCAACTTCATCTTTTTGTTTGAGAATTTTTACAATTTTCCCCGAAACAGGAGTTGGAACATCAGAATCCACTTTGTCTGTAGCAATTTCTACAACGGAATCATCTTCTTTTACGCTGTCTCCTTCGTTGAATAACCAACTGATAACTGTAGCTTCCATCACACCTTCACCCATGGAAGGAAGCAATAATTTATACTCTGCCATTTTCGATTTTTAGATTTTGACAAATATATAAAAAAAATCCGTTTTTTTAGAGATTCGGTAATGTTAAGAGAATTGTATGTAGATATTCTCGCCTACATTCAGTCCAAATAGGGATTTGGCACCATTGTTTTTGCTGCCTTTATAAATGGTAAGTTCTAATAATTCAGAGTCGTTGAAGATAGCAGCAGAATGTCCATGATAATTGTTTTCGTTATCCCAATTAACCACCAGTTCTGTGTATTTAGAATATATTTTGGTGAGGCTTAAGTTTCTGAATTTTATGGTGAAGTTTTCAAAAGCAACGCTTGTTTTTTCAAAGAAAGACTTGCTGATATTAGAAACGATATTCCCGAAATTATCAATGTACATTACTTCGCCAATAATCATTCTCTCGCTTTCGTTATAAACTGCTCTTGGGAAAGAAAGTTGTTTAGCAGTTTTTATTTTTCTGCCAATAACTTCAGGAAGTCCTCCATTGGCCAAATGTACGGCGGCAGGAGCAAAAATATCAGTAGACGTAAAATTTACTTGATCGTCAAATCTTGAATTAAAAGTAAGTTCGTAAATAGCTTCTGGCTTAATATCGAAGAAAATTAAACTCAATAAACCATTATCAGCAGCTATAAAATAAGAGCCATCGGCTTTGTAAATAATATTCTTTCTTGATTTATGAAAAAAACTATCCACCGATAAAATATGAATGCTTCCTTTTGGGAAATGTTTATAAGCGTTTCTTACAATATAAGAAGTTTGTAGAAGGTTATACGACTGTATTTGGTGGGTGATGTCCACAATATTTACATCAGATTTTAATGAAAGCAGCTGCCCTTTTATGGCTGCAACTCTATAATCAAGGGTTCCGAAATCTGAGGTAAGTGTAATAATAGACATTAAGAAAACTGCGTTTTTGCAAAGTTATTTAAAATCTCAGGAAACAGAATAAAATTAGACAAAAGAAATTGTTGTAATAAGCAAATATGTAGTATTTTTAGAAAAAATAAAAATATAACAATATATGTTTGAACTGAATTATGATGTAACAGATATTGATCCGAAAGAGTTTTATGGTGTTAATAATCAGTATTTTAATTTAATAAAATCTACATTTCCTACCCTTAAAATTACGGGAAGAGATCATTATGTTTTCGCAATGGGAAATCAGGAAGCTTTGGATATTTTGAAACAAAAGCTAGATGATATCGTTCATTTTATCTCGAAAAATAATAGAATTGAACTGAAAGATGTAGAAAATATTCTGAATATTAAAGATGAATACGAGAAGCAATTGGTTTTCGATCAAGATATAATTGTAAAAGGAGTTAGCGGAAAAATAATTAAAGCAAAAACCACCAATCTTAAAAAACTGGTGAAAGAAACTGAAAAGAAAGATATGGTTTTTGCAATTGGTCCTGCTGGAACTGGAAAAACATACACCAGTGTTGCTTTGGCGGCAAGAGCGCTTCGAGATAAAGAGGTGAAGAGAATTATCCTTACTCGTCCCGCTGTGGAAGCAGGGGAGAGTTTAGGGTTTTTACCTGGGGATATGAAAGAAAAGCTAGATCCTTATATGCAACCATTATATGATGCGCTTCGCGATATGATTCCACACGAAAAATTAGAAGGATTTATTGAGAAAAAGATTATCGAAATTGCTCCTTTGGCTTTTATGAGAGGTAGAACTTTAGATGAAGCCTTTGTAATTTTGGATGAAGCTCAAAACACCACTCATTCTCAGATGAAGATGTTCTTAACACGAATGGGGATGAATGCGAAGTTTATTATTACGGGAGATCCCAGTCAGATAGATTTACCAAAAAATCAACATTCTGGATTAAAAGAAGCGATGCGTATTCTAAAAGATATTAAAGAAATAGGTTTTGTACATCTTACAGAAGAAGATGTTGTAAGACATCCAGTGGTGAGAAAGATTATTTCTGCGTATGGAGAAGAAGATAAGCGCGTGAGAAGTGAAGGTAATTAAATAAAATTTATATTTTTAAGAGTTTTTAACTTTTTTATTTTGATGTGTTTATAGTTTTTATATATTTGTCGTCGATAATATATAAGAAATTACAATAAAATGAGAAAAACTTTACTCGCTGCTGCAATAGTTACTATCGGATTGGTAAGCGCTCAAGAAACAAGATTTGGTGTTAAAGGGGGATATTCAATGTCAATGCTTAATACAAAATATGAAGTTGCAGATGTGGAAATTAATTCAAAAGCAAAGCATACATTTTATGTTGCTGGTTTAGCAGAACATAAGTTTAATGACCAATTTGCAGTGCAAGCTGAATTAGGATATTCTCAATTGGGAGGGAAGTATAACTCAAGTGAGATGGATATTAATAATGAAACTATTACCATGAGTAATAAAATTACATTAGGAACTGTTTATGTTCCATTAATGGCAAAATATTACTTCACGGAGTTTATGAATGTTCATTTGGGTGCGAATTTACAATATGTGGTTTCTGCAAAATCTAAAGTAGGTGAAAACTTAGGCGATGATTCTCTTGGATTAGGAGATTGGGTAGAAGATATGGTTGGAGAAGAGAGAGATATTAAAAAATATGTAAAACCTTTTTCTGTGTCTCCATTTGTTGGGGTAGAATATAACCTTGAAAACGGAATATTCTTCGACGCACGTTATTATCTTGGAGTGATGAATATTGCAGATAAAACTGAAGTTACAGGAATCAAATCTATGAAAAATAGTTTTTTCCAAGTTGGAATGGGCTTTAAGTTTGGAGGGAACTAAATTATAACCCAAATCATTAACTCAATATTAATTAAACCAAAGAATTTAGGTTCTTTGGTTTTTTTTTATGACTTTTGTCATTAATGGTAATAAGGAACAGTTTTTGATAAGTTATAGGCAAATAATTAATAATAAAATAATGAAAAAATTACTAGTATTAGGTATGTTCGCCATTATGGGTGGCGTAGCACAAGCTCAGGAAGGTTTTAAATTAGGTGGACATATTGGTGCTCCACTTGGAGATGCTGCAGATGTATCTTCTGTAACTCTTGGTATTGATGCAGGTTATATGTGGAATATTACTAAAGGATTAGATATCGGTGTTACTACCGGATATTCTCACTTCTTTGGTAAGGATCATGTAGATGATTTTGGATTTGTTCCAATTGCTGCTTCAGGGAAATATAAATTTGATAAACTTCCATTGTTTGTAGGTTTAGATCTTGGAGCTGCTCTCTCTACTAGAGATTATATTAACAGTGGTTTGTATATTGCTCCAAAAGTAGGTTATCAGGCTAAAAACGCAGAGTTATATCTTGGTTTCCAAAGTATTTCAAGTGGAGGAGACGATCACGGATGGGATCATCATCATGATTTTAACGTAGGAGCTATTAACTTCGGAGTTAATTTCTTCTTGAAATAATAAAGATGTAATATCTTAATAATTAACCTAATGATTTTATAAAATCATTAAGTTTTTTTTATTAATTTATTAACGTATTAAAATCCTTTTTAAAAAATTAAAAATATCTTTTATTATGCATGGATGCCATGATACATATCATATATAATAATTTCTGACAGAAGAATAACATTTATATATTTGCAACATAAAGTATTAAAGTTTATTAAAATGAAAAAACTATTATTAGCAAGTGCTGTTGCACTTTTCGGTTTATCTAATGCACAGATTGCAAAAGGAACTACTTATGTATCTGGAGTTGTAGGTTTCACTCAAGATAGCGACAATAACACAGATAGAAAAGAATCTACTTTTGCTATTGTACCAACTGCTGGTTATTTCGTAAATACTAACCTAGCTGTAGGTTTAGGTGTTGGTTATATCAATAACAAAATTCAAGAAACTCAAGTTACCAACCTAGGTGCTAACGCAACTCTTACAACTGAAGGGAAAGATATTACAAACGCTATCGTTATTGAGCCTTTCGTAAGAAAATATTGGACTTTAAGCGATAAATTATATTTCTTCGGTCAATTATCAGTTCCTATGGCATTTGGAAGTGGTAAAGTTGAAGGTACTTCAACTCTTGTTGATACTACTCCTGGTCTTCCTGTTACAACTGAAACTCAGTCTATTAGCCAAGATAAAAACAAAATCAACTCTTTCGGAGTTTCTATTAAACCAGGTTTAGATTATTTCTTAAACAAAAACTGGTCTATCGAAGCTACTATTGGTAACTTCGGATATCAAACTACTAAAGTTGATGTTGATGGTGCTAAAAGTACAGATAACTTCAACTTCGGAGTTAACTTGAAAGAAATCAACTTCGGTGTAAAATATGTTTTCGGTAAATAATCGAAAAAATTCATAGTCGAATTAAATCCAGTCTTTAGGCTGGATTTTTTT
>JAEWOR010000050.1 GCA_023399595.1 Bacteroidota bacterium | reverse complement strand
AAAAGAATCCGTCTCACAACTGAGGCGGATTTTTTTTTGTTTATATGTGTTAAAAATGATATATTGTATTGGTAATCAGTATTGAGTATGAATTTCAAGGACTATAATCAATCGCAGTTATTTTTGTTTCCACCAACGTTTGGGGATTTGATACCAGAAAGCCATCCAGTTCGTGTTGTCAATGAGGTAATAGAGAAGATAAAACTTGAGCCTTTATTAAAAGCTTATAAAAAGGAGGGAAATCCGAGCTATCATCCCAAAATGATGCTTAAAATTATGATTTTTGCCTATATGGAAAACACTTATTCTAGTAGGAGGATAGAAAAACTTGTACGTGAGAATGTAAATTTCATGTGGCTTTCTGGAATGAAAATGGTGGATCATAACACGATAGCCCGTTTTAGAAGCCAAAGATTACAAGAAGCTTTTAAAGATATTTTTCGTCAAGTGGTGCTGCTTTTAGCCGATGAAGGTTTAATAACCTTAAAAGAAATGTATACGGATGGTACGAAAATAGAATCTCAGTCAGGAAGATATACTTTTGTATGGGCAAAAAGCATCAAAACCAACAAAGCCAAGATGCTTCAGCAATTAGAAGAACTTTGGACTTACGCTCAAAACATTGCCGCCCAGGAAGATAAAGATCCTGAGCCACCCGAGTTTAAAGAAATTAGTGGGGACAAAATCCGTGAAACGGTAGAAAGTATTGATAGAAAACTAAGTGGCAGTGATACTTCTGACAAGAAAGGAATGAGAAAAGCTAAGGCAAAGCTTCATTACATCAAGAATAATTTTGAACAAAACTTAGAAAAATATGAACTTCAGGAAGAAATATTAGGATCAAGAGGTTCATACAGTAAGACCGATCCAGATGCAACATTTATGCGCATGAAGGACGACCATATGGGAAACGGACAACTAAAACCCGCCTACAATCCACAAATCTCCACCGAGAATCAGTTCATTCTTCACTATAGTATTCACCAGCAAACCACCGATACCACTACACTTCCAGTTCATTTGGAAAACTTTAAAGAAACCTTTGGAAAGGAAGTTTTCGATGAAATTGAAAGCATCACCACCGATGCAGGCTACGGAAGCGAAGAAAATTATCAATATTTAGAAGACCATAATATTGAAGCTTTTGTAAAATACAATACTTTTGATAAAGAGCAGGACCAAAACTATCAGAAAAAGCATAAAACCTTTAGTAAAGAGCATCTTCATTATAACGAAAGAGAAGATTTTTACGTTTGCCCGATGGGACAACGGATGGAAAAGATTTACGAAAACACTAAGAAAACCACCACAGGTTTTAAGCAGACTTTATCCCATTATCAAGCCAAAAACTGCAGTGGATGCCCAATAAGAGGATTATGCCATGCCTCAAAAGAGGATAGAATTATAGAGCGAAATCACAATCTAGAACGCCACAAACAAAAAGCAAGAGAACTTTTAAAAAGTGAAGAAGGAATAAAAAAACGTAAACAGCGCTGCTACGATGTAGAAGCGGTGTTCGCCCATCTGAAACATGCCCATCAGTTCCGAAGATTTAGTTTAAAATCAATCAAAAAAGTAGAAATTGAGTTCGGATTACATGCTTTAGCACACAATTTAAGAAAGAAAGTGGCTTAGAAACCACTTGCCAATTTTTTAAATCCATTTTTAACTCCTGCAAAAAAAATAAAAATCCGCCTCATTGTGTTATGAGACGGATTCTTATTTATTTTCACTAAAAAAACTAATTAGTATTCTGTTTTATTTTTGAAGTAAAATTCTTCAAAAGTAGGGATACAGAAAAATATCCCAATGAGTTAATTGAAAATACAATCCCTAACATTGCAAAAAACTCTACAAAACGCATCTTCATACTTGGCTCCGTCGGATCTCCATCTATCACTAATCCCATAGTAGTAATAACAAAAGAAATAATAAAAATATTTAAAAATTTTCTTTTCATAGAAGTTGTAATTTAAATGATTTACAATTGAATAAGTTTATCATCAACTATTGCAAATGCTTTGTAATAGACGAAGAAGTAGGTTTTGTAGTGCTGATATAAGAATCCACTAGCTTACCGTTTTCATCCAATAAAAATTTAGTAAAATTCCAAAGGATGGTTGTATTTTTAACACCATTCAATTCCTTTTCAGTCAAAAATTTAAAAATAGGAGCTTTATCATCTCCTTTTACAGATACTTTTGCAGCCATTGGAAAAGTTACGCCATAGTTTTTCTGACAAAAAGCTCCAATTTCTTGATTGGTTCCTGGTTCCTGACCTCCAAAATTATTTGCAGGAAAACCTACTATCACCAATTTGTCTTTATAATCTTCGTATAACTTCTCTAAATCCGCATACTGAGGGGTAAAACCACATTCTGAAGCTGTATTTACAATCAATATTTTTTTGCCTTTAAAATCAGCAAAATTAATCTCTTTACCGTCTAAACTTTCTACTTTATAATCGTAAATGGATTTTCCCATAAGTTCTTGTGTTTTAGATTTTGACAATTCGGTTTTCTGGTGGGTGCAACTTTGTAAAAAGGCTACAAAGGATAATAAAATTAAAAATATTTTTTTCATGATTTTATAATTAAAACCTTAGATAAAGTTAGGCTTTATAACTAGAATTTAAAAGTATTTGCAGGAAAAACTTTATTAATTTCTATTTTATTCAATAAAATAACATAATCTCCATCTTTTTTAGTACTCGAAGATTCTATTCTGTAAGGCATTACAATATTTCCTGTTCTTTTATAATCGGAATATTGTAAAGTTTCATCTTTTTTAATTTCCTTCAACAGCATATAATTTTTGGTGTCAAAATAATAGTAGTTTTTATTCACATTTTTGGTAAGTTCCACTTTATGACAATAAATATCTCCTACTTTTTCTTTCCCCAAATATTTAGCTTCAAAACCTTTGTTTTCCCAATCTATAAAATCATTATCAAAACTTTCTGCTATATAATCAGGATAAACTTGAACTTTATTTTGAGCATAATTCATAGCATAGCCTTTTTGGCCATCATAACCTTCAATAGGAGTTTCTTTTTTATTGATGGTGATTAAGGTTTTGGTGAGATTAGGTCTTTGTTGATAAATTTTCATTGGATATTCATCTTTAATCCCCAAAACCACTTTTCCTTGTAACAATACAGAATTTAGGAGTTTCCAATTGGTTAATCCACCAGAAGCCTCAATGTTTTTATCGATAATTTCTTTTGCGGTTTGCGAAAATAAGAAGTGTGAAAATATAAGTGAGCCAACAATAAATAGCTTTTTCATTCAATCAATTTTAAAAAATACTGTGCAAAAATGCTTTCAAATATAAGGTTTTGAAGTGAATTTGTAGAATTGTTCAATAGAAGAATTGTTATATTGCTCATTGATAAAGTGTTGATTATCTCACTTTATAATTTATAGTTTATTTATTGAGTTATTCTTCAATTTTACAATAGTCAGTTTTAGGATGTTCCCAATTCAGCAAATTTGAATTTCACAAATTAGCCAATGAGTTTTTGAGCCTTCTCAAGATCTTCGGGAGTGTCTATTCCAACACCAATAAAGTCGGTTTCGATAAGTTTTATTTTCATGCCATATTCCAAATAACGGATGCACTCAATTTTTTCGGCAATTTCCAATGGTTTCATTTCCAATTTTGAAAATGTAAGCAAAGCTTCTTTTCTAAAAGCATACACTCCAATATGTTTGAAATAATCCACATGATAACTGAATTCACGGTGAAAAGGAATCACTGATCTGCTGAAATACAGCGCAAAGCCTTTGTTATCTGTAATTACTTTTACATTATTAGGATTTTCAATCTCTTCTTTTTCTTTTAATTTAATTTTTAAAGAAGCTAAAGAAATTTCATGATTATCATCTTCCTTAAAAACCTGAATAAGCTGTTGCAAAGGTTCCCTTTTTAAGAAAGGTTCATCTCCTTGAACATTTATAACAATATCGCAATCTATATTCTGAACAGCTTCTGCAATACGGTCGCTTCCTGTTTCGTGTTCGCCTGTCATTACGGCTTTTCCACCATTTTCAGTAATTTCATAAAAGATAATTTCTGAATCTGTAGCCACAAAAACATCATGAAACAAACCTGTGTCCACAACATTTTTATAAGTAGTAGAAATAACAGTTTTTCCACCTAATTTTTCCATAAGTTTACCAGGAAAACGAGTAGAATTATAACGAGCAGGGATAACAGCGATTATTTTCATAGTTTTTTTAAAAAAAGGTAGCAATATAACAGTGTAACAATTTACCAATATTTACTCAACTTTAAAACGCAAAGTCTCAAAAATTTTCACAATAATAAAAGTTATGAAGACTCAAAAAATCTGCAATTCTATAACGCCTTAAATATCAAATTACAAAATTCAATTTTGCTTTCTTGCGGTAAAAAATTAAATGAAAAGTCTTGAAATTTAACAATTCATCAATTTTAATATTAAAGCATTTATTAATTATTACACTGTTAGATTGATAAGTTATTAGATTAAAGAATGAAGTGCTTTTTCTAATTTTGGAAGCATTTCTGTAATTTCCTCTACAGATACTCCACCTACAGATGCACGGAACCAAGGCTCAGTTGTAGAACATCCGAAAGCTGAAAACGGAACAAAAGCTACTCCTCCTTCACGGATTAAATAGAATACTAAATCTGAAGTGGTTTCAATGGTTTTTCCATCAGACATTTTTTTCCCGATATAATCCATTTTTATGGTTAAATACAAAGCTCCCATCGGTTGAATACTGTCCACTTTGAAGCCTTTTTGCTTTAAATCCTGAATACCTTCATGAAGTACTTCCAAAGAGTTTTCAAGTTGTTTTTTATAGTTATCAATGAAAGAATTCACTTCATTTTCGTTAGCATAATAATGCGCAGTAGCTTCTTGCTCTGGTTTTGGCGCCCAAGCTCCCACATGCGTGTTTAAAGCTTTCATTTTATTAATAATTTCAGACGGGCCAAAGCTCCATCCCACACGCACACCTGTTGCTGCTAAACTTTTAGAAATACCATCTACAAAAATGGTGTATTCTTTCATTTCTGGAACTAATGAAACAGGAGCAAAATGTTCAGCATCAAAAGTAAGGTTAGAATATATTTGGTCGAAAAGTAAATATAACGGTTTTTGATCTTCTGTTCTACGTTTATTTTCTTCAACAATTAGTTCACAAATACCCAATAATTGCTCTTTTGTAAACATAGTACCTGTTGGGTTTAAGGGAGAACAAAGTGAAATAAGAACAGCCTCTGAAACATAAGGTTTTATTTCTTCTGCTGTTGGCAGGAAATTATTTTCAGGTTTTGCCTGAATCTCTACACTCTGCGCAGAAGTAAGATAAGCATAGTGATTATTGTTCCAAGATGGTACAGGATAAATTACCTTATCTCCTTCGTCTACAATGGTTTTATAAATAGCGTAAATGAGAGGTCTTGCACCAGCAGTAACCAAAATTTCTTCTGTGGAATAATCTAAATTCCATCTGTCTTTTAAATCTTTAGAAATGGTTTTTCTTAAAGATAAAATTCCGTTTGCAGGAGGATAATTCGTGTGATGATTTTGATAGGCTTTCTGAATTTCTTGTTGTAACAATTCAGGGATAGGATACAATTTTGAATTCAAATCACCGATGGTAAGGTTAGCGATATGTGCACCATTTGCCTTCATATCATTAACTTCATTACCTATTTTCACGATTTCTGAACCGATAAGATTTTGGGCAAGTTTTGAAACTTTCATTTTTATATTGATTTTAGATTTTCACTAAGGAAATGATAATACTTTTTTTAAAATAACAAATTTAGGGAATAGTCAACAGTCTGAAAACCTATTTAAAATAAAAATTTCTTAATAAAATCATAAAAAAGCTGGAACAAAAATTCCAGCTTTTTTTATATTAAATTATTTATTAATTAGTTACATTGATTAAAGACTTAAACTAGTCTTCACCTCATTAATTTTAGCTTGCAAAATAGGTAGTTTTTCTACAAAATCTGCCTCAGAAGAAATAGAATCTTTTACAGAAACATAAAACTTAATTTTAGGTTCGGTTCCAGAAGGACGCACACAGACTTTTGTACCATCTTGAGTGTAATAAATAAGAACATTAGATTTTGGAATATCGTCCATTACTTTTTTTTCGTTTTTAGAAACTACAAAACAAGTTTGCTCTTTAAAATCTTTTATTTCCTCCACTGGTGAACCAGCAATTTCCTGAGGTGGATTTTCGCGGAAGTTTTTCATCATATTCTGAATTTCTTCAGCTCCTTCACGACCTTTTTTCACGACATTAATCAATCCTTCATAATACATTCCTGTTTCTTTGTAAATATCAATCATGTATTGGTACATGGTTTTACCATTAGCTTTGCACCAAGCTGCAATTTCGCAAGCCAACAAAATAGAACCACAAGAATCTTTATCTCGAACAAAATCTCCTGTCATAAAACCAAAGCTTTCTTCGCCTCCACAAACAAATTTTTCTTTGCCTTCAAAATCGCGAATCATTTTACCAATCCATTTGAAACCAGTTAATCCAACTTTGCAATCAACACCGAATTTTTGAGCTACATCAAAGAAAACATCAGAAGTTACAATGGTAGATCCTATGAACTCTTTTCCTGTAATTCTTCCTTGCTTTTTCCATTGATCTAAAATATAATACGTAAGAATAGTATTGCACTGATTACCGTTCAGAAGTTGCATTTCGCCTTTTAAATTTCTTACCGCAATTCCCAATCTATCACCATCTGGATCTGTTCCGATAACAATATCTGCATTGGTAATTCTTGCTAAATCTATTGCCATTTCCAGCGCTGCAGGTTCTTCAGGATTTGGAGATTCCACCGTTGGGAAATTTCCACTAGGAATCATCTGTTCCGTTACCAAATCTACTTTCGTAAAACCCGCTTTTTTCAAGGCTTTCGGAATGGTTGTGTAAGTTGTACCATGAATAGAAGTGAAAACAATATTAAGATTTTCTCTTCCTACATTTTGATACAAAGAATTTTCCATACAAGCATCGATATAAACATCGTCTTGCTCTTCACCAATCCATTCAATTAAATTATCATTTCCTTGGAATTTAATTTCCTCAAATTTTGTGGCATAAACTTCCTTAATAATATTCTCATCATCTGGTGGAACCACTTGAGCTCCATCATTCCAATAGACTTTATACCCATTGTATTCTGGTGGATTGTGAGAAGCCGTTAAAACTATTCCTGCATTGCATTTTTTATCTCGAACTGTAAACGAAAGCTCAGGAGTTGGTCTGTGATTTTTGAATAACAAAACCTTAATTCCATTCGCGGTAAGAACATCTGCACAGATTTTCCCAAATTCTTTAGAATTATTACGAACATCGTATGCAATGGCTACTTTCACTTCCTGATTTGGAAATTGTTGCAAAATATAATTCGCTAAACCTTGAGTAGCCTGTCCAAGTGTATATTTATTGAGACGATTAGTTCCAACGCCCATTATTCCACGCATTCCGCCTGTCCCAAATTCTAATTCTCTGTAAAAAGAATCCTCTAAATCTGGTGAATTTGAGTCTATAAGTTCCTGAACTTTAGCGTTAGTTTCAGCATCAAAAGTATCTGTTAACCAAAGTTTTGCTTTATCTAATGTTGTCATAGGTTAAATTTGAGATTTGAGATTTGAGATTTGAGATTCTAAAAAGTATTAATCTAATTTCTAAAATATAATCTCTAACTTCTAATTTAATATTTTATTTTCAATTTTGGTTGTTTTGTCGTGCTTAAAAGCCCTAACTGGATCATTGTAATACATCATTTTTGATGTATTGAGAAGATTTCCTTTAATAGAATCTTTAGCATTTACTTCTACATAAACTCCATTTTTAGAGTCGATATTAAAAGTATTTACTTGCCAATAAGGAGCAATAATACTTGCGGTATCCGAAATTTTCAACGTTGCATTTTTGGTAAATCCTTGGAAATTAGCTCTGGATTTATCCGCCATGTCCACTTCTGCTTTTCTGGAGTTTACCCAACCTATAAATTTGGAATTATTTCTAAGATTCAAGCGGAAATTATCGGTTTTAATAGCACTAGAAATATTCATTTCCACAGAATCAGACATTGATATTTTCTCAGGATTGTATTTAGAATAAATGGTAATATTATAAAAATCTACCCCTTGAGTTTCACTTCCTTCTTTTATAGAAAGTGTTTTGTCTTTTACATCAATATCCAAGTTATTGTAAACATTGGGATAGGTTTCCACTGTTACAAAATTTTTCGGACTGTTGACGTAAAAAACCCTGAATTTACCCTTTAAATCTAGACTTGTAAATTCTTCAAGTTGAACTTCCTTATTCTCAATATTTCCTTTTGGAGTTACTTTTCCGCAGGAAAAAAGAAGAATTGGTATTGAAATATAAACTAAATTTTTAAGTTTCATTTTAAATTACTTCATCAATATTATAATTCTTATGATCTCTGTTGCTTCGGATAATCATTTCGCCAAGGAAACCTGCGATGAAAAGAAGTGTTCCCATCATCATCATGGTTAAAGCAATATAAAACCACGGATTGTCAGCAATTAAATGTCCGTAAATTCCTCTAGAAACATCAATTAATTTAGAAATTCCTAACCAAACTGCCGATAAAAAACCAATGATAAACATTAAAGTTCCTCCAGCTCCAAAGAAATGCATAGGTCTTCCCCCAAATCTACTTACAAACCAAAGCGTCACCAAATCCAGAAAACCTCTGATAAACCTTTCGGTTCCGAATTTTGAAGTTCCGTAAGGTCTTGCTTGGTGCTGAACGGGTTTTTCTGTAATTCTTTTAAAACCAGCATTAGCAGCCAAAACAGGAATATAACGGTGCATATCTCCATACACATCTATGGATTTTACCACTTGTTTTTTATAAGCCTTTAAACCACAATTAAAATCGTGAAGATAGACTCCAGAAAGCTTTCTTGCGGCTCCATTAAACAATTTTGATGGTAAATTTTTGGTCATTACATTATCAAAACGCTTTCTCTTCCAACCAGAAACAATATCATAATCTTCGTTCACTACCATATTGTACAATTCTGGAATTTCTTCTGGAAAGTCTTGTAAATCGGCATCCATGGTAATTACAACATCACCGTTTGCTCTTTCAAAAGCGGCATGAAGCGCTTGAGATTTTCCGTAGTTTTTAGAAAATTTAATAGCGTGAACTTGAGGATTTTGAACTTTTAAGTTTTCAATAATGGCCCAAGACAAATCTGTACTTCCGTCATCTACAAACCATATTTCGTAAGACAAATGACTGTCTGTACAGACTTTATTGATTCTTGCAAAGAGTTCTTCTAGAGATTCTTCTTCATTAAGCAAGGGTATAATTATAGATAAATTCATTAATTTGTTTCAGTTTCGGTTTCTAAAGGCTCAATATATCTTGTTTTAAAGAATGCTCCAAAAAACAAAGAAATTACTAGATAAAAGATTAAAATAGCTGCAAAATAACCTGAAAAGTGACTAAAAGTAAGCATGTCTTTGTCTTTAACAAGTTCTGGACTAAAACTTTGAATTCTTTCTTGATATTTTTTTTCTAAATCTGCAATATCTCTTTCGTCTTTCAAAAGCTTTTTCGCTTTATTGTACTCGTTATCTAGCTCGGATTTTTGCTGTGTAACGTACTGATAATTCAATAAATCTTTAGCAGCAGTATCTCCAAAATTCAAAAATGCAAAAATACTAAGCATAGAAAGTAAACCACCTATAAACATCGGCATAAATGCTCTTTTAAAAGCTGTTCTAAAACCGACTACAGAATTATTGTTCCAATAAGATTTTACAGACCAGAATGCAGCTAGCACATACAAAAATGGTAATACAAATGAATTCATTTTTAAGGTAGTATCATAATAATTAACTCCCGAAAAAAAGAAATAGGTAACAAAAAACATTACCATGGTGAGTAAAAATAGAATAAAGCCAAGCGTAGTAGGATTCTTTGTCATTTCTTTGATAT
Organism: Bacteroidota bacterium; assembly: GCA_023399595.1. Lineage (GTDB taxonomy): Bacteria > Bacteroidota > Bacteroidia > Flavobacteriales > Weeksellaceae > Chryseobacterium. Next base: position 33,569 of record JAEWOR010000050.1, on the reverse strand, counting down.
TGATTTTTTTGAGCTTTTTGTTTTTGTTGCTCTGTACAATTTTTTACGTTTAAAATTATTTTACAACCTTTTCGGGTTGGGGAAAGTTAAAGTATAGCATTTTAAAATTTCCGTTTGCAAAATTAAGCATTAAACTTAAAACGAAAACTAATTCTTTAGTGAGCTTTGAAAGTTTTTGCAATTAAATGACAAAAAAAATGTTTCTAAAAGAATAAATCCATCATAAAAAATAAAATTAAAAAATATTTTCAAATTATAAATCAGTGGATTAGCTCCAATAAAGGATTTTTATTTTAATTTTTATTTCAGAATTCTTTTTATATCATATAAAATTTCTATATTTGCACCGGCAAGTCCTACACAACCAGCTCCTGTGAATCCTCCAGGGTGGGAACGCAGCAAAGGTAAACGGTTGTAGCGGTGTGATGTAGGTAGCTTGCCATTTTTTGTGTCTATATGTTTCGTTCTGAAATTAATTTTTTTTACTATTTTTCGCTTAATACTTTTTATCGCAAAGACGCGAAATTTATCCTCATTAATAATACGCCAGTAAATCAAAGATTTTATTTCTCATCGACAAACATTGCGCCTTAATAACCCACAGAAATATAAAAACTTTTGCATCTTTGCGTTTGATTTTTTTTTCACAAAGACGCAAAAATTATTCACAATAAAATAAATCTTTAAGGCGCTAGAAAATCAAAGATTTTATTTCTCATCGACAAACCTTGCGACTTAATAACTCGTTTACTAAAAAACTCTTTGCTCCTTTGCGTTTAATAAAAATTAAATCTCAAAACTTTCTCCTAAACTTGGTAAAGTAAAATCTGTATTTCTTTCTGCAAATTGTTTTCTAGCCCAATCGTGATCGATAGCAATAGGCGCAAAAGTATCGAAGTGACAACCAATTACAAAAGGTGTTTTCAAAAGTTTTGCTGCCGCATAAGCCGCTTGCCTCGCACACATGGTATAATGCGCTCCTATAGGTAAAATAGATGCTGTAATATCTCCAAATAATTTAGAAAAAAGTTTCATCTCGCTGAAAACGCCTGTATCACCTGCTAAATACACCACTTTTTCATCATATCTAAATAAATACCCCGAAGCTACTCCACCGTAAGTTCCGTCTGGAAATGAGCTTGTGTGATCTGCACGAACCATGGTAATTTTAAGATCATCAATTTTTGCAGAACCTCCAATATTTACGTCTATGCTATGGGCATGATTGAAATATCCGCAAATTTCTGGTTGCCCAATAAGTGTGGCTTCAGGATGATTTTCTAAAACTTCTTTTACATCTGCAACATGATCTCCATGAGCGTGAGTGATTAATACATAATCTATCTTTTGAGCTTTAATATCAAATCCGGTTTGCGCTTTCTGAAAATTGTAAAAAGGATCAGAAAGAATTGTTTTTCCTTTATAAGTGAACAAAAAACAGTTTTGTCCTAAGAATTGTATTTTCATTATTTTTTGTTTAGAAGTTAGAGGTGAGAAATTAGAAATTAGCTTTTATTTACTAGGAAATTTATCTTTAATTAAATTTAAATTAATTCCATGTTCCAAATAAGCTTTACAACCATCTAAAACGGTGGTAAAACCTCCGGCATTATCGTTGATAACTTTCAGTAAATCTTCGCCTTCCTCTTTGTAACCGTAGCTTTTAATAATCACTAGAGTACCGTTTTCCATATCTTTAAATTTGTAATCCACATTGTTGGAGGGATTTCCCCAAATGGTTTTTATCAATTGATTCGGAATAATTTCTAAAGTTTTTACGTCTGAAGAAACATTATACATTTCCCAAGTCCAAGTCGTTATTTTTCCTTCTTCTAATTTCCCTGTAGATTTGGTAAACCAAAAATGAGCTGTAATTTCTGGATTAATAAACGCTTCAAAAACCTCATTTATAGGCTTTCTAATGAGCATTTGACATTCCACAAAAACTTTTGTATCCATGATTAATAATTAAAAAAGTTCAGTCCAAACGCTGTTAAAACCGCCATCATTAAAGTAAGAATTCCTACTTGCTTCAAAAACGGATCCAATTCTTTAGGACTTTTCACAGAAAGAATTTTCCTTCTCAATTTTGCCATCGGTAACATTAAAACCATGACGATAAATGCGTAATACTGCTGATTTTGGAAGAAACCATTAAGTCCTAAGAATATCAAAATTAAAATCAATGGTAGCTGTAAAAGAGCCACTTCATAAAACATTGCATTTTTGAAGCCCATTTTTAAGGCCAAAGTATGTTTTCCAGAAGCTTTATCATTCTCAATATCTCTCATATTATTAAGATTGAGAACACCAACACTCATTAAACCAACAGCTGTTGCAGGAAGCAAAATATCCCAAGAAAAAGTTTTAGTAAACAAGAAATAACTTCCCACTACAGAAACCCAACCAAAGAAAATGAAAACGAAAATATCTCCCAATCCCATGTATCCATAAGGTTTTTTACCCACAGTATAACCAATAGCCGCTAAAATACAAGCCAATCCCAATCCTATGAAAATATAAAATTCACTCATATATTTTGGAATAAAAGCAAGATATAAAAGTGCAATTGTTGCAATAAAAGATAGCGCAGCAAAAATAATAACAGCTTTTTTCATTTGTTGAGCCGTTATTTTTCCTGACGCTACGGCTCTTGCTTCTGCTTCATTAATTCTTAATTTATCGGTTCCTTTTACCCCATCGCCATAATCGTTAGCGAAGTTAGAAAGCACTTGGTACAAAAGCGTTACCAATAAAGCCAAGGCTAGGATTTTCCAATCCCAAAATTCACCTTCACCATACAGCCTCCATCGTGCAATGAAAGACCCCATAATAATTCCGCTCAAAGAAAGGGGTAAAGTTCGCAGTCGTGCTGCCCCAATCCAATCGGAAATGGTTGCTGGGTGTTGGGTGTGAGGTGTTGGTTTTGTACGATTACTCATTAATTAATCCTTTATAATAATTAATAAAACCATTCAAAAGCTTTTTACACAATTGAATTTGTTTTAATATTTCATTAAATTTTTCTATATCTAAAAATTTTTGATCGAATGAAAGATAATTTTGAGTTTCTAATTGAAACAAAGAACCTCTTGAAATATACAAAAACTGAAGCGTATCTTTATGTGTTCTTCTTCCACTACCTTCAACAATATTGGAAGGAATTGAAATGACACATCTTCTCATTTGGTTGGTTAATGCAAACATTTCTTCTTTAGGAAATTGTTTAGGGGCATCATCCACATGATTTACCAACTTTCTAGATTCAATCCAAACTTCAAGCTCTGTAAAGGTTATAATTCTTTATTCAACTATCAACCAAAACTATCAACTAACGACTATTTTTAAGATATCCATTGATTATCGCCAAAATCAGGTTTACGTTTTTCTAGGAAAGCATTTCTTCCTTCTTTGGCTTCTTCTGTCATATAAGCTAAACGTGTTGCCTCTCCTGCAAAAACTTGCTGACCTACCATTCCATCGTCTGTTAAATTCATTGCAAATTTTAGCATTCTGATAGACATTGGAGATTTTCCAAGAATTTCCTGAGCCCACTCATAAGAAGTTTCTTCAAGCTTTGCATGAGGAATTACTGCGTTTACCATTCCCATATCTTCTGCTTCTTTAGCTGAATAATTTCTTCCTAAAAAGAAGATTTCACGGGCTTTTTTCTGTCCCACCATTTTTGCTAAATAGGCAGAACCATAACCGCCATCAAAACTGGTAACATCGGCATCGGTTTGTTTGAAAATAGCATGTTCTTCACTTGCTAAAGTAAGATCACAAACCACATGAAGTGAGTGTCCGCCCCCTACAGCCCAACCATTTACCACGGCAATCACCACTTTAGGCATGAAACGAATTAATCTTTGAACTTCCAGAATATTTAAACGGTGTCTTCCGTCATCTCCTACATAACCTTGGTGTCCACGAGCTTTTTGGTCTCCTCCACTGCAAAATGCATGTCCGCCATCTTTTGGACTTGGACCTTCACCTGTAAGCAACACAACACCCACACTAGAATCTTCTGAAACATGGTAAAAAGCATCGTACAATTCAGAGGTTGTTTTCGGACGAAAAGCGTTTCTTACCTCAGGTCTGTTGATAGCAATTCTTGCAACACCACCACATTTTTTATAAGTAATATCTTCGTATTCTTTAACCGTTTCCCAGTTGATTGTCATAATAAAAATTTTGCGTAAAGATACAGAAATGTGAGGAAAGGTAAAAGTTGAAACTTCACGAAAAAGATAAAAAAAAAAGAGGGTTCCAACAAAAAAAACAAGTCACTAAAAAAGTGACTTGATAAAATTAGTTGATTAATAATTGGGTTATTAGTTTTTTCTCAAAATAATTTTATTGTATTGTGAAGTGTGTTTTTATTAATTCCTCAACAAATGTAAGTATCTAAAAAAAATATTTCCCCCGTAAAGCAACGGAACCTATATCCGTAAAAACACGGTATTTTATTTATACAAAGTTGGTTCTATTTTGTTATTATTTTTGGCTTCCCTCTCTTTAATCACTTTCTCCATCGTTTTGAACATTTGATTTTGATCAAGTTCTTTTCCGCTTGCGTCTCTCATTTTAATTACTTTAGTTACAGTACTTCCATCTGCTCCAGTACTTGACCCCATCATTTGTCGCATATTTTTAGTAGGGTCTGCAAGGTAATCTCTCCATACTTTTTTGAATTGTTTTTCTGTAATTTCAATTTCCTTTCCTCCAAAATTAAATCTTTTACCCCCTGTTGTTCCACTAGTAACTTCTTCATTTTCAGCTTCTTTATCAATGGTTTTATTTCCGATTAAAGTCATATCAAAATCTCCACTTGCATCTGTAATTTTAATAATTAAACCTGGTAAACCGTAAAATTTATACGGTCCATCCTGAAAAGGCAAATCTGTAGAAAACCAAGCCGTCCATTGTCTTCCACCAAAATTAGTTATTGCTTTTTGACCTTGGTAATTCCCAAATTTCTGTTGATCAGGAAAGATTTTCCATTCTGGTTTTTGATCTTCAAGAACTCTGTATTTATCTTGTCCTAAGGATGTTGAAAGAAAAACCTTAAAATCGGGGTATTCTTTACTTACCTTATCACCAATAAATCCTTTTTTTTCTCTTCTTTGAATATTAAGACTGTTGCTACCAGAGTTAATTTGTTTCTCCAAATCTGCCCTATTAATAGAATCTTGCTGAAATTTATCCAAACTATAATAGTGGGAACCTTTTTTCTCAATATTCAAAAGCATCATTTCTTTAATAACATTTTCTCTATTGGTAGAATCTGGAATGAATTTGTATTCGTAAATAAATCTTTGAACTTGTGCTGATGACAAAGCACAAATAAATAAAAATAATAGGGTTGTTTTTTTCATTGTCATAGGAAATATTTTATTTTAATTCAATTTCAATACGATTTGGTTCTTGATTTTTAATAACTTTTATCTTTTTTATGGTTTTTGGATCTATTGTACCAAAATCTTTTTTATCTATTTTTTCACCATTAACATAAACTTCAAAATCATTAGCTCCTTCATGCAACGTCATTTTTTGAGATCTTAAACCTTCATTATCAAAAGTTTTATAAACAGTTTTAGCTCTAAATGTAACAGGAGTTTTCGTTTCTTCTGTATTTTTTTCTGTCGGATCTTTTACTCTCTCGCTAAGAACCCAAGGCGAATTCAGTTTTGTTGGTGAGAATTCTGTAGCAGGAACTTTTGATAAGTCTGAAGTTTCCATTCTAATCTTTTCCGCTTCTTTACGCATTTTTTCTGCATCTAACGCTGCATATTTTGTGGATTTAGCAGCTTCTTTGTCTATTTCCTCAGCAACTTTAGCGTTTTTTATTGCTTGTTTATGGTCAATTTCGGCTTGCTTTGTATCTTTTTGAGCTTGAAGAGCGTCAATTTCGGCTGGATTTATACCCTCTGTCTCTTTTATTGAAACATTTTCTACAAGCTCTACTATAATAGATTTTTTTGGAGAAATGGTATCTTTTTTAATAAGACCAGATTCTACTTCTTTATTCATTTCACTAATTTCTTTATTCTCAGCATTTACTAAATAAGCAAAGCCGATGGTAAATAATACGGGTAAAGCGAAAAGTCTTCGGGTGTAAGAATATTTTGTTTTGGGTTTTTGTAACATTTGTAATCGTTTTTTAAGGTTTGAACTTAGAAAGGGACTTGTTGCTGGTAAAGAAGTTCCAGAAAAATGACTTACCAAAAGCATCTGCGCAAATGTTTGGGTATCGTGATGTTTTACCGCTTTATTGTCCGCTAAATATTCGTGAATGAGATAGAGTTCCTTTTTAATGAAATAGAAAAACGGATTGAACCAGAAAACGGCTGTAGAAAGCTCTACAAAAAGCTTATCCAAAGAATGTTTCTGTTCAATATGCACCATTTCATGTTTTAAAATTTGTTTTCCAACTTGGGATTGAACTTCAATGGAGTTTTTCCAAAAGAGATTTCTGAAAAAGGAAAAAGGAGCTTCTTGTAAATTGGTTTCGTAAAAATGAATTCCCTCAAATTCCTGTTGAGGAAACTGCTTTTTAAGTTGAACAATTTTAAATATTCCGAAAAGGATTTTGGCTACAAAAAAGATAGCAACCAATCCCAAAGCTGTAAGAAGCAAGCTATAATAAGAGAAACCATGGTTTATATTTTTATCAGGGTTAATAGATTGAAATTTATTCAACAGCAAATACCAATTTTCATTCACTTCAATGGTAAAATATTCTACTTTCAGAAGTGGCAGAAATATGGATATTACTACACTTCCCAATAAATAAAACCTATTGTAATGATGAAACGTTTTGTCCTTTAAAGACAATTTATAATACAAAAACATTACACCTGAACATAAAATTAATTTCCCGATGTAAAGGAATAAGGCCTCCATTAGTCTTTCTTTTTAAGTTCTTTCAATAACATTTCAAGATCTTCCACGCTCATTTCATTTTTCTCAACTAAAAAAGAAACTACGTTTTTATAAGATCCTTTGAAATAATTTTTCACCAAGCTTTTCATGCTTTTACCAGTGTATTGTTCCTTAGAAACTAAAGGAAAATATTCATGCTGTCTCCCGAAAACTTCATAATCCACAAAACCTTTTTCTTTCAAAACTTTCAAAATGGTAGAAACGGTATTGGTATGGGGTTTGGGCTCTGGAAAAAGCTCCAAAATGTCTTTTAGAAAACCTTTCCGAAGTTTCCATAGATATTGCATTATTTGTTCTTCTGCTTTTGTTAAAGATTGTATCGCGCTCATTTTCGTTTCTCTTTAATTAACTAAAATTACTCTATCACTAAAATATTAGTTAAACAAATATAAAACTATTTTTTGAACGTACAACTATTTTTTTAGGGATAAGTAAAATTTAACTTAAGTATTACATTTTCAATCACAAATAATTGAAGCCTATATAAAATAAGAGAACAACCAACGATTGTTCTCTTGATAAAATATAGAATTAAAAAAATTATTTAAAATTCTCAATTGCTTTATTAATAGCATCTATTTGAGGATTTATACTCGAAGCTTTTGTTGGATTTTGTTTCAGAAGTTCCATTTTTTTAGCTAAACCATCTTTCAGCATTTGTGTAATCATCATTCTCACTTGTGGATTATCACCCATTTGACTTTTAGCTTGTCCTAAAATTTTAGTGATAGATTCAGTAGCTTTTAAATTATCCGAACTCATAATCCAATTATAACCTTCTTCCGCAGATTTTCCTAGTTCAGGGTTTTGGAATTTTATAAATGGATAAAATGCAACTACAGGAGCCAAATTAGCCATTTGAGAAGTCACTTTATTTTTCACCACAATAGGAAGCATCTGAGCTAATAATTCTTCTGATGCATTTTCCAAGTCTATTTTATCTGCATAAGCCGTAATTTTTTCAGGTGCCGTGCTGGAAATTGCTCCCACAGAATTAGAACGAACAGAATTAGAAACCGCAGAAACCCCTTTTTCATAAATGGGAAGGTATTTTTTGTCTTTGGTTTTTCCTAAAGCTGCAATTGCGGCACCTTGAACCAAGGTTTTAGGATCATTAGATGCTAATCTTTCAACTTCTGAAAGGAGAACTTTTGCTTGTTCCGGTTTGGATAAATCTATCATTTCCAAAGCTTTCTGACGAATTCTTGGTGAAGGATCTTTTAATGCAGCTGTAATTAATTTAATAGAAGACGGATTAGACATTTCTTCTTTAATACTTTGCAAAGCTTTTCCTCTTCCATACATTTCTTTTGTATTGGTGAATTGCATTAAACTTTGTTCAGGAGTTTTTTTATCGGAAATATCTGAAATTAAAATTCCATCAGCATTAATATTCACTAAATCTGGACTTTTAGAAGCAGAAAATTTAAAAGAATTGCTGGATTTTGCATTTACCCAAACTTTTTGACGAACTGGTTTTCCGTTTTCGTACACATCAATAGTCAAAGGAAACTGGAAAAGTGGCGTTTGCGTTTGGTTAATGGTTACCGTTACTTCTTTTTTCACTGGTTCATAAGTAAATGTAGAACCTAATTTAGGATTACCATTTCCGAAATACCATTGATTAAAGAACCAATTGAGATCTTTCCCAGAAATTTTCTCAAATGAAAGTCTTAACTGATGCGCTTCAGCATTTTGATATTCATACGTTTTTAAGAAATCTGTAAGAGAAGCAAAGAAGGCATCATCACCTAAATAATTTCTCAACATGTGCAGAATTCCGCCTCCTTTGTTGTAAGAAACCAAATCGAAAACATCTTCGCGAGAAGCATAATCAAAACGCACTAAATCTTTCTTAAAATCCGTTGGAGTTTGATGATAATAACTTAAATCATTCAGTCTATGATAATCAGCTTCATCAACTCCATATTTATGTTCGAACCAAAGATATTCTGAATAATTCGCAAAAGATTCATTAATGGTAAGGTTACTCCAACTTTCTGCAGTCACCAAATCGCCGAACCAATGGTGGAAAAGTTCATGAGCAATAGTGGCTTCCCATTTATTTTCATCAATTAACTGACCAGGTTTTTGAAGAACATCCGAACTGTGCAAAGTAGCCGTTGTGTTCTCCATTGCTCCAGAAACATAATCTCTACCCGAAATTTGTGCATATTTACTCCACGGATAATCGTAACCCAATTTTTTAGAGAAAAACTCTATCATTTCTGGTGTGTTACCATAAATCTGTTTGGCATAAGGTTCATATTCCTTTTCTACATAATAATCAACAGGAATATTTCTCCATTTATCTTTTACCACAGCATATTCTCCAACTCCCATGAAAAATAAATACGGTGAATGTTTTTTGTCCATCACCCAATGATCGGTTCTTAAACCATTTGCTTCTTTCTCTTGCTCTTTTAATAAACCATTAGAAAGTGTAACGTATTTATCAGGAACCGTCATATAAATTTCCTGAGTGGTTTTTTGATTGGTTTTATCAATTGTTGGAAACCAAGCCGAAGAAGATTCGGTTTCTCCCTGTGTCCAAATTTGAATTGGCTTATCTGGATCTTTTCCTTGAGCATTAATAAAATACAAACCTTTAGCATCGTTTATCGCTGCACTTCCTTTTTGTTTTACTTCATTCGGGCGTGCGGTATATTTGATGTAAACGGTATAATCTTGACCTTTTTTATAGGTTTTATCTAAATTAATTTTTAAAATATCGTCTTTATAATCGTATTTTAAATTCGATTTTTTTCCTGCATTGTCTAAAGCCACTTCATGAATCAACATTCCTTTTGCATTCAGCACTAAAGAATCAGACGGATAGAAATAAGGTGAAGCGGTTAACCATTCTTCGCCATTCATATGCTCTTTTTCGTAATCGAAATTAACTTTGAGTTTGGTATGTTTCAGTTCCGTTCTTTTGGTATGGGTAGCTCTATAAACGCTTTGTCCAGAAGTTTCCGTTTGTGCAAAAGCAATAGTTGAATTGAAAATAGCACCTAAGAAAAGGGCTGCAATAAGGATTTTTTTCATTCTTCCGAATTTTTATATCGTGGATTATTTGAATTCTATAAGTATTGATTACTAATTGATTGTTACAAAAAAAAAGTGAAGTTGCCTTCACTCACTTTTATAGGTTGTCGTTTTTATTTTCTTTTTTTGGGTTTTGAAAATTTACTTTCAATATCCAAAAAATTATACAATTACACCGCTACAGGAGCCTTAATTCCTGGATGTGGATCGTAATTCAACAGTTCGAAATCTTCAAATTTAAAATTGAAGATATTTTTAACTTCTGGATTTATTTTCATGGTTGGAAGCGCTCTCGGCTCTCTGGAAAGTTGTTTTTTCACCTGCTCAAAATGATTGTTGTAAATATGAACATCTCCAAAAGAATGCACATAATCGCCAACTTCTAAGCCTGTCACTTGAGCTACCATCATTAATAAAAGCGCATAAGATGCAATATTAAATGGAACACCCAAGAAAACATCTGCACTTCTTTGATACAATTGAAGCGACAGTTTCCCATCTGCTACATAAAACTGAAATAGAGCATGACAAGGCGCTAAAGCCATATTCGGGATTTCACCAACGTTCCATGCGGAAACTATTAATCTTCTAGAATCTGGATTTTTCTTAATCTGTTCAATAACATCAGAAATTTGGTCTACAATTTTTCCATTTGCTCCTTCCCAACTTCTCCACTGAGCTCCATAAACTGGTCCTAAATCCCCTTTTTCATCCGCCCATTCATCCCAAATAGAAACTCCATTATCCTTCAAATACTGAATATTGGTATCGCCTTTCAAGAACCATAAGAGCTCATAAATAATAGATTTTAAATGCACTTTTTTGGTGGTCACCAAAGGAAAACCTTTGGATAAATCATATCGCAATTGATAACCAAATAAACTTCTGGTCCCCGTTCCTGTTCTGTCAGATTTATCTGTTCCGTTGTCTAAAATATCTTGAAGTAGAGCTAAATAATTTTGCATGAAAAAAGGGTTCTTAATGATGAGATTTACTTTTCAAATATAGTTTTTTTTGAAGTTTCATGGACTACGTTTTCGATAAAAGAAGTACATTTCTCCATAACCACTTCTGGCACTTCTTTATAAGGAGTATGTTTTGCATTTGGAATAACAAAAGCTTCGGAATAACCAGAGATTTGGTCAACAGTTCTTTCAACTTGCTTCAAAGTTCCGTATTCATCGTCTTCACCTTGAATTATTAAAGAAGGACAAATTATTGAGGGTAAAAACTTTTCAATATTCCATTGACTAAAGTCTTCTGTTTGCCATGTTTTCGTCCAAGCATTGAACAAATTTTCGGTTTTCTCGCCGTGGTATTTTTCAAGCTTTTGCTTTAAATTGGTGGTTTTATAAGCTTCTTCAGCGTCTTGAATTCCTTTTACCGTAACATCTTCCACAAAAATATGAGCTCCAACAGTTATTATAGCTTTTGGAAGTTGTGGGTATTTTCCTGCAAAAATTAAAGCAATAGAACCACCATCACTATGTCCGAAAAGTATAGGTTTCTCTATTGACAATGTTTCGAGAAGTTCCATTAAAACATCAGCTTCTTCTTCCATGTACAAATTATCTCTAGATTCTTTTAAAAAACTTCCAGATTTGCCATAACCATGTCTGTCATAAATAAAGATATTGCAGCCCGTTTTTTCGCCGAGTTTTTTGGGGAAATCTCGCCAAAGCTCTATACAACCTAAAGAATCATGAAGAAAAATAATGGTATCCGCTTCCGAATGAGTTTTATAATAAACGTAAGAAATTTTATTTTTTACAACAACAGTTTCATTTTCCATAAACATACATAAAATACAAAATTACCAAATTGAAAGGATAGTTTGCACTTGTCCATTAAAATTAAAAGTTTCTGAAATACTTTTTCCAAACATTGCTTGCACCAAAGGAGCTTCCTTCGACACAGCAAAAACTTTAGAATCTTCCACTTGAATTTCACCAAGAGATACCGAAATATAAAATAAAGCTCTCTCCGTTTTTACCAGAGCTCCGTTTTGCACTTTTGTACAAACATCTGTAGTAAGATGATCCAAAACTTCTTTTTGAGCCAAGACTTCTTTTAATTGACTTTGATATTGATTAATCACTTGCTGCAACATTTCTCTTCCCGTTTCGTACTTATCACCCATTGAGGATTTAGTATCGTTATTGGAGTTTCTTGCTTCGGAAATGAGATGCTGCAAATTTTCAATCTTTTCCTGAACTTTGGTCTTTATATAATTTAAAATATTCTCTTTTTGCATGCTTAAAAATAATAATAAGTTCATTAATAATAATAACAATACCATTTCTATATTATTGCTAATTTATTATATATTTGCTAAAAAGATATAGTTATGGAAAATTATTGTCCAAAATGTTTACAGAATAATATCGTAAAAAGTGGAATTATAAAGGATAAACAAAGGTTTTTGTGCAAAGACTGTAATTATTATTTCACAGTGAAAAAATTGGGAAAACAAATTGATGATTATTTCGTTACCAAAGCTCTGCAACTTTATCTAGAAGGATTATCACTAAGGGAAATTGAGAGAATTATTGGTGTTTCTCATGTCACCATAAGCTCATGGGTGAAAAAATACAATATCAAAAGACCTCCTCACTCAGACTTTCATCCCGTATATAAAGTTTTTAAACAAAATGAATTGATTGAGTTTATGCAAAACGAGCAGAACATCAAGGGTTCAGGATTATTAATTACCGAATTTGGCGATAAATACATGATGTTAAAATGGGAAAGGTTTAAATAAAATATATTCTTTACACTAATATATATTAAATTTCATCAAAAGGATTAATATTTTCACTTTAGCATTCACAACAATCACAGCTAAAAATTATTAATCCATGAATAAAAAAGCTAAAACCTTAGGAATAATATTATCAAGTATTTTATTTTCTCAATTTAGCGCCCAAGATACGATAAGCAATGCTGACCTTCTGAAAAGAATTGAAGCCTTGGAAGCGGAAAAGAATAAACCAAAAGAATGGGACATTTCTTTATACGGTTGGGTGAGAACGGAATATAATTTTGATAGTCGACAATCTGCTTACTCTAGAGAATACAACCTCAACTTATACCCATTAGACGAAAAGTTAGATACCAATGGAAAAGATATTAATGGAGCCAGTGCAAGTAATTTTCTTTCTATAACAACCAGATTAGGGCTAAATTTTAAAGGTCCAGATGTTTGGGGGGCCAAAGCCAGTGGAAAAATTGAAGCCGATTTCTTCGGAAATACAGAACTCAATAAATCTTCAGCGGGTTCTGGCAGCATGGGACTTCTTCGCTTGAGACACGCTTATGCTACTCTATCTTGGACAAAAACATCTGTAACTTTCGGGCAAACTTGGTATCCTTCTTTTATTCCAGAAGTTTATCCTGGAGTTGCAAACTTTAATACAGGAATCCTTTTCAATCCTTTTGGTTGGGCTGGACAAATTAAAGTTACTCAAAAACTAACGGATGAATTGTCTTTTACAGCTGTTGCCTACAAAGATCGAGAGTTTCAAACCGCCAATGCTAACGGAGCTTACACCAACAGCGCAACCATCAACTCATCAGTTCCAACATTTCATGGACAACTTCAGTACAAAAACAAAAATATTATTGCAGGAATCGCTGCTGAATATCAATCATTGAAACCTGTTATCGAAAGCAACAACTTAGTTTCAGAGGAAAAACTAAATTCCTCCAATTTTCTAGCTTATTTTAAATATTCTAACGCTCAATTTTCCACAAAAACTTACGGAATCTATGGTGGAAACCTCCATCATTTAGTGATGATTGGTGGTTTTGCAGGTTATACTGAACAGAATGGACAAGAAAGCTATAAACCAACTAAAACCTCATCTTTTTGGGTAGATTTAGCAAGTAATAACGCTAAAATTGCTCCAGGCGTTTTCTTTGGATACACCAAAAACTACGGAACAGATGAAGGCTACAAAAACTTATACGTTCGAGGAGCTTCTGGAACAAGAATCCTAGACAATGTTTGGAGAGCGTCCGCAAGGGTGGAATTCAAACAGAATAAATTCAATATCGCACCAGAAGTTGAATACACCGCAGCAAAATACGGAGACACTCAAACCGACGCAACTGCAGGAGGAACCACAACAAATGTAGGAAACCTTCGTGCCATGGTAAGAGTAATGTATTCATTTTAGTTAATAGTGGTTGGTTTTTGGTTATTAGTTATTAGTTATTAGTAATGGTTAATAAGTAATTAGACTTCAGACATTAGACATTAGACTTCAAACTTCAAACTCTAGACTTCAGACTTCAGACTTTAAACCTCCCCCCTCCCCATCTAAATCACAAAAAACAAAATAATATGAGTAATAACAATATTTCAGAACATGATGCATCGCTTCCTGTTAAAGAAAAAGTAAGCAACAAAACAATTTGGAGCGTTATCACAGCTTCCTCATTAGGAACATTGATAGAATGGTATGACTTTTATATTTTCGGAAGTTTAGCCGTAGTTCTTTCTACAAAATTCTTCCCTGCCGATAATCCTACAGCCGCATTTCTTTCAACCTTAGCCACTTTTGCGGCAGGTTTTGTAGTAAGACCTTTCGGAGCTTTATTCTTCGGAAGATTGGGTGATATGATTGGCAGAAAATATACTTTCTTAGTAACCCTTCTCATTATGGGATTCTCCACTTTTCTTATTGGTTGTATTCCCTCTTATGAAACCATCGGATTTATGGCTCCTGTATTGGTTTTAGTTTTAAGACTTTTACAAGGTTTAGCTCTTGGTGGTGAATACGGAGGTGCCGCAACCTACGTCGCTGAATATGCACAACCTGGAAGAAGAGGTTATTGGACTTCTTGGATTCAAACTACAGCAACAATAGGGCTTTTCGTGTCTTTAGTGGTGATTTTAATAACCAAAACAACTCTTTCTGCTGAAGAATTTGATAATTGGGGATGGAGAGTTCCTTTCTGGATTTCTATTTTAATGGTGGGAGTTTCATACGTCATCAGAAAAAACATGAAAGAATCTCCTCTATTTGCTGAGGCTAAAAAAGAAGGAAAAACATCTAAAAATCCTTTAAAAGAATCTTTTGGAAATAAATACAACTTCAAATTTGTTTTATTGGCGCTTTTTGGTGCTGTAATGGGACAAGGGGTTGTGTGGTATACAGGTCAGTTTTACGCCATGAGTTTCATTCAAAAAGTAATGAATGTAGATTCTGCACAAGTAGATTCATTAATGGCAATCGCACTCTTATTGGGAACTCCTTTATTTGTCCTTTTTGGTTGGTTATCAGACAAAATAGGTAGAAAACCCATCATGTTAATAGGAATGTTGATTGCCATTTTATCTTACAGACCTATCTACGACAAAATGTACAAATCTGTAGATTTAACAGGGAAAGAAATGGAGCAAAACGGATTGGTTGAAAAAAGAACAGCAAAAGCCCATGAAAAAATTACGGGTGATAGTCTTATCACTTTCCATACAGAGAAAACATTTACAGATGGTTATCAACTTAAAAAAGACAGTATTGTGCATTGGTCACCTTCTGGAACTGTAATTAAAGACGGAAAACCAGAAGCGGCAACCGTTAACAAAACCATTCACATTAATAATGAAACCAGATGGACACTCGTTTTCTTAGTATTTATTCAGGTGGTATTTGTAACTATGGTGTATGGACCAATTGCAGCTTTCCTTGTAGAAATGTTCCCAATTAGAATTCGCTACACTTCTATGTCATTGCCTTATCATATTGGTAACGGAATATTCGGTGGACTTCTTCCAGCTGTAGCTACTTATTTGGTGAGTTCTGGTAAAGAAGCGGGGCATCCACAATGGTATTTACAAGGTCTTTGGTATCCTATAATTATTGCTGGAATTTGTATTGTAATAGGCTTAATTTACTTAAACGGAAAAGATAAAAAAGTAGAAGATTAAGCTGTAAAACACTTTATAAAAACAAAAAAAATAGCTAACTTTAAAATTGAAAAAAATGAATACAATAAAGAAAATATTAGGAATTGTTTGGCTAGCTTTAGCCGCAGCAGTACTCTATTTCGGTATAACGGTAATGGGAATCCCAAAAATTACTTCAGGAAAACAAGAAGACTTGGTATTTGGAATTATCATTCTCTTCATACTTCTTCCTATTGTTGTAGGGGGGTTGGCAGTGTTCGGATGGTACGCTTTACAAGGCGAATATTCAGACGAAAAACAATAGTTTGAAAGTAGGTTTGAGGTCTAAATTTTGAGGTCTAAAGTCTAATTACTATCATATTACTAATTACTAATTACTAACCTCTAACCTCTAACTTCTAATATCTAAAAAAGTAAAAATGAAAAAAAGGCATAAGCAAAAACTGGTAGTATTGAGTTTAGTATTGTTCATCTTGTTCAATGCACCGGTTTTGCTTTTGTTTAATTCTTCTAAAAGTGTAGCCGGACTTCCCTTAATCTATATATACATTTTCGCAGTTTGGTTATTATCAAGCCTATTTTCGGTGATAATTTTTAAAAAGTTCAATGAGTAGTCCTGTATTATTTGCATTAGTCATTCTCTATCTGGGAGTTCTTTTCTTCATTGCTTTTTGGGCAGAGAAGAAAACTAATTTTTGGACGAATAATCCTTACGTATATGCACTTTCTTTAGCTGTATATTGTACAGCTTGGACGTATTACGGAAGTATTGGAGTGGCAGCCAATCAAGGTTTAGAATATTTGGCTATTTATATTGGACCAATAATTATTATTCCCGCTTGGATATTTATTAATACCAAAATTGTTCGAATTTCTAGAGTGAACAAAATCTCCAGCATTGCAGATTTTATCTCACTGCGTTACGGGAACGGACGATCTTTAGGAGCTTTAATTGCTATTGTTTGTATTTTAGCCATAATTCCATACATCGGATTACAAATAAAAGCCATTTCCGATACCTTTCATCAAGTTACTCAAACCCCGAATTCAGAGAATATTATTACAGATTCTGCAACGTATGTGGTTTTAATTATTGCATTGTTCTCCTCTTATTATGGGACAAAATATGTAGATGCCTCAGAAAAAAGATTAGGAATTATTTCCGCAGTTGCTGTAGAAAGTTTCCTGAAACTTATTTTCTTTGTCATTCTTGGTTTGTACGTAACTTTTGGAGTTTTTAACGGCTTTGGAGACATTTACAATCAAGCATCAAAACTAGCAGATTTTGCTCAAAAAAACACTTACAATGGTTTAGAAGGTGGATTTAATTGGCTCATCATGTTGCTTTTATCCATTTCTTGCATTTTTGTTTTACCCAGACAATTCCATACATCCATTGTTGAAAATCGCAAAGAACGCCATATTCGCACTGCTATTTGGTTGTTTCCTTTGTATTTACTCATCTTCAATTTATTTGTTTTTCCTATAGCTTGGGGAGGAAAAGTTTTATTTCAGAATGAAGCTGTAAATCCAGAAATGTTTTCCATATTAATTCCTCAAAAATTTGGAAACCAACTAATTTCCGTATTGGTATTTTTAGGAGGCTTAAGTTCTTCGGTTTCTATGATTATTATTTCGGGAATTGCTTTATCCATAATGCTTTCAAACAATATTATTATACCTTATGGATGGTTGGATCGTTTTCAAATCGCTTCCAATATTTCCAATTCAAAAACCATTGTTAATATAAGGAAAATAAGCATTTTCTCGCTCATTATTATCTCCTTTTTGGTCTATAAATATTTTATTTCTTCCTCCACACTTTTCAATATTGGTTTGGTATCATTTGTTTTGGTATCTCAGTTAGCTCCTGCTTTTTTTGGAAGTTTATTTTGGAGAAGAGGAACATTTTGGGGCGCTTTTACAGGAATTGTTGTAGGCGTAGTTATTTGTTATATCCAATTGGTTTTGCCCAATTATTTTGAAGGATTTAGAGAAAGTGATTTTTATAAAAACGCATTTTTCCAATTTTTTACCATTCCTTATTTATCGCCAATTTCAAATACTTTTTTCTGGAGCATATTAATTAATACCCTTTTATTCATCATTGTTTCATCCAATACCATCGGAACATATCGTGAGAGAAATTATGCCGAAATTTATGCTGATATTAACGAATATATCCGAGATCACGAAAATGCATACATCTGGCGTGGAACAGCTCGCATAAGTGAAATTAGAAAAATATTAGTGAGATTTTTAGGTGAACAAAAAACGGTTCAAGCTTTAAAAATCTTCAATTTGAAATACAATATTTCTGGAGAAAGCGATAACGCTGATGCAAGATTTATTAAATTTTCAGAAAATCTATTGAGTGGTAGAATTGGAATCGCTTCAGCTAAAATCCTCATCGAAGGGGTTACCAAAGAAGATAAAATTACCCTTCCCGAAGTTTTGAAAATTTTGGAAGAAAGTAAAGAAAATATCAGTATTAATAAGCAATTAACAGAACAATCCAATCAGTTGAGAAATCTCTCCGACAAATTGCAAAATGCCAATTCTAGTCTATTGATAAAAGACAAACAAAAAGACGAATTTTTAGACAGCGTGGCACACGAATTAAGAACTCCCATTACCGCAATTCGTGCTACGAGTGAGGTATTGTTGGATGATGAAGAAATGCCTATAGATATTAAAAGAGATTTCCTTGAAAACATTATTTCAGAAAGTGACCGACTTGCAGAAATCATCAATGATATCCTGTATTTAGATAAATTAGAAAACGGTTCTCATCATCTTAATTTGGAAGAAAACAATATCATCGACACCTACGATAAAGCTTTAAAACCACTTCACCAACTTTTTGAAAACCGTCATCTTCATCATTCGGAAATTATTTTAATAGAAAATCCGTATCTGATTTATGATGAAATGAAAATGATTCAGGTTTTTCAAAATATTTTAGGAAATGCACTGAAATTCGCTAATGAGCAAAGCGTTATACAAACCAAATTTCAAGAAGATGGAGAAAAAATAAAAATTTCTATTTTCAACACAGGAAGCCTAATTCCAGAGGAAGATTTGGACTATATTTTTGATAAATTTTACCAAAGTAAAAACCAAAACATTAAAAAACCTACAGGAAGTGGACTTGGATTAGCCATCAGTAAAAAAATAATTAACGCACATAACGGAGAAATTTCCGTGAAAAATAAAGAAATAGGAGTGGTTTTTGAAATTGAATTACAAAAACCCAATCTCACCAAAAACAATGGTGAGTTTCATGTAGAAAGCCAAACATAACAAAACAATGAAGAAAATTTTAATTGCAGATGACGAACATAAAATAGTAATGACTTTAGAATATTCATTTCGGAAAAATGGATATCAAGTTTTTATAGCAAGAGATGGCTCCGAAGTTTTAGAGATTTTAAAAGATGAAATCCCAGACGTCATTCTTCTCGATATTATGATGCCCAATGTAGATGGCTACACCACACTTGCAGAAATTAAAAAGAACGAAAAATTTAAAGACGTAAAAGTAGTTTTTGTATCCGCAAAAACCAGCGAAGCAGACATCCAAAAAGGTTATGATTTAGGAATAGATTTGTACATCGCCAAACCTTTTTCTATTAAAAAACTTTTAGAAAAAATTAATGAAATAACAGACTAGAGTTTTGAGATTTGAGATTTGAGATTTGAGATTTAGCAAAAATAATTCATAATTCATAATTCATAATTCATAATTCAAACTTTAAACAAAACTAACTCGAATCTCGTAACCCGTAACTCAACACCCGAATCCCGCAAAAAATAAAAGATATGAAAGCAGACAAAATGTTTCAAGAAAGCATTGAAAACAAAGAGGACTTTTGGAAAAAACAAGCCGAAGAAATTTCATGGTATAAATTCCCTACAGAAATTCTTGGTAAAGACGAAAATAATTATCCACAATGGTTTACAGATGGAGAACTCAATATGTGTTATTTATGCGTAGATAAACATATTGAAGATGGTTTTGGAGATCAAGTTGCCTTAGTTTATGATTCTCCAGTAACCAATCAGAAGAAAAAATATACTTTCAACGAGGTTAAAGAAGAGATTTCTAAATTAGCAGGTGGATTACAATCTTTAGGATTGCAAAAAGGCGATACAGCCGTGGTTTATATGCCTATGATTCCGCAAACTTTATTCACCATGCTGGCATGTGCAAGAATTGGAGCGATTCATAATGTAGTTTTTGGAGGTTTTGCCCCTCAAGAATTGGTGGTTAGAATTGATGATTGCAAACCAAAAGTTCTTATTACAGCTACGGCAGGAGTAGAAATAGCCAAGAGAATTCCTTACTTGCCTTTAGTGGAAAAAGCCATTGAGTTGACTCAAGATAAAGTAGATAATATTGTGGTTTTCAACAGAAATTTGATAGATAATAAAGAAGAATATTTTGAAGGAACCATAGATTATCAAGAATTGGTAGAAAAATCTCAACCTGTGGAATGTGTTCCCGTAAAATCGACTCACCCACTCTATTTGCTTTATACATCAGGAACTACTGGAAAACCAAAAGGAATTGTAAGAGATACGGGAGGTTATGCAACCGCCTTGAAATTTTCAATGAATTACCATTATGCTATCCCTTCAGGAGAAACTTTTTGGGCAGCATCAGATTTTGGTTGGGCAGTTGGTCATAGCTACAGCGTTTATGCACCATTAATCAATAGAAACACCACTATTGTTTTTGAAGGAAAACCCGTGATGACCCCCGATGCAGGAACTTTCTGGAGAATTATCTCTGAATATGGAGTTTCTATTATGTTTACAGCTCCTACAGCTATTAGAGCAATTAAAAAAGAAGATCCAAATGGTGAATTGGTAAAAAAATATGATTTATCTAAACTTAAAAAGCAATTTTTAGCTGGTGAAAGATGCGATGTAGCTACTTTAGACTGGTTTAATAAGCATATTGGAGTTCCCGCAATAGACCATTGGTGGCAAACGGAATCCGGTTCTCCCATGTTGGGACTTCTTACCGCTTTTGATGATTATGAAATTAAAAGAGCCGCCGCAGGAAAACCAATTCCGGGTTATGACATTAAAATTTTTGATGAAAATGGTTACGAATTAGATCCTCACCATGAAGGTTATTTAGTGATTAAACTTCCACTTCCTCCAGGCGCGCTTTTAGGTGTCTGGAAAGACTTCCCACGCTACGAAAACAGTTATTTGTCTCAATTTGAGGGGTATTATTTTTCTGGCGATGGTGCTATTCAGGATGAAGACGGTTATATCTTTATTACAGGTCGTGTAGATGATGTTATTAATGTTGCAGGACACCGACTTTCCACCTCAGAAATGGAAGAAGTAGTTTCTTCGCACCACGATGTTGCAGAATGCGCCGTTGTAGGAATTGACGATACTTTAAAAGGACAAATTCCTTTCGCTTGCGTGGTGATAAAAAATGGAAGTGATGTAACTGATGAAGATTTAGAGAAACAAGTCATCAACAAAGTTCGTGAGAAAATTGGAGCAGTAGCAAGCTTAAAGAATGTAATGGTGGTGAAACGCTTACCTAAAACACGTTCTGGAAAAATTTTAAGAAAACTCATCAGAACCATTTTAGACGGAAAAGAATTCCAAATTCCTTCTACTATTGATGATGAAAAAATTATTGATGAACTTCAAGAAAAATATACTCAGTATAATAGTTAGACGTTAGACGTTAGACGTTAGACGTTAGACGTTAGACAAAATTAATTCATAATTTAAATTTTAGACTTTAGACAAAACAAAAACATTAAAAAATGAGCAATTATCATATAGAAAATCTAGAAGACTATTTTAAACAATACAAACAGTCTATAAAAAATCCTAAAAAATTCTGGGATAAAATTGCCGATAGAAACTTCACTTGGTATCAAAGATGGAGCAAAGTGGTGGAATATGATATGGAGGAAGCCAAAATTAAATGGTTTAAAAATGCAAAGCTTAATATCACCAAAAACTGTTTAGACAGGCATTTAACGGAACGTGGAGATAAAACTGCCATCATTTTCGAACCTAACAATCCTGACGAAAAAGCCCAATATATTTCTTATAAAGAATTGCATGAAAAAGTCTGCAAAATGGCGAATATACTTACAGAAATGGGCGTACAAAAAGGCGACAGAGTCTGCATTTACCTTCCCATGATTCCCGAATTGGCAATTACCATGTTGGCTTGTGCAAAAATGGGAGCTGTTCATTCTGTTATTTTCGCAGGATTTTCCGCTTCTGCAGTAGCATCAAGAACCAATGACTGTGCTGCAAAACTTATCGTTTGCTCCGATGGAAGCTACCGTGGAAACAAATCTATAGACCTTAAAGGAATTGTAGATGAAGCCTTGGATAAATGTGAAACTGTAGAAAAAGTGCTCGTTATTAAAAGAACCAATTCTGAAATTAAAATGAAAGAAGGCAGAGATTTCTGGTTGGACGATTATTTTCCAAAAGCTTCTGCAGATTTTGTAACCAAAATAATGGACGCCGAAGATCCTTTGTTTATTCTTTACACTTCTGGTTCAACAGGAAAACCTAAAGGAATGCTTCATACAACAGCAGGTTATATGGTATACACCGCTTATACTTTTAAAAATGTTTTCGATTATAAAGAAAACGACATTTATTGGTGTACAGCCGACATTGGCTGGATTACAGGACATTCTTACATTCTTTACGGACCTTTATTAAATGGCGCAACCACCATTATTTTCGAGGGCGTTCCCACTTACCCAGAACCAGATCGTTTTTGGGAAGTGATAGAAAAGCATAAAGTAACTCAGTTTTATACCGCTCCAACTGCCATTCGTTCCTTAGCTAAAGAAAGTTCTGAATGGGTAGAAAAACACGATTTATCAAGTTTAAGAGTTATTGGCTCTGTAGGGGAACCTATTAATGACGAAGCTTGGCATTGGTATAACGATCATGTGGGCAAGAAAAAATGTCCTATTGTAGATACTTGGTGGCAAACAGAAACGGGTGGAATTCTTATTTCTCCACTTCCTTTCATCACGCCCACTAAACCAACTTATGCAACACTTCCTCTTCCAGGAATTCAACCCGTTTTAATGGACGAAAAACGCAATGAAATAACAGGAAACCAAGTAGACGGAAACCTTTGCATTCGTTTTCCTTGGCCAGGTATTGCAAGAACCATTTGGGGCGATCATCAAAGGTATAAAGAAACTTATTTTACAGCCTTTCCAGGGAAATATTTTACAGGAGATGGTGCTTTAAGAGATGAAGTGGGTTATTATAGAATTACAGGTCGTGTAGATGATGTTATTATTGTTTCAGGACACAATTTAGGAACTGCTCCTATTGAAGACAGCATCAATTTACATCCTGCTGTTGCGGAATCTGCTATTGTAGGCTACCCACATGATGTTAAAGGAAATGGACTTTATGGGTATGTAATGCTTAAAGAAACTGGTGAAAGCAGAGATAAAGAGAATTTAAGAAAAGAAATTAACCAGTTGATTACAGAATCCATTGGCCCAATTGCAAAACTCGACAAAATACAGTTTGTTTCAGCGCTTCCTAAGACAAGATCTGGTAAAATTATGCGTAGAATTTTAAGAAAAATTGCCGAAGGAGACTTCTCTAATTTTGGAGATACCTCTACCCTTCTTAATCCAGAAATCGTAGAAGAGATAAAAAACGAAAAAATTTAACCCCGAAACCCTTATCCATAAAATAAAAATCACATAAAAGTATTTTTATGTGATTTTCCGTGTAACTTTCCGTGAAAATACGCTACTTATCAGATATGAATTCATAAAAATATTTATTAATTTTAACCCTACAAAAATTCATTCTCATGGCAAGCATTTATACAGGACTATTTGATAGTTCCTACGAATACAAGAAGCTTGAAAGTGATTTAGAAAATTCAGGCTTCAATGAATCTGATTACATTGTTTTCATTGATAATGACGGAATTGCAGAATTTGTTGCAAGCGTTTCAATAAAAGACAACTCACAGGCGGAAATCGCAAACGAAATCTTTTTAAAGAATCATGCTATTAAAACGTTTCTTATAGACAACACAGATCTTAACGAAATGAGCTCTTACTCAAACATCCGAAAATGGATCAGCATACATTCAAAAGCAGAAGTAGTAAAAGCTCCCAACTTAAAGATAAAATATTCTACAAAAGGAATAGAAACGAATGAATAATTTTAATTTTTACTTAAAAATAACTTATTTATCCACAGTTCAACTGTGGATTTTTCATTTAAAAACATTATTTTCGTAGCAAGAACACACAAGGAGATGGCATACGATTTAGAACAAGAAAGTAAAGAAATTTTAGCTCGTTATAAAGACCTAATATCCAACACTTACCGAACACTTGATGAAGATCACAACAAATTAATTAGGAAAGCGTTTGATATTGCTCTAGATGCACACAAAGATCAACGAAGAAAATCTGGTGAACCTTATATTTACCACCCTATTGCTGTGGCTAAAATTGTGGCTACAGAAATTGGCTTAGGCGCAACCTCTATTGCAAGTGCACTTCTACACGACGTTATTGAAGATTCAGACTATACTTATGCTGATATCAAAAAGATATTTGGAGAAAAAATTGCCAATATTGTCAATGGATTAACCAAAATTTCCATTATGAACCACCAAAATATTTCGGTTCAGTCGGAAAATTATAGAAAACTCCTTCTCACACTATCCGAAGATTTTAGGGTAATTCTCATTAAAATTGCAGACAGACTCCACAATATGAGAACTCTGGAAAGCATGGCTCCAGATAAACAGAAAAAAATTGCTTCAGAAACTTCTTACATCTACGCTCCTTTAGCTCATAGACTTGGACTTTACAATATAAAATCTGAATTAGAGGATCTTTCTTTAAAATATCATAATCCAGAAGTTTATAATGAAATTACTGAAAAATTAGAACTCGCTAAAGAAAATAGAGAACGCTATATTGAAGAATTCAAGAAAGAAGTTTCTCAAAGATTATTAGATGAAGGTCTGAATTTTAAAATTAAAGGAAGAGCCAAAGCCATTTCTTCTATCTTCAGAAAAATGCAAAAACAAGGCGTTCCTTTTGAAGAAGTTTATGACAATTATGCCATAAGAATCATCTATAAATCGGATGCAAAAAATGAGAAATTCCTCGCATGGAAAATCTACTCTATTGTTACAGATTTGTACCACAGTAATCCTTCCCGAATGCGAGATTGGATTACACAATCCCGATCTACAGGTTATGAAAGTTTGCATTTAACAGTTTTAGGACCTGACAGAAAATGGATAGAAGTGCAAATACGTTCCGAAAGAATGGACGATATTGCAGAAAAAGGAGTTGCCGCTCATTACAAATACAAAGAAGGCTACAGACAAAATACGGAAGAAAGAAACTTTGAAAAATGGGTGACAGAAATCCGTGAAGTCCTAGAACAACAGCATACTTTAACGGCTACAGAATTATTAGACAACATTAAGCTCAACTTATATTCCAAAGAAGTTTTTGTATTTACGCCAAAAGGTGAAATAAAAATTCTTCCAACGGGTGCTACTGCCTTAGATTTTGCTTTTGCAGTGCATTCGGATTTAGGAATGAAATGTTTAGGAGCCAAAATTAATGGTCGATTGGTGCCAATTTCCTATGTTTTACAAAATGGAGATCAGGTAGATATTCTTTCGTCTCAAAATCAAAAACCAAAATCCGATTGGCTAGAGTTTGTAACTACCTCCAAGGCGAAGTCTAAAATAAAAGGCTTCTTAAATTCTCAGAAAAACCAATTGGTAGATGAAGGAAAAGACGTCTTAAGAAGAAAACTCAGACATGCTAAAATTTCTTATAATGATGAAGAAATTAACAAGTTGCAGAAGTTTTTCAACCTGAAAACATCTCAGGAAATGTTCCTGAAATTCCAAAGTGGAGCTTTAGATGCAAGCGATTTAAGAAGATATATTGAAAGTAAAAATGTTTTCAATAATATCCTTTCCAGATTTAGAAAATCACCTTCTAAAAATAGCACATTTGAGCAGCCAGAATCGAATCTGGATATGATTATTTTTGGTAAAGATGAAGAAAAACTCAATTATTCTTATGCGAAATGTTGTACCGTCATCCCTGGCGATAAAATATTTGGTTTTATTACCATTTCTGAAGGTATAAAAGTGCATAATGATAATTGCCCGAATGCTATTAACCTTCGTGCACAATACGATTACCGAGTAATTCCCGCAAAATGGGTGAACGCAGAAAGCTTCCAAAATAGAGTGAAAATAGAAATTGAAGGCTTGGACAGAATGGGAATGATTAATGACATTACAGCCATTATTAGTAACTCCATGGCGATGGACATGAAAAGCATGTCTATTGAATCAAACGATGGAATTTTCACGGGAACTATAAACCTAGAAGTAAAAAATAGAAAACAATTAGAAGACACATTCAAAAAACTTAAAGATATTAACGGCGTTTCAAAGGTGAAACGTTTATAGAAGACAGAAAACATGCAGTTAACCCAGTATTTCAAGAATTTTTTTCATAGTTCGCAATCTTCAGGTATTTTACTGATGATTTGTGTAATTTTTTCATTATTATTAGCCAATTCCTCACTTGGGGAACCCTTTCAAAAATTATTAGACACTTCAGTTGGAACCTCCTTATTCCATTTAGACTATCCTATCAGCATATGGATTAATGATGGATTAATGGCCATTTTCTTTCTTTTGGTAGGTTTAGAAATTAAAAGAGAAATTGTTGAAGGTGAACTTTCCAATTTTAAGAATGCTTCACTCCCAATTTTTGCAGCCATAGGGGGAATGGTAGTTCCTGCACTCATTTACTACCTTTTTAACAAAGGAACAGAATACGAAAATGGATGGGGAATTCCTATGGCTACAGATATCGCCTTTTCTTTAGCTATTATATCTATGTTGGGCAAAAAAGTTCCTCCCGCAGTTAAAATTTTCTTAGCTGCATTGGCTATTGTGGACGATTTGGGAGCTATTTTAGTGATTGCTATTTTTTATACAGATCAACTCCATTGGCTATATTTAGGGCTTTCTGGAGGAATTATTCTCCTATTAATTGCACTTAATTATTTCAATGTTAAAAAGCATATTTTCTATTTAATTCCAGGATTATTTTTATGGTATTTTATGCACCATTCAGGAATTCATGCAACAATTGCAGGTGTTTTATTAGCTTTTACAATTCCTACCAACGTTTCTACCACAGAAATTTCCCCTTTGGAAAAACTTGAACATCAACTCCATTTGCCTGTCAATTTTATCATAATGCCCATTTTTGCGTTAGCTAACACTAATATTTTGTTTAAAAACGGAATGGTAGATGGTTTGTTCACCAATTTTGGTTATGGTATTATTTTAGGTTTAATTGCAGGAAAAGTTATTGGAATTTCTTTATTCTCATTCATTGCTATAAAGTCCAAATTAAGCAGCCTTCCTCATAATAGTACATGGTTACACATGTTGGGCGCTGGTTTTTTGGCCGGAATAGGATTTACAATGTCTATTTTCATTGCGCTATTATCCTTTAAAGGAAATCCTGATATACAAGATGAAGCAAAATTTGCGATTCTAATAGCTTCTATACTTTCTGGAGTTATTGGGTATTCACTCCTTAACTTCATTTCAAAGAAAAAGAAACGATTATCAAGTATTAAATAATAAAAAAAGACTTCCAAATGGAAGTCTTTTTTTATTAAAATATATTCATTTAAGCATCCTCTTTTGGACCCTCTAACTGACCTTCCCATTTGGAAACTGCAGAGGTTGCAAAAGCATTCCCTAATACATTTGTCATACTTCTTCCCATATCGCAGAAGTGGTCAATTGGAAGAATTAGAGCAATTCCTTCTGGTGGAATTCCAAACATAGAGCATGTTGCAACAATAATTACCAAAGAAGCTCTTGGAACTCCCGCAATACCTTTAGATGTTAACATTAACACCAAAAGCATTACTATTTGTTCTCCTATGGACATATCAATACCATAAATCTGAGCGATAAAAATAGAAGCGAAAGTCATATACATCATACTTCCATCAAGGTTAAAAGAATATCCTAATGGCAAGATAAAAGATACAATTCTGTTGTTACAACCAAATCTTTCTAATTCCTCAACTAATTTTGGGAAAACCGCTTCCGAACTCGTTGTAGAAAAAGCAATTAATAAAGGTTCTTTAATTCTCCTCAATAATTCAAATAAACGATTTCCTAGGATTAAATACGCCACCAAACAAAGGATAAACCATAAAATAGCCAATGCAAAGAAGAAATCTCTAAGATAAATGGCGTAAACTTTAAAAATCTCAAAACCATTCGTAGCTACTACCGCAGCAATAGCCCCAAAAACACCAATTGGAGCTACCCACATAATATACCCAACCATTTTAAGAATAGCATGGGCAATAATATCAAACATTTTAATAACTGGTTCGGTATATTTCTCTCCCATGTTCGCTAATGCCATACCGAACATTAC
Source organism: Bacteroidota bacterium (assembly GCA_023399595.1). GTDB lineage: Bacteria > Bacteroidota > Bacteroidia > Flavobacteriales > Weeksellaceae > Chryseobacterium. Next base: position 5,138 of record JAEWOR010000050.1, on the reverse strand, counting down.
AGAGAAAACAACAATTTGCAATACTTCATTGGTAGCAAAAGCTTCAAAAACACTTTTAGGAATAACATGTTTTACAAACTGCTCTAAAGACAAACCATTAGAACTGCTTACCAACTCACCACCTGCATCTGCAGGAGGAATATCCAAAGTCATTACTTTACCAGGCTCCATCCAGTTTACCAGAACCAAACCTAATAATAAAGAAACCAATGAAGCAGTAATAAACCAAAGCATAGCTTTTGTGCCCACTCTTCCTATCATTTTCATATCACTCATCTTAGCAATCCCTACCACCAAAGTGGTGAAAACAAGTGGAGCAATAATCATTTGCACCAAACGGATAAATATGGTTCCCAAAAGTTTAATCATATCCGAAAAAGAAGTAATATCGTCTATCACTGTTGTTCTTCCGTTTTTAGATTTTTCAACCTTCTCGATCTGAACCTCTTTATCTTTAATTGAGATAGGTTCAAAAACCGTTTTGGCATCTTTACCAAGCACCAAAATATTTTGATTTTTAAAAACTTTTGTTAATGAATCTTTCTCTTTATCGGTATTAGCAATATAAATTTTTTGAGAATGTTTTTGTCCGTCACTGGTTACAAAAGACACTTCATCTAAAGCAGCGTGTTTAGAGTTTACAACTTCTGTATTGATTCGGATTTCTTTTCCTCTCTCAAATTTATTTACTACGCCACCCGCAATTACCCCCAAAATTAGAGCGATAATAATTGCAAAAAATAGTTTATTTTGTCCCTTCATATAGTTTATTTCAGTAGCGCAAATATAGGATTTTTGCTAAATTTCTTATAATCTCATTTAACTTATATCGCTTTATTATATCAAAACTAAAATTATTCTAAAAAATAAGTGTTAAATTTTCGTAATGAAATAAAATAATACTTAATTTAGGGCTTTAAAAAAAAATTTTCCATGACAAGAAATAATTTACTTTTTTCTTTTGCCTTTTTAGCTTCAGGATTTATGTTTGCACAGAAAAGCGAAGTTGCCTTCGCTGAAGGGGGTATAAAGACAGCTGTACAAAAAATTCAAAATACAGTTCCATTAGTAGTTAACCACTTAGAAAACGTAAGTAAAAACTCATCAGATCCTAATATTCTTTCGGGAGGAAAAATGTTGCTTGAAAAAGAATACAACCATGTTTCTAAAGAATTTGAACTTTTCAAAGGAAACATGATTACTTGTATTTCAGACAATAAATCTTCTAAAAAGATGAAAAAATGTATGACTTATAATAGCGACTATTTCAGACATACACTTATTAATTATGATAATTACCTTAAACATGTTACCAAAGAAAATGGTTTTGTAGGTATTGGTTTTAGCAAAGAGAAAGACTTCAACCCTGCTGAAATTATGGCTAAAGTAGATCAGGATTTTGTGGCTACAGCTAACAACATTAAAAAAATGAAAGCTGATCAAAAAAATGCCTATATTGAAAATTTAAAATCTGGAGACAACCAGCTTAAAGACTTTAATGAATTATCTAACTAAATTAATTTAGATTAATAAATAAGCTGTCTCAGATGTAGATTATAACTAATTTGGGACAGTTTTTTTATGTCGAATAATTAATTGTTAAAATTATTCTCAAACAATTCAAATTTTGTAACAAATAGTTACATTTGTTCATCCAAAACAAAATTATTATGAAAAAAATATTATCCGTTTCTGCACTTGCGATAAGTGTTTTCGCATTCAGTCAAACAGGAATTCAATTTCAGGACACCAATTTTAAAACCACTTTAGAAAAAGCAAAAAAAGAAAACAAACTTGTTTTTTTAGATGCTTATACCACTTGGTGTGGACCTTGTAAACTAATGGCTAAAAACATTTTTCCTTTAGAATCTGTTGGAAATTATTACAACGCCAACTTCATCAATGCAAAAATAGACATGGAAAAAGGTGAAGGTATAGGTATCGCCAAAAAATACAATGTAAAAGCCTTTCCTACTTACCTTTTTATTGATGGCAACGGAAATGAAGTTCACAGGACTTTAGGTTATGTAGAAGAAAAAGATTTCATCCAATTCGGACAAGATGCTTTAGATCCTTCTAAAAGAATGAGTTCTTTAATCAAGCGTTATGAAGCTGGAGAAAAAGACCCACAATTCTTAAAAAACCTAGCGGAGTTAACCATGTATTCCAATGCAAGTTTATCTGGAAAAGTTATCGCTAAATATTTTGAAGTAAATAAAGCAAATCCTATTGTAAAAGAAGATTTAAATCTTATTATGATGGGGTTACAGATTGGAAGCGAAGATGTTTACAACATTTTTAAAAATAAAAAAGCTGAAATCTCTAGTTTAATTACAGAACCTCAATACGACAAGATTAATAAGAGCGTACAACTTACGTCAATCTCTAGAAAAGCGTACGACGAGACTACAAAAAAGCTAGATGAAAACTACTTTGTTACAGAAGTTGAAAAAATTTTAGGAAAAGAAGAAGCTCAAAAATCATTAATCTCTTTTAAAACCAATATTGCACTTAGAAATAAGGACATTCCTACTTATCAAAAACTAACTTTAGAGAAGTATAAAGACATTTCTAATGTCAACTCCAATGAACTCAACTCTATTGCTTGGAATTTCTTTGAAAATGTTACCGACAAAAAAGCTTTAGAAACCGCTATTACTTGGGCTCAAGCTTCAGTTCAAAAACAAGAAAGTTACGCTAATACGGATACTCTTGCCAATTTGTACAACAAAGTTGGAGATAAGAAAAACGCTAAAATTTGGGCTGAAAAATCTATTGAATTAGGTGAAAAAGCAGGTGAAGATGTTGCAGACACTCAAAAATTACTGGATAGTTTAAAGTAAAGAATATTAAAATTCACATATCAACTTTAATCAAAAGAATAACATTCTGATGATTAAAGTTTTTTTTATGCTTTTTTCTAACGTTTTTACTGATTTTTTGAGTACTAAAATGCTCTAAAAGAACAAATATTGATTAAATTTGTGAGAATTAAATAATAATATGTCACAGGAAAAAATATTAATTACAGGCGCTTTGGGACAAATTGGTACAGAACTTACCAATAAATTAGTTGAACTTCATGGCGCAGAAAATGTAGTTGCTTCAGGTATTAATGAATTTAAGGAAGGTATTACTTCTGCAGGGCATTATGAATTGCTTGATGTTTCTAACACAGATTTGTTGAAGGAAACCATTCAGAAATATAAAATTACTACTGTTTACCATTTAGCATCTCTACTTTCGGGAACTTCAGAAAAAAAGCCTCTTTTTGCTTGGGAACTGAATGTAGAACCATTAATCAACTTGCTTGAAATGGCGAAAGAAGGTTTATACTCTAAATTATTTTGGCCGAGTTCAATTGCTGTTTTCGGGAAAGGCTTACCTAAAAACAATGTAGGTCAGGAAGTAGTTTTGAACCCAACAACCGTTTATGGGATTTCTAAACTGTCTGGTGAGAAATGGTGTGAATATTATTTTGATAAATATGGTGTAGATGTTAGAAGTATCCGTTATCCTGGTTTAATTTCTTGGAAAACTCCAGCAGGAGGTGGAACTACAGATTACGCTGTGGAAATTTATTATAAAGCTGTGGAAGAAGGTAAATACACAAGTTTTATTTCCGAAAATACTGCAATGCCAATGTTGTATATGGATGATGCTATTGCCGCTACTTTGCAGTTAATGAACGCTCCAAAAGAAAATATTAACGTAAGAACTTCTTATAACTTAGGGGGAATGTCTTTCACTCCAAATGAATTATATGAGGAAATTAAGAAAGAAATTCCAGATTTCACTATTGCTTACGAGCCAGATTTCCGTCAAGCTATTGCTGATTCCTGGCCAGCTTCTATAGACGATTCTGTTGCTAAAAAAGATTGGGGATTAACTTACAAATTTGGCGTGGCAGAAATGACGAAAGATATGCTTAAAAACCTTAGAGCTAAACTGATAAAGAACTAGAAATAAAAAGATGATTTTATTAACCTTTAACATTGCTACTATTGAAGCAGATGCCAAAAAAAACCATATGTTTTCTTGGGAAGAAAGGTTAAAAATAACAGAAGACAACACCAAAATCATTTTACAAAACTTAGAAATTCACGAGATTAAGGCCACCTTCTTCGTGGAAACAAATTTATTTCAACCTCTAAAAAATCTTATAAAAGCAATCTCATCCAAAGGGCATGAGGTTGCTTTTTTCAATAAAAACTCTTCTGTAAACGAGATTGAAGACAACAAAAAATTTATTCAGGAGGTTTTAGAAAAGCAAGTTCGGGGCATTCGTCAAAAAGATCATTTCACGTCGATAAATGAAATTAAATTATTGGAATTCAATTACATTTCTAATATCGACAATGCCAATATTTTATTTCCTTTTAAAAGATTAGAAAAAAATACAGAAATCACCGAAAAAAACGGGTTAAGCATTATTCCAGAGAGCATTTCACCTTACAGTCAGTTGCCTTACAATGATTTTGTATTTCAGATTCTTCCACAAAAATTCTATCAAAATATGGTAGTTGAAACCTTAAAAAAAGAAGAATTTGTGGTGATTTATTTGAATTCATGGCAGTTTACAGACTTTAAAAAACATCCTTTCGATTTACCTTTTTATAGAAGACTGAATACTGGACGAGAAATGGATGATAAACTCACTGCTTTTTTAACATGGATAAATGAGGAAGAACACGCTACTTCAAGAATGAAAGATTATTTGTTTTAGATGTAAAATTATAATCATCAGACCCCCCATTTTCAAAGCATTTTTGGCTATAATTGATACTTCATTTAGTTCACCAATATCAAATTCTAGTTTTGGCATTTCAACACCAGCTTCATGAAATATTGGGAAGCACCATATTGAACTTGCTTCTTTAAAATTTCGTTTTCTTTTTTTTAATCTATATCATTAGATTTTTTTTCATTCTCTTTTTTAATAGGAAAATAATTGAAATATCACTATAAAAAGGAAAATTTGTCTCATGCTCATGAGTTTATTTTTATTTTTTAACTGATTATCCGTTTAATCACCTAATCCTGTAATATTAGCAACAATAAGCTTTTCAAAAAGTCTGTCGCCAAAATATCTACGGTTTAGCTTATAAACAAACTCATTGAGGTATAATTGGAGATAT
>JAEWOR010000060.1 GCA_023399595.1 Bacteroidota bacterium | reverse complement strand
TAAAGTGTTTTCTACAATCTTCTTCGGTTCCAAAATTCGCCGTAAAACTGAAAATATTCATCTGTAATAATTTGAATTACACAAATATACAAATTATTAGGCAATCTTACGGATATTCATAAATATTAATGAATTTATTCTTCAGAAAGTTTTTTAACAACCTCTAAACCATTGTGGAAACTGTTTTTCATCATCTCCACATAGTTTTTCTCCGTTTGCATTTCCACATGAAGTTTATTAACATTCTCGCCCATATTAATGATAAAATATTTTTCGAAAGCACCACTCCATTGTTTCACCTCCATACTTTCTGTGTCTTCTACCCCATTGGAATAGGTTCCCAAATGTTTGAAAACTACATGATCTGGTTCTTCTATACTATCAATGGTAGAAACCATACCGTTTCCTTGTCCGTCCAAGAAATAAGTTTTTCCATTTACTTTCCAGTCAGTTTTTAAAGAAGAACCTTCACAAAAGGCTCTTGTCCATTCTCCATAGGTTTTAGAATCCCAAAGAATGTTCCATATTTTCTGCTGAGGAGCATTTATTATAATTTCAAAAGATAATGTTTCCATAACGATGATTAAATGATTTAAAAATTTAAAAAACTCTCATTCTTTTTGAAATGAGAGTTTCTAATTATGAGTTATATGCTTTTTCAATATCTGCAATAATAATTTTTTTCATTTGGAGCATTGCTTGAAATGCTTTTTGTGATTTTTGAGGATCAGAATTACTCACTAGTTCTATTAGTTTTTTAGGAGTAATTTGCCAACTTACACCATATTTGTCTTCCAGCCAACCACACATACTTTCACGACCACCATCGGAAATTAAAGAGTTCCAGAAATAATCTGTTTGCTCTTGTGTGTCAGTCATTACCACCAAAGAAATTCCTTCACTAAAATCAAAAGAATGATTAAAAGAAGAATCCATACAATTTAAAATATAATTATTGATGACAAACTGAGCGTGTTGAACATTTTCTGGTATTTCATTGTTATTTTCACCACCATCTTTGTATTTCAATATGCTTTCAATCTTAGAATTAGGGAAAATTTGAGTGTAAAACTCCATTGCTTGCTTAGCTTTTCCGTTGTTCTCATGCATAAACATTAAAGTAGGAAAAATCTTTTGGCCAGTCCCTTCAACATCTCCATATTACAATTGCCAAGTCGTTCCGTATTTATCTTGAATCCATCCGTATTTCTTACTCCATGGATAAGAATTAAGTTCCATTAAAACAATACCTCCTTCTGAAAATTTTTCCCAATAGCGTAAAACTTCATCTTCTGTATTGCAATTGACTAAAAAAGAGATAGAAGCATTTTTCTTGAAATTAGGCCCCCCATTTAGGAGCATAAACTTCTGATTAAAAAGTTCAATATTCATCACCATTGGTGTATTTTGAATTATTTTTCCGCCGAAAACATCAACATAAAATTTAGCGGACTCTTTTGCATCACCATCACACCAAAGACATGGGAAAATATTATTGTTCATTATTGTAAATTTTAGCAGAACAGGGCTTTAATTTTGTTCTACATATTTATGAAAGTTATTGAGTATAGAATACCAGCCTTCACGTTGCATTTCTCGAGAGGTTTTGGCTTCAGGCTCATAAATCTGGATAATTTTTGTGGTATTATCATCTACTTTCTCAAATTCAACACTTACCTTTCTTCCATCATCTAGCTGGTACTTAATTTTTTGAAATGGCAAAATTTCCTCAAAGGTTCCATTATAATCAAATCCGAAGCCTTTATTTTTCATATTCATCCTATAATTAAAATGTCCTCCAACTTTAAAATCTGTTTCTGCTTTTACGCAGTTCCATTGAGAGTTAATAATATTCCATTTCAAAATATGCTTAGAAGTAATAAAATAGTCCCAAACCTTTGCAATAGGTTCTAAAATAATAATGTCTATAACGATAGGTTCCATAAAATATTCTTTTAATTTTGATTAATAATTTACAATTCCACGCCTTAAGTTAAGACTTTTTTATTTAATAAACATTATATATTAACAATTTGTAACAATTATAAGGTTTCAGTATACATTTTAAAATTATCTAATATAGCTTGCCATCCCGTTTTTTGCATTTTTTCAGGATTGGTTTTCTCTACTTCAAACTCTTCAACAATTTCTACCTCATCATCTGTAATTTTTATAAAATCTATATTTACTTTTCTGCCATCTCCAAGAGTGTATTTAATTTTCTTATGATTTTCAATTTTATTAAAAGTTCCACCAAAATCAAATGCCATTGATTCATCTTTTGCTGCCATTCTGTAGACAAAATCTCCACCTTCTTTAAAATCTGTTTTAGCATAAGGACATTCCCAATCGTTGGATGCGTAATTCCATTTTATAATATGATGATCATTGGTAAAACTATCCCATACTTTATCTATGGGCGCATTTACTTTAGTACTTATTTTAATAATGCTCATAATGTTTATTGTTTTATGTTTTATGCTCAACTCTCTTTCAAATGTATCATAGATAATTTATTTATCAATTGCCTTAAGACAAGATTTGAAAAGATTATTTTCAAATATTAAAAAGCAAATAATTACCTTTGTTTAAACCCATAACAAGAGCATGGAGATTATAATTATTATAATACTTATTTTACTAAATGGCATATTTTCAATGGCGGAAATGTCTTTAATTTCCTCAAAAAAATACAAACTAGAAAGCGAGAAACTAAAAGGAAATGTAAATGCAAAAACAGCCATTGAACTCTCTGAAAATCCAAATAAATTTTTATCTACAGTACAAATAGGCATTACGCTTATTGGTATTTTATTAGGTATTTATTCAGGGGACAAACTCACTATAAATTTAGCCGAAAATGTAGCTAAAATAGACTTTTTAACACCTTACGCATCCACCATTGCATCGAGTTTAATTGTTATTATTATTACTTTCTTCTCCATTGTTTTTGGTGAACTTTTGCCTAAACGTTTAGGACTTAAATTCCCTGAGAGTATTGCTTTAATTTTCGCAAAACCCATGTTTTTGCTTTCTAAAATTGCATCTCCATTTGTTTGGTTGCTTACTGTAACCAACGAGATTGTTTTGAAGCTTTTAGGAATAAATACGAATGATAATGAAATTGTAACCGAAGAAGAAATAAAATCCATTATCCGTGAAGGTTCTGAAGGTGGCGTTATTGAGGAAAAGGAACACGACATTATGAAAAATGCTTTTGAACTGAGCGACCGAAAAGTAAATTCATTAGCCACCCATAAAAGTGAAATTGTAGCATTAGATTCCAAAATGAGCTTTGCAGAAGTGAAAGAAATTATTAAACAAAAAAGATTTTCTGTGTATCCTATTGTTGAAGATAATAATCTGGATAACATTATTGGAATTGTAAAACTTAAAGATTTATTTTTTGCTGAGGATGAAAATTTTAGCTTAACCAATTATATTAATAAAGCGGTTTTTGTAAGCGAAAATTCTTTTATTTATCCGTTATTAGAAAGTTTCCAGAATAATAAAGCCCATATGGCGATTTGTATAGACGAATATGGAACTACTAAAGGCATTGTAACCTTAAATGACATTATGGATGATTTGGTAGGCGATATTCCTGATGGAAATGATGATGTAGATGAACAAGAAATTATAAAAAGAGACGACAATTCTTGGTTAATTGATGGACAATGTTCTCTGCATGATTTCAAAAAGCATTTTAAAGTGAATATTGACGATGAAATTGAAAATAACTATGTAACGGTTTCAGGATTATTTTTTAATAAATCTGAAAACATTCCACATATTGGAGATAAAATAGAAATCGGAAATTATCTCCTTGAAATTATAGATAAAGATGGAAACAGGATTGATAAAATTTTAGCCTTCAGAAAGAAAAACAAAGATTAAAAAACAAAAAACCTTTTGAAAATTTCAAAAGGTTTTTTTATTAAGTAACTTTTTAGTTGATTTAAAATCAATTCAAGAATAATTGAATTATTGCTTTCTTAAATCCTCTAAAAAATCTACAACATTCTGACCAGAATAATCTGCCATTCCTTGGGTTTTATGAGCCAAATTTCCTTGTTTGTCCAGAATAATAGTTGTTGGTAAACTTCCTTGAAAAAACTCTTGAGGAACCTCAGATTTCACAAAATGTATAGGCAAGGTAAGTTTTCTTTTTTCCATAAACTTTGTAGCTTTAGAAACATTCCCATCCATTTCTACAAAAAGAAAAACCACATCCTCCTTATCTTTCATCTTATCGTACAAAACTTGTAAAGATGGCATTTCTGCAATACAAGGAGGACACCAAGTTGCCCAAAAATTAATGAAGACCACTTTTCCTTTTAAATCTTCAACCGTAATTAAATTTCCGTTAACGTTAGAGACTTTCATGCTGTATGTAGGAATTGTAGCAACAGGTTTGGTTTTTTTTTCTTCAAAATCCGGCTGAAAGAAGCCTACTTTCATTAAACCTTTCTGCACAGAAGCTTTCGCCTCGGGTACAAAAATCATTAATAGAAAAATTGCCCCTAATGCAATAGTGAATATATTGTTTTTCATTACTGATATTAATTTTTGAAGTTTGCTTTCCATTGTAATCCGCTTATGTCTGTTAAAACCATTTCATGAACTTGTTCTTGAATTTCAAAATTCAATTTTGCTTTTGCTCCTAAAGGTAACAATAAAGAGTTTTTATGTGGAACTATTTTCGAGACGTAATAATTGGAAATATTTTCTTTAGGAAAGTTTCTTAATTCTTCCATTCCCAATGAATAAATTTTCTGTCCATTTTTATTATAAAAATCTATTCCAATTAAAAAAGAACCATAAACATCTGCTCCCTCCACTCTCATTACATCAAAAGAAGTGTTTTTACCGTTTTGTACAGTGTTGGTAATTTCTAATTTAGGTTTTACAGATTTATTATGCAAAGTTCCAAATACTCCTCCATGAAAAACCTGATTGGTATATAAACTTAATCCCAAAATAGCAAAACTCATAATCACAAATGGTTTGTAAAACTGATGTTGAAGAGCTTTCATCCACTTAGCTTCTCGAACTTCAAACTGGGAAGACAAAGCATCCAAAGATATTTTCCCGCTTCCTAATTGTAAAAGTGTAAAACCTCCCGCAATTCCTAAAATTCCTATTTGCCATTCATCCAGACAAGTTGTTCCCAACCAACCAGAACCTAAGAGAATTCCCAACGCAAGGAAAATCACTATAAAACTCATTAATCTGGTTCTGTAACCCAATATTAATAATAAACCTACTATTCCTTCCACAATGGTAAAAACCCACATTTTTAATAGCAAAGCTTCCGGATGAGTAACTAAATATTCGATGAGAGGCTTTATAAATAAAGCATTGGGAAGAAAATGATTGAATTTTTCACCCACATAACCTGCAGCATCTGGATCAAGTTTGTTTTCTAAAATAAGTCGTCTCCAAAACGCTGAAAAATAAGTCCAGCCGACAACTAAACGCAACGCTAAACCTGCATTGCCCATATAAAATTTGGATATGTTATTCATAAAAAAAGTTCTAAAAATTGTTTAATTAATTACTAAAAAAAGTAAATCAACTAAGCGGCAATTTTTAGACATGAATAGAGAACATAAAGTTTTATCCTGATAGATTCCAGAACGGTTTCTAAAGTGAGAATTTTAGTGTATGAATTTGCAACAGACCCCTCGCAACTAGAATAAAAATCAGGAAGAATAAAAAACTTTACATCTTTCTGAATTGTTTTTGAAGTTTGAGCAAAACTCGTTTGACATTTCTGAACAAGCTTAGAAGTAGATTTATTGGGTGACGTTTTTTCTACAGACGAATATTCAGATTGAACAAAGTTATGTATAGAAAATTTGATGCTACATGGTGAAACAAGCAGCACAAAAGAAAAAATAATAAGGATTAATCTATACACGACTGCAAAAATAGAAAATTAAATATTGATTTTCTTGTAATAGGAAACAATGGAAATATTAAATTCTGTTAAATTATAAGTATTGAATGTGAAATTATCCAAAATTTATTAAATTTAATAGCGATATTTTAAATATCTTTTCAAGGTCTTAATTAAATAACTTTAAACGAAATGGAAAATATTGAAATAAAAATGTCTCCTTACAAGGATGAACTTCAAATATGGATTGATGGTGAAAAAGCAGGCTGCATGTCTACAGAAATTGATGGTAGAATTCTTACCGTTTACTATACAAAGCTAGATCCTCAATATGAGGGAAAAGGTTATGCAAAAATGCTTTTGGACCATCTATTGAAATATGCCGAAGACAATGATTTGCTTATTGCCCCAGAATGTCCTTTTACTTTGCAACAATTTGAACATAACCCCGAAAAATACAAAGACGTATGGAATAATTAAATTTACTTCCACCAAACCTTAAATTCTTCATTCTCCTGATCGAGATGAAGAACTTCTCCTATTTTGGGTAGCAAAATATCTATATTTTGTTCTTTACTCAAACGTGTAATCTCGTCTAAAGGTTCATACCAATTGTGTTTTGCCAAAGCAAACTTCCCAAAATGAACGGGGATTATCTTTTTTGCATTAATTTCTTTACTTGCTTGTGCAACTTCTTCTGGTAAAGCATGTATGTAACGCCAAGCTTCATTATACTGTCCGTTTTCTATAATGGCATAATCAAATGGTCCATATTTTTCTCCAATTTCTTTAAAATGCGTATCGTAACCGCTGTCTCCCCCCATAAAAACATTGGTTTTAGGAGATTTTAAAACATAAGAAGTCCAAAGGGTATTATTTCTTTTAATTTTTCTTCCAGAAAAATGTCTTGCAGGCGTGTACGTAATAGTTATCTCTTTCTTTAAATGAATACTTGTTCTCCACTCTTCTTCAATTAACATAGAAGGTTCATAGCCCCACTTTTCAAAATGTGCTCCAACTCCTAATGGAAGAATTACTTTTTTCACTTTATTTCTTAAACTTTTTACCGTAGGATAATCCAAATGGTCGTAATGATCGTGGGTAATCACCAAATAATCGATATTAGGAATCATATCGGGTGTATAAAAATCTGCACCTTGAAAAGATTTGTTCCCAAATTTAAATGGAGAACCATAAGAACTCAACACAGGATCCACCAAAAAGGAAACTCCATTGGTTTGAAAATAATAAGATGAATGCCCTAACCAAATAAAAACTTCTTCATCTTTAGAAAGGTTTTTTAAATTGGTTTTTACTACAGGAATGGATTTTTTAGGAAGTAAATTTTCTGCTTTTTTACCAAACAAAAAATCATACATTACCTTAGGCATGCTATATCCCTCAGCCAATTGTGGCGTAAAATGCGTATTGTGAAAAGATCCATCTTTATACAATTTAGATTTCTCTATACGTTCCAAACGCTTTCCCTTAGGCGCAGCTCCATAAACATCTAAAGAAAGTACATAATACCCAGCTATAAACAATATACCTAAAACTATTAAAATCATCATTCTTTTAATTTTTCTTAGCCTCATTACTACTATACCTTTTTAATACAAATAAAAGACGTTGCAAAAATAATTTTTACTTTAAAATATTTTAATAAATTTGATGTCTATTTTTGGAAACCATGATGTTCAGATTGAAAAATACTCTTATTTTAACCTTAAGTCTTAGTTTAATTTCTTCTTGTGTTTCCGTAAAAAAACACAATCAACGTCTAGAATCTTCAATTGCTCCCAAAAAGTTAAAAGAAGATGTAGATTTTACTTACAAAAAACTTCAAAAGCTTCATCCTAATTTATACTGGTACATCACAAAACAAGAATTGGATTATAAGTTTGATAGTTTAAAATCAAGCATCAATGAGCCTTTACAACCTTATCAGTTCTACGAAAAAATAAGTCCTGTTATCACAAAAATTAGAGAAGGTCATTTACGTTTTGATATTCCTGAAAAAAAATTCACAAAAAAAGAACTTAAAAAACTGGAAAACCAAAAAGGCTTATTCAGTAGAATGAATTATGTGGTTGATGGTAATAGATTATTCGTAAAAGACAATGCGGGAAAATTCGAAAATATTGCAGTGGGTACAGAAATTCTTTCTATAAAAGATATTCCCATTGCAACTTATCTTAATAAATACAGAAATTTTGTAACTGGAGATGGCTTCAATACTACTTTCCAGAAATATGCATTGGCAAAAAGATGGGCAACTTTTTTCACGGTTGAAAATGGTATCTTGGACAGTATAAAAATTCAAACTAAATACAATGGCGTAATTAAGAGCTTTTATATTAATAGAGAAAAAAAAACCAAAACTGAGAAAAAGGAAGAAGTAAAAGAGAAAAAGCAAATTTACGCTATACAGGAAAATAAGATTAAAGATTATAATATTATTACCAAAGATTATAACCGTAAACTCTCTTATTTAGACAAAGACAGCAGCATTGCTTATATGAAAATTGCTACTTTTTCTGGAACTTACTCAAGAACGTTTTACAAGCAAAGTTTTGAAAGTATAAAAAAAGCGAAATCAAAATATCTTATTATAGATGTAAGAGATAATTTGGGAGGATCTTTATCAGAAATTCATAATCTCTATTCTTATTTATCACTTCAAGATTTTAAGTTTATAAAAGATATAGAAGTAGCCACCTATTCTTCCATGTTTCATGCGGATTATTATAAAGAATTTCCTGGCGTTGTAAAACCTATTGCTTTTGCAGTTTATCCATTTTACTTTGTAGGAACAGTTTTTTCAGTAAAAAAGAAAAAAGAAAAATTTCTATTAAGAAATAATAATATGTTTACTTACAAGGAACCTAAAAAAAATGCATTCAAAGGGAAAATATACCTTATTGCAAACGGAAGTAGCTTCTCTGCAGCTTCTATTTTAGCTGCAAAAATAAAAGAGGATAAAAGAGGAATTGTTGTAGGTGAAGAAACGGGAGGCGCAAATGATGGAACAGTAGCAGGACGTTATGCAACTCTAAAACTTCCGAATTCAAAATTAAAATTACCCATTGGTTTAATGTTGATACAACCTAATATTGAATTTTCCAATACTAAAAAAGGGGTAATTCCAAACATTGGAATTCCAAAATCTACTTTGGAGGTACTCCAAAAAAAAGAACTAGAACTTGAATGGATAAAGAAAGACATCTATTTTAAAGAACTTGCACAACAACAATAAATTATCAATTTTTCTCAAAAAAATCTTTTTTTGGTGAAAGTGCGAAATTTCTGTTAATTATAGTTTTAAATTTTTCTTATTTTTCTTAATAAATTATAAACCTATAAAAACAAATTACATTTTATCATTAATTATTAATTATTTTTCAATAAAAATCACCAATAATTAACATTATATTATTTTTAGACAAAGTTTTGGCACTCGTTTTGTAAAAAAACTAAAAACCCATAAAAAATAGTATTATGAAAAATGTATTGAAAAATTTAGGATTCTTGACACTTTTAATCTTTAGTATTGTAAGTATTGTATCATGCAGTAAAGATGACGATCCTACTGACAACGATTTTTTTGCAGGAACCTACAATGGACATGTGCTTTATACCAATACAAGTAACGGAACTAATATTGAAACCAATAATGGAAAAGTTTTTGTAACCAAAATAGCAAGTGGAACAAAGTATAATTTTGCATTTTCCAACAATATTCCTGCTTTAAATGGTATAGAATTCCAACAAACTGGTGATCATACACTAATAAGTGTTAATAGCACCGCAACTGTGTTCATAAGAATAGATAATAATGATTTAAGAATTGAATATTTACAAGGCACTCAAAGATGGTCAGCTACATGTTCAAGATAAAATAGATCAGTCTTTAAATAAAAATAATCGTCTCCTTAATCGAGGCGGTTTTTTTTTGCTTTAAAATGATTGGGAACAAATAAAAAAGTTCTAAACATCAATGTTTAGAACCTTCTCCAATATTAGTGATTTTTTATAAATTTTATTTTTAAAAAATCATCAAAAACTAATCTCCGTAAATTTCCAATGCTGGGTGTTAATTAAAATTAATGTATTGC
Organism: Bacteroidota bacterium; assembly: GCA_023399595.1. Lineage (GTDB taxonomy): Bacteria > Bacteroidota > Bacteroidia > Flavobacteriales > Weeksellaceae > Chryseobacterium. Next base: position 109,570 of record JAEWOR010000060.1, on the reverse strand, counting down.
TACTTACCTTTAATTCACAGATTATCTGTAATGTTTGCATGGCCATCATACTGCCAATCATTCCAGGTAAAAGACCTAAAACGCCTAGACTATCACAGTCGGGTAAATTTTCATAATAGGGAGATTCTGGAAATAAATCTCGCAGGTTTTTACTGCCTTTGTAATTAAATACCGCTAGTTGCCCTTCAAACGATAAAATGCTTCCATAAACCAATGTTTTACCTAAAATCACACACGCATCATTTAAAAGGTAACGTGTTGCAAAATTATTTGAGCAATCCACAACAATATCGTAAGGACTTAAGATTTGCTGTATATTTTCACTCGTTATTTTTGTATTTATAGGAATAAAATTAATGGTGCTGTTCAGTGCAGAAACAAATTCAGAATCGCTTGTTACTTTAGGTGTTCCAACATTTTTTTCTTGATGAATGATTTGACGGTTAAGATTGTGAATTTCTAAAACATCAAAATCAACCACTGCTAAATTACCCACTCCAGCTGCCGCTAAATATTGAATCACCGGACTTCCCAAGCCGCCTGCTCCAATAACTAGAACCTTTGCGGCATTTATTTTTCTCTGCCCTTCTACTCCAATTTCCTCCATGAAAATTTGTCGACTATATCTTATAAAGTAATCTGTCATTTTTCTTTAATCATTTGAATAAACCGATTCCCAATCCTTCATTACAAGGTCGTATCCAGCGTTTAAAATTACCTGTTTCATGGTTTCCATACTTCGTTCGTCGCTGGTTTCAAATTGTTCCAAAGACTTTTGATCCACCAAATAACCACCAGGGTTGGTTTTAGAAGCTGCACTCATAGAAGTTGCTCCCAAGGAAATCACATGGTTTCTAAAAAGTTCGTTTTCTCTTGTAGAAATAGCAATCTCCAAATCTTCGTTCCAAACTCTATAGGCAAATAGCAATTGCAACAGCTCTTTATCCTCCATAATAAAATTCGGTTCCATCACCCCTTCTGCGGGACGTAACCTGGGAAAAGAAACCGAATACTTGGTTTGCCAATAGATTTTTTGAAAATAATCGATGTGCAAAGCGTTGAAAAAACTATCAACCCTCCAATCTTCTAAACCCAGTAAAACCCCCAAACCAATTTTATGTATCCCCGATTGCCCGATTCTATCTGGCGTATGTAATCTAAATTCGAAATTAGATTTTTTCCCCTTAGGATGGTACCTCTTGTAAACCTCTTGATGATACGTTTCTTGATAGACCAATACCGTATGAACCCCCGCAATTTTTAGTTCCTTATATTCCTCTAAAGAAAGCGGTTGCACTTCAACAGAAATATGCGTAAAATAGGGTCGTAATAACTGGATAGACTTCTTAAAATACTCCATTCCAACCGTTTTATTAGCTTCTCCACTCACCAATAACACATGATTTAAGCCCATAGCTTTAAGTGCCGTAGCTTCGAGCATTAATTCGGAATTAGACAATGTTTTACGTTTGATTTTATTATCCAAACTAAACCCACAATAGGTGCAGATATTCTGACATTCGTTACTCAAATACAAAGGAGCGTACAATTGAATGGTTTTACCAAACCGTTTTTGTGTTAAGTGTTGCGATAATTGAGCCATTTGCTCTAAATAAGCAGCGGCAGCAGGCGATAACAACACCATAAAATCTTCTATTGTGCGTTTGTTTTTAGACAATACCTGTTCCACATCGCGAGAAGTTGTTGCATAAATTTTTTCTTTAATTACTTCCCAATGGTATTGCTTAAAAAGCAGTTCAAAAGAATTTTCCATATCAATCAAATAAAAAAGCTGTTAAAGGACTTGACGCATGAGCGGTAGTTTGTACACTTCCCAAACCTGCTTCGTACGCTTTTCTACCAGCAACAACCGCTTCTTTAAATGCTTCTGCCATTAAAACAGGATTTTTAGCCACCGCAATAGCAGTGTTCACCAACACCGCATCTGCACCTAATTCCATCGCTTTAGAAGCATCTGACGGTGCTCCGATACCTGCATCAATCACCACAGGAACTTTGCTTTGTTCGATAATCATTTCTAAAAAATCGAGTATTCTCAACCCCTTATTGCTTCCAATAGGCGCACCAAGCGGCATAGTCGACGGAACAGAATACCACTGAGTCCTTACAAAAAAAAACTTCTCAATTCGAGAAGTTTTTTTTATTTATTTATTATTATTGAAAGGATTTTCTATTTCAGTTTCTTTAATCCAAAAGACAACATAATTTGTAAAATTCCCAGCATAATGAATGAGATAGCGGTGTAATACACAATCGTTAAACCTCCAAAAGCTGGATTAAAAATCATTAATAATGAAAATAAAACTCCTAAAACACTAAAAAACATTGCCGTTCCCCAAGGAAAGCCCAATTTTTTAAGGGAAAGAGAAGCGCCAATACCAATCACAGAACGCAACAAAATGGTAACCCCTACGTAAATAGGTAAAAATGTTAGAGTTAAACCTGGCGATGCGACTAATAAAATACCTAAAATTAAATCGAGAATTGCGCCCGCTAAAGACCATCCCCAATTCGGATAATGTCGGTTGCTAAACGCATCAATGATTTCTATAATTCCCGTTACCAAAAAGATGGTAGCGAAAATCATCCCTAATGCCATGTAAGAGGCCAAAGGCGTTCGGAAAATATAAATTCCACCAATAATAAAAAGAATTCCTGTGATTAATGGTAAATACCAATACTTGTAAGGATATTTGTAATTTTCTTGATTCATATTTATAATTTTAAATGGTTAATAACTTACAAATAACATACCTCTGCACGGAAATTATCTAATTTAAAACTAATATAAAGAGGCTACTTCCAGTATTTTTCTAAGGTTATACATTTCGCCGCCGAAACTTCCTCATTTTATTTTCTATAGCAAATTTTCATCCACCAAATTCGGAAGCGTAACTTTTAATTTCGGTTCTGCCTCCATGGCACGCTTTATCGCAAACATCGCCCCTTCATTTCTTGCCCAAGATCTACGAGAAATTCCGTTGTTCACGTCCCAGAAAAGCATAGATTTTAATCTTCTGTCCGCATCTTCAGTTCCGTCCAATAACATTCCGAAACCACCGTTGATTACTTCTCCCCAACCAACGCCACCACCGTTGTGAATAGAAACCCAAGTCGCTCCACGGAAACTATCGCCAATCACATTGTGAATCGCCATATCCGCTGTAAACCTTGAACCGTCATAAATATTAGAAGTTTCACGGTATGGAGAATCCGTTCCCGAAACATCGTGATGGTCTCTACCCAAAACCACTGGACCAATTTTCCCTTCTTTAATCGCATTGTTGAAGGCTTCAGCAATTTTCATTCGTCCTTCCGCATCGGCGTATAAAATTCGAGCTTGAGAGCCTACCACCAATTTATTTTCCTGCGCACCTTTTATCCATTGGATATTGTCTTTCATTTGTTGCTGAATTTCAGAAGGTGAATGTTGAATCATTTCTTCTAAAACTTTACAAGCGATATCATCCGTTTTTTGTAAATCTTCAGGATTATTCGAAGCGCAAACCCAACGGAAAGGCCCAAAACCATAATCGAAACACATGGGTCCCATAATATCCTGAACGTAAGAAGGAAATTTAAATTCTCTTCCCAAAGTCGGATTTGGATTCATCACATCTGCTCCCGCACGAGAAGCTTCCAACAAAAATGCGTTTCCGTAATCGAAGAAATACGTTCCTTTATCCGTATGTTTATTGATAGCTGCTGCGTGTCTTCTCAAGGTTTCCTGAACTTTTTCTTTGAACAATTCAGGATTTTCTGCCATCATTTTGTTGGATTCTTCAAAAGAAATTCCAACTGGATAATAACCTCCCGCCCAAGGATTATGCAATGAAGTTTGATCGGAACCAATATCTATTCTCAAATTTTCTTCATCAAATTTCTCCCAAACATCTACGATATTCCCTAGATAAGCCAAAGAAACCGTTTCCTTGTTTTCTTGAGCTTTTCTTACTCTTGCCACCAACTTATTGAGGTTTTCATGGATTTCGTTTACCCATTTCTGATCGTGACGAATTTTGGTGATTTTAGGATTTACTTCTGCACAAACCGTTACGCAACCTGCAATATTTCCCGCTTTTGGCTGCGCTCCCGACATTCCACCTAAGCCAGACGTTACAAAAAGTCCTCCTTTTGGTTCTTTATTTATTTTTCTAAAGGCATTGAGAACGGTAATCGTTGTTCCGTGAACAATTCCTTGCGGACCGATGTACATATAGCTTCCCGCCGTCATTTGTCCGTATTGTGAAACGCCCAACGCATTGAATTTCTCCCAATCATCGGGTTTAGAATAATTTGGAATCATCATTCCATTAGTCACCACAACTCTTGGAGCGTCTTTGTGTGAAGGGAAAAGTCCCATCGGATGTCCAGAATACATCACCAAAGTTTGCTCATCGGTCATTTCCGACAAATATTGCATCGTCAAAAGATACTGTGCCCAATTGCTGAACACCGCACCATTTCCACCGTACGTAATGAGTTCATGAGGATGTTGAGCTACCGCATAATCCAAATTGTTTTGAATCATCAACATAATGGCTTTTGCCTGTTCAGATTTACCTGGATATTCAGCAATATCACGAGCTTTCATCTCGTAATCTGGACGAAAACGATACATATAAATTCTTCCAAAATCCTCAAGTTCTTTTTTGAATTCAGGGATTAATTCTGCATGAAATTTTGGTTCGAAATAACGCAAAGCATTTTTTAAAGCCAGTTTTTTCTCTTCTTCAGTAAGTATTTCTTTACGCTTTGGTGCGTGATTGATATTTTGTTCGTAAGCTTTTGGTTGTGGAAGTTCAGTGGGAATTCCCTGTTGTATTTGTTCTTGGAATGTCATTCTAAAATTCGAGATTTTATATTGAAAATTTGAGATTATCTTTTTAAGGTTTAAAGATATTCAAAATGCAGAATATAATACAAATGAATTGCGGAAAAGAAAATTCCCCTCCTTTGGAGGGGTGGCGAAAATTCGAAGAATTTTTGACGGGGTGGTAAAATAGCTTAAGAGTAATTTTCAATAATAAAATCCTCTAAATTTTTCAACACTTCAGATATTCTAAATTTTATGGCGTCATCTGAAACTCTAAAAACTTTCAATCCTAAACTTTCGAAATATTCATCTCTTAATCTATCCTCAACTTCTTTACCATCATGACTTTTATCATTAATTTCTACAACTAAACCTAAAGTTTTCACATAAAAATCAACGATATAATTTCCTATTATTCTCTGTCTATCAAAATCAATTCCGTGAAAGGATTTTGCTCTTACTTGTTTCCAAAATAAAACCTCACTTAAGATTCCAGCCTTTCTTTTTGCCCGAGTTAGAACCTTCAAATGTGGATTAAATGGTAGATTTTCTACAAAATTTCTGTAAATGACAATTCCGTTGATATGAGTTAAAATTTCTTTCATTTTAAAGTACCTTTTTAACCACTCCTCCCTAAAGGGCACCCCTCCAAAGGAGGGGAATAACGATCGCTGAAATCACAAAAACCACTCTACTTTAATCTTAAAAGCTCTCCTTTCCTCTTTATTAAATTTTTATAATCCCATTGAATTGTTTCTGCTTTTTCGAGCCATCTTATCACATCTTCCGCAATGATTTCTGAGACATCATTATAAAAAACAGATGCATCTTGAAATTTTCCCCCCTGAATATTTAATAAAGTTTCCTCGAAAGATTTTCCACTCCAAAACATCAAACGAATCCCCTTTTTTTGTTTACTATAACCTACAATTGGATTATCATTGAGAAACCAAACAGGATGAGCATGCCATATTTTACAAGTGCTTTCCGTTAAATATTGATCTGTAAGCTCAGAAAGTTTATTGCAAATTTTAGTATGCATTTCTGTTTGCAAAGCGTTATAGGAAAGAATATCTTGAGGGATCATATTTTATAAAATTAATGATTTATAGATTCAAAAATATCACTAATATTTCTTTTTTATTGAAAATTTATGAAGGTAAATTCTAAAGTTATCAATAAATTTCCATCTTCTTAATAAAGTAAATTCATTAATAATTCATAATTTTCAAGCATGAAGTTATTAAAAAGTTTTATCATCAGTTTTGCATTAATGGGAAGTTTTTCTGCACAAGAAAGACCAATTCTCGATATTATGCTTACCAATTATCAATACCCTTACGAAGTTCAATTTCTAAATTTTAAGAGCCAGAATGACAATCTGACAATGGCTTATATGGATATTCAACCGAAGAAATTTAACGGTAAAACAGTGGTTCTTCTTCACGGTAAAAACTTCAATGGCGCTTACTGGAAAAACACAATTCAAGATTTATCTAAAGAAGGATATCGAATTGTAGTTCCCGATCAAATTGGATTTGGAAAATCTTCAAAACCGGCAGATTATCAGTTCACGTTTCAACAATTAGCTCAGAATACGAAAACCGTTTTAGACCATTTAAAAATTGAAAAAATCTCTCTTTTAGGACATTCAATGGGCGGAATGTTAGCAACAAGATTTACGTTGATGTATCCTGAAATGGTAGAAAAACTCATCCTTGAAAATCCCATTGGATTGGAAGATTGGAAAACGGTTGCTCCGTACACAAACATTGATCAGAATTATCAAAACGAACTTAAAGCCGACTACGAATCCACAAAAAAATACCAAAACGGCTTTTATTATGACAATAAATGGAAACCTGAATATGATGAATGGGTGTATCTTTTAACGGGTTGGACGAAGCATCCAGATTATCCTAAAATAGCTTGGGTAAAGGCCAAAACTTCAGATATGATTTTCACGCAACCTGTAGTGTATGAATTTAAAAACATTAAAACGCCCACTTTATTAATTATTGGAACACGAGACAGAACTGCGATTGGAAAAAATAATGTGAAAGATCCGGAAATTGCCGCTAAAATGGGACAATATCAACTTTTAGGAAAGGAAACGCAACAAAAAATAAAAGGTTCAAAACTCATAGAACTTAATAATGTGGGTCATTTACCACATATTGAGGTTTTTAATCAATTTATAAAACCTTTAAAGGAGTTTTTAAAGAATTAATTTTCATTTTTATAGTTAACTTCTTCAAATTTAAAAATTATGAAAACAATACTTTCCACCTTAGCAATATTTTGTTTATCCATGATGAACGCTCAAAATCTAAAAAAAGTAACTTACCCAGATGGAGCACAAAAACTCAACGGAATGGTAACTTCCAATGCTGGTAAAAAACTTCCAGGAGTCCTTATTCTTCCCGCTTGGAAAGGAATTGACAATGAAGCGAAAACCGCAGCTTTAGAATTGGAAAAACAAGGATACATCGCATTTATTGCTGATATTTATGGAGAAGGAAATATCCCAACTGATAATGCTGCAGCGTCAAAAATTGCTGGTTCTTATAAAAAAAATTTCAAAGCTTATCAACATCGAATAGAATTAGCATTAAATGAATTAAAAAAGCAAGGCGCTTTATCTGATAAAATTGCTGTTATTGGTTATTGTTTTGGTGGAACTGGAGCTTTGGAAACTGCAAGAGCAGGATTTCCCGTTCAAGGAATCATATCTATTCATGGTGGATTGGCAAAAGATGCAACTCGTCCAAACATTCCTATAAAAACTAAAGTTTTAGTAGAACATCCTGCAGATGACAAAAGCGTTTCTAAAGAAGATTACGACAATCTTGTTACAGAAATGAATGAAGGCAAAGCCGATTGGCAAATGATTACCTACGCCAATTGTGCACATACTTTTACCAATCCAGAATCTCCAGATTATAACAAAATCATGGCAGAACGTGCATGGAAACACACTTTGCTTTTCTTAAATGAAATTTTGAAATAAAAAAAAACAGATAAAAATTAATGATTGGTATCTCCTAACATGGGAACAAATTTATAAGCTCCAAATTCCTCCTTTTCAAATTGTTTATCAGAAATTTTAGTAAATCTGAACAAGATTTGTTCATCCGTTTTCCCAATAGGAATCACCATCTTCCCTCCTATTTTCAGTTGTTTTAATAATTCTGTGGGCAAAACTTCCGCACCACAAGTCACAATTATTTTATCGAAAGGTGCAAAAGTAGGAAGACCTGCAAAACCATCTCCAAAACTTTGAAATTTAGGTCGTAAATGAATTTCCCTTAGCTTTTTCTCGGAAAAATTAAACAAATCTCGCTGACGTTCTACAGTATAAACATGCGCTTTCATGCTTACTAAAACTGCAGTTTGATAACCACAACCCGTACCAATTTCTAGCACTTTTTCTCCCGCTTTCACTTCCAAAAGTTCCGTTTGTTCGGCAACTGTGGAAGGGTGAGAAATAGTTTGTCCTGCAGCAATAGGAAATGCTCGATCTTCATACGCAAAATCCCCAAAAATACTTTCTATAAAAAGATGTCTAGGAACAGAATTCATTGCATTTAAAACATTCACATCAGAAATCCCCAACTTATCTCGAAGATATTCAACTAAAATCTTACGCTTCCCTTTATGTACAAATGAATCCTGCATATCGCAAAAGTACAATTTAGAAATTAGATTTTAAACTTTAAGACTTAGAAAATCGCAAAATAAAGTTGAGAAAAAATCTAAAATCTAAGTTCTTACTTGTAACTTCTTTTATATCTTTGAAAAAATAAAATTTTCTATGCTTAAAGCAGGTTTAGTTGGTGCAGGACACCTTGGTAAAATACACTTAAAACTTCTTCAACAATCCGAAAAATACGAGTTAGTAGGTTTTCATGATGCCGATGTTGAAAACGGAAAAAAACTAGAAGCAGAATTTGGTTACAAATATTTCGAAAACTTTGATGATTTATTGAATCAAATTCAAATGTTGGATATTGTAACGCCTACTATTTATCATTACGATTACGCCATTAAGGCTATTGATAAAGGCATACATTTCTTTATTGAAAAACCTGTTACGCAAACCCTAGAACAAGCGGAAGAAATTCTTCAAAAATGCAATGAAAACGGGATTAAAGCTCAGGTAGGACATGTAGAACGCTACAATCCTGCTTTTATAGCGACGAAGGATTATATTAAAGATCCCATGTTTATAGAAATTCATCGTTTGGCGGAATTTAATCCTCGTGGAACAGACGTTTCTGTGGTGTTGGATTTAATGATTCACGATTTGGATATTTTATTGAGTATTGTAAAATCTAAGGTTAAAAACATCCATGCAAGTGGAGTTTGTGTGGTTTCTAAAACACCAGATATTACCAATGCTAGAATAGAATTTGAAAACGGTTGCGTAGCCAATCTTACCACTTCAAGAATCTCAATGAAAGCCATGAGAAAATCGAGATTTTTCCAACAAGATGCTTATGTTTCTGTGGATTTCTTAGAGAAAAAAGCGGAAGTTATTCGCATGAAACCCGCACCTCAAAATCCGAGTGATTTTGATATGATTATTGAAAATGCTGAAGGTGAAAAAAATCAAATTCTATTTGAATATCCAAACATTCAACCTAATAATGCTATTTTGGATGAATTGAATTCTTTTGCAGATGCCATAGAAAACAACGCTCCTATTCGTGTTTCTTTAGAAGATGGAACTGAAGCTTTGAAAGTAGCTTTGGAAGTGATGAAATTAATTGGCAAATAATTAATCTTATCTCTTTGTTTTAAATTTTGGTTTGGTTATTCACTTTAAAATACTAACGAAAACTTTTAATATTAATTATTGCAGGATGAACAAATTAAAATGAAGAGGAAAGAAAATTTATCATCACCAAAATCTTAAAATACACCAATGAAAAATAATTTTTTATTTATCATTTTACTATTGTCATTTTTGAGTTGTACTCAGAGTAAAAAAAATGATGCTGAAACAAAAACGAATATTGAAACTGATTTAAAAGCTAAAATTGATTCCATTACCAATGGAAAAAACGCTATTGTGGGAGTTTCTGTAAAAGGAATTGATTTCCCTTTTGAATATAACAATGCAAACGCAAATGCGCATTTGCCGATGTTGAGTGTTTTTAAATTTCATATTGCAGCTGCCGTTTTAAATGAAGTTGATGAGAGGAAATTACAACTTGAACAAATTATTGACATTAAAAAATCTGAACTTTTAGAAAACACGCACAGCCCATTAAGAGATGAATTTCCAAATGGAACCAAAATGCCAATCTCTGAAATCATCAGATATACCGTTGCACAAAGTGATAACAATGGTTGCGATATTCTTTTAAGATTAATTGGTGGAACAGAAACCGTTCAGGAATTTATGAATTCTAAAGAGGTAAAAGATTTTCAAATAAAATACAATGAAGAATGGATGCACAAAGGTGCTGAATATTTGTATCCAAATTATACGTCAACAAAATCTTTAACTCAGCTTCTTATCGATTTTAACAACGGAAAAATTCTATCCAAGGAGTCTACAAACTTTTTAATGAAAGTAATGTTGGAAACTTCTACTGGAACCAATAAATTAAAAGAGCAATTGCCGAAAGGAACTCCAATTGCCCATAAAACAGGAGCTTCTGGAAAAAATGGAAAACTTACCGTTGCAGAAAATGACGCAGGAATTATTACTTTATCCAATGAAAAAAAATATGCAATAAGCGTTTTTGTAAAAGACTCTCAAGAATCTGATGAAACCAATTGCAAAATGATTTCGGATATTTCAAAAACAGTTTGGGATTTTCTTAATGAAACGAAATTGCACAAATAGAATAATTTAAAAATCCGTATTTTTAACCCAATATATAAAATCAAAATAATTATTATAAAAAAATGAAAAACATTGTAGTTATCGGTGCCGGAACAATGGGGAATGGTATTGCGCACACTTTTGCACAAACAGGATTTAAAGTAAATTTGGTTGATGTTTCTCAGGAAGCATTAGACAGAGGTTTAAAAAACATTACAACCAATCTTGACAGAATTGTTGCGAAAGGAAATCTTACAGAAGAGCAAAAAACTGAAACATTAGGAAATATTACCACTTTTACAGACCTTAAAGATGCTGCAGGAAATGCCGATCTTATTGTGGAAGCTGCTACAGAAAATTTAGATTTGAAGCTTAAAATCTTCAAAAACATGGACGAATTGGCTCCAGCAAACTGTATTTTAGCCACCAATACTTCTTCTATTTCTATTACTAAAATTGCTTCTGTTACTTCAAGACCAGAAAAAGTAATCGGAATGCACTTTATGAACCCCGTTCCCATTATGAAATTGGTTGAAATTATTAAAGGGTATTCTACTTCTAAAGAAACTTTTGATGCCACTTATGAAATGAGTAAAACTCTTGGTAAAGTTCCTGTTGAAGTGAATGATTATCCAGGATTTGTTGCCAACAGAATTTTAATGCCGATGATTAACGAATCTATTGAAACACTTTACAATGGTGTAGCAGGAGTAGAAGAAATTGATACGGTAATGAAATTAGGAATGGCACATCCAATGGGACCACTTCAATTGGCAGATTTTATTGGTTTAGATGTCTGTTTAGCCATTTTAAATGTAATGTATGATGGTTTCAAAAATCCTAAATATGCACCAAATCCACTATTAGTAAATATGGTAATGGCAGGAAAACTAGGCGTGAAATCTGGAGAAGGTTTCTATGACTATTCTGAAAGCAAAAAAGCTGAGAAAGTAGCGAAGATGTTCATTAAATAATTTTCAATACTAATAAAATAACAACTTTGTCAAGGTTTAGAACCTTGACAAAGTTTTTTTGAAGGATAAAGCTATCAATCAATAATTTTATTATCTTTGACACAGTTTACTAAAACCGATTAAAATGAAATTACCTAAGTTTTTATTAGCAGACAATTCTGAAATGCCAGAAGATTTATTCGTAGTGCATACTGAATATCCAAGATTCATCCTTAATGTTGAAGAAGAAGAGGTTGAATGGTTAGATGATCTTGAAGGAGACGACGAAGAAACCGTTGCTGACGAAGCTACTAAAGTAGTAGAAGCAGCATTTAAATGGTGTGACGAAGAGCTTGCTAAATACGACGAAGAAGAGGAAGCATAACTAAAAAAACAATAGCGATGAAAAATATTTTTTTGTCGCTTTTTTTTGTCCTTAGTTTCTCGGCTTGTAGTAGCTCAACTACTGATCCACATGAAGAAGTAAAGACATCAAATTGCGACCAGTTTACAATTATAGATCCCGTTAATTATGGTTCTATTAATAACAATCCACCTCTTCAAGGAGTTACAATTGACCAACTTTCAATTGTAGGTGATTGTCTGAAAATAAAATACAATAGCAGTGGTTGTAATGGAAATACATGGGTGGTGAAACTATATTCAGATGGTGCACTAGACACATCCACAACACCTGCAACAAGAAAGGTGAAGTTCAATTTTTCAAACCAGGAAGTGTGCTTAGCTCAATTCTGGAAAGAAACCAGTTTTGATATTGAAAGCCTGAGAGCTCCAGGAGCAAATTCTGTACAAATAAAACTCGAAAATAATTCTCAAACTATTATATATAACTACTAATTAAAAAAGGTTTCCAGTTTTGGAAACCTTTTTATTTTTTTATTGTTTATTGAATTTCAATAGTAATAATCCGTCTTTATACAATTCTAAATTGTCGCCATTAATAACGTATTTATTGGCTTTTTGTAGCATCTCCATAAAATTGGTTTCTACGCTCATATTAGGACAATATTTTCTTGTAGATCCTAATTTTCCAGCATTAAAACCTCCTGAAGAAATATCAGTAGTAAGAGTTCCAAAATAATTATTGCAGCCACCATTTCCTGTAATTTTATCACCTTCTATTTGTAAAGTAGGCGTTTCTCCTTTCACGTTTTCAGATAAAACCCATTTAGTATTGCTTAAAGCTGGTTGAGCCTTCCCTACTTTAGATGAACCTGCTGTTGTAGTTGTTGTACAAGAAGCTAAAGTTATTGTTGCAAAAATTCCTAAAATTAAATTTTTCATTTTTTTTGACTTTTAATTTAACCAAAGATAAGGATTTTTATAAAGAATAAATCCTAAAAGCTTATTAAAAATGGAAAACGGGCGCACCTTCGGTGCGCCCGTTTCTTATATATTTTCCGAAAAACTAAGATCTTAATTCAGCGTTAAAATCTTTCTCAAAAGTTTTAATAAGTGAATTCATTACTTCAGAAATTTCTTTTTCTTCAAGCGTTTTTTCTTCATTCAGCAAATCAAAACTCAAAGCATAAGATTTTTTACCTTCTGGAAGGTTTTTACCTTCATACACATCAAAAAGATTAATTCCTTTTATCAACTGAGATTTGTTATTTTTTGCAACTTGTAATAAATCTTTATAAAGAACGTTTTTATCCACCAACAAAGCTAAATCCCTTCTAATTTTATTAAATTTAGGAATTTCCATATATTTCAGACTTTGTTTTTCACTTCTTAATTTTTGAGCTAATTCAAGTTCAATTTCGGCGTAATAACAATCTTGTTCAATATCAAAATCTTTAAGAAACTGAGCAGAAACTTTACCTAATCTAGCCACGACTTGCTGATTTACAAGAATTGAAATCCCTTCTTCAAATCTTTCATCTTCCAAAACATCTTCGGAAAATTCTAGATTCAATCTTTCCAAAAGTACTTTTACATAACCTTTCAAATGGTAAAAATTAGTAGCAGATTTTGGAGTTAGCCAGTTTTCAGCAATATCTTTTCCAGATACTAAGATTGCAACTTGCTTTCTCTCTTCATAAGTCTGCTTTTTATGGTAAATTTTACCCATTTCAAAGAACTTAATATCTGCACTTTTTCTATTGATATTGTAATTAGCATTTTCTAAAAGTCCTTCTAACAAAGACTTTCTCATAAAAGCTAAATCGTTGCTCAAAGGATTAAGAAGTTTCACTGCATTGGTTTCATCTTTTACAGAAGTAAGAGAATTGTTCATAACCTCATTAAAACCTAAGCTTTGTAAACTTCTAGCCCAAGAATTTTCTAGTTCATCTTGATCGTTAACACTAAATCTTACAGGCGTAAACGAGATTTTTTGTGGAGCATCAATTTTATTATAGCCATAAATTCTAAGAACTTCCTCTATAACGTCTATTTCTCTGGTAACATCCGCTCTAAAAGCAGGAACAGAAATTTCTAATCCGTTGGGAATTTCGTTCAGAACTTTAATTTCTAAACCTTTTAAAATTTCTTTTACTTTCTCTCTATGAATTTTAGTTCCTAAAATCTGTTCAATTTTTGAAAATCTTAGAATGATATAAAAATCTTCAATTTTTTTAGGATAATTCTCTAATAACTGACCTGCTACTTTTCCACCTGCAATTTCCTCAATTAATTTAATAGCGTGAGTAATGCTTGTTCTCGTATTATTGGGATCTACACCTCTTTCAAAACGGAAAGAAGCATCCGTATTTAAACCATGTGCTTTAGCTGCTTTTCTAATAGCTACTGGATTAAAGTAAGCACTTTCTAAGAAAATAGTTTTTGTTTCTTCTGAAACTCCAGAATTTTGACCTCCAAAAACTCCAGCAATACACATAGAATTGTTATCTCCGTCTTTTATAAGAATTTCTGAACCATTTAGAGTTCTTTCAACACCATCTAGAGTTGTCATTTTAGTTCCAGCCTCTACAACACCTACTCTAACAGTTTTATTGGCAATTTTATCTGCATCAAAAGCGTGTAACGGCTGTCCTAAACCATGAAGAATATAATTCGTTATATCTACAATGTTGTTAATAGGAGCTAAACCAATAGCTTTCAATTTATTTTTCAACCATTCTGGAGATTCCTTTACTTCTACATTTTCTATAATCGCACCAATATATCTTGGACACAATTCCTCATCTTCCACCTCAAGTTTAAAATCGCTAGCTCCATCAATATTAATTGGAAGAGATTGTACTTTCTCAAAATCTGATTTAATCTGATTGTTAATAAGGTAAGCGTTCAAATCTCTTGCAACACCATAATGCGACATCGCATCTGTACGGTTAGGCGTTAATCCTATTTCTATAACATGATCTTCAACAATTTCGAAATAATCTGCAAAATCCTTTCCTACTTCATATTTTGTTTCATCAAGCACCATAATTCCTCCGTGATCGTTGCTAAGACCTAGTTCATCTTCAGCACAAATCATCCCTTGAGAAACTTCACCACGAATTTTAGCTTCTTTTATTTCAAAGAAACCACCTTCTTTATCGTAAATTTTAGCACCTACAACTGCAACAGGAACCGTTTGTCCAGCTTCTACATTAGGAGCTCCACAAACAATATCTAGAATTTTACCATTCCCTACATCAACAGTTGTTTTTTTGAGTTTATCTGCATTAGGATGCTTCTCGCAAGTTAAAACCTTGCCCACAACAATTCCTTGAAGACCACCTTTAATATTTTCAAATTTGTCAATTCCTTCCACTTCAAGACCAATATCTGTAAGATATTCACCTATTTTTTCAACTTTTAAATCTGTCTTGATGTAGTCTTTCAACCAGTTATTTGATATTTTCATTGAGTAATTTTCTATTATTTAAAAACCAGAATAAGTGATGTTTTGTTACTGATTTTATTTTGAAAAATAATTTGAATTTTTGTGTGTACAAATGTCGTGTTTTTTTGAGAATAAATAAAATATTCCACGCCTTAAATAGAAAAAAGAGGTTTATTTCTAAACCTCTTTTTAATTTTATTTCAATTAATTTTTACAATCCAATTACTGGCATTGAAAGCATTAATAAGTTTTCATTTTCTTCAAGCCCATCTACTGGTTCTACAATTCCTGGACGGTTCGGCTGAGACATCTTCATAGTAATATCATCAGATCCTAAAATATTCAACATTTCTGTTAAAAATTTAGAGCTAAATCCGATATTAATATCTTCTCCATTATAATCGCAAGGAATTTGCATATCTGCTTTGTTCGCATATTCTGTATCTTCTGCATGAAGGTGAAGAATATTTCCTGAAAGCTTAAATCTCACTTGGTTGGTAGATTTATTAGACATGATAGATGCTCTCCTAATAGATCCTAACAATAAATTTCTGTTAATAGTTAATACATTTGGGTTTTCCTTAGGAATTACCGCTGTATAATTAGGGTATTTACCATCAATTAATCTACAAATCCAGATGTTGTTTCCGAAGGTAAACCTCGCCATATTTTCATTAAAATCGATAACAATATCATCTGATGAATTTGCTAAAATATTTTTAAAAATAGTTAAAGGTTTCTTCGGCATAATGAATTCCATTGGTTCAGAGTTCATTAAATCTGTTCTTTTATACACCACTAATCGGTGAGAATCTGTAGAAACGAAATTGGTTTCATTTTCACCAAATTGAAAAAGAACCCCCGTCATTACTGGTCTTAGAGAATCGTTACTGGTAGCAAAAAGTGTATTTGTTAAAGCTTCTGAAAGAACTCCTGCAGGAATAGTTACCGTTTGTGCAGCATCAAATTCCGGAACTTCAGGATAATCTTCTGCATTGTCTAAAGCAACAGCAAAATTATCTTTCTCGTCTAAAATTTCAAGTAAGCTCCCCGTTCCTTCATCATTATCTTTTACAGATAGCGTTAAAGGTTGTTCACCATAAGTTTTAATGAAATCTTGGAAAATTTTTGCAGGAACAGCAATTTTTCCACTATCATCAGATTTTACTTCAACCGAGGTAATTAATGTAGTCTCTCCGTCTGAAGCTGTGATTTTCAGACTATTAGCATCTAATTCAAACAAATAATTTTCTAAAATTGGTCTTGATTGTGAACTAGAAATAACCCCACTTACAGTTTGTAACGCTTTTTGTAATTCACCACTTGAAACAATAAACTTCATAATATTGTATAAAAATATTTGGACAAATATAATAAATTGATAACAGATAGAAAAGAATAATCTATAGAGTTATTAACATATATCGTTAATCTGTTTTTAAACTTGAAATAATATTCAGATTTCTATAATCGTTAATTTTTGTATCAAAAATTTCGGCCGTGTAATAACTGACATTTACTTTTTTATTCAACAAGCTTGTATACTCTTTGGGTAAATCTAAATTAGATTCTATAGAAGAAATCCAATAAAATTTATTGAGATTTTTATTATCTCCTACAATATGAAAAGCAATAAAATTGTCTTTTTCAATTTTCGAAACCGTTCCATTGACTAACTGATAAGAAATATCTTCAACTTCAACTGTTTCGGTAGCTTCCGTTTTTTCACTATCCATAATTTTCGCAAAAACTTCAGGACAATTATTAATCATCAACATTCCAACCTGAACTCCAAAACTTTCCATTTTCTTTTGATTGGAAAGGTCTTCAAGAATATCAACTCCAAAATCTCTTTTTAGTTCCTTTTTATAAGGTGTAGCATATTTAAACGCACATAATCCAAATTGAGAAGTTATTTGACTTTTTGTTTTATTCTTGGTATCTAATTCACCTGTACACTTACAAACTTCCTGAGCAAATTTTTGCTTATAATCTTGAGCAAAAAGAAAGCTTGAAATAAATGTAAGAAACAGAATTGGTGATTTTTTATTCATGGATAATAGTTTTGTCAAATATATAATTGTTTCATGAAACAATCTCAAAATTCTTATCTTATATTTGTTAAAAAAACAATGCGAAAACCATCATTAATAAGCAGCTTCCGCAATACTTTTAATGGACTTTGGATAATGATAAAATCTGAACGCAACTTTCAAATAGAAATTGCTGCTTTTCTTCTTAATGTTTTTTTTATTTTTCTTTTTCCATTAACGGGAATTGAAATTTCCATAATTCTCATCATTTGCTTTGGAGTGCTCACCGCCGAAATTTTCAACACTGCTGTAGAAAAAATTTGCGACTTTATACATCCTGATTATCACCAAAAAATTGGGATTATAAAAGATATTGCAGCAAGCGGTGTTTTATTAATGTCTATTGTTTCCATCATCATTGGAGTTCTTATTTACGGTAAATATATTATCGATTTTCTCAACTAATACGGGAAATTACCGATACTTCAATTATCAAGCTACAGTAATTTTACGAAAAGGTTATCTATAATTCATTTTTATCATAAAATATTTATAAATTTAAAAAGAAAAAAAAACAAAAACTTAATAATAACTTTTTAATAAATAAACCATGAATGAAAACTTAAAACTCAACAAGACACATTTTCATTCTTATTTAGAGAAAATGGCAGATAATTATCAAGATATTATTCTTGATCATGATAAACTTGCAGAAGTAAAAGAAGCAAAAAGTTCTCCTTTAGAGCTAGAAGAAAATTCCAAAAGAATTAGCAATCGTATTGCCAGAGAAAACACCAGTTTCAAGGAAGCTCTTGAACGCATTAATGATGTTAATGATTTTGTAGATATAATAAAACTCCAACAAATTTTAGAACTTTCCAAATCAGTTTGTAGGGTTTTAAGAAATGGGAAACCTATAGGAACGGGATTTTTAGTAAGTGAGAATATTTTAGTCACCAATAATCATGTTATAAATTCCGTAGAAGCTTGTCAAAACATCCATGTTCAATTCTTTTATGAGTTTAATAATGACGGAAAAATAATGGAAACTCAAAGTTTTTTTCTAAATCCAGATGCTTTTTTCACCACTTCTTCATTAGAAAAAGAAGCTGATAATGAGCTTTCTGGTTTAGATTTTACTTTAGTCGCTATACAAAATACAAACGACCAAAACCAAAAAATAACAGATATTCCATCTTTGTATTTGGACCGAAATCTAGGAAAAATCATTAAAGGAGAAACCTGTATTCTTATTCAGCACCCTAATGGCTTACCTAAAAAAACCACCCTTAATAACAATTCTTTTTTCTCGGAAACCGATAATTTACTGATTTATGAAACCGATACCCTTCCTGGTTCTTCCGGATCTTTGGTCATAGGTTTAGGAACCGCAGAAGTTATTGCACTTCACCAAAGAGGAATTCCAAAAATGGATGACAATGGGAATGTTTTAACAAAAACAGGAGCTATCGCCAATAGTTCAACTACCGATGAAGAAGTAGATTGGCTGGGAAATGCAGGAATAAAAGTGAGTAGAATTTTAGATACATTACAAAAAACTACTGTTCCTGCTAACCAAAAAGCTAAAAAGGAGGAAATTTTAAAAAGAAGCAAGGAAAATAAAAAGGCTTTAAAAGAAACTGTAGATAAACTTCATATTAAAGAAAATCAAAAGGAAGTAAAAAAAGAAATTAAAAAAGAGACTTTAAAAACCGAAACATCAACTGATAAATCTACTTCGGTAAGATTAATTTCTCCATTTTTAATTATCATCAAAAACACGCCTGAAAATATTCAGAAAATAGAGAAAAAACTTAGGGAAAAATTTGATAAAAACTTAAATTTATTCCTATCAATGCCACTTAGCGCAGAAGAAGGAAAAGATGAAATTTTTGTTTTACAAATGAAAACAAAAGGAGAAAATCCTAATGAAGTAGCACAAAAACTTTACTCAATTTCTGGAATAAAACATGCGGAATACGATGATGAATTGGCCATTAATAACGATGTAGAGAAACTCCCTTTTACAGAAGCGCTAGAAAGTTCGTCTAAAGTGGATACTTCTACAGAAAGTTATTTTTTATCGTTATACCAAGCAAATAGTCCTTATGTTAAAGGAAAAACACCTGAAGAATACAGAAAATGGAATTGGGCAGCTTCTGGCTATTCTGGACTTGAAAAAAATCCATTGGATCCTTCTCTAAAACTCATTCAGTTTGACACAGGCTATGTACTTCACCCCAAAATGATTGGCGCTTTTAATTTGAATGAAGATTTTGATTTTGTTTATAATGACGATAATTCTCATGATGATGGCGGAAAAAATTTAAGTCTTGCAGATTTTGGACACGCTGGAAGAACAGGAAGTATTATTGGAGGAATTACTCATGCTCATCTGGATAACGACGGAAATGAGGGTTTTCTTTTTCAAAATAATCTTAAAATAATACCTTATAGAGTAGCAAGAGATGTTATTATTCTCGGAAGACAAGCAGAATTAGCAAGTGCTGTTGATAGCGCTATTGCAACAGGCGCAAAAGTTATTACTACAAGTTTGGGACTTCCACCAACGCTCACCACTTACCAGATTGCAAAAAAAGTCTATGAGAAAGGTATTATCTGGTGTTGTGCAGCAGGAAATGAAGTGAAAAATGTTGTTGCTCCTGCAGTTCATGAAGGCACAATTGCTGTAGCAGCCTCCAATCCTTTAGATAGTGAATGGAAAGGCTCTTGTAGAGGAAAAGAAGTAGATATTACCGCTCCCGGAATGCACATTTATGTTCCCAGGTTTGAAAAAGATGGAAAATTCTCTATGAGTTATGGCCATGGAACTTCCTATGCTACTCCACATGTGGCTTCAGCAGCAATTTTGTGGCTCAATAAAAATAAAGAAAGTCTTAAAAATTATTATGGTTTTCAAATTGTAGAGGCTTTTAGAGAATCTTTAAAAAATTCAGCAAGAAAAAATCATCATTTACCAAATGGTTTTGGAGCAGGAATTTTAAATATTGATCAACTCTTAAAGCAAAAACTTCCAGACGCAAAATCCCTGCAAAACAAATACACAGGGAAAGATCCGAACGCTATTATTGCTCAATATAAAACCGTTACAGAATCTTTAAAAATGATTTGGAATGGACTTCTTCGTACGGGTAGAAAATTATTTACCAACGAAGAAAGCTTAATGGAATCAGTAGAAATGTCGGCTCATGCAAAAAAAATTATCGCAAAACACACTTCAACTCCTTTTAAAGCTGAAGAAAGTATCGGAGAAATAAGTATTCAAGAGCAGTTTGAAATCTTCAATAAACTGAGAGACGAAGTAACTTTATAAAAACACAATCATGAAAAATATATTCGATTTTCATTTTCATCTCCTTTTTAAACATTGGATTAGCGCTCAGAAAGATGGCTCAAAACTTCCATTTTCCAAAGAGTTTAAAACAAAAGGAATTATGGGATTAATTGACGAGTTCATGGGAAATGCTTTCGATGGACAATCGTCACCGGCTTTAATTCAAAAAAGTGATGTTAAGTATGGAGTTACCGCACTTCTCGCCATGGAATATGCTTTTGCCGAAAATATTAATGGTTTTTTACGGTCTTTTAGCAATTCCAATTTACCCATTAACTGGGCTTTAATTGATAGAGTGAAAAATAAAAAAACTTCTTATTTTGAAATTTTCAAAGAGGAAATTAATTATTATTACACTCATCAAAAAGAACTTTCGGAAGTTTATAAAATTAAATTTTTAAGCAGAAAAAATAAAAAAGAATACAATTTTGAAGAAGCAGGAACTACCTTTTTAGCTTTTTCCGCTGAAGGTGGACATAATTTTTCCGAAGCAAAAATTCGGGATACTTCTCAGCCAACTCACCCTTCAGAAAACTATCTTCAAATTCAAAACGATAAAAACTCTGTAGATTTATTCAGTATCAATTTGGTTCACCTTAGCGAAATTCCGGAGCAAATTTTATCAGGTTTTGCACAAGGTTTAAACTCCACAGCACAAATTGCTTTTAAAAGTTTTGATTTTATTCCTAAATCGGGTTTTGGAATTAGCACCTTAGGAAAATCTTTTATTAAAACGGTTCTTACCCACCCACTTCCTACCCTCATCGACCTAAAACACATGAGTGTTTATACCCGATATCAATATTATCAATATCG
The DNA here is from genome assembly GCA_023399595.1 of Bacteroidota bacterium. Classification (GTDB taxonomy): domain Bacteria; phylum Bacteroidota; class Bacteroidia; order Flavobacteriales; family Weeksellaceae; genus Chryseobacterium. Next base: position 87,926 of record JAEWOR010000060.1, on the reverse strand, counting down.
TGAAGAACTAATTTCTCAATTTCCTGATGTTGCTAAACTCCCCATGATTTCCTCACATACTGGTTTTACTTTTCAATCAGTAGAATCTTTTGTGAATGAAAAAAAATATAAACCTAGTGTTCGCTACGAAAATGGACAAACCGTTACCGAAATTTTAGCGGAAAATGTAAAAATCGGAAAAACGAATTTCCTTTTGAATAATCAACTTTTCGGAAATCCTTGGAGTATTAATTTATTTGATGAAGAAATTGTAGAAATTATGGAATCTGGAGGAATGATAGGCATTTCTATGGATCAGCGTATTCTTGGCTCCTCAAAAGGTTTCTTAGATGGCGTTCGTGGAAAATATTTTAAAGATGCAGAAGCCATTCCTCTTTTAGAATGGAGAAAATGGTTTAAAGAAGGACAAATACAAATTGAAAAAGCGGAAGAAGAGACGACTAAAACAGATAGAGAAATACGGCATATTTATTCGTTATGCTGCCATATTATCCACGCTGTTCGTCTGGGTTATAAAAATCTCAATTGGGTAGGCGAAAAATCTCCTTGGGACCATATTTGTTTGGGTTCAGATTATGATGGACTGATTAATCCTATCAACGGTTATGATAATGTAAGCAAAATTGGAAATCTTCGCAAAGATTTGAAAAGATACTTGCCAATTGTAGAAAAAAAAATGGATTTAAATGCTAATATTCCAATTTTTAAATCCTCCAAAAACAACATTATTGATGCCCAAGAAGTGAATAATTGCGTTGAAAAATTCCTTTCTTTAAATGGTAAAAATTTACTGATTCGCTTTTTGAATAATTGGAAATAGAATTTACTATATAATAAAATAGTTTCGGGCGCCTGCGGCGCCCGAAACTATTTTATTATAATACAAACTAAAATTTATTTAAAATACGCCACACCATTTTTGAAAATGTTGTGATAATTCGCAGATGGAATATTTTTCATCAAACCTTCAGCAAAACGCTCTGGATGTCCCATTCTACCAAAAATTTTACCATCTAAACTCGTCACACCCTCAATTCCAAATAATGAGTTATTAGGATTAAACGGCATTCCGTGCGCGATATTTCCGTCGAAATCTACATACTGAGTTGCGATTTGTCCGTTTTTATAAAGTTCTGTCAACACCTCTTCCGAAGCCATAAAACGACCTTCACCATGCGAAATTGGAATTGTATAGGTCAAATCTTTCATTCCTTTTAACCAAGGCGAATCTTCATTCGTTACTCTCACATTCACCATTTGCGAAATATGTCTTCCGATAGCGTTGTGCGCTAATGTTGGAGAATTGGCATCCAAATCACGGATTTCACCATAAGGCAATAATCCAGATTTTACCAAAGCTTGGAAACCGTTACAAATTCCGAGAATCATTCCGTCACGTTGCAACAAAGCATGAACAGCGTCTTTCATTTTTTCGTTTTTAAGAACGTTGACGATGAATTTTGCGGAACCATCCGGCTCGTCACCTGCTGAGAAGCCTCCTGAGAAAACTAAAATTTGAGATCGCTCAATTTCTTTCACCCAAGCATCAATACTTTCATTCAGTTTATTGAAATCAAGATTGATTAATGGCAAACTTGAAACTTCTGCACCTTCTTTTCTGAAAGCATTTTGCGTTTCGTATTCGCAGTTCGTTCCTGGGAAAACGGGAGCAAAAACTTTCGGTTTTGCAATGCCATGTTTTTTGATGATGATATTTCTTGGATGTATTGAATTCAAGTTTTCATCAATATTCACTACAATTTTTTCCTTTTCTGAAGTTGGAAAAAGTCCTTCAAAAGTTCCGGTAAATACAGATTCGAGATTCGAGATTCGATATTCGAGATTGTTGATGGTTAAATTTCCGTTATCAGTTACATTTCCGATTTTTGTAAGTGATGGATGAGATAATTCGTTAACCGATTCAATGATTAATCCTCCGATATTTTTCTCTAAAATTTGAATTTCGTCAAGATTTACATTCGCACCAAGACCGTTTCCAAAAGACATTTTTGCCAAAGCAACCGCTACTCCACCTTCTTTGATGGTTTTTGCAGAAATGATGTTTCCTTTTACAATTCCATCATGAATAAATTCGTAAACGTCTTTCAATACATCATAATTCGGAAGTCCATCTTCGTTAGCTTGATTGTAGAAATGATACAAATGATTTCCCGAAAGTTTGAATTCTGGAGAAATAATGTGACGTTTCACCCCATTTGCACAAGCAAAAGAAATTAAGGTTGGAGGGACATTAATATTTTGGAAAGTCCCACTCATAGAGTCTTTTCCACCAATTGCTGCCAAACCAAGATTCATTTGAGCATTATAAGCTCCCAACAACGAAGCCATTGGTTTACCCCATTTTTCAGGCTGATTTCCCAGTTTTTCGAAATATTCTTGGAAGCTCAAACGGATTTTCTTGTAATCTCCACCCATCGCCACAATTTTGGAAACACTTTCCACCACGGCATTTGCAGCGCCAATCATGGAATTTTGAGAAGATATATCCGCATCGAATCCCCAACTCGCCAAAGAAACCGTTTCGATATTTTCGGCGTGAAGAATTGGAAGCGTTTGTACACTTCCTTCCATTTCTGTCAATTGATATTTCCCGCCAAGAGGCATTGCAACGGTTGTTCCACCCACTGAAGCATCGAACATTTCCAGCAAACCTTTTTGGGAAGCGTTATTTTTATCTGTTAAGATTTTTACAAAATTTTCTTCTGTAAAATCTATTTTTTCGTTTCTAACTTCTTCTAAATGAGAAATTTCTACCGTTTGGGTTTTCGCACAACCATTGGTGTCCAAGAAATCACGGCTTAAATCCACAATTTTGTCACCTTTCCAGAACATTTGCATTCTCCCAGAATCAGTCACTTTTGCAACCACAACGGCTTTGATGTTTTCTTTCTCGCAGAACTCAATGAATTTCGCTTCATCTTTAGCTTCAATAACCACTGCCATTCTTTCCTGAGATTCAGAAATAGCAAGTTCAGTTCCGTTCAAACCTTCATATTTCAAAGGCAAAACATCGAGATTTATTTCCAAAGAATCGGCAATTTCACCAATCGCAACAGAAACGCCACCCGCACCAAAATCGTTGGATTTTTTAATTAAAGTTGTTACTTCAGGATTTCTGAACAAACGCTGAATTTTTCTTTCTTCAACCGCATTTCCTTTCTGAACTTCCGTAGAAAGTGTATGAATAGAGGTTTCGTCTTGCTCTTTCGAACTTCCCGTTGCCCCACCAACACCATCACGACCCGTTGCTCCACCTAAAAGCACCACGATGTCTCCATTTTCAGGTTTTTCACGTCTAACCCAAGTTTTTGGAACAGCACCCACCACAAAACCAACTTCCATGCGTTTTGCTTTGTAGCCTTCATGGTAAATTTCGTTCACCAAAGTGGTTGCCAAACCGATTTGATTTCCGTAAGACGAATATCCATTTGCCGCTTGTTTCGTAATGGTTCTTTGAGGAAGTTTCCCAGAAATAGTATCAGAAATAGGCTCTAAAACATTTCCCGCACCCGTTAAACGCATCGCTTGATACACAAACGCCCTTCCCGACAAAGGATCACGAATAGCACCACCAAGACACGTTGAAGCACCACCAAAAGGCTCAATTTCTGTTGGGTGATTGTGAGTTTCATTCTTGAAAAGCAAATACCAAGGTTCTTTTTTACCATCGTATTCCGCTTCGATTTCTATCGTACAAGCGTTGATTTCATCAGAAACTACAAGGTTTTCTAGGTTTCCTGTTTTTCTGAAATATTTCGCCGCAATAGTTCCCAAATCCATCATGGAAATTGGTTTTGCTTCGCGACCTAAGAATTTTCTTTTTTCCAAATAATCATTGAAAATCGTTTCCAAAGTTTGCTTGAACTGACCTTTGAATTCAATTTCCGTCAATTCTGTTTCAAAAGTGGTGTGACGGCAATGGTCGCTCCAATACGTATCTAAAACTTTCAGTTCCGTTTCGGTTGGATTTCTGTTTTCAGATTTAAAATGAGATTGAATAAACTCCAAATCGTCTAAACCAAAGGCAAAACCATGATTTTGGTAGAAAGTTCTCAGTTCGTCTTTTGAAAAATCTTTAAAACCATCGTAAACTACTACTGGTTGAGGATTATTCTCGGTTGGAATTTCCAATTTGGATAAATCTTTTTCTTTAGATTCTACTTTATTAATCAATAAATCCTTGATTTTCACCAAATCGGCATCTGAAACTCCTGTAATTTCAATAAGTTTTCCACTTCTAACGGTTGCGTTTCCGTTTTGCGTTAAAAGTGCGATACATTGCTCCGCAGAATCTGCTCTTTGATCGTACTGACCAGGAAGAAATTCAGTGGCAAAAAAAGTATTTTTCGCGGGATTTTCCTCATGCAAAATATCGGTTACTGGATCCACAAAAGTAGAATTGGCCACCTTTTGAAAATCGGCATCTTCCAATCCGAAGATATCGTAAATATTATACACTTTTACTTCTTCAACTTGGGAAGTTACATTCAGGATTTCCGAAAAAATCTTGGGACTTTCCACATCAAACAAGCCTTTCTTTTCTACAAAAATTCTTTTATTCATTTTTTACTTAGATGTTAGATGTTAGATATCAGATGTTAGACAATAGATTATGAATCTAATTTCTAACTTCTCTCTTCTAACTTCTTTTATTAAAATAAAAATGCAGCCGACAAGACTGCATCACATTTATACTTTTAAATCTGCTTCTAGTCCAATTAGCTGCGAATACTTATCGGTAATCGGTTTCGCTTCGTTTTGGATGAATTCCTCGGTTTGTATCGGTGCAAAACCAATAAAGTTTTTCGGATCCATAACTTCAGCAATCTTGGATTTGTCCATTTTCAGGGAAGTGTCGTTCATTAATCTTTCGATCAAATCATTTTCTTTACCTTCCATTTTTACTTTTTTGGAAGCTTCCATAGAGTGAACGCGGATAATTTCGTGAATTTCCTGACGGTCGCCACCAGCTTTTACTTCTTCCATGATGATATATTCTGTCGCCATGAAAGGAAGTTCCTCCATAATATGCTTGTGGATGCGGTTTTCGTACACCACTAAACCATCCATAATGTTATTCCAAATCAATAAAATAGCGTCAATCGCTAGGAAAGATTGAGGAATTGTTAAACGTTTGTTGGCAGAATCGTCCAAAGTTCTTTCAAACCATTGTGTTGAAGCCACCATTGCAGAACTTGAAGAAAGCGACATTACGTATTTTGCCAAAGCTCCGATTCTTTCAGAACGCATCGGATTTCTTTTGTACGCCATTGCTGATGAACCGATTTGATTTTTCTCGAATGGTTCTTCAATTTCTTTTAAGTTTTGAAGCAAACGCAAATCATTGGTAAATTTATGTGCAGACTGAGCGATATTCGACAATAAAGCCGTTACTTTTGCATCAATTTTTCTATCATAAGTTTGTCCAGAAACGCCGAAAACTTTTTCGAAACCAAATCTTCTCGACAATTCTTTATCTAAATGTTTTACTTTGGAATAATCGCCATTGAAAAGCTCCAAGAAACTCGCTGCTGTTCCTGTAGTTCCTTTCACACCACGGAATCTCAAGGTTTCTAAGAAAAATTCTAATTCTTCAAAATCCAAAATTAAAGATTGAAGCCACAAAGTTGCTCTTTTCCCAACTGTTGTTAACTGAGCTGGCTGAAAATGCGTGAAACTAAGTGTTGGCATATCTTTGTATTTGATGGCAAAATCCGATAATTTTTTGATGACATTCACCAATTGTTTTCTGATAATCAACAAACCATCACGAATCTGAATAAGATCTGTATTATCGCCCACAAACGCAGAAGTTGCGCCCAAATGGATAATTCCTTTTGCAAGCGGAGCCACATCACCGTAAGTATGAACGTGCGCCATCACATCATGACGGAATTTTTTCTCGTAAGTTGCAGCCACATCAAAATCGATGTTTTCTGCGTGCTCTTTTAGTTGGTTGATTTGCTCATCGGTAATTTCAAGACCTAAATCTTTTTCAATCTCCGCTAGAGCAATCCAAAGCTGTCTCCACGTTCTGAATTTATTATTAGGAGAGAAATTATAGAGCATTTCTTCACTTGAATAGCGTTCTTCAAGAGGATTTTTGTAGGAATTCATTCTTTCTTTTTACTTTTTTTAGATGTACAAAAATAGTTTTTTTCTGTGAGAGATAAAAGTGTTTTCAAGATGATGTTTAACACTTTTAACCAATACATTATTAAAAAATATATGTTAAATTCCAAAAAAACAACTGACTTCGAATTCATCAAACTTCAAAAATAATCCATACTTTGGCTTAAATTTTGACAACAACGAAATATTAAGTATAAATTATAAAAATGAAGAAATATATATTAGCTGCTGCATTCTGTATAGGCACAATAGGCATTATAACCACTAGTATACAGTCTTGTACAACAATGGCTACATCAGATTTAGGACTTTCTGTCATAAAAAGACTTCTTCTTGGAGGAATTGACAAAGGCTTGGGAACTTTAAATAATAAGGAGGCTTTTTTACAAAGTAATTTAATTGATAAAGCGCTTCCTTCTCAATTAAGAGAAATAAATTCAGTTATTGAAAAAGTTGCTCCATCTTTGGTAGCGAAAGAAAAAGATTATATTGCTCAAGCTGCTGCTTATACAGTGAATATTTCTAGACCTATTTTGGAAAATGCCGTTAATAGCTTAAACGCACAAGATGTAAGCAGAATTATTGCTGGTGAAAAAGGAACGGCAACGCTAATTTTAAAGGAAAAAACTTCTCAACAATTGGTAGCGGCTATCGCTCCTAAAGTTGATGAAAAACTGAATCAGTTTGGGATTGTAAAAACAATTAACACTGCACTTTCAGGGAGTAATTTATTAGGAAGTTTGCTAGGAAGTGGAAAAAATAATTCGGTTACAGGTGGAACGATAAGCACTTTGGCTTCTCAACAAATTGTAAATGGATTGTTTAACATTGTTGAAGATTATGAAAAACAAAATACTGCCAACATTTTAGGTGGACTTGTAAAGTAAAAATTAAAAAATTAAGACATTGAATATATTAGAAAACAATAACAACAGAAATTCTGAGGAATTTTATACGTCTTTGAAAGAAAAACTGGAAGCAACACATGATTTTCCCGAAGATTATCTTTTCAAATTTATTATTCCTAACGATCAGGTAAAATTAATAGAAATTTATAGAATTTTTGATGGTATAAAACATACTCTTACCAATAAAGACAGTAAGAATGGTAAATATACATCATTAACTTTTAATGCTTTTGTTTTGGATGCTGATCACGTGATTAAGATTTACCAAGAAGTAGGCAATATTGAAGGGGCTATTTCTTTATAAATTTAAAAAAGTTTTGCGGGCTCGTAGAGCCCGCCAAACTTTTTATTTATCATAATGCTGATTTGCATTTTGTTCTTGGACTAGCTGAGATATTTCTTTTACATGCCCCCAATTTTCACCAGTTTTTATTCTATGGATTTGCATATCTGAAACCCCAAACCTTTTAGCCAAAGTTCTCAAAGTAGTATTCCCCTTACTGAGTTTCCTTTTAATAAATAAGACATCACTCTCTTTAAGTTTACCCATTTTAGTATTAGGTTTTCTTTTAATACCCGCCAATTGATCTTTAAATTTTTCTAGTTCAATTTTTGGATTTGAAAATTGATGTTTAGTAACTTCTTCTTGAGATGCCCATTGCAAATTATCTGCAGAATTATTTGTTTTACTCCAATCTTTATGGATAACAAATTTTTGATTGCTTTCAGGCTTTGGTAAGAAGAGTATAGCAACTGCTTTATGAATTAAAACAACTACTTGTTGATAAGATTTACGTGTATATTTAGCCGTATTTTTTTTCCTTTTAGCTATTAACTTGGTTCTTTTTTCAACTAACGTATTAAGTCTTGTAAGATAATCTCTTTTTTGTTTAGTTTGGGTGTCAGCATTTCGCAGTTCTTTAATTTCAGAATTAAGTTTTTCAATTTCATCATAAAGAGGTTGCATCATTTCCTTATACTTAGGCAACATACTTCTGTAGAAAGTTACACGTACACAAGGATAACCACCAACCGTTGAACCTTTTATCTCTTTACCTTCTGGATGAAATTTAGTGTAAGTTCTTATTTTACCAAGATTAGAAACTTCTAGTTTGTAATTTGAGTTATTTTCTATTTTTTCATCAAAGATGTATTCCTTCCAAATTTCTTTGGAATTTCCTCTAAACTGACTCATAGCATTATTTCATTCAATGATTAAACAAATTCTATATTAATCATTTGTGTTTTTGAAAGTAATATTACACTACTTATCAATAAAAAATTTCACATTTTCTAAAGGTCTTCCTATCATTGCAACACTTCCTTTTATAAGAATAGGTCTTTGTAACAATGATGGATTTTCAGATAAAACCTTTAATAAATCCTCATCAGTAAGATTTTTATTTGCAAAATTTTCTTTAAAAAATTTATCGTTTTTTCTAATAATATCGTTTACCGTAAGGTTCAATTTTTTAAGCAATGCTTCTAATTCCTGAACCGTTAATGGATCATTTATGATATCAATAACTTCAAACTGCACCTCATTTTCATCAAGGTATTCTAAAATTGCCCTAGATTTTGAGCAGTCGCCGTTATGCAAAACTTTTAGTACCATTTTTGTAAACTTATTGTCAAATATACTAAAATAACAGCAAATGTTCTGTTTTTTAACTTAATATTAACTAATACCCCTTAAAAAATCAGATAAATTCAATGAAAATTAATTAAAACAAACCGTGAAGTTCCGTTTCTATCTTTTCTAGAATTAAGCCAAAGTCTTCTGGTCTTTCCACAAAATCCAACTCGTCTACTTCAATAATAAGCAGTTTTCCGTCTTTATAATTGGAAATCCAATTTTCATATTTTTGGTTGAGTTTAGAAAGGTAATCAATACTAATAGAAGCCTCATAATCTCTTCCTCTTTTGTAAATTTTTTTCACCAAGTTAGGAACATCAGATTTTAAATAAACCAATAAATCTGGAGCTGATACAAAGCCTTTCATTAATTCGAATAAAGAAGAATAATTCTGAAAATCTCTTTCTGAAAGCAGGTTCATATCATTAAGGTTTTCCGCAAAAATATGAGCATCTTCATAAATTGTACGGTCTTGAATAATATTTTTTCCAGATTCACGAATTTCTTTTACCTGTCTGAAACGGCTTCCCAAGAAATAAATTTGCAGTGCAAAACTCCACTTGCTCATGTCTGCATAAAAGTCCTCCAAATAAGGATTATGATCTACGTCTTCATATTGAGCGTCCCAATTATAATGTTTGGAAAGCATTCTTGTTAAAGTGGTTTTTCCAGCGCCAATATTTCCAGTTACAGCAATGTGCATTATTGTTTGATTTAAAAGAATTAATGATGTAACAAATTAGAATTAAGAGATAAAACACTCACAATAAGACTATTGCGTTTATTCCTCTTTGTTTTCTTTGATTTTGTAAAGATAAAGCTTGTCTTGTTTGATTTCAAAATAAGCTTGCATATTTTTATCCACAATTTTAGCATCAGGATCATTAAAAATAATTTTCAGTCCAGAATTCGAAATGTATTGATAAATTGTTTTATTAGTAATGATTAGAATATTATCATTTTCTCTTCTCAATCTTTTACCTTCTAAAAGTTCAATTTCAAACAGTTTCTCAAATTTAAAATTAAAAACCTGAAATTTATTTTTACTAATAATATAGACTTTAGATTCAAAAATCAGCATGTCTATTAGTTCTTCATATTTTAAATCGAAAGGATAAGAATTAATAGTAGTTTCGGTTCTAAAGTTGTATTGAAGAAGTCTTTTTGTGCTTTCATCTAAAAGCCAAATTTGTTGTAAATCTTCGGCGAAAGCCAGTTTTATAAAGCCAAATTTCTGTCTAAAATCAAGTTTTTGAATTTCATTTAGGTTAATGTCCACAAACTTTAATTCTTGTTCATTTTCTGAAAACATGGGTAACCACAAGGGGTTTTGCACAGATTGAATTTTGTAAGGAAGCGTAAACATCATTCTCCCCTTCTGACTTCCCAAAGAATCGTACTTGGTGAAGCTAAAATCTTTGCTGTATAAATAAAGATTTCCGTAGTCATCCACAAGAAGATCTTTTGCATTATTCAGCTTCAAAGAATCCAAAGGAATTTCCTTTTGAGCAGATGCCCAAAAACCTAGCAAACAGATAAAAAAAACAAATAGCTTTTTCATTCATTAAAAAAGAAAGCGTCCTAAAATAAGAACGCTAACTTAATATTTTTTAAAGATAGCAATTATTTAATTGCCACTTCATACATTTTATCCCAATTTTTACCAGTAATAATCATATTATCACCTTTAAAAGCAATTCCGTTTAAAACATCATCTGCTCCTTTGGTGTGATTTTTAGCAATAGCTGTAAAATCAAATTTCCCAACAACTTCACCATTTTTAGGATTTATTTTGAGAATAATTGGTTTTTGCCAAACGTTTGCATATACAAAACCATTGTGGTATTCAAGCTCGTTGAGTTGATCGTAGACTTGTGCATTTCCTGCAACAGAAACTTGTTTCACAATTTTGGAAGGATCAGCTGGATTTAAGAAATATAAAGTTTTTGTACCGTCTGATAAGATTAAATTTTCACCATCATACGTTAAACCCCAACCTTCACCAATAGCATTTGGATAAGGAAATTCCGATAAAAGTTTTAAAGAAGCTTTATCGTAAATATATCCCACCTTATTCTGCCAAGTTAACTGATAAACTTTGTCACCAATAATAGTTGCTCCTTCAGAAAAAACAGTATCTGCTTGTTTGGTTGATGCAATTGGAGTTGTATCTCCAAGATTGTATTTTAAGATTTGAGAAGAACCATGTTGCCCGTCACTTTCATAAATTATGTTGCCTTCCAACTGGAAACCTTGAACAAAATTCGCAGGATTATGAGGATATTCTTTTACAATTTCGTAGTTGATATTTTTCTCAGGCGTTTTTGCAAAAACATTTATAGTGGCATCTTGGTTAAGGGTTTCTCCACCTTTTGTTTTAATAATAAACGTAACCGGATTATCTCCCAATGTAAAAAACTGAGGATCAATGGTTAAATTTTTAGTTTCTTTTTCTCCAAAGCTAATCACAATACTTTCTGCATTATCTGTAACTTCTTTAGGAAGATCTAATTGATCACCAAAATGGTAGCCAGAAGTCTCCATTGAAGAATTGTAGTTGCTTAAATTATCTAAAATAGCTTTGTCTTTATTACAAGAAACAAGAAGCATGAACGCTGCAATCCCTAGTATAAAAGTTTTTCTCATTTTTTCTTAAAAATATTTTTCAAAAGTAGCAATTATTATTCCTCTTTCAAAGAGTTTAAAATTTCTTGCCCGAATTGTAAGATATACTTGTTGTTATCATAAATGGCAAACTCCCTCATTCCCCATTCAAAATTTTCTATTTTGTAGCAAATTTCAGTTTTAAATTTTAAAAAACTCCAAAGTTCATCAACATTATTTACCTTAAAATAAAAAGAACCTGTAAAACCTATTTTTTGATGCGCAAAATGGGTATTAGGAGCCGACAGCATGAGTTCAACTTCGTCTTTATATAATGAAGCCCATTGCCAATCTTCATTCAATTCCCCAACGGAAAATTCTAAAATTTCTGTATAAAACTGAATACTTTCATCTAATGAATCTGTCCAAAGAATAGGTTGTAAGGATTGAAATTTTGTCATTAATTCAATTATTTTTCAACGAAATCTTTTAAACTTTGATTGATATTAATTTCCCAACCTTCTTCAAAGTTTTTCAATGAAAATTCTTCACCTAAATGTGCGAATTTTTCTAATCCAGAATGAGAGAGCTGTAGATTACATCCATTTTCAAAGGCAATTATTTCCCAAGTAACAAGAGTTTTGTTAGGTGAAAAATCTGGATAAGCCCATGTATGTTGGAGTTTCCTTTCGGAGATAATTTCTGTAATTTCACATAGATGATGGTATTTTTTTTCATTACCAGGTTCGTAGAAATTAAATTGATGATGCAACTCCAGTTTAAAATCTGGAATATCAAAATACCAATTTTTCATTTCATCTTTATTGGTTAAAGCCCTCCAAATTCTTTCTGGAGAAGCATTTAAAAACGACTGTACAATTACTTTTTCCATATTAAAAAGAAAAACTGCCAAAAGGCAGCTTTATAATTATTGTTGTTGAACTTTTGCAGGATCATCATAATTGATCATCCAATTAATCCCGAATTTATCTGTAAACATCCCGAAGTAAGCCCCCCAAAATGTTTCTTCCATTGGCATTGTCTGCATTCCTCCATCCGACAATCCTTTGTATAATCTATCTGCTTCCTCTTTAGAGTCTACATTTATAGACAAAGAAACATTGTTACCCTGATTAAAATGAGAAGCCCATTCTCCCCCCGTATCGCTTCCCATTAATATAGTTTCCTTAGAAATAGGAAGAGAAACATGCATTACTTTATTTTTATCTTCTTCAGGAACTTGTTTTCCATCTTCAGAAGGTGGCATATCTCCAAATTTTCCGATATATTGAAACTCGCCACCAAAATTTGATTTATAAAAATTGAAAGCTTCCTCACAATTTCCATTAAATGTTACATAAGCGTTTACTGTTGCCATAATTTATATTTTATAATTAACACATTCTATCTGTGTTGATCTATTAATATCATGTTTCCGTCTGGATCTTTCAGGAAAATGTGCGCTGGTCCTTGTGTAGTTTCATCGACTTCTTTTTCCAATTGAACGCCACCAATTTTTAATTTTTGTTGAATGCTTCTTACATCATCAAACGGGTTATATTCTTTTGCATCTTGATCCCAACCAGGATTAAAAGTAAGCATATTTCCTTCAAACATCGCTTGAAAAAGCCCGATAAGTGTAGTCCCGTTTTTCATGATAAGGTATTTCTGCTCCATTGCTCCACCCATGATAGAAAATCCTAGTTTCTCATAGAATTCTTTAGATTTTTGTAAATCTTTTACACTTAAACTTATAGAAAAAGCTCCTAAATTCATACTCTATTTTTTTAATTATTCTTCCACTGCGTAGGAAATTGAAGTTTACCATCATAACTTGCCCAATCTCCTGTAAACTGCATATCGCTTGATTCAATTTTTTCTGTTTTTGGATTCCATTTAAAAGTATACACAAATTTCCCTTCTAAAGATCCCGAATGAGAGTTTTTATTCTCTTCAGAAAATTCATAAATCCCAAAAACCTTTCCTTTTTTTTTGGAGTTTTTATATTTTTCGATGGTGATTTTGCCTTCAAATTTGTTATAAGTAAGATTCACTAAGGTATAACCAGAAACAAAATATTCTTGATCGTTTTTCTTATTCTGCTCAGAAATATTAATTTTCACTTTCAATTCCTGATTATTTTTCCCGATAGTTCCCGTATAAGCCTTACTATTATTCAACCAAACGGATGAAATATTAGGCATTTGAGCCCAACTAAAAGATGAAATAAAAATAAATAAATAGAATATTTTTTTCATGTGTTTTGATTTTTCACTTAAGTAAAATTAATAAAATTTATTTCAGAAAAATACTTAGATATAAAAAAAGCCCACTAAAATTATTAGTGAGCTCATTATTAAAAACTTATTTTTTTAAACTCCAAATTGTTTTAAGTGATGGTCTAAATGTTTTACAAACATATTGTTCCACTCATCAGATTTCAAAGCTCCAAACGAAACCGATTCTTTTCCATAAAAAGCATTTCTTCCTAATTGTTGAGTTTTCTGAATAAAACCAATCAATCTTTTTTTCTCCACATCAAAATCTTTTTTTCCGGCAATTTTAAATTGTGGCCCCGTAGGAATATTTTGTTTGTAAGGAGTTTCGCTTACAACCTTAGACTTTACAAAAGTGCTAAGAAAAAATTTTGCAAGTCCCCCAACTTTTTTATGTTTTTCGGGTTCATAAACAAGTTCGTAAGTTACGTTGCAATGTGCCAACATTTGATCCACAGACATTGTGCCCCATTTAGGCTGTGATTCCTTAGACAATGTATTTATTCTGTTAATATACTTTTGTGCTACTTCGGAATCAAAAATATTTTCCATTTTTTATAAAATTGTTCTAATAATTTCTAAGTAATTGTGCTGCTTCTTTTGCAGCGTATGTGAAGATCATGTCTGCACCTGCTCTTTTAATACAAGTTAAACTTTCAATAATCGCTTTATCATTATCCAACCAACCATTTTGTGCAGCTGCCTTTAACATTGCGTATTCTCCGCTTACGTTGTAAACCGCAATAGGCAAATCAATAGCTTCCCTTATTTTGGCTACGATATCCAAATAAGGCAGACCTGGTTTTATCATAATAATATCAGCCCCTTCTTCGATATCTTTAAAGGTTTCATTCAAAGCTTCTCTGGAATTATGAAAATCCATCTGATATGTTTTTTTATCTTTAGGAATTTCCATATCTTCTTTAGGCGCACTATCTAAAGCACTTCTAAAAGGACCATAAAACGAACTTGCATATTTAGCAGCGTAAGACAAAATTCCTACCTCTGTAAAACCATTCATCTCCAAAGCTTCTCGCATTGCTTGTACCCTTCCGTCCATCATATCACTTGGCGCTAAAACATCAGCTCCTGCTTCTGCCAAAGAAACTGACATTTTGGCAAGTGCGTCAACAGTTTCGTCATTCGCAACTTTACCATTTTCAATAATACCATCATGCCCATAAATGGAATACGGATCTAAAGCTACATCTGGCATTACAATCATCTCTGGAACAGCATCTTTAATAGCCTTAATGGTATTTTGCATTAATCCATTAGGATTCCAAGCTTCCTTTCCGGTGTTGTCCTTTAAATTTTCTGATACTTTCATGTAAAGATTTACGGCTTTCACACCAAGACTAAACAGTTCTTTACATTCCTTCACGGTAAGATCAATACTTCTTCTAAAAATACCTGGCATAGAAGCAATTGGCTCTTCTTTGTTTACACCTTCCATTACAAAAATTGGCATTACAAAATCGTTGGTGGAAAGTGTGGTTTCTCTTACTAAACTCCTGATAGACTCATTAACTCTAAGTCGTCTATTTCTTGAATAAATCATTTTGGAACAGTATTTGTTTTTTGATGATGCAAATTTAAGTATTAGAAAGTAAAAATCTATTGATTTTACTATTGTAATTACTAATAGAATTTTTTATATTTGTATGTAGTTTTTTAATAAAAACGAATTGTCGATGAAGAAATTTTTACATTTATTTATATTTTTAGGTTTATTTATGGGAGTTTCAGCAGGTCTGAAAGCTCAAATAAAAGAGCCTACATCTCTCACTCGTAAGTCTGATGATGGTGTTTTAGTGGCTTACCCTAATCCAGCTAAAGATTTTTTAATAGTGAAAGCTAAAGATTCATCTTTAAAAGTAAAAACGGTAACTTTTTATTCTATTTTAGGAACTCAAGTAGGTTATTTTGTTGTTAATGCTAATGCAGGTGAAATTAATATTGAAAAATTAAAACCTGGAAAGTATTTAGTTCGTTATATTTTAAGTGACAACACTCAAAAAGTAACACAGATTGTTAAGCAATAAGTTTTTAGACAATAATAAAGCAATCCTAATGACAATAATCATTAGGATTTTTTGTTTTTACACACCAACTTATTTGATATTTATGTAACTTTCTAAATTATTTACGACTTATCTAAGATTAATATCTACTATACATGTTAAAAGCGGAACACGTTAGCAAAACGTACAATGCAGGAAAAAAAATTGCACTAGATGATTTCAGTATTACTGTTCCAAAAGCAAGTATTTACGGGCTTTTAGGACCAAATGGAGCAGGAAAAACTTCTTTTATTAGAATTATCAATCAAATTACGCAAGCAGACTCAGGGAATATCACCATTAATGGTGAAAAACTGAATCCTGAGCATATTAAACAAATTGGTTATATGCCTGAAGAAAGAGGTT
This sequence comes from Bacteroidota bacterium, assembly GCA_023399595.1. Lineage (GTDB taxonomy): Bacteria > Bacteroidota > Bacteroidia > Flavobacteriales > Weeksellaceae > Chryseobacterium. Next base: position 71,920 of record JAEWOR010000060.1, on the reverse strand, counting down.
TGTATAAAAATATGACCATTGGAGATCAATTATTATACTTTGGTGAACTAAAGGGAATGTCCAAAAATGATGCTTTGAGTGAAGCTAAAAAATGGTTTGATAAACTGGAGATTGATCAATGGTGGAAGAAGAAATTGACAGAACTCTCCAAAGGTATGGCTCAAAAAATACAATTTGTAGTTACAGTTCTGCATCGTCCGAAATTATTAATTCTTGATGAACCTTTTTCGGGTTTTGATCCCATGAACGCCAATTTAATTAAAGATCAAATTCTAGATTTAAAAGATAAAGGAACCACCATTATTCTTTCTACCCACAGAATGGAAAGTGTAGAGGAAATGTGCGATTATGTAGCATTAATCAATAATTCTAAAAAAATTATTGATGGGAAAGTTTTTGATGTTCGAGAGCAGCACAAAAAAAATATTTTTAGCGTAACGCTTTCAGAACTCAATCAGGACACCTTTGAAATTTTTAAAAATCAGTTTGAAATTTTTAATATTTCTGAATCCAATAACTTAGTTTCTTTTGATTTGAAAAATGAAAATGATCAAAATGAACTTCTTTATAATCTCGTTAAAATAGGTAAAGTAAGATCTTTTGATGAGAAAATTCCGAGTATGAATGAAGTTTTTATAAATGCTGTAAGTAAAAAATAAGATGAAGAATATTATATTAATTACCAAGCGTGAGTTTTTAACACAAGTAAAAAAGAAATCTTTTATTGTGCTCACTTTATTAGCTCCTGTCCTACTTATTGCTTTTGGGGCGCTTATTAGCTTTATGTTTAAGGCGAATAAAAGTCATTACCGTGTAGAAGTTGTGGACAGAAGTAATCTTTTTAATGGTCATTTAAAATCTAGTGATAATGTTACTTATACTTTTGTACCAACATCCGAGGAAAAGAAAAAAACTGCTGAACTTAAAAATAATGAGTCCATTGATGGAATTTTAATTATTCCTGAGCTTGTTCAACAGAATTTTGATGAACTTGAAAAAAATTCAAGATTAATCGTCAATAATAAAATTGGATTTGAAAATAAGCAACATATTATTTCTGATGTTTCTGAGATTATAAAGAAAGAAAAAATTAAACAATTAGGAATTACTCAGAAGCAACTTAATAATCTGGATAAGAATTTCAATTTAAAAACCATTAATATTTCTGAAGATACAAAAGACGATTCTGACCTTGCTTTTGGCGTAAAATCTGGTTTGAGTATGATTTTGATGTACGTAACTTTTATGTTCATCATTATGTATGGAGTTCGTGTAATGAGAAGTGTTTTAGAGGAAAAAAATAACCGTGTTGTAGAAATTATTATTTCTTCTGTAAAGCCTTTTGAATTGATGTTGGGCAAAATATTGGGTGTTACATTGGTAGCGATTACCCAGTTTAGTGTTTGGATTGCCATGTCTTTAATTGGAGCTTTTTTTCTGAATAATCAGTTTTCGTCTTTACAAAAAAACTCGATGGAAAATCCTCAGGATTTGAGTTCAAATATGGATATAAAACAGATTGCTGCGGAAGTTTCTCATAATTTATTAGAGCTTAATTTCCCTTTAATTATTGTGGTTTTTATTTTGTTTTTCTTTTTAGGATATTTATTTTACAGTTCTATTTACGCTGCAGTGGGTTCTGCAGTGGATAACGAAACGGAAACTCAACAATATACCTTATTTGCCATCCTTCCATTAATGCTAGGAATGTATGGTAGTTTTTCTATTATGAATAATCCTGATGGTCCTCTAGGTTTTTGGCTATCTATTATCCCTTTTACTTCTCCTGTTGCAATGATTGCAAGAATTCCTTTTGGGGTTCCAGCATGGCAAATTATTCTGTCGCTTTCTTTATTATTAGGAACTACGCTCTTTATGATTTTTATTGCTGGAAAAGTATATAAAGTGGGCGTTTTAATGTACGGGAATAAAGCCAGCTTGAAAGAAATCTGGAAATGGATAAAATCTTAATTCTGTTAGATGTTAGATGTTAGATGTTAGAAAATATCTAAAACGATCAACAAAAACAAAATATCAACAAAAAACTCCGGCGCCTGCGGCGCCGGAGTTTTTTTATCTCTATTAAGAAATATTTTATTGGAAAATATAACTTAATGTTAAGCTTAATACTTGTTCAGATTTTTTCTTGGAAGTATTAGGATCCAAAGTTTGAGATTCTACTAAATTAGGATAAGTATTGGATAATCCTAAGTCGTATTTAAAAGTCAACTCTAACTGTCTTTTATAACTATATCCGATCCCTAAACCTACAGCAAAATTAAAGCTATTGGCTTTTCCACTAATATTGGGATAATCAGGATCCGTAAAATCTGGATCATAATACGCACGAGAAGGATTTTTTACATTTTGATTGACCAAGAAATTAAATCTCGGACCTACCATTCCAAAAAATTCAGACTCGGCTTCAGAAAAATATCCTTTAAAATATACAGGTACACTTAAATAATTATTAGCATAAATTGCATCATATCCTGGATGTCCTTTTGCATCTTTATCTTTACCAGATTCTCCTGCTCCATAATATAAAACTTCTGGCTGCAAATAAAACTGATTATTTGTCCCCATCGGAATTAAAGCCAAACCTCCCGCTTGAAAAGCAAAAAGAGCCCCTGAAGGATTATGTGCGTTTTTCACTCTTGAATAGTTTCCTCCTACGGTTACCCCGAAACGAGTACTACTAAAATCGATTTGCGCAAAGGAAAGTGTAGATAGAGCCAATCCTGATGCTAATAAAATTTTTTTCATTTAGTGTATATATTCGTGAAAAATTATTTAGAAAGTACTTTAGCAACAGTTTCACCAATATCAGCTGGAGAAGCTACCACGTTGATACCATTTTCTTGCATAATTTGCATTTTTGCCTGTGCAGTATCTTCATCACCGCCTACAATAGCACCTGCGTGTCCCATTGTTCTTCCTTTAGGAGCAGTTTGACCTGCAATGAAACCTACAACTGGTTTTGTAGAACCACTCGCTTTATACCATCTTGCAGCTTCAGCTTCTAGTCCACCACCAATTTCACCAATCATAACAACAGCTTCAGTTTCAGGATCGTTAATGAATAATTCTAAAGCTTCTTTAGTAGTAGTACCAATAATTGGGTCTCCACCAATACCAATAGCTGTAGAAATACCGAAACCAGCTCTTACCACTTGGTCTGCAGCTTCATAAGTTAAAGTTCCTGATTTAGAAACGATACCTACTTTACCTTTTTTGAAAACGAAACCGGGCATAATACCAATTTTAGCTTCTTCTGGAGTAATAATTCCTGGGCAGTTTGGACCAATTAATCTACAATCTTTATCAGCGATGTAAGATTTTACTTTTACCATATCTGCAACTGGGATACCTTCTGTAATACAAACGATTACTTTAATTCCTGCCTCTGCAGCTTCCATAATAGCATCTGCAGCAAATGCAGGCGGTACAAAAATAATACTCACATTAGCACCTGCTTTAGCTACTGCGTCTGCAACGGTGTTAAATACTGGTCTTCCTAAATGTTCAGAACCACCTTTACCTGGGGTAACACCACCAATTACGTTTGTTCCGTATTCAATCATTTGACCAGCATGGAAAGTACCTTCATTACCAGTGAATCCCTGTACAACTACTTTAGAATCTTTGTTTACTAAAATTGACATTATTTAATTTTTTATTTATTTGAAATTTTAATTTTTACAAATTTAATTAAATTTTCTCTGATTTAAAGAAAACTTTAGCGTTGATGCTATAAATTTCTAAGCTTTACTTCTTTTTTCAGGTAAGTTTTGTAATCTTCCGCAAACATCCCAATATAAGTTCCCGTTGGTAAGTCCCTGTTTACGCCAGTTTTACCTAAGATAACACTTCCTTTTTCAATTTTATTTCCAGAAGCAATACCTACTTGTCCCCAAAGTGTAACTTCATCGCCAATAACACAGCAACCAGCGATGCCTACATGAGAAGCTATTAAACATTTTTTACCGATAACGGTATCATGTCCTATCTGTATTTGATTGTCTAAAACACTTCCTTCACCAATAATTGTGGAATCTGTAACTCCCCTATCAATGGTGCAAAGGTTTCCTATTTCTACGTTATTTTCGACAACCACATTTCCTACAGAAATTAACCTATCAAAATTACCGTTTAGTTTTCTATAGTAGAAAGCATCTCCTCCTAAAACTGTTCCTGACTGAATAATAACATTGTCTCCAATAATCGTTCTATCCCCAATGACCACATTTGGAAAAATAAGGGTATTTTTACCAATTTTCACATTATTTCCGATTACAGCTGAAGAGTGAATTTTTGTTCCATCCCCAATTTCTACATCGTGAAGTTCTTCTGTGAAATTATAAATTCGGGTAAAATGGGTATTAATTTTATTAAAATCCCTAAAAGGATCAGCGGAAATTAATAGTGCTTTCCCTTCTGGGCATTCTACTTCTTTATCTATAAGGATAATGGTTGCAGGAGAATTTAGGGCTTTATCATAATATTTAGGATGGTTCACAAAAACAATTTCTCCTGGTTGCACCATGTGAATTTCATTGCTTCCCAAAACTGGAAATTCAGCATCTCCAATGTATTTTGCGCCAATTAATTCTGCTATATTTTTTAGGGTTTGTGTAGTTTGAAATCTCATTATTGTAATTTTGATTTACGTGAAAAAAGCAAAGATGAACTTATAAAAGCTCATCTCTCTCTTTATTTATATTGAATAATTATTTTCTTTGGTAGTAAACATCAGATTGCAGAAATAAAAAACGTTGTATAGATTTTTACCACTCATAAATGTGTTCATTATTGTAAAAACATTATTCTTTAACTCTTTCTAAATAACTACCGTCTTCAGTATTTACTTTAATTTTATCTCCTGGCTCAATAAAAAGTGGAACCATTACTCTTGCCCCTGTTTCTACAATTGCATTTTTAAGAGCGTTAGTTGCAGTATTTCCTTTTACCCCTGGATCAGCTTCAATAACATCTAAATAAACACTTGCAGGAAGTTCAGCAGAAAGTGGAGTTTCATCCACTTCTTTAAGGATAATAGTAACTTCCTCACCCGCTTTCATAAACTGAGCGTTTTCAATCATTTCTTTATTGATATAAATTTGAGAGAAGTCGTCGTTATTCATGAAATGGAAACCATTCTCATCATCATAAAGATATTGGAATTTTCTTGTGATTACCTTTACTTCATCAATTTTATGACCTGCAGAAAAAGTATTATCAATTACTTTTCCGTTGGTGACAGATTTTAATTTTGTTCTTACGAAAGCAGGTCCTTTTCCTGGTTTTACGTGTAAGAATTCAATTACTTTAAAGATATCATTGCTATATTCAATGCAAAGTCCTTTTCTGATATCGTTGCTTGTTGCCATTAACTATTATTATTGTTTTTTTTATTTTTTGTTTAAAGTCTTAGCTGTAAGGTTTAAAATTTCAATTCATTGATTACAAACTACTTACCACAAATAATTTTACTCTTTTCTCGTTCCGTAACCTTTTACAATTCCTCTAGGTGAATTTTGAACAAATTGCATTATTTCATCTCTTTCAACTGTGGAAAGCATTTCCTTTTCTACATACTCAATTGCTTGTGTGGTGTTCATTTTCATTTGGAAAATAATGCGGTAAATTTTTTGAATTTCGAATATTTTCTCGTTAGAAAAACCTCTTCTTCTTAAACCAACAGAATTGATTCCTACATAAGAAATGGGTTCTCTAGCTACTTTAATATAAGGAGGAACATCTTTACGAACGAGTGTACCACCCGTTACAAAAGAATGAGAACCGATATTACAAAACTGATGAACAGCCACCATTCCAGCTAAAACTACATAATCCCCAACAGTAACATGCCCTGCCAAAGTGCTCGCATTAGAAAAAATACAGTTATTCCCTACTGTGCAATCGTGTGCAATATGGCTGTAAGCCTGTATCAAACAATCGTTCCCGATAGATGTTTTAAAACGATCTTTAGTTCCTCGATTGATGGTAACGCATTCTCTAATAGTAGTATTATTGCCTATTTCAGCTGTAGTAACTTCACCATCAAATTTTAAATCTTGAGGAATAGCAGAAATTACTGCTCCAGGAAAAATTCTGCAATTTTTACCAATTCTCGCACCATCCATTATGGTAACGTTTGGACCAATCCAAGTTCCTTCACCAATTTCTACGTCTCCTGCGATAGTTGTAAAAGGTTCTACAACTACGTTTTTACCGATTTTTGCACGCTTATCAACGGCTGCTAATTGATGAATCATCTAGTCGATTTTATTTTTTGCTACTTGTGCCATAAGTTCTGCTTCTACGGCAACTTGATCTCCTACATATCCGTAACCTTGCATGTGAACGATACCTCTTCTGATAGGAGTCATTAATTCAATTTTGAAAATCATTGTATCCCCTGGAACAACTTTTCTTTTGAATTTAACTTTATCTATTTTTATGAAATAAGTAGAATAATTTTCCGGATCTGGAACACTTGCTAAAACTAAAATTCCTCCTGTTTGCGCCAAAGCTTCCACCTGTAAAACTCCTGGCATAACAGGTTCTTTAGGGAAATGACCAACAAAGAAAGGTTCATTGAAGGTTACATTCTTCAAACCAACAACATGGGAATCTGAAAGCTCAAGAACTTTATCAATCAGCAAGAAAGGATATCTGTGTGGCATTAGTTTCATAATACCGTTGATATCGAAAACTGGTTCTTTTGTTAAATCGAAATCTGGAACATTTTTCTTCTTTTGAAGTTTCCACTGACGATTTAATTTTTTAGCAAATTGTGTATTTACAAAATGTCCTGGCTTATTAGCGATAACTTTACCTTTCAATTTCACTCCCGTTAAAGCTAAATCACCAATAACATCTAATAATTTATGTCTAGCTGCTTCGTTTGGATAGTTGAGCGTAAGATTATCTAAAACACCGTTTGCGCTAATAGATACGTTTTCTTTTCCGAAAGCATGTTTCAGTTTTTCTGTAGTTTCAGGAGTTAAATCCTTATCTACATAAACAATAGCATTAGAAATATCTCCACCTTTTATTAAACCAGCGTCTAAAAGCTGCTCTAACTCATGCAAGAAGCTAAAAGTTCTAGCCGAAGAAATTTCTTCTGGGAAATCTGAAATATTTTTTAGAGTAGCATTTTGAGTTCCTAAAACTTTAGTCCCAAAATCTACCATTGCGGTAACCTCATAATTTTCAGATGGAATAATGGTAAGCTCTGAACCTGTTGTAGGATCTACATAGTTCATTACTTCTTTTATCACCAAATATTCTCTGATTGCATTTTGTTCTTCAATACCTGCTTTTAAGATAGCATCAACAAAAAACTTAGAAGATCCATCTAAAATGGGTGGCTCCGAAGAATCCATTTCCAACATGGCATTATCAATATCACAACCTACTAAAGCTGCTAATAAATGCTCGCAAGTATGAATTTTAACGCCTAATTTTTCAAGAGTGGTTCCTCTATCTGTTGTAGTAACATAATTAACATCTGCTTCTACTTGTGGGTTTCCTTCCAAATCTGTTCTTACAAAAACAAATCCAGTGTTTTCTTTAGCTGGTTTAATGGTAAGTTTTACTTCTTTACCTGTATGAAGACCAATTCCTGAAAGGCTAACTTCTTCTTTCAGTGTTTTTTGCATATCACTCATTAGAATTTTCTTTTGAGGTATTTTCTAAATTATTTATTCTCTTTACGATATCTGTGAAATTTCTAAAATGTACATAATTTCTAAGATATTCATTATAACTAATTGCTGGTGAACCATAAAGGGTATCTTTATCATTCACTGAAGAATTTACACCACTTTGAGCTTGAATTCTTACCTGATTACCAATTTTTATATGGCCTACAATACCCACTTGACCACCAATTTGGTTCCAATCACCAATTGTTGTAGAACCCGCAATTCCTGCTTGAGCAGCAATTACGTTATTTTGACCAATTTTTACGTTGTGAGCAATTTGGATAAGGTTGTCTATTTTAGTTCCCTTTCCAATAACGGTAGAACCAATGGTAGCTCTGTCTATACTACAGTTAGAGCCAATTTCTACATCATCTTCAATAATTACATTTCCTAATTGAGGGATTTTCTTGAAACCTTCCGCAGTGGGCTGAAACCCAAAACCATCGCCACCAATTACAGAATTACTGTGAATCACACAATTATCACCAATAATGCAATAATCGTAAATTCTTGCACCACTGTCAATTTTGCAATTCTTTCCTATTTTAACTCCTTTCCCAATATAAACTTGAGGGTAAATGTGAGTTCCATCCCCAATTTTTACTTTCTCTGAAACATAAGTAAAGGCTCCAATATAAACATCCTGACCAATGGTCGCAGCTGGATGAATAGATGAGCCTTCTTCTACACCTTGCTTTTTACCTTGCATCTCTTGATATAAATTCATGAGAATTTGAAAAGATAAATAAGCATCAGGAACGGAAATAATAGTGGGAATATAAGAATTTTGATTAATTAGTTTTTCTGAAACAATAAGAACAGAACATTTTGTAGTCTCTATATAATGAGCAAAACGTTCTTGTGCAACAAATGATAGATGACCTGCTGCTCCACTTTCAATAGGAGAAACACCCGTAATAAGTGAATTTTCGTCACCTATTATTTTTCCATCTATAAAACTTGCAATTTGCGAAGCTGTAAATTCCATATCGTGCAAAGATAATAATTTCTATAAATCCTTAAGTAAGTTTTTATGTAGTTTACACTTAATTTTTATGTCAATAATAAAAAAATTATTTGTTACTCACTATTTCTCTTGGAAACGTAAAAATATACTTCTTATTATTATTTACAATTAAACTGGAAAGTATTTGGTTTTCCGAATGATTAAGCTTTATTTTTTCTCCCTTCTTGTTCAATAAAAAGATAGGTTGCTTTTCTGTATTGTAAGGAAGCAATTCTCTTGAAATCTGATTAACCAATGTCTGCCCTTCTTCAATGCCAAAAAATAAATTTGTTTGAAGAATTTTTTCCTGAATATCCTTTTGTTTAAACTTTTGAGAAGATAAAATAGTTTTGGGGAAATTCCTTTGAATAATAGATTTACAGAAGTAAGAAAGTACAAAATCATCCGCATGTTGCCAAAGTTTCATAGCTTGAATTACATCATTATCATCCAATTGCGTAAATCTGAGGATATCTTCTTCAGTCGCGGAATCGTTGCTTCGATGTAAAAAATATTTTAAGTTATCCGATGCTGGTAAATCCACTCCTTGTGAAGCCAATAATTTAGCACGTTCAAGGATTTTTACTAACAGAAATTCTGCTAAAGCTGCCGTTTTGTGATAATAAACTTGCCAATACATGAACATTCTTGCCGTGAGAAAATTCTCGATGGAGTAAATTCCTTTTGCATCAATCACCAATTCTTCATCTTCAGAAACATTCATCATTGAAATAATACGTTGTGTATTGATATTTCCTTCTGCAACTCCAGTATAAAAACTATCTCTTTTTAAATAATCTAATCGATCCACATCCAATTGTGAGGAAATTAATTGATTAAAAAATTTTCTAGAATATTTCCCTTGAAACATTTCAATCGCCAATGATAATTGTCCATCAAACTCATCATTCAACTTGTTCATTAATAGCAACGACAATTTTTCATGATGCCAATCGTCCATCAACATACTTTCTAAAGCATGAGAAAACGGACCATGTCCTACGTCATGTAACAAAATGGCCAACATTGCAGCCTTTTCTTCCTCTTTAGAAATAATAACATTCTTCAACTTAAGCGTTTCCAGAGCTGTAAACATTAAATGCATAGCTCCTAAAGCGTGATGAAATCTTGTATGAGTTGCGCCTGGAAAAATAAGATTAAGAAGTCCAGTTTGTGAAATACGTCTTAACCTCTGAAAATAAGAATGTTCTATAACATCAAAAAGAATTTCGTGAGGTATTTTTATAAATCCATGAACAGGATCGTTGATGATTTTCAGTTTGTTTTGCATAAAATTTTATAAGCAGCACAAAATTACGGAAAAAATAGGTTTTCATTTCCTTATCTAAGATAAAGTGGTTTTTTAACTCAAAATTAACTTTTAATGCATTTTTTTTTGGAGAAATTACGATGAAATGGTCGCTATTTTGATGTAAATTGTACAACTTAAAAAAATGAAAAAAATATGTCAAAAAAAATATTGTGGATAGATGATGAAGTAGATTTACTAAAACCGCATATCGTGTTTTTAGAAAACAAAGGTTATTCTGTAACCCCCGTAAATAATGTTAACGAAGCTTTAGAACTTATAGACGAACAAAAATTTGATCTCACTTTAATTGATGAAAATATGCCAGGAATTTCTGGCTTGGAAGCCATTCCGATGATAAAAGATAAAGATAGCTCCCTCAAAATTGTAATGGTGACCAAAAGTGAGGAAGAGCATATTATGGAGCAAGCCATTGGTTCGCAGATTTCAGATTATATTTTAAAACCTGTAAATCCTAATCAAATCTTGTTGAGTTTAAAGAAAAACCTTCAAGAAGACGATTTGGTGGAACAAAAAACCATTTTAGAATATCAACAAGGGTTCAGGAACCTTTCCATGGAGCTTTCTTATATTAGAACTTATGATGAATGGGCAGAATATTACAAGAAAATTCTGAATTGGGAGATAAAATTCGATAAGGTTACCGACAGTGAATTTGCAGATTTATTGCAGTCTCAAAAAGAGGAAGCAAATATTCAGTTTGCAAAATTTATAGAGAAAAACTACGAAGATTGGTTGGTTGGAAACGACAAGCCTATGATGAGCCATACCCTTTTCAAAGACAAAGTAAAATCTGAAGTTGAAAAAGAAAAAGTTTTACTTTTAATGATTGATAACCTCCGTTATGACCAATGGAAAGTAATAGAACCACTTTTCACAAAGTATTATAACAAGATTTCCGAAGATTATTACTACTCTATTCTTCCTACCGCTACTCAATATGCTAGAAATTCATTTTTTGCAGGTTTAATGCCTTCAGAAATTGAAAAGCGCTTTCCGGATAAATGGTTTAATGATAATGAAGAAGGGAATAAAAATGAGCATGAAAGGGAATTTTTGGAAGACCAAATGAAGCGCTTAGGTTTAGGCTCCAAATCTATGAAATATCTAAAAGTTTTAAATGCCGATTTCGAGAAGAAAATTTATGACGATTTCAATCAACATAAAAATAATGATTTATTGGTAATTGTTTATAATTTTATCGACATCCTTTCGCACGCCAAAACAGATAATCATATTATAGATCAGTTAATTCGGGATGATAAAACCTTTAGATCATTAACTTTAAACTGGTTCGAGAATTCATCTATTCTAAAATTAATAAAAACTGCAGCTGAAAACGGATTTAAATTGGTGATTACCACCGATCACGGAACGGTGTATGTAAAAAAACCTAGCAAAGTAGTAGGAGACAGAGAAACTTCTACCAATATCCGATATAAAACTGGTAAAAGTTTAACGTATGATGACAGCGATGTTTGGGCGATTTCAAATCCTGAAAAACTCTTTTTACCAAAAGGAAATTTAAGTTCAAAATATATTTTTGCGAAGAATAACATCTTCTTAGCCTACCCAAAAAATTACAATCATTTTGTAAATTACTATAAAGATACCTATCAACACGGTGGAATTTCTTTGGAGGAATGTATTATTCCAATAAGCATTTTAGAACCCAAATGATTTTTTTCATAGTTTATTATATTGGGTGTAGTTTTGGCAAAATCTCCGATTTTGCCGAAACCATAAAAAAAAGGAGATTACAATTTTGTGATCTCCTTTTTTGTTAAAAACTATATTTTTTAAGCTTCAAAAACTGAAACTTCTAAAATTTCAATTTTCTTATCTCCATCTTTAAAAGGCCATTCAATAATATCTCCTACTTTATAACCTACCGTTGCCAAAGCAATATCCGAAAGAATTGAATATTTATTTTTTTTAAGATTGGCACGTGGGGAAGGAACAAAAATATATTCTTTCTCCTCATTTTCAGTATGGTCTTTAATTTTTACCACTCTGTTTACGGTCACTGTGTCCGCAGGCAAATCACGTCTTAAAAGCTGTTGAGCATCTTTAAGCTCTGCTGTTAAACGATTTATCTCTGGGATACTTACTTTTCTTGTTCTAATAACTTCTTTTATAGCATCATAAATTCCTGTTGTTACTGTAATATGTGTAGACATCTTTTTTTAATTTTTAGTTGATAATTAATATTTGGTGCTATTTCATTAAAAATGATCCACAGAAACAAAACACCTTTAAGCCGATTTTCTTTTGGTGAAACAGCTTAGTTGAACGTAAAAAATTGTAAGATTACCCTGTCTTGGATCCGACAGGGATTAATTGATGAAGTCTTTAGAACTTTTTAAAAAAGAATCGTGATGCAAGTATTTCAATGAAAACAAGATTTCCATCGTATGTAATTTGTAACTAAAAAAATGCTTAGCTCTCATATTTCGCACCTCTAATAAATACAATAATACGATATTTAAAATTGAAAAACAAATAAATTAAAGAAATCACTAAAAATCAATTTATTATACCAATAAAAACTTAGATTTTAAAACAGAAACCCACATTAAAATTATAAAAATTTCTGAGCCATTACATGAAAAATACATGAATCCAGAAGTTATAATTTGGCCTTCTGTAGGTGAAATTTGACCAGAAATCAATTTTAAAAGAGTGGATTTCCCTACTCCATTTTGACCCACCAAAGCAATTTTGTCACCTTTTTGTACAGAGAAAAATATGTGATGAAAAAGTATCTCCTTATTGAGATGCGAATAAGAAATATTTTGTAAAATAAACATGATTTTTTCTTTATAAATAAAATTTTATGCAGATGGCTTCTGCACTAAAAAAGTCGTTGAAAGAAAAATATTTTACATGTTTTTTACGAGTAATTTTGAATTACAAAGATAGATTATTTTTAAAAATGAAATTTCTACATTAAATGCACTAAATATTCTTTTAAAACCAAAGGATGACCATGTTTTTCATCTTTGGCAGCGTAAACTAATGTTACAATTTCTTGTTGTTGTAAACGTTTTAGAAAATCTGGACCAAAATTATTGTCTTGAAGTTCTTTTAAATATTTTTCAGAAAACGCTTCCCAACGAGAAACATCGTGATGAAACCACAAGCGCAATTCTGTAGAAGGTGCCAAATCTTTGTTCCATTCATCAATATCGGCATGTTCTTTAGACATTCCTCTTGGCCACAATCTGTCCACCAAAACTCGATAGCCATCTTGCGGTGAAGCATCTTCGTAAACTCTTTTGAGAAGAATTTTCATGATTGTTTAATATTTATTCTTTTTTGTAAATAGCTTTTCCATCAATGTATAAAGTAGATTCCGAAGAATTATATACATATTTTCCAGCTGTAAAATTTCCGTCTTGAATTTTATTCAAAATTACATTCGGTTTATCAGATAAAAACATTTCAGCTTTGGATTGATCATCATTAAAAACCAAAAATACAATGATAACAGCTTCATCTTTTTGAAAATCAATAGGATTCAGTCTTGTTCCTTCGTTAAAAACCTGAATACAATTTTGTTTCAACTCGCTCCAAGTTTGTCCTGCAGAAGCTTTGCAACCGTGACTGTCTTTATCGTTTCCTATCATTTTTGGTGTACTACAAGCAGCTAAGCTTCCTAAAGCCAACATCAACACAAGATTTTTCATAACTCGTTTATTTTTTTTAAGTATTCAAAAATAATACTAATTAATCACCAACCTATAACAATTGAACTATCAAAAAATAAAATTTACTTCCAAAATTCGTCCTGATAATCGTCTTTTTCTTGAGAATGAATTTCTTGTAAAGCTTTTCCAATTTCTGAAAGTTGATTTTCATTGAGGTTTTTCTCCAAATGCGGAAACCATTCTCGTTCTTCGAAACGGATATGCTTTTCTAAAACCTCAGCGAGATTTTCAAAATGGGAAACTTCATTTTCGTTGACAATTTTCTGAACCCAATTTTTAATTTCCAAATGTTCTTGGGCAATACGCTTCGACATTTCGTCTTTTAAATAAGGAAAAAGGATTTCTTCTTCCTCACGGAAATGTTCTTTTAAATGGTAATTCCAAAAATAGTCGATATATTTTTTTATACGTTCTGCATCAATATTTTTCTTTAATCCTTGTCGGATTTTCCATGAACAAAGCAATCCAAAATGATGATCGCGAGACAGCTCAACGATGTTTTCGTTTCTTTTCATTTTTTTAAATTTTATAGAATTAAAAACCCCATCATTTCCTAAAAAACGATGGGGTAACAAATTAAATTTAAATTATCTTTTTTCTTTATTTGACCAACCGAATTTTAATCCGATGATGAAAATTACGAGTAATAATTCACCCAAGGCCAGTAAAATATCTCCTGGAACACGCATCCATCTTAGGAAATGCATGATTTCGGTTTGCATAAATTCTGCGGAACGTGCGTACCAATATCCTTCTTGAATAGAAGCTACCGCCTGCATAATTCCGATTGGGAGAATACTAATGGTAGTCATCACAAACAATCCGATATTTGTTAGCCAAAATGCCCATCCAATTAATTTATCATTCCATTCTCTATCTGGGTACAACCCTCTCAAGATGAAAAGCATTAAACCAATTCCTAGAATTCCGTACACTCCAAATAATGCGGCGTGACCGTGAACTGCGGTGGTATTTAAGCCTTGAATATAATACAATGCAATGGGTGGGTTAATGGCAAATCCGAAGATTCCTGCCCCTAAGAAGTTCCAAAAACACATCGCGATGAAACAATAGATTGGCCATTTATAAGCTTTAATCCATTTTGTAGATTTTGAAATTTGATAGTTATGATAAGCTTCGTAACCAATTAATACCAAAGGAACAATTTCTAATGCACTGAAAGTAGCTCCCAAAGCTAAAACCGCTGTTGGTGTAGCACTGAAATACAAATGGTGGAACGTTCCTAAAATACCTCCTGCAAGGAAAATAATGGTGGAGAATAATACCGAAACTGTTGCCGATTTAATTCTTAATAAACCTAATCTTGTGAATAAGAACGCTGCTACAACGGTCGCAAAAACCTCGAAGAAACCTTCTACCCAAAGGTGAACCACCCACCATCTCCAATATTCAGCAATGGCTAAGTGCGTTTGTCTTCCGTACATTAATCCAGATGCGTAGAATACTGCAATAGCAACAGAAGCAATTACGAATAAGGTAAGCATGTGACGGTTTTCATCTTTGCGTTTTAACGCTGGCATCAAAGCTCTCAGCATTAAAATCAACCAAAGAACTAATCCAACAAGCAATAAAATTTGCCAAACTCTACCCAGTTCAATATACTCATATCCTGCATGCCCCCAAAGGAAATTATCTACATATCCTAATTTTTGCATCACACCAAACCATTGTCCCGTTAATGATCCAAAAACAACAATTAACAACGCTCCGAATAGAATATTGACACCTAATTTTTGATATTTTGGTTCGTAGCCAGAAACTGCAGGTGCAATGTACAATCCTGTTGCCAGCCAAGAAGTTGCAATCCAGAAAATAGCCAACTGAACGTGCCAGCTTCGGGAAACTTGTTGCGGTAAGATTTCATCCAAAGGGAGTCCATAAAATGCGCTTCCTTCCACACCATAATGCGCTGTTACAACGCCCGCCAACATTTGAACAAGAATCAATAAAGCAACTACCCAAATATATTTTAAAGTAGCACGCATGGAAGGCGTAGGCTTCATATTCCTCATTGGATCTTCCAAAGGAAGTGCTTCAGATATTTCTTCTTCTCTGTTTTTAGCATGATAGAAAACCAAAGCGCCAACACCCACCAAAAGCATTAAAACACTGAAACCAGACCATAAATGCAATGAACTAGAAGGAATATTCCCTACCGTTGGATCGTGTGGCCAGTTGTTGGTGTAGGACACATCATCGTTAGGACGATTGGTGATACACACCCAAGTGGTCCAAGAGAAGAAGGCGTTCATTTTGTCCATTCTTTCCTTGTCTTTCACGGTATTTTTCGGAATCGCATAATTATCACGAAGTTCAGCCATGGAAGCATCATCCATGAAAAGCTTGGTATAATAATCTGCTAATTTTGCTTGAACTTTAGCACGTTCTGGTGAGAACGTAATGGTATTCGTAGTTTCGTCTAAAGTATTGGTGCGAAGCTCTTTTTTAAGTAAGTGTTGATACTTCACTTGCTCCTCATCGGGAAGGTCTTTGTAAACTTTTCCGTCTTTAAGAGCCAATTCATCAAGAAGAAGCAAGGATTCGCGGTGAAGATAATCGGCGTTCCAGTCGGGAGCGATATAAGCCCCGTGTCCCCAGATACTACCAACAGTTTGTCCACCAATAGATTGCCAGACATTTTGACCATCTTTAACATCTTGTCCAGTGTAGAGTAATGTTCCGTCTGTGGTAACCACTTTTTCTGGTACTGGCGGCACTTTTCGGTAAATATCAACGCCATAGAAGATAAGCACGGCAAAGGAAGCAATAATGACAAATGCTAACCAGCCCCATAGTTTTTTAGGTGTCATAGTTTTTATTTTTTAGTTAGCTACTGAAAACTGTTTTTCAAGTTCTATAGATTTTGGAAAAAGAATATTATTTTCTAAATGAATATGCGTATGTAAATCGTTTTCAAAGTCTTGAAGCATAGCAAAAGTCACACGATAAGTATTACAAGCATCTGCTGGAGGTGTATAGCCATCCGTTAATGTTGCAATTTTTTCTAATCTTTCTCCTTCTACTGTGTGCTCGTGCTTCATCATTTCTACAGGATTTTCTACCGTTCCGAAATGAGGTTGTTCAATAGCTTGACCAGAATTTTTTGCATTTACCATTTTTCTAATGAAAGGGAACAAAATCATTTCTTCTTTCTTTAAATGCGCTGCTAAATCTTGTGCAGAAGCATTGAAAAGATTGGTTATTTCGAACAATTCTGGGTGTCTTCCACCGTGTACTTTACAAAGTTTGTCTAAAAACTGTTGAATAATTGGTGTTTTTTCCTCTACATAACGGTGGTGTGTTTTTTCCACATAATCCGCTAATAAATCCAAAGGCCAAGATTTAAAATCGATGCCAGAAGCTCCAGCTTTTGGAAGGCTTTCCAATTCAGCATAAATTTTATTTTGGTCTAAATCTTTTTTCTCACAAGCTTCTTCGATGGTTCTGCCACCTTTGCAACAAAAATCGATACCATACTTTTTAAAAACAGCTGCTGTTCTAAAATCTTCAGCAACCATATCCCCTATTAAATCTGTTTTTGTGTTCATAATAAAATACTTTTTTATCCTTTATTGTTGTAAAATTTTTTAAGCGAAAAAAGCTGCTCTAGATCTTAAAAAATAAACATAGTTGGAGTATGTTAACCTAAAAAACCAAGTTCTAGAACAGCTAAGTTAATTATTTTTTTTGTGATAGAATATATTTCACCATCAATTTTGCGTTATCTGTACTCATTCCTGCGTGAGGAGTCATTGGGATTTCCCCCCAATTTCCTTTTCCTCCTTCAATAATTTTATTGGCTAACATATCGATGTCGGCTTCAGTATATTTAGCTGCGACATCATGATAAGAAGGACCTACTAATTTGGAATCTATCTTATGACAAGACATACAATCTGTTCCTTCCACCAATTTTTTTCCTTCTTCTTCTGGTGATAATGCTACAGCTGCTTCTGCTTTTTCAGTTGGTTCTTCTAACATAACGTTAGATTCTTGTTGGGGTACTTCTGCAGTAGCTTCTTTTTGAGAACAAGAAACAATTACTAAAGATGCTAAAATTCCTGCTAAAACTAATTTTTTCATGATGTTGTTATTATATGTTACTATTTAATTTTAATTATTCAATTCTTTTTTAATGGCATTTACTGTATTATCGATATCGATATTAAGACCTTCTTTTTGATGAACCAAAAGTCCATCTTTTGAGTAAACGCTGATGATATTGGAGTGCGAAAAGTCCATTGGTGAAATTTGTTTGTATTTCATCGCCAACACGTTGGCAAGTTCGCGGGTATTGGCTTCGCTGCTTCGTAAGAAAAGCCATTGTTTTCCGTCTAGCTTATAAGTTTTCAAAAACTCTTGCATTTTTTCTGGTGTATCATGTTCCGGATCAATAGAAATAAAAACATAGCGCAAATCATCTGGATTTTTGTGAGCTACCTTGGCTTCAATTTGTTTCATGTCTAAGGTTAATTTCGGACATGCCGTTTTGCAAGAGGTGTAAACCATGACCATTGTAAGAACTTTACCCTTCAAATCTTCCAGTTGAATTTTTGTTCCGTCAGGTTGCTCCCATTTTGAACTTAAATTGAAAATAGAATTGGGATCTAAGTTTTCAGTTTTTTGCTTGCTGCAGCTTCCCAAAATAAGGACTGAAATACAAGCTATTGCGATGGTTTTAAATATATTTTTCATGATTTCTTACTTTTCAATATTATCTTTTGCACAACGGAATCCGAGGTTGTTAACCGTATAATTGGCTTGCATACTTCCTCGCATTGCAAAGCGAACAAAGGCTGCATAATTTCTAAGATCTGAAGAGGTTACCGACGCACCTGCACAAAACAAAGTTTCGTTGGCGGCATTGTCTTTTCGGGATTCTCCTGTAATCATCACCGAGCTGAAATCTTCTGTCCATTCCCAAATGGTTCCGTACATATCGTAAATTCCCCAAGCGTTTGGTGCGTGCTGTTTTACAGGTTTTTTATACCACAATTTTTGTTGATAGAGATTCAAAATCTTCACTGTAAAATCAGGATCTTCGGTTGCATCTTTTAGATTTTCGCTGGCTCTGGCAGCATATTCCCATTCATCTACTGTTGGTAATCGTTTTCCGACACTTTCGGCGTAAGCTTTTGCGGCGTACCAAGAAACATTGGTAACTGGTGCATCGGGACTTACATCGTCTGGCAACTCATAATCCCCTTTCCAATGATGGAGATATGTGCTGTCTGCATAGAGTTTAATAATTTTACTTTTGACCCATTGAGGATTCGCTTTTAAAAATTCTAAGTATTCATTGTTAGTTATGGCTGTTTCGTCCAGATAAAAGGATTTCACGTAGGTTAGGCTATCGTTTTCTTTTCCAACAAATGCTTTGTAGTAACCGCCGTCAATTTTTTGCATTTTTTTATGGCTGGAAATGAATGCCAACTTAGGCTGCTCTTGCTTTTGTTGTGAAGATTTAGACGACTCTCCGCAAGAAAACAATAACAAAACAAATACTATGTAAATCCAATTTTTCATTTTAAAAGTGAACCACTCAATGGTTATCAAAAGTTTAAAAAACTATTACTATGGAACTATTTATTTGATTTAAAAACCTTATGGTTGTCTGGCCCAGTAATTTTAATTTTACCCAAAGCACCTTTGTTGAAAGCTCTGAAAATCGCGTGGTCAACAATCACATATTCGCCAGGAACAGTTGCTTTAAACTCTGCAATGGCAGCGCCTCCAGGAGGAATTACAGTAGTTTGCACGTTTTCGTTAATTAAGCTTCCACCTTCAACATATACTCTATCGAAAATTTCCCCGATTAAATGGAAAGAAGACGTCATGTTTGGACCACCGTTTCCTACAAAGAATCTTACTGTTTCGCCTACTTTGGCTTCCAATTCTCCTTTACCTAGCAAAGCACCTGTATGTCCGTTGAACACTACATAATCCGGATGTTCTGCAATGGCTTTATCCATATCAAATTCTTGCAATCCTTTGTCTCCAAATTTTCCTTTGGTATAGAAATCACCTTGCATAATGTAGAATTCTTTATCCACTTTTGGAAGACCTCCTTCAGGTTCAATTAAAATCAAACCATACATTCCGTTGGCGATGTGCATTCCAACTGGTGCAGTGGCACAATGGTACACATACAATCCAGGATTTAAAGCTTTAAAATTAAACACCGCTTCTTTTCCAGGTGCCACGAAAGTAGCTTCTGCACCACCTCCAGGACCATTTACCGCATGAAGGTCGATATTATGAGGGAAAACTGAGTTTTCATTATTTTTAAGGTGAAATTCAATTTCGTCACCTACTCTTGCACGGATAAAACTTCCTGGAACCGAACCACCGAATGTCCAGAAATTGTATTGCGTTCCGTCCGCTAACTCTCCTGTTTTCTCAATAGTTTCAAGACGAACGATGAGTTTTTTGGCAGCACGATCTCCGATGGGAGCAGGAACGTTGGGAGCTTCTGTTAATTTTGCTTCTTCTGCTTCTCCTGCAACTGCGATATTTTCTGTATCGGCAGATTTCGAAGATGGGCCTGATGTATTCTCTTTACATGCATTAATCGAAAGTCCTGCAAGTAAAATGGCTAAGGGGAAAATGTACTTTTTCATGATGGTTTACATTTAATAGTGAACGGTTGTAATTTTTATTTTATTTATTTGAATTAAGCTTAATAAAGGATAACTGAACTTTAATTTATTTATTAAATACTATAATATATTTTTATCTTTTTTTATGTAAAAAATAGATTTCTCTCTATCTTCTTAAAAATATTTTCTGAGCTTCTAATTGGCTAACAAAATCTCCAATTTTCATTTCATTCAGCATATTTTGCAAATTATTTCTGATATGCCTAAACTCATTATGAACTGGACAAGGATGCGATTCTGAACATTCTTTCAATCCTAAGGCGCAACCTGTAAAAATTTTGTCACCATCCATTTCTTTTACAATTTCTGCTAAAGAACGGTTAAGACTAATACTATCTAAATAAAAACCGCCTGTTGGTCCTTTTGCAGATTGTACGAAACCTTTTCTGCTGAGATCCTGCAATATTTTTGCGATAAAATATTCAGGAGAATCTATTCCGCTTGCAATATCCTTAATACCAATTCTTCCGCCATCTTTCGTCTGCTGAGTGATGTAGATTAAGGCTCTCAAAGCGTATTCACAAGTTTTGGAAAACATATTCTTTCTTTTTTCTATGACAAAGTTAAATCTAATTCTCCAATAAAAGATAAAAAACTCTTTTATTTAGATATGACTTTAATCAGCTTTATTTTTTGCGGGAATAATGTACTTCACTCCCAATTGGATATTGGCCAAATTAGCTTCCATATTGAAACGATTTTTACTAGCATCGCTCTCTTTATAATTCGTATTGAAATATCCAATTTCACCGATACTTGCCGCAATTTTCCAACGTGGACTCAAAAAATAATCAATTCCGGGTTTTATGCTTACACCAAAACTAGAATACGAATTTTTGCTTTGTGCATCACCTACTCCATTGTTAGAAATTGTTGTGTGTTTTACATTTCCAAATTCTAAAGGAAAATCTAATTGACAAAACAAACTGAATTTAGAATCCAGAACCCAAAATTTTCTAAGAGAAGGTGTCACAACGAAAGCCGAAGTTTTATTTTCTAAACTAAAAACATCCAATGTTGCATTCTGAGATTGCGATTTGTCGATGTCCTGCTTATAACCTGCACTCAGCACAACTGCCCAATTTGGCGCAAAAAAATATCCATAAGTCGGCAAAAACTTGTAGGATTCCATGCTGCTGTTTTTAGAATGATCTTTGGTGTTTGAATAGCCTATTTGTCCAGAAATAAACTGAGTCCCTTGCGGAACTTGGGCACTTGTCATTCCGAAACACAAAAAACCTGATAAGAGAATGATACGTTTCATGATTTTGAATTTTTAATGATTAAATTTTAAAAACATGTAAATCTAAATAATAAAAGACTAAAAGGTATTTTATTTTAATATGATAAATTTCAGCCTGTATAAAATGTACTATTAAAATTTCAATATTTTGAATAAAACATCTTAAAGCAATAATGTAAAAAATTAATAATCAAGGTTTTATATTTAATATTCAACAAATAACAATTCTATATTTAATAATGTAAGATAAAAGTCATATTGAAATTATTGAGAATTGAGGCTACATTTGGGTTATGAAACTTTGGTTTTCCATACTATATTCTAGCTTGATTTTGCTTTGCAGCAGCCAATCTGCATTGCTACAGTTAGATTATGCCATTAACCAAGATTTCTACGAATTGTATTGTGAGAACAAAGACCAACCAGAGCTCGATTGTCATGGAAAATGTCAAATATCACAAACCGAAAATCCCAATATTGCCAATTCGCAACTTCTGAAAATTTGTTTCGATTACAGTTTTATTAGTCCAAAAATCATCAATTTTGAAGAAAAAGTTTCTTTCACTTTACAAAATCGTGATGTAAATATTTTCCAAAACCAAATTTATATTTCTCCATCTTTTGAAATCGCGGAAGAACCGCCAACTGTATAGACTTTTTCTAAGATTTATTAAGCTTGGTTTCATATATCAAGTTCCGTTTAATTATTAATAAATTAATCATGTCTCATACAATTATAAAAGCTTTTCCGAAGATTAGCCTAGGTCTTTTTTGCAGTATTGCTAGCCTTAATTTTCTTCATGCACAACAAAATGACAGCCTTCAAATACAAAATATTGAAGTCGTAAAACTCACAAAATTCACATCAAAAAACCATCAAAATTCTAAACAAATCAAGGTAAGTTCCAACCAACTTTTGGATCACGATGCGGGAAATTTCCTAAAAACGCTTCCTGAGTTTTCGGGAGTTAAAAAATCTGGAAACTTCGGCACAGATCCCGTTTTGCGTGGTTTCAAATACGAGCAACTCAATATTGTAACAGATGGCTCTACCTACGCGATCAACGCTTGTCCGAGCCGCATGGATCCTTCTATTTCGCAAATTAATATGAATACCGTAAAAGAAGCGAACATTTACAAAGGTCCTTATCAATTTCGTTTTGGTCCGGCTGTGGGCGGCACGATTAATTTTGTATCAGAAAAGCCAAAGTTCAACGACAGTTTAAAATTTAGAAACCGTTTTTCTAGCAGTTACGACAGCAATGGCAGCATTTTTAAAAATGAATGGTTAAGTCAATTAACTTCCAAGAAATTCAATCTTGATATTTTCGCCAGTTACAACGATGGCGACAGATACAAAGATGGCAACGGCGACGAAGTTCGAGCAGTCTTCAAACGCTATTCTGTGGGGACGAAAGCACAATATCAATGGAATGAAAATAATGTAACTAGCTTGAATGTAACAACCAATCAAGGAAGAAATGTAGAATTTGCGGCTTTAAAAATGGATCTTATTTATGACAAAACTTGGATAACGCAATTGCAACACAAAACAAATTTTAGAAATTCAGTTTTAAAGGAAATTTCTTACGCTGCCTACCTCACAAATGTTGACCATTCCATGGGTTCGCCCAACCGAAATATGGTGAGCAATGTTTCTTCTAAAACTTATGGCGGACGTATAGAAAGCTTTTGGAAAAAATCGACTTGGCAACTTTTTTCAGGGCTTGATGTTAAACATGAAGAGGCAAAAAGTCTTTCTATGACCTCGAAAATGCCAATGATGCCACGCGATGGAAGCAGTTGGCAAGATTCTCATATCAATCAATTAGGTTGGTTTAATGAGTTTACTAAAAGCTTTGGAAATAGCAAATTGACCGCTTCTTACAGAATGGATTACAATACTGCAAACGCCGAAGATTTGTCCAAATTATTTGAAAGACTGTACGGAAAAGCCGATAGCGAGCAGATTAATCATAGTTTTAGTTTAGGTTTTCAAAAGCAATTGGCTACGCATTCGGATTTTGCCATTTGGTTGGGACGTGGACAACGCAGTGGAAGTTTAACAGAGCGTTTTATCAATCGTTTTGCGGTGGGAAACGACAGTTATGAAGTGGTAGGAAATCCGCATATAAAACCCGAAACTAATAATCAGGCGGACATTATTTATACGTTTCATACCGATAATTTTCATTTTCAAGCGGACTTTTTTTATGCTTTGATGCAAAATTATATTGGCGGCGTTCTTAGAAGTGACTTGATAACTGGATCTATGCAAAATCCGACGGTACGACAAATTCAGAATATTAAAAAAGCCATGAAAGCAGGTTTTGAATCGAGAGCACATTGGCAATTTTTACCGAATTACAAAACCGATTTGGCGGTGGCATACACTTATGCAGAAGATTTGGAAAAGAAAACGCCATTGGCAGAAATTGCTCCGATTAATATAAAATGGAATCTGGAAGCGCAATATTCGAAACTTATTTTAGGATTAAATTATCGATTTTCTGGAAAACAAAATCGCATTAATCCAGAGTTTGGTGAACTGAAAACCAAAGATTTTTCGGTGTTTGATGTGTATTCGAATTTTAAATTAAATTCAAACATTCAATTCCAGTTTGAAGTTAGCAATTTGTTTAATCGCGCTTATGCGGAACATCTTTCAAGAACTTTGAGCGACAATACGCAACAACGGATTTTAGAACGTGGCCGAAGTTTTAATTTGGGTGTTTTCCTCAACTTTTAAGCTTACAAATAAAAAAACGAGTTCAAACATTTTTTGAACTCGTTTTTATTTAAGTATTTATTTCTAAACTATTTCGCTGGTTAATTCTTTAGAAATCAGTTTTTCGTGCATGGGTTTTAACAAATCCATGGAGCCTGTTTTCACAGTGCATTTCCCTTTAAAATGAACCAAAATGGTACATTGTTCTGCTTGTTCTAAGGTGTGTCCGCAAATTTCGATTAAAGCATCAATTACATAATCGAAAGTATGTACATCGTCGTTATGAAGAATAAGTTTATAAACATCGTCGGTTTCTTCCAAAACCAAAACATCTTCTTCATATTTTCTTTTTGGATCTTCATAATCCTGAATGCTATTGTAAAAATTGTAATTTTTCATGATTACATTTCTCCTATTTCGTCACTTAAGTTTTCACTAAGCGAAGGTTCATTATAAATAAGCTCTACAATATCCACACTTTTATTATTCATTTTCAAAATTTTGAAATGATAATCTTCTAAGTCAAATTCTTGGTTTTCTTCTGGAATATCTTCCAATTCATGCAAAATAAAACCTGCAAGAGTATTATACTCGCTCTCTTCAGAAAGTGGTAAATTTTTCGGTAAGAATTCATTAATTTCATCTAAAGGCTGAGTTGCCTGAACCCAATAGACATTTTCTCCAACTTTATCTACAATTTTTTCTTCATCATCCTCTTCATCTTGAATTTCACCTACCAATTCCTCTAAAATATCTTCTAATGTAATGATACCTTCAGTACCTCCAAATTCATCAATAACAATGGCTAAATGCTGTTTTTTCTGTTGGAAAACTTTCATCAAATCTGAAATTTTCTTGCTTCCCACCACAAAGAAAGCTTCACGCATTAAACCTTTTAAATCTTCATGACTTAAATCTCTTTTGCGTTTTACAAACTCACGAATAATTTCTTTGGTATAGAAAACACCAATAATATTATCTATAGAATCCTCATAAACAGGCATACGAGAATATCCGCTGTCCATTATTTTTTCAATAATTTCTTCTACTCCTTCCTCAATATCTATGGAAACTATATTCTGACGAGGAACCATAATTTGTTTGGCATTATGATCCGTAAAATCGAAAGCATTTTTAATAATCTCATAGTTTTCTTCCTCAATTTCTCCAGAATCAGCACTTTGTTTCACCAATAATTGTAACTCTTCAGTAGAGTGAATTTCTTGGTCTGAAGCAGGATGAATTTTTATCAATCTTAAAAAAGCATTTGACATAGAATTCATTAACCAGATAAATGGTTTGAAGATAGTATAGAAAACTCTCAATGGCATTGCAATGGTCATTGTAGTTGATTCTGACTTACGAATAGCAATAGATTTTGGAATTAATTCACCAAAAACAATATGCATTACT
The DNA here is from genome assembly GCA_023399595.1 of Bacteroidota bacterium. GTDB lineage: Bacteria > Bacteroidota > Bacteroidia > Flavobacteriales > Weeksellaceae > Chryseobacterium. The sequence continues at coordinate 46,098 of JAEWOR010000060.1, read as the reverse complement.
GTAATTAAAACAAAGCTTATTACTAAGGCAATGGTAGTAATGGTAGCTTCTGATAAAGCAACTTCAAAATAATGGAAAATATCGGCTATAATATGGTGAAGTGCACTTTCCCCAACCCAACCAAGGGCAAGTGAAGCGAGTGTAATTCCCAATTGAGTAGCAGAAAGATATTCATCTAAGTGTTTGATGATGTGCTCTGCTTGTTTAGCCATAGAGTCTCCTTCAGCTGCTTTTAACTGAATTTGAGAATAACGTACTTTAACAATTGAAAATTCTGCGGCTACGAAAAAGCCATTAAGTAAAACTAATAACAAGGCTAATAAAAGCCTGACGACGTCCGAGTCCATTTAGTTGTTGGTATAAATTTATTATGCAAAGATATAGAAAATAAAATAATTAAAGATTTTAGATTTTTAAGAATAAAATAAATTAAGAATTCAAAAAAATGATTGTCCAATATTATTTATTTTCATATAAAAAAGCATCGAAAATTTCGATGCTTTTTATATGAGATTGATTTTCTTGTATTAAGAATTCTTCAATGCTTCTGCTCCAGAAACAATTTCCAAGATTTCGTTGGTAATTGCAGCTTGACGTGCTTTGTTGTAGAAAATAACCAAGTCATTTTTAAGCGCTTGAGCGTTATCTGTTGCTTTGTGCATTGCTGTCATCCTTGCTCCATGCTCAGAAGCAATTGAATCTAATATAGCTTTGAAAAACTGAGTTTTAATAGATTTTGGAATCAAATTATCTAAGATTTCATTTCTATTAGGTTCGAAAATATAATCTGTTTCTACCTCATTTTCAGTTTGTTCTGGCATAGAAATAGGAAGCAATTTTTCTGCAGTAACATTTTGTGTAGCTGCATTGATAAATTTGTTGTACACTAAATATACTTCATCAAATTTACCATGTCTAAATTCCTTCATTACTTCTTCAGCAATATTAGCAACCACATCAAAGCTCAAATTATCATAGATAGAACTTTTATTGCTATATACAGTAAGGTTTCTTCTTACCGCATCAAAAGCTTTTTTACCAATAGTTAAAACTTCAACTTCTGTAGCTGAATTGCTTAACTGATTGTTTAATTCTTTAATAATTGATGAGTTGAAAGCTCCCGCCAATCCTCTATTTGAAGTAATCGCGATGTAAAGAACTTTTTTCACCTCTCTCTTCTGAGCATACTCAGAAACTTTATCTGGATCTGAACTAGAGTTTACATTTTCAATAATCTCTTGTAGTTTTTCAGAATAAGGTCTCAACATTACAATTGCATCTTGTGCTTTTTTAAGTTTCGCAGCAGAAACCATTTTCATAGCACTTGTAATTTGCATTGTTGAAGAAATAGAAGTAATTCTTCCGCGTATTTCTTTTAAGTTTGCCATATTATTGTTAGTTGTTGGTTGTTGGCTGTTGGTTGCTAGTTTTAGAAAATTCCATCAACTATCAACCAACAATCTTCAACTAATTTTTAGTTATACTTACCAGCTAATTCGTTAGCAGCTTGTTTAAGAACACCTGTAATATCGTTATCAATCTTACCAGATTTAATAGCAGCCATTGTTTCAGGGTGTTTAGATCTTAAGAATTCAACATATTCTTTTTGGAATTCTTTTACTTTATTAATAGGAACATTTCTTAATAAGTTTTCTGTTCCTGCGTAAATCATTGCAACTTGGCTATCTACTGGAAGTGGAGAGTTTACTGGTTGCTTAAGAATTTCTACGTTTCTTTCTCCTTTAGAGATAACTGCTAAAGTAGAAGCATCAAGATCAGAACCGAATTTAGCAAACGCTTCTAATTCTTTGTATTGAGCCTGGTCTAATTTAAGAGTACCAGAAACTTTTTTCATAGACTTGATCTGAGCGTTACCTCCTACTCTTGATACAGAGATACCAACGTTAATTGCTGGACGAACCCCAGAGTTGAATAAATCCGACTCCAAGAAAATCTGACCATCTGTAATAGAGATTACGTTGGTTGGGATATATGCAGAAACGTCACCAGCCTGAGTTTCGATAATTGGAAGAGCAGTTAATGAGCCTCCACCTTTAACAATTGGTTTCAAAGTTTCTGGTAAATCATTCATTTGACTAGCAATAGTATCATCAGCGATAATTTTTGCTGCTCTTTCTAATAATCTTGAGTGAAGATAGAAAACGTCTCCTGGATAAGCCTCACGTCCTGGTGGTCTTCTTAATAATAAAGAAAGCTCACGGTAAGCAACAGCTTGTTTAGATAAATCATCATAAACGATTAACGCAGGACGACCAGTGTCTCTGAAGAACTCACCAATAGAAGCACCTGCCATAGCAGAATATACTTGCATTGGAACTGGATCTGATGCGTTGGCTGCAACGATTACAGTATAAGCTAAAGCTCCTTTGTCACCTAAAGTCTGAACGATTTGTGCAACTGTAGATGCTTTTTGACCGATTGCTACATAAATACAATATACGGGTTGACCAGCGTCATAAAATTCTTTTTGGTTGATGATGGTGTCAATAGCAACGGTAGTTTTACCCGTTTGACGGTCACCAATGATAAGCTCTCTTTGTCCTCTTCCTACAGGAATCATTGAGTCGATAGCTACGATACCAGATTGTAGAGGCTCGGTAACTGGTTGTCTGTAGATAACACCTGGAGCTTTTCTTTCCAAAGGCATTTCGTATAAATCACCAGTGATAGGACCTTTACCATCTATTGGGTTACCAAGAGTATCTACAACTCTTCCTAACATTCCTTCTCCTACTTTAATAGAAGAAATTCTGTTGGTTCTTCTTACAGTATCTCCTTCTTTTACCAATTTAGATTCCCCTAAAAGAGCAACACCTACGTTGTCTTCTTCAAGGTTCAAAACGATACCTTCAACGTCGCTAGAGAATTTTACCAATTCTCCGTATTGTACGTTTTCTAACCCGTAAACACGAGCAATACCATCACCGATAGTTAACACAGTACCAACTTCCTCAACATTCGATTGAGTATCGAAATTGGCCAATTGTTGTTTTAAGATCGCAGATACTTCTGCCGGATTTATTTCTGCCATTATATGGTTGTTTTTATCTTAGTTTAGTTGAAACTCTTTTTTAATTTTATTCAGTTTAGATTTTACTGAAGCATCTATTTGCTGGTCTCCTACTCTTAAAATATATCCTCCTAAAATTTCAGGATTGATAGATTTTTCAACATCAAAATTGGTGTTAGATTGAAGTAAGTTGGAAGAGCTTAAAATTTGTTGAATATTTTCTTGAGAAATTTCTGTAGCAGTTGTAAGAACCACTCTTTTAATTCCTTTTAAATCTTCTACTTTGTTAACAAACTCTTGAGCAATGTTTTTCAATTGAGCTTCACGACCTTGTCTAATTACCAGTTTAATTAAGTTAACTGATACAGGAGAAAAGTTCTTGAAAATCTCTGTTGCAACTTCTGTTTTCTTTTTGAAATCTATGTAAGGTGTTAAGAAGAACTTGTTTAAATCTTTAGATTCAGACATTACTTTAATAACATCTTTCATCTCAGAAAAAACAGCTTCCGTTTGGTTAGACTCTGTAGTAAAGTCTAACAAACCTTGTGCATATCTTTTTGCTACTTTAGATGTAAGCATTCTTAGTTAAGGTTAGAGTTATTAATATAATTCTGAACAAGTTCGTTTTGCGCTTCGCTGTTGTCTAATTTTTGCTTCAAGATAGATTCTGCGATACCTACTGACAAAGCACCAATTTGGTTTTTGATATCAGCCATTGCAGCATTTTTCTCAGTTTCGATAGATTGTTTAGCTGCAGCAATCATTTTTTCACCTTCCGTTTTAGCTACATCTTTAGCATCTGCAACTATTTTTTCTTTAATTTCTCTTGCTTCTTTAAGGATAGCATCTCTTTCTAGTTTAGCCTCACGAATAATTCTTTCGTTGTCAGCTTTAAGATCTTCCATTTCTTTTTTAGCAAGCTTAGCTTGATTAAGAGCGTCTTGGATATTATTTTCTCTTGTTCTTACTGCAGACAAAATTGGTCCCCAAGCAAATTTTGCTAATAATAAAACCAAGATTAAAAATACTACAGCTGTCCAAAAAATATTACCAATTGAAGGAGTTAATAAATCCATTTTATATTGAATTAGTTTATTACGTTTTAACTTTTTTCTTTTTAAAAGAATTCTACAAACCAACCGTTTGTAGAATTCTTAATTGTTTCTTATCCGTTACCTAGTAATGCTACTACGATACCGAATAGACCAGCACCCTCGATAAGAGCTGCTGCGATAATCATTGCAGTTTGGATTTTTCCTGATTGCTCTGGTTGTCTAGCGATACCTTCCATAGCGCTTCCACCAATTTTACCAATTCCTAATCCAACTCCTAGAACTGCTAAACCAGCTCCGATTGCTGCGATACTACCTGTCATAATATTATAATTTAAAAAGTTGTTTTTTTTTTTTTAATTTTCTGTTTTAATTAGTGATCGTGGTGAGGTTCTTCAACCGCAGACCCGATAAATAAAGCTGTTAACATGGTAAAGATATACGCTTGTAACGCTGCCACTAATACTTCTAATACATAAATAAATAATGTTAACCCTAATGAAACTGGTGCAATTAAGTACGTTTTCATAATAAAGATTAGGGCTATCAAACTCATGATAATAATGTGTCCCGCTGTCATATTAGCAAAAAGACGAATCATTAATGCGAAAGGCTTAGTAATAATCCCTAATAATTCTACAGGAACTAATATAATATATACTAAAATTTTTCCTGCGAATGGCATATTCTTACCTAGTGGATCTAACATGTGCATCCAATATGTTTTTCTACCGCTTAGGTTAACAACTAATAGAGTAAATACTGCAAGAACCATTGTAAATGCAATGTTACCTGTTGTGTTAGCTGCTCCTGGAAGCAAACCTAAAATATTAAGAATCCAAATGAATAAAAACAATGTAACCAAATAAGGAACATATTTTCTATATCTTACAGAACCAATGTTTTGTAAAGCGATTTCATCTCTTACAAATACTACAAGAGGCTCCATAAATCTTGCAATCCCTGAAGGAACTTGAGATTTCTTATAACTAGCTGCAGCGCTGAATCCTATTAATAATAAAACTACAGCCGCAAGCATCATTTGCGCAACTACTTTAGTGATAGAAAAATCTAAAGGCATAGCATTCGTTGGATGCTCATTCCCTTTTTCATCTTTCTCCATGTTTAAAGTTCCAGCAGCATCAGTTTCATAAATTTTGTTATGGAAAATTTTATAACTTTTTCCATCTACAGTTGCAACCTGATCCAATTCATGACCAAATTTATCTGAACTAAATACTTTCAAACCTCCATCCCATAATATAACGGGTAAAGAGATTCCTACAGCATCATGCCCTTCTCCCCAAAGATGCCAGTTGTGCGCATCTTGAATATGGTGCATAATAAACGGTACAGGATTGTATTTTTCATCCTTAGCTTCTGTAGTTGCTTCATGCGTTTCTGCAAAACCGAAGCAGAAAACAATCATATGAAGTACAATTAACAGTTTCTTAAAACTCATGGCTAGACTCTATTTCTAAATTTTGGCAAAAATATAAAATATTATTCGATTTTTAGCAATTCTTTAATTTAAACTTAACATGATTTTAGTCTTGTTTTTTGATAAGTTTAAGTACAAAAACCACTTCTATCGCTAAATACAACCAATACAAAATAAAATATGGAACGATGTGTAGCTTAAAATCTTTCTGAAAATAAGCAACATAGCCCATCGCGAAAAATTTAAAAATAACAAATCCTAAAAACACAAATCCAATGGTATTTTTTTTCTCCAAACCAAAAACAATAAGAATAGTAACTAAACTTATAAGGGTAACAAAGAAAATTAAGAAATGAATTTTATAACTTAATTGCAAAATATTTTCGTGGATTAATCCCCACTGAATCCCAAAGAGAACAGCAGAAAACACCACGAAAACACCTAAGTAAATTAATATAGTATTGATTTTTTTCATGCCTTGCAAAACTACCAAAATTTATTAATATACTTTTATTAAACAGAAAATCATTACTTTTGCAATCCTTAATATAATTATATTAATATGTTCAATAGTTTACAGGATAAATTAGACAAAGCGCTTCATAATATTTCGGGGCGTGGAAAAATTACAGAAATCAACGTTGCAGAAACCGTTAAAGAGATTCGTAGAGCCTTGGTAGATGCCGATGTTAACTATAAAGTTGCTAAAGATTTAACAAAAAGAGTTCAAGATAAAGCCTTAGGCGAAAATGTACTAACCTCTTTAACGCCTGGACAATTGATGACCAAAATTGTTCACGACGAATTGGTGGATTTAATGGGAGGTTCACAAGAGGGAATTAACCTTTCAGGGAAACCAACCGTAATCCTTATCGCAGGTCTTCAAGGTTCTGGTAAAACTACTTTCTCAGGAAAATTAGCCAATTTCCTTAAAACAAAGAAAAATAAAAAACCTTTATTGGTAGCTTGTGATGTTTATCGTCCTGCAGCAATCGATCAGTTGAAGGTTTTAGGTGGACAAATAGATGTTCCAGTATATACTGAAGAAGGGGCTACAAACCCTTCCTCTATTGCAGAAAACGCTATTAATTTTGCAAAACAAAACAACCACGATGTTGTAATTGTGGATACCGCGGGTCGATTAGCAGTAGATGAGCAAATGATGAACGAAATAAAATCGGTTCATTATTTTATTAAACCTCAGGAAACACTTTTTGTAGTGGATTCGATGACAGGACAAGATGCTGTAAATACTGCAAAAACTTTCAATGAAGCTTTAAATTTTGACGGGGTTGTATTAACCAAATTAGATGGTGACACTCGTGGTGGAGCTGCTTTAACCATTCGTTCGGTAGTAGAAAAGCCTATTAAATTCATCTCTACAGGTGAAAAAATGGAAGCCTTAGATCTTTTCTATCCAGAAAGGATGGCCGACAGAATCTTAGGAATGGGAGACGTTGTTTCCTTAGTAGAAAGAGCTCAGGAACAATTTGACGAAGAAGAAGCAAAAAAACTTCATAAAAAAATTGCCAAAAATGAATTTGGTTTTGATGATTTCTTAAAGCAAATCAACCAAATTAAAAAAATGGGTAATATGAAGGATTTAATGGGGATGATCCCAGGTGTTGGAAAAGCCATTAAAGATGTTGAAATTTCTGATGATGCCTTTAAACATATTGAAGCTATTATCCACTCTATGACGCCAGATGAAAGAAGAAGACCTTCTATTATCAATACTCAAAGAAAAAATAGAATTGCAAAAGGAGCGGGTAGAAAAATTGAAGATGTAAACCAATTGATGAAGCAATTCGACCAGATGGGTAAAATGATGAAGATGATGCAAGGGCCACAAGGAAAACAAATGATGAAGATGATGAGTAAAATGCCAAATATGCCTGGAATGGGCGGAATGATGGGTAAATAAGATTTTTTGCCCAAGTGAACAAAATTATTTATATTTGCACCTGTTAAATAACATTAAAAATTAAATGAGTACTATATTTACACTTTTCATGGTTCTTATTATGGTCGCTTGCGTTTTATTAGTGATCGTGGTTATGGCTCAAAATCCAAAAGGTGGAGGTCTTTCTAGCACATTTGGTGGTAATTCTTCTGCACAATTTGGAGTTCAAAGAACCAATGATTTTATGGAAAAAGCTACTTGGTCATTAGGAGGTGTTATTATTGTACTTATCTTATTAAGTGTAGTAATGACTGGGAAACCAAATAATCCTACACCACAAGCTCCAAAAACTAAAACTGAAGTTCCAGTAAACGCTCCTGCATCTAATGCACCAGCTTCTGCTCCAACACAAAAATAATTTGTAGCCCAAAACCGATAAAGGTTAGAAAATATAAAAGTTTTGCAATCACTTGCAAAACTTTTTTTTTTGTGGGTTTATCGTAAAAGTTTTTATCTCAAAGCTATTTTGTATTGTTATTTATTGTGAGAATTTTCACCTTAAAAAATACCGTAGGAACATTCATCAATTTTAATCTAAGAACATTCCTCGTAATATAACCGTAGGAACATCTCACATAATTTCCGTGGAGGAATATTTATAAATTTTAATGTGAAAATTTAACCGTAGGAACATCCCTCGAGGGATGTTCCTACACAGAAAACATAAAAACAATTTTCCTACAAAACAATAAAAAAATTATTTTTTAAAGTAAATTCTGAAAGTGGTTCCCTTTCCTACTTCTGTTTGAGAAATTTTAATATCGCCATTGTGATATTCTTTAATCACCCTTTTAGCCAATGAAAGCCCTAACCCCCATCCTCTTTTTTTGGTGGAATATCCAGGTTTAAAAGCTTTTCTAGCCTGCATTCCCGTCATACCACTTCCAGAATCTTTCACTTCTATTTGCACCAATTTATTTTTTACATAAACGCTTAAATCCATTTTCCCAACTCCTTTCATGGCATCTACAGCGTTCTTAACAAGGTTTTCTAACACCCAACTAATTAAAATTCTATTATGAGGCACCAAAATACTTTCAGTAGGAAGATGAAGGGTAAAATCTACTTTTTTGGAAATTCTTTTTTTAAGATAATCGTAATTTTCTTGTATGGTTTCATTTAAATTTAAATCATTTAATTCTGGAACCGAACCAATTTTTGAAAACCTTTCGGAAATTGTTTTCAGACGATTAATATCTTTTTCTATTTCATGTACACCTTCCGAATGGGGATTTTCCATACGCATAATCTCAATCCAGCCTATCATTGAAGACAGAGGAGTTCCTATTTGGTGAGCCGTTTCTTTGGCTAAACCTGCCCAAACGTAACCTTCATCTGTTTTTTTTATCGTTCTTAAAAACCAAAAAGAAAACAGAAAATAACAAAAGATGATGAAACCTAAAATTAAAGGAGAATATTGTAAATTATTGAGCAATCTTGAATTATCATAATAAACAAACTGATTGTTCTTATTGGGAAATTTAAGTTCAATGGGAGGGTATTTTTTACCCATTCTCTTAGCTAAATCTATAATTTCCGCTGAATTATTTTCTATATCCTTTGGTAAATTTTTATGTTCAAAAAGTTGATCATCTTTATCCAAAATAATAATAGGTATTGTAGTATTGGTGCTATAAATCTGCAATACCAACTCTTGAACTTGTAAGCTTGGAGTTGTTTCTTCTTGTTGAAATTTAAGTGCGCTTACCAATATATCCACCCTTTTAATTTCTTCTTTTCTAAGATAATTAATAAGCAATGTAGAAGCAATAACAATGGTAACGACAATTAATGTCATTAAAACAAAAATAAACCAATTATTAAGCCTCGATAAAATAGATTTCCTCAAAACAATTTACTTTAAAACATTTAAAATCTTGAATAATTCATACTGAGTATTCCCCTGATAGTTATTGAGGATAACGGAAAAAACATATTTTTTCCCATCGCTAGAAGTATAATATCCTGCATAAGATTTTACATTTCTCAAGGTTCCACTTTTCATTTTCATACCATTATCCTGATCTGGAAATCCCGCATAATATTGAGGAAACCAAGCTTGTTTTTTAGCGTATAGTAAAGCCAAGACTTCTGCTTTTGCAGAAACATAATTCTGAGGGGAAAGTCCACTTCCGTCAGCGAAATTAATGGAATATTCATCAATACCTTTAGACTTCCAAAAATCTTTAAGGTAGGCTACACTGGATATAAAATCGGAATTTTTTGTTTTTTGCTTTCCTATGGTTTTCAGCAAAGCTTCACCGTATAAGTTTACACTTTTCTTCAAAAACCAATATACTATTTGATCTAAGGTAGGTGAAGAATGTGTAAAGAAAACCTTATTATTAGAGGTATTTTTAGGCTCTTTCTTTTCTAATTCAAGCTGAGAAGTAGTTACAACATTTCCTTGAATTTCTATACCTGCACTGTTTAAATTTTTCTTGATTTCTACCCCAAGCTGTAAAGGCGGATTAGGTGTAGATCCAGAAACAGTATAGCTATTTTTAGCCGGAATATAACCATTAATAAGGGCAACCTCTGAACGCGGAGCGGTAAAAATAATACTTTCATCATTTGTTCCCCCTACTTTAACATCATTCAGCCACCTCACATTTACCAGTGGATAAGAAATACGTCTAATTTTACCTTTATAAACAATTAGGTCGAACTGGTTTTCCCTCCAATTCAGTCCCCAAATTCCTGCTCCGTAATAATTTCCAAGATCATCCCAAGGCCAACCTCCAGGAATGGTTTGATAATCAAAATAAGAATCATCAATAACCAAGTCACCAGAGATTTTATTAATTCCAGATTTTTTTACAGCATTTACAAGATTTTGCAGAAAAGCTTCAGGTTTATAACGATCGTCATACCTCCAACTTCCCAAAGTAGGATCTCCGTTAGAAGAAATATAAATATCTCCTTTTAATATATTGTTGTTAATACTTCCTGAATAAGAAGCTGTAGTGGTATAGGTATAATTGTTTCCTAAAACCTCTAAAGCAGCTGCGGCAGTGAAAATTTTTTGTGTAGAAGCGGTAGAAAGTCCTCTATCTGCTTGATAATCGTAGACTACGTTTCCAGATTCTTCTACTACATAAACAGATAAAGTAGATGCTTTACCCCTCTCAGAATTCTGAAAACTTTTAGTAGCTGTCTCTAATTTTTGGCTCACACTTTGCGCAAAAGCCATATTGGACAACAACAAAAACACAGCAATTTTTTTTCCCATAAGAACGAGTTTTATCAAAGATAAAATTTAATTCGGTAATTTTCTCACTTAAAAAATTACAAAATAAATATCTAATGTTTAGGTATCAGTAAAAAAGGATCTTTCTGAAATACGAAATTAGAATAAAACGGCTCCAGTTTCTACTTCGTAAGGTTCTTTATTTTTCTCAAAAATACGAGTAAGCTGACTGCCTTCTACTTTTATTTCGTTTCCAATTCTGCGAATCCAATTTCCTTCTCTTAAACCAATTACTTTGGTATCATTCTGCGTTAAAAATTCTTTAATTCTGGTTTCGCGGGTTTCACCATTGTGCTTTAAATCTGGATTTGGATCTAAATAATGCGGATTGATATTAAAAGGAACCAACCCCATACATTCAAAGCTTGGTGGATAAACAATGGGCATATCGTTAGTGGTTTTCATATTGAGACCTCCAATATTACTTCCAGCGCTGCATCCTAAATAAGGTTTTCCTGCTTCTACATTTTGTTTTAAAACAGACATTAATCCTTCTTCGTGTAAGGTTTTTACCAACAAAAAAGTATTTCCACCTCCCGTAAAAAATGCTTGAGCTTCGTTTATGGCTTTTATTTTATCATCAAATTCATGCAATCCCTTTACATTTACATTAATTGTTGAAAAGAAATGTCTAGCTATTGTGGTATATTCATCATGAGAAATTCCGCTAGGTCTCGCAAATGGAATGAAAACTATTTCCTCTATTCCTTGGTATAATTGAATTAATTCTTCTCTTAAATATTCTAAATATTCTCCTCCAAAAAGTGATGATGTGGATGCTAAAATAATATTCATATTCTTAATTATTACAAAGAAACAAAGTTAGGGTTTTACAAGCTAGCATGTTCAGTTTTAAAAATGAATGAGAAGTTATTTAAAACTGTTATAAATTTGATAGATAATAACTGCAACTACAGAAATAAAAATTCCAAGTATTTTTTGAAACTCAAGCTTTTCTTTATAATAAAATTTAGAGAAAGTCAAGCCAATAGCAGGTTCTATTAAAGCAATGATAGCAAATAAGAATATACCCATTTTTGCAAGTGCAAAATTTAAGCATACCGTTCCAATACAACCCAACAGAATTAAAAATAGAATTTCTATTATTGTTCTTTTTTGGATGCTTTCAAAATTGAATTTTTTATTCGAGAATACATAAAAAATGGAACTTGTTGTAAAAACTGCACTTTCTAAAACAATACAAAAAAGCAATATTCCAAAATCTTTTATATAGGGAATTAGAAGAAAAAAAGTTCCCCAGAAGAACCTAGATAAAAAAATATAAAAAAATGATTTTGACGGCTTAAAATCACCTATTTTATTATTCCTATTTTGATCCACCAAATAAATACCCAAAGCGACGACAAGTCCTAAAAGAATTTTCCCTTTCGTAATTTCTTCGCCTCTAAACAAAAAAGCAATAACAAATCCAATAATAATATTCAGTTTATTAAGACCTATTACTGTACTTACCTCACCATGTTGTAGTGACTTTATGAAAAAAATTAAACCTAAAGAATTAAGACAGCACAAAACAAATGCTTCAACAAAAAGATTCGCACTCAATTTATAGTTTTTCCCGTATCCAAAGTATTCTGAAAATAAAAACAAAAGAAGAAAAATCAGTAAACATCCTAAACTTCTAATCATTACAAGCGGAAAAGTTCCTACTTTTTGTGCAGGACTTTTCCATAACGGATTGGTAATTCCATATGCTAAATGTCCAATAAGCGTGATTATTAAGATCATTCTAGAGTCTATTAAGAATTTCTTCCCATTTCGTAAATCCTATCTGATTCATCAAGAAATTCACTTTCTCTCGATATATATCCTTATTTTTCTTATCTAAAAAATAACCTAATGTAAAGTATTGTAAATCCAAATAGGGTTGAATATCAAAAGTAATATTAGTGTCATTCCTATTATAATTAAAGGCAGCAAACGACGAAGTTGCGTCGCCTATATTGCCTTGTCCCAACATGGACATTATTTTAGTGATTTTGAAAAAATAAAAATATTTTTCGGTATGGTACTTTGTCCAAATTTCATTAAAATCTTGGTCAGAGTAATTTGCTAATAAAGAAAAAGCCTTATCATATTTTCCTAAGATATTAAATGCATCCGCCAAATGTAAATTAAATACAATTGTATGTAATTCGTCAAAACCTTGTTTCTTTGGTAAAGAAATAATTTCATCTGCTAAATCTTCAAATCCTTTTGAAGGTCTTGAGAATTCTAAAAAAATCTGAGCAATAGAAAATCTCAGAATGGGAAAAATATAGAATTCATCCTTTACTTTTAACATTTTATAATAAAAAACCTCTGCATTTTTCACGTACTTTTCCATTAATGAAATATCTCTGGTGGACAAGAATATACCTTGAACAGCAAAACTATAAGCAAATACTCTAAAATGTGACTCTTTTGTTTTTGATGCTGCCAAAATTAGAATTTCTTGATACTTTTTTTGAGAAATTCTTCCATAATCAGGATGCCAACCTAAAACATATTCTAAAATTTTGGGATAGTTTTTAAACTTTTGCACAAAACCCATTAAAATTTCGTCTGATTGAAGAATTTTTTTTGAATTGATAAGATTGATATTCCAAAAAACGACTTCCTTTTCATTAATTTTTCTGTCCTTTAAAAATTGGTAAAAAAGTAATGTTCCATCATCAAACTGAGAATTCAACTTATGATTTTTAGAATTCTCAAATTCATTAAAACTTGCATAGTTTAACGAATTAGAAATTAAATTAAGAGAAGAAGAACTTAATGTATTTTCGTTTTTCATTTTCCCTAAAAATCTTCTAAGAGTATTTTTAGAAATTTTAATTTCTTCTGCTAATTTTTCAAGTCCTTTCACAGATGAAAGTTCTTTAAAATAATTCTGTTCAAATTCTCGCTTTAGTTCTTCAATCATAAAAAATTCAAATCTATCTTCACAAAATTGGGAAAAATTGGGAAAGAAAACAACCTTAATGCAAGATTATCTTTGGGGAAAATTAATTTCAATTATTTAAGTTTAACATTCAATAAATTTAGAATTATGGCAAACACTTACAATATTACCGTAAAAAGAAATGTAGGAAAAGTAACAAAAGGTTTAAAGATACAAATTAGTCATCCACATCCACCAGGCACGAAGATAATTGCAGAAGCATTTGAAAGGCAATTTGGTTTAAAAATGGGTAATGCTTCATTAGGAGATTTCACTATTGAAAAAGTAAAATAATGCATGAAGTAAATTTCAGTTTCCTTGGTGAAATATCAAGATTAATAGAGATGTTTGAAAAGCAAAAACTGATTTCGGGAGAAGAATTCAATATTTTTACAGTTATGAGTATGGAGTCCGATGAAGTTTTCACGCATTCTGCACTTATTGCAGAACTTCTTAATCCGACAGGAAAACATTCTTTAGGTAGTAAACCTTTGGAACTATTTGTATTAAAAAATTTGAGTTCAGATTTTAAAATAAATTACGACAACGCAACTTCAAAAAAAGAGGAACATATTGGTTTTAAAAATGAAGACAATACAGAAGGAGGAAGAATTGATATTGTTATAAAAGATTCGGAAGAAAATATGATTATTATTGAAAATAAAATATATGCCTCCGAACAAATTAATCAGCTAGAGAGGTACAAAAATAGATTTCCAAAAGCCGAACTACTGTACTTAACTTTAGATGGTAAAGAAGGCTCTACAATTGATATAAATCCTGACAAAGAAAAAATTTACAAAACTATTTCTTACAAAGAAAATATTATTGTATGGATTAACGAATGTGCAAAATTAGCATTTGATAAACCCATGGTGAGAGAAGTTCTAAATCAATACAATTTTTTATTAAAAAAACTAACCAAACAATCTACCAATATAGAAATGTCACAAAATATTCATGAAATAATAAAATCCAACCTCAGAGCTTCTTACGAAATTTATAAAAACTATGAAGATGTTTTAAATAATCTTAAGATAAATGTTTTGAAAGAATTGGTTGATATTTTAAAATTAAAACACTATAAATTAGATATAAAATTAGGAAAATATAAAGGCGCTCCCTCAGTTGATGTTCTTGGTTTAATTGATATAGATTCATTGCATTTCCGTTTTAAAGGCAAAAATTTACCCGTTCTTTCCATTAGAACTTTCAATGAAATAAGAAATGAAAGTTTATTGCATTCACTAAAAAAAGAAAACGTTTACGATCATTTCACTTATTGGAAAATTTTTCCAATAATGGATGATGTTCAACTTTTTGAAACTGATTTCAATTCAACTGTAACATTTTACGCTAACGAAATTTCAAATATAATTGTAGAACTGATTTCACAAAAAAATAATGTGTAAGTCATAAAAGTTTAAAACTTAATTTGAAGCTGATTTTCTTATCTTTGTAGTACGAAAAATTTAAAGTAAAAATAATGAAGTTTTTTATAGACACAGCTAATCTGGAGCAGATAAAAGAAGCTCAAGATTTAGGAATTCTTGATGGTGTAACTACCAATCCGTCTTTAATGGCAAAAGAAGGAATTAGTGGAACCAACGCTATTATGCAGCACTACAAAAATATTTGTGAAATTGCTGATGGCGATATTTCTGCAGAAGTTCTTTCTACTACTTATGACGAAATGATTAAAGAAGGTGAAGAATTAGCAAGCCTACATCCGAATATTGTGGTAAAAATTCCAATGATTAAAGATGGTATTAAAGCAATAAAATATTTTACAGATAAAGGTGTAAAAACCAATTGTACATTAATTTTCTCTGCAGGACAAGCATTAATGGCTGCTAAAGCGGGAGCTACTTATGTTTCACCTTTCTTGGGAAGATTAGACGATATTTCTACTGATGGATTGGCGCTTATTGAGGATATTAGAGTTATTTTCGATAACTACGGTTATACAACTCAAATTTTAGCGGCTTCTATCCGTCATCCTATGCATATTATTGAGTGTGCAAAAATTGGTGCAGATGTGATTACTTCTCCTCTAGGTCCAATTTTAAATTTATTAAAACACCCATTAACAGACAACGGATTAGCACAGTTTGTAGCTGATGCTAAAAAATTGGGATAAAATATAAGTCTTACAAAAAAAGTCGCGGAAACGAAGTTTCCGCGACTTTTTTTTCTTTTTTCGTAACTAACTTCATCCAATTATTTTTCTCATATTCATTTAAAAACAAGTAATGGAAAACATTTTATCTGGTTTTCGCTGGAATCGCAATATCAATCTTAAAAATGAAATCTTAGCAGGTTTTACAGTAGCCATGACGATGATTCCCGAATCATTATCATTTGCTATTTTGGCGGGTTTATCACCACTTACAGGTCTTTACGCTGCTTTTTTAATGGGAATTGTAACCGCAATTTTAGGAGGTCGACCAGGAATGATTTCAGGAGGAGCAGGTGCAACAGTTATAGTTCTTATTGCTTTAGCTTCTACACACGGCGTTCAGTATCTTTTCGGGGCAATTATTTTGGCGGGACTTATGCAAATTCTAGTTGGCGTATTCAAACTAGGAAAATTTGTAAGACTCATCCCCCAACCCGTTATGTACGGTTTCCTCAATGGTCTTGCGGTGATTATTTTTATGGCTCAGGTGGCTCAATTTAAAATTGTTAAAGACGGAATAAGCACTTGGATGGAGGGTTCCGCGCTTTATATAATGTTAGGACTTACCTTATTAACCATTGCAATTGTATATGTATTTCCTAAGTTTTCCAAAGTAGTTCCCGCTTCTTTAGTAGCCATCATGTTTGTCTTTGGAATCACTTATTTTTTTAATATCGACACTAAAAAAGTAATTGATATTGCTTCCGTAAGTGGTTCTCTACCCTCTTTTAATATCCCAGAAATTCCTTTAAATATAGAAACTTTAAAGATTATTTTTCCTTATTCATTGATAATGGCTGGAGTTGGATTAATAGAATCTTTACTCACCTTAAATATGGTGGATGAAATTACAAATACCAAAGGAAAATCTAATAAAGAAGCCGTAGCACAAGGTGTTGCCAATATAACTAACGGATTTTTTGGAGGTATGGGAGGTTGCGCCATGATTGCCCAAACATTGGTAAATGTAGGAGCAGGTGCAAGAACAAGAATCTCTGCAATTATAGGAGCACTCACTATACTTTTCATTATTCTTGTAGGAAGTTCTGTAATTGAACAAATACCTATGGCTGCATTGGTGGGAGTAATGATGATGGTTGCCATTTCCACTTTCGAATGGGCTTCATTTAGAATTATTAGAAAAATGCCTAAGTCTGATATTTTTGTGGGAATTACAGTAGCATTAATTACCATTATCTTACACAACCTTGCATTAGCAGTTTTGGTGGGAGTTATTATCTCCGCTTTGGTTTTTGCATGGGACAATGCCAAAAGAATTAGAGCAAGAAAATCTGTAGATGAATCTGGAAATAAAGTTTATGAAATTTATGGACCTCTTTTCTTTGGAAGCACAACGGCTTTTCTAGAAAAATTTGATATTGATAAAGATCCAACAACTATTATTATCGATTTCCAAGAATCTCGAATTGTAGATATGTCCGCTATTGAAACGCTTAAAAAATTGATTTACAAATATAAAAATCAGAATAAACAAGTGGTACTAAAACACCTAAGCTCTGACTGCAAAAAATTATTAGAAAACGCAAACGGTTTTATTGAAGTGAACATTCAAGAAGATCCTACCTATAAAGTAATGCCTTAGTCATCGGCTATTTAATTGGTTTTTAAAGTTTAAAAATAAAAAGACTTACCATTTTTCATGCTAAGTCTTTTTTGTAGAAAATATAAGTTTAGCATTCTTCAGTTTTAAAATACTAAAACACCTTGCATCTTTGCGACAAATAATTAAATACTGAAAATCAGATATTTACAAATTTATATTTACCCAAACTCAGATTTGCTAATAAAAGGGTGTACAATACCATCTACCCCATGTTTTAAAAATAAGGAATCTGTAGGATGTTTTCTACTTCTTGTCTTTTTTAGGTTTTGTGGCTTCTTTTAGTTGTAAGATTTCTGCGAGCAAATCTTTGGCGTCGCCGTCTGTGGGCAGTTGCGGTACCAGTTCTCCTTTGAAGGCTTTATGCAATAAGGCTTGTGGTAAAGCCTCTATTTTTTCTTTTAGCGTTTGGTAACGGATTTCTATGCTATCGGCTTTAGCAAATAAAGATTCTACACGGGAGACGATTTCTTGTTGTTCTTCGAGTGGTGGAATATTTATTTTAATTGGGTTTAGATTCATTACTGACAGACCAGGCTGTGCAACTCCTTTTGAGTAATTAATTAATTCTAAAGATGTTAATTTATAAAATAACCAAATTTTATCAATATTTGATTGAGGAGTTACTACTAAGGCATGTTCAGTAGCATGAAATTGTCCTTCAACCAAATGTACATTTCCACATAAGGCACCTTGTCTTCCAACTAATGAATATTTTCCAATATGTGTATATGACTTTACATATCCTCTTAGCCCATTACCACCATAACAAGGAAAATAACCTTCTTCTATTTCATTTTTTATTTCTGCTGCTGATACAAATTTACCTGCCTTCAAATTTGATATCTCGCCTAATTTCTCTTCTTTCCATTCCTCCAAATCCTTTCCTTTTCTCCATTCTTCGGTGAGTTTTCCTGTCACGGCTTGTGTAAGGACTTGTTGGCGAAAATCTTTAATGAGTTGTGGGATGCGTTGCAAAGCTTTTTTCATGGCTTCATGTTGGGCAAATAAAACATCCAACTTCGCAACAATACGCTCCTGTTCGGCAAGTGGCGGAAAACTAATTTTATAATCTTGAAAATTACCAATTTTAATATAATTTGTCGCTGATCCGTATTGTAAATTAGAATTTCTTTTTTTCCAAAAAGCTTTCAAATGAAAATAAGTAAATCTAGAATTTATATTAATATTTTCTATGATATATGTTCTTTGATAAGCTTGAAATTTTCCTTTATAAAAAAATACCTCTCCAACATTTGCTCCATTTCCTGGTAAAATAAGGACTTCGCCTTCAAAACTATAATCTGGACTTTTAAGAGGTTCAAAAGCACAAGTGAAAAAAGTATATAAACCTTCATCTGTTGCATGATTTGCATCTTTTCTCCCTGTCAATACATTTGAAATATTAAATAAAGATGTTTCCACCCAATTTTTCGGCAATGTGTTTTCCATATTCTTTTATTTTCTGCGTAATTCTGCGTATTCTGCGGGAAAAAAACTCCCGCGGAGCTCGCAGATTTCCGCAGAGGTTTCTTTAAATTATTCTGCGCAATTCCGCGTATTCTGCGGGCTAAATTCCCTCCCGCTGATCTCGCATATTTTCGCAGAGTTTTTTTAAAATTTTTCTGCGTATTTCCGCGTTTTCTGCGGGAAAAAAACTCCCGCTAATCTCGCAGATTTTCGCAGAGGTTTCTTAAATTATTCTGCGTATTTCCGCGTTTTCTGCAGGATAAATTTCCTCCCGCAGAGCTCCCAGATTTTCGCAGAGGTTTCTTTTAAATTATTCTGCGCTGTTCCGCGTTTTCTGCGGGATAAATTTCCTCCCGCGGAGCTCACAGATTTCCGCAGAGGTTTTTTTAAATTTTTCTGCGTATTTCCGCGTTTTCTGCGGGCTAAATTTCCTCCCGCGGAGCACGCAGATTTCCGCAGAGGTTTCTTTAAAATTATTCTGCGTATTTCCGCGTTTTCTGCAAGATAAATTTCCTCCCGCTGATCTCGCAGATTTTCGCAGAGGTTTCTTTAAAATTATTCTGCGCTGTTCCGCGTTTTCTGCGGGATAAATTTCCTCCCGCGGAGCTCGCAGATTTTCGCAGAGGTTTCTTTAAATTATTCTGCGCAATTCCGCGCATTCTGCGGGCTAAATTTCCTCCCGCGGAGCTCGTAGATTTTTGCAGAGGTTTCTTTAAATTATTCTGCGCAATTCCGCGCATTCTGCGGGATAAATTTCCTCCCGCGGAGCTCGCAGATTTCCGCAGAGGTTTTAATTCAATTCTTTAATCAGGTTTTGCAATTCGGTTTGTATGGCTAAGATTTCCGTTAAAGCCTCATTAGCAATATCAATAGGTTCGCCCAAATCTTCAGCATTGGTCAACGATTCATCAGCTATTAATCCCAAATCCAAAGAATGGTTTTTAGCGGCAATGCTTTCTCGGGAAATCATTTGCCAACGTTCGTCAGTTATATTTTGTCTTTGGGTTTCGTTTATTGCACCATCATACTCCATTAAATTTTCTGCAGAAACGCCACCCGAATAGGCTTTCACAAAATCATCGAAAGCTTTTTCGGTAAAAGGCGTACGTTTCCCATAGCTCGGCATATTGGTACGCATATCGTAATACCAAATATTTTGGGTTTGGGCTTCGTCTTTTAGGCCTCGGGTAAAAAACAGCACATTGGTTTTTACACCTGCAGCATAAAAAATCCCTGTTGGCAAACGCAAAATGGTGTGCAGGTTGCATTTTTCCATAAGGTCTTTACGGATGCGCTGTCCGTCGCCATCTTCAAACAAAACATTATCGGGCAACACCACGGCGGCTCTTCCACCCGGTTTCAGACTTCTGTAAATATGTTGCAAAAAGTTGAGCTGCTTATTGCTGGTAAGGAAAGTAAGGTCGTCGCGGGTAGGTCTTTCGCCACCTTTTTTGGTTCCAAAAGGAGGATTTGCCAAAACACCATCGTAACCTTTCAGGTTTTTTCCGAGATCGGTAAGGGTGTCGCCCAAAAGAATTCTGCTTTCCATACCGTGCAAACGTGCATTCATCAACGCCAAACGGTGCGCATCGGCAACGAGTTCTACACCCGAGAAGGCTTCATTTTCCTGAAAAGCCCGCTGTTGGGTATCTAAATCAAAATAATTATCGGTTTTTTCTTTTAGATAATGGTCTGCAGAAATTAGAAAGCCAAAGGTTCCGCATGCGGGATCGTTCCATTTTTCACCTACTTTTGGAGCCATCAGTTTTACCATAACGTTAATTAAAGGACGCGGTGTAAAGTATTGTCCGGCACCCGATTTTTTTTCGTTGGCGTTTTTCTCGAGCAAAGATTCGTAGATGTCGCCCATCACATCGCGGTCATTTTCTTCGTACCAATCAAGCTTATCTATCGCCTGCACCAAAGTATTGAAGTTTACAGGTTTGGTAAGGGTTGTAGAAGCGTTGGTATAAATTTCTTTTACGGCAGGGCTTGAAGTTTTATCGGAAACGGTAGCCAAAAACTCACGATAAAGATTAAATGCTTTTACATTGTCGGTTTCTTCAACAAATTTTGCCCAACGGTATTCTTCAGGGAAATCTGTTGCAAAACCTTTTACTTCCGAAAGTTTTAGGAAAAGTATAAAAGTAAGTTCGTTAAGGTATTGGTGATAGGTAACGCCATCATCCCGAAGGACATTACAAAGGTTCCATAGTTTATTGGCTATTTCTTGTGCACTCATAGTTTATTTTTGGGGTTCTTTCTCCCGCTGATTTATTTATCCTGTTATTTTTTTCTCCCGCAGATCTCGCAGACTTCCGCAGAGATTTCTTAAAATTCTTCTGCGCAATTCCGCGTTTTCTGCGGGAAATATTTTCTCCACTAATCTCGCAGACTTCCGCAGAGATTTCTTTAAAATAATTCTGCGCAATTCCGCGTTTTCTGCGGGATAATTTTTTCCTCCCGCTGAGCTCGCAGATTTTCGCAGAGGTTTCTTTAAATTATTCTGCGTATTTCTGCGTATTCTGCAGGAAATATTTTCTCCGCTAATCTCGCAGAGTTCCGCAGAGGTTTCTTTAAAATAATTCTGCGCTGTTCTGCGTTTTCTGCGGGCTATTTTTTCTCCCACTGAACTCACAGAGTTTCGCAGAGGTTTCTTTAAAATAATTCTGCGCTGTTCCGCGTTTTCTGCGGGCTATTTTTTCTCCCACTGAACTCACAGACTTTCGCAGAGCTTTCTTTTAAATTATTCTGCGCAATTCCGCGCATTCTGCGGGAAATATCTACAGTCCATTTACTTTTCTAAATATTCCTGAATTGATATTTTCAACATTGAAGTTCACTAATATTCCTAATTTTAAATGGCTTAATTTTAAATAGGTAATGACTTGTTTATGGTGAACTTCCGCCAAGTTTTCAACTGATTTCACTTCTATAATTACTTTATTATCCACCAAAATATCCATACGAAATCCTACTTCTAATTTTATATCTTCATAATGAACAGGTATAGGAACTTCCGTTTTTACTTCCAATCCATTTGATTTTAATTCATAAGAAAGTGCTGCAACATAAACCGATTCTAACAAACCAGGTCCTAAAGTAGCATAAACTTTAAAAATAGCTCCTCTTATAAGATAGGATAAATCATTTTCAGTATTCATGTTTATGCGGTATAAAGATTATAATTCAGTTCTGTAATAAGATTGGAAAGGTCGTGATTAAAAATTTTATCCAAACGATTGAATCCGCCTTCGTCTATAAATGGTTTAAGGTCTAAATCCTGTTTGGTTAAAACCGATTCTGCGAGCAATTGTTTTTCAAAACGATCAATCCATCGGGTTTGTACGGCATTCCATTGTTTTTTTTGTTTCATTTTCGCGATAGCATTTTTGATGCGTTGTTCAGGAGAAACCAAATCGGTTCCCAAAGAAAGGGTGCGAATATAAGCAATAATATCGGCAGCGATATCTTCATTTTTGGTGGATTTCCAAGCGGTGTTCAAACTGGTTTCGTTGTAACCTGCCTCATCTAAAAGAAGTTTTAATTCTTTCAAAGATTTACGGTCTAGTTCTTCAGGTTTGGTCCTAATGATATTGATGGCAGCGATTTTATTGGCATTTTCGTCTACAAATTTCTTGAAACCTTCAATATAATCTTCGGGTTTTTGAGCTTTTCCATAACCTCGGGTAACATCTTTTAATACATCATCATGATCTGAAAAAATCTGCGGTTTACGAGAATACACCGAATGATCTAGAAAATTCCAAAGCTTATCTAATTCTTGTAAGGAAGAAAGGATTTCGTTTGGTGCTGTATTTTTAAGTTTTTCTATGAGTCCGGAAACATCCAATCCATCGGAATACATCATAAAATGCTCCAACCTTTCCGATTGCAGGTTTTTAGATTTCCTTCTCAGTTTGGCAACAATTTGTTCCACTTGTTTTTGCAAACGTTCTTCATTTTCAATTTTCTCTGCTTCTTCCACCAATTGTGAAAAAGTATAGGACGGATTGCTCACGGTTTGCATTTGGGTATAATCTTCCAAAGCTTCGTACAAACGTACGGCATCGTAAATTCTGAAATATTCCTTACCTATTTCTGGAGCTAGTCTCGTGGCACGTCCCAACATTTGCTCGAACAAGATACGGGAACGGATTCTGCGCATAAAAACAAGGTTGCAGATATTAGGTACATCAATTCCCGTTGTAAGTAAATCTACTGTTACTACAATATTGGGGTAGCGTTCATTTTTAAAATCTCTGGTCAGCTGTGCATTGTCATATACGCTTCCTGTAATTTTTTCGATAGCATTATGATGAACTTCTACTCCAATATTTCTAAATTCTTCAATAAGCATTTGCTTTATTGTATCTGCATGGCTGTCTCTTGCTGCAAAAATTAAGGTTTTAGCTTGGCTTTCGGGGTCTAGATGTTGTACTAATTCTTTTATGACAACACGATTGAAATTATCGTTTAAGACTTGTTTGTTGAAATGTTCTACTTCAAATTTTAATTCGTCTTCTAAAGCTTCTAATTCTTCAATATCTCCAGATTCTGGATTGTAGGCTTTAGGTTTTTCACCTTTTTCCCAAACAATACCTTCTGTATTCAGTTTGGTTTCGATATTATATGGCGGTTCGTGATCCACCAAATAACCATCAATAACGGCTTGTCGGTAGGAATAATTAAAAACAGAATCTCCAAAAATTTCTTTTGTGTGCAAAGCAGGAGTGGCCGTCATTCCTATTTTATAGGCATCGAAATAATCCAATACTTTTCGGTATTGTGCTTCATAATCTTCTTCATTTTTAATTCCGAAATCATCTTCATTCATTTCTTTATCCAGCTGATAACCTCTGTGCGCTTCGTCCACAATAATGCAATCGTAAGTATCTACGGTAAAAGGCTCCTCGGAAAAGAAAATTCTTTTTACCATACTTTGTACCGTCGCAAATTGCAAACGAGTATCGGCATCTGGAAATTTAGATTTTAAATCTTCAAATTGATAAATCCCTGAAAAAGATTGTTGCGCTTCTACTTTATTGTCTTTAATGCTATCTCTGGCTTGAGTTGCCAAGAGCGTTCTGTCTGTTAAAAACAAAATTCTTTTGAATCTGTTGGCTTTTATTAATCTATAAATTAAACCATTAATAGTTCTGGTTTTTCCTGTTCCTGTCGCCATAACCATTAATGCACGGCGGTCTTCAGGTTGATGGATAATTTTTTCCTCTACAGATTTTATGGCTTCAATTTGATATTCACGAAGGTTTAATCCTGATGGCGATAAAAGATAATCGGTTTCACTGTTCAAAAGCTTATTGTTGGCTTCATCAATATTTCTATCAAACCATTCTTTTAAACTTTGTGGCGCATACCAACCTTTTAGCGGATAAGCATGATTTGTATTTTTACGAATATCCAAAAACCAAATTCCACTTTTGGTTTTTAACTGTTCAATGTATTTTCTACCGTTAGTAGAGAAAAGAAAAGGAACTTTGTAATCATTCCATTTACCCAATAAAATTCCATCACCTTTTACATCAATATGTTCAGCATAGACTTTGGATTGGCGTAAATCTGTGGAAATATCGGTTCCGTATTTTTTAGCTTCAACAACGCCAATGAGTTCCAAGCCTACAAATAAGGCATAATCTGCATATTTGCTTCCACAAGGCCATTCTGCAATGGCTTTATTTTTTCCTTTTTCGGGAAGAGATTTGTGCGTTTTGTAATTAATGGTCGATGTATCGCACTCCCAACCTGCTTGCTGAAGTTGCTCATCAATAATTTGAATTCTGGTTTCGTATTCAGATAAGTCTATTTTATTGGCAGAAGTTTGAGCTTTTTTACGACGACTAGAAATGGTGTCTTTGGACGCATTCAAAGCTTTAATTTTCTGTTCATATTGTTGAATTTGAACAGAAAGTTTTTCAACTTTTGAAGTCAGATCTTTTACATCCTGAACTTCGGCTTGGGGAGCTAATTCGTATGTAGAATCGCTGATATAATCATTCTCATAAGTTTCATAAAACCATCGCGAAAGTGTATAAACATTGCGCAAAACCTCGAATGCATCGTCTTGATGTCCTATTCCTTCATGTGACGCATTATTTCCCGCCAAGCGAACTCTGTGCAGAATATTTTTTACTATTTCGGGAAGAATGTCATTTTGATGTAAATACTGAATAGATTCAAACTGACTTTTCCCGAAAAGGTCTTCACCTTCGAAATGAGCAATAAGTTTTACAAGTTTCTCACAAAAAAGTCTCGATTTTGAAATGGAAGAACTGGGATCAACATAATACAAAACTTCTGATAAATGAGCTGTTTGATAAAGCTCAGAGTAGTTGCTTTCTAAAAAGTAAAATTTTGATTTCAATATGTATTTTTAATAAACTCAGTAAATATACTATTTTCAGGGAATTTTTTATGAAATTATTGTTGAGAATATTATAAAATACTTGTCAAAAAGAATATAAATTTTGACAAGTATTGGGGGTATTAGAGATTTTAATTTTCAGCCATAATTTTCTCCTTTTCTTTTGCGAATTCTTCTTCAGATAAAATCCCTGAGTCTTTTAATTCTTTAATCTTCTTTAGCTTATCGTATTTGCTTTCTGTGGTCACAACCTGTACCGATTGGCTTTTAGATTTTGGCATAAACTCCTCGGGAACAATAATTTCCTCAGCTCTAATTGCATTTTCTAAATCGACTTCATAATTTACAAGTCCCCTTCCTATTTTCACATAATACACATAGCCATTCTTTTTGCTGCCACGCGTCATAATGCTTTTTACTTTGTAAACGAGCCCCGAATTGTCTCTACGAAAAGAGTTCGCCTGATTCGCCAAACCTTGGTATCCTGTTGTGGAAGAATATTTAAACATGGAATTGGCATTGGTACGGATAAATTTAAAGTCGCCATCGTTCATAGAACCAGTTCCTATTTTAAGTTCTAAACCTTCATATACCTTGAAACCCGTTGAAGTGGTTAAAGTGTCATTCTCGAATTTGGGTGACAGTTGTGCAGACGCAATTGAAGAAATGAATAATGATGTGATCAATAATAAAGTTTTCATGATTATTAGTTTTTGTTTTGAATTTTTGTTTTAAGTGGTTAGAGATTGAAGCCTTGTCAAGGTTTTAAACCTTGACAAGGCTTCTAGGGTTAAAAGATTAATTAATTAAATGCACCACCACCGAAATTTGGTTTTCGGGATGAGCATCTTTGGAAATACGTTGGATTCTCGCTTCTACAAACTTGTGCAATCCTACAGTGAATAATTTGTAGAAAATTCGATTCTCTGAACGTGGAACGTAGCCTAGTTTGTGATTTTCAAAATAAATAGCTACCGCTCGAGGGTCATATTTGTTTTCTTTGTCGATCTTCAATTTTAGTTTAGTCCCTATTTGCAAATTTTTGAAAGCCAATGCGCCGTCATAGTAAGTGAAACCAGCAATGTCGAAGTGAGATAAATGTTCTTTTTTCATCGGATATAATTTTAAATTAATAATTCAAAGGTGAGTAACAGCAATGCAGAGGAAGTGCACTGATGTTTTATTTTTGTCGGTACGTTAAAGCCTTATATAGCAGATAAAAGATGACTAAACAAAGTATCCATGGGCCAAAAAGCAAGAAAATAAATACCAATGTTAATACAAATAATGGTAATGAAATAAAAAGATTAATCAAAACCCAAAATGTTTTACGCATGGCAATTTGATAAATTTTAGCAGTTGTTTTTTTCCAAAATTTCTCCTAACACAATTACGAAATTGCAATTGTCTGTAGTGAGGAAATCTCCATTTTCAGGATTTACATTTTCATCGGTTTCAATAAAAACATCCAATACTTCCACAATCATTTGAGGAGCATTTTTTTGGTAACCGAGTTGAAATTTTACGGTTTTGTATTTCTTAAAGTCCATGATTTCCCCTTTTTCATCGCACTTACAAAGACGATTGATATAAAAATCGGTAAAATCTCTATATTCTTCTTTTTTTCTACCTTCCAGGATTTCTGTAAACCACTCTTTGGTAAGAACTAAGTAAAGTTGGTCGGGTGTTTTCATTTTTTACATTGTTGATAGAGCAAAGATGAAAACAACCAATGCAGTAGAAATGCACTAATACTTACTTTTCAATTTTTCAATTCGTTGTTGCAAACTTTCACGTAAAGAAAAGGGTTCCAGAACCTTCATATTCTCACCATAAGAAAGAATTAGACTCTCCAATTCGTAATTCAATTTTACTTGTAGAGAAAGAATATTTCCTTTTATTTTCTGTGAACCGTGAATGGGTTTTGAGTGAATATAGGGAATAATATTTTCTGTAAGTTCTATTCTCACCTCTTCCACTGTCTTCGACAAATCATTGCTCACTCCAATAATATCCTCAAAATAGTCGTTGAAATCAATATCGGATGTTCTGTATATTTCCTTAGCTTGATCTATTTTAATAATTCTGTCTAAAGCTAAATTTTGAACTAATTGAAGCTCATGATTCCAACCAAAAATAAACCAACGGTTGTTGTATTGTTTCAGATAATAAGGTGAAATAATGAAAATAGACGCTTTGTCTGATTTAAAACTTTTATAGGAAACGGATAAAGGTTGTTGGTTCAGAATAAATTGAAAAAGCGGATTGAGAAATGCTAAACCTGTCAGAAATTCATTTTCTTCGAAACTGATGATTTGTACATTTTGCGATTCTTGGGTTAATCCCGATTGTAATTTTGTTTGTAAACCAGCTACCCAATCGAACCCAGGAAGCGAATTAACTCTGCTCAAGGTTGCTAATGCTTCCTTCAACGAATCTAATTCTTTAGGATTTAATGGTGATTTCTGAATAGAAAATTCGGGATCAGAATAACGATAATATACTTTTCTTCCATCTTTAATACTTTCAATAGGCGCGCCAAAACCCGCTTCACTTCGCATGAAATCCATATCATCAAAAATCTGTCTTCTAGAAACTGTGGTTTCCTGAACATAATGTTCCGTTAGAATATTTGAACAATATTCAATAAGATTATTGATATAAAATTTTTTATATGGATTAGAAAAACATTTATCCAATGCATTATATCGAATTTGTGCGTTTTTATTTACTGCCACTTTAGAAAATATTTTAAAAGCTAAATATACAAAGTGCGCCCAAAAGAAAAAAAGGAAAACAACTACGAAAATATTCAGTTGAAAAAAGCACCCACATTTCTGTAAGTGCTTGATAATTACAATGTGGAGAATATCGGACTCGAACCGATCACCTCAACACTGCCAGTGTTGCGCTCTAGCCAGATGAGCTAATTCCCCGTGAGGTTGCAAATATATAATTTAATTTGCAACCAAAATATTTATTTTATTTCCAGCCACCACCCAAAGCTCTGTACAATTCTACAGATGCTTTAAGCTTGTTGTATTTTGCATTAGAAATATTGAGTTTTGCATTTAAAGCATTTACACTTGCATTCAGAACTTCAAGATAATTTGCCATACCATAATTCACCAATTCCTGAGAGTCTGAAACCGCTTTTGAGTAAGAATCTGCTTCCTTCGTTTTTAGGCTTATATATTCATCCTGAACAGAAAAAACTCTAATAGCATCAGAAACTTCTCGACCTGCAATTAAAACCGTTTTTCTAAAGTTTAAATAAGCATTTTCTCTATTGGCTAAACTTACTTCGTAGTTACTTCTTATTTGTCGTTTATTCATGAGGGGTTGAGCCAAACCAGCAATAACATTAGCAAATAATGAGTTTACATTGAACAAATTATCTATATCCACAGATTGCAATCCGCCATTTCCTGTAAGTCTTAATGTAGGATAAAATTGCGCTCTTGCCACATTAGTCATTTCAAAAGCATATTTTAAATTATTTTCTGCTTGTTGAACATCTGGACGATTCGCTAATAAATCTGCAGAATAACCTATAGCAATATTAGTAGGAATATTTTGATCCTCTAAACTAGATCTTGAAATAGACGTGGAAGGTTCTCCCATTAGTAAGCTCAAAGTATTTTCTAATTGAAAAACTTGAGTATCCGTATCCAATAAAAGCGCTTGTGCATTATACAATAAAGCCTGACTTTGCTGAACTGCTACTTCGGTAAGTGTCCCCGCTTGTTTTAAAGCTTTTGTAGTTTCAAGATTTTTTTCTCTAATGGCAATAGTCTCCTGAATTGTTTTCTTCTGTTGATCTAAAGTTAACAACTGAAAGTACGCCGTTGCAACCGCTGAAACCAAACTACTTTTCACCGCTTGATGTGCAGAAACTGTCCCTAAATAACTTGCCAACTGCGCCTTTTCCTGAGCTCTTAATTTCCCCCATAAGTCTGCTTCCCAACCTACAGACGCCGTAATATCAAACTGATTGATATATCTTCTATCTCCTATAAGTTGCCCCATTTGGGTGTTTAAAGAAGAGGTGCTAAAGCTATAGCCTGGCCCCACCGTTAATGTAGGAGCATAAGCCGCTTTGCTTTGTTTAAGATAAGCTTCTGCAGATTTTATATTCTGCATTGCCATTCTTATATCTAAATTATTTTCTAACGCTTTAGAAATATGACCTTGTAAAATGGGATCCGTAAATATTTCTTTCCAAGAAACATTCGCAATACTTGTACTGTCCTGAGCAATCATATCTGTACGGAAAAGATTCTCTTCAACAATTCCTTTCGGGCGTTCATACTGTTGTCTTCCTGCACATGAAACAATGACTAAAGCAACAGCAGCCGAAACTCCTAAGTTTTTTATATGTGATAATTTGTTCATTATTTTTCAATATTAATTTGAAAACACTATTCAGAAAGATTTACTTCTTTTACTTTTAATGGTGATACTTTTTCTTGAAGATATTGGAAGATAACATACAATACAGGAATCGCAATTAACCCGAAAAATGTTCCTATTAATAATCCAAATGCAGCACCCGTACCAATAGATCTATTCCCTACAGAACCAATTCCTGTAGCAAAAACCAATGGTAACATACCAAAAATAAAGGCAAACGATGTCATAAGGATAGGTCTTAACCTTGCTTTAGCAGCATTGATGGCAGACATTGCTAAAGATTCGCCATGCAGTCTTCTCTGTACAGCAAATTCCACAATTAAGATGGCATTTTTCGCAAGTAATCCTACGAGCATGATGAGTGCAATTTGGAAATAAATATTATTCTCTAATCCCATCAAATACTGACCAAAAAAGGCCCCAAAAACGCCTAATGGTAAAGAAAGAATAACCGCCAATGGCAAAATATAACTTTCATATTGTGCAGCAAGAATAAAGTACACGAAAACTAAACTCAAAGCAAAAATAACTAGCGTTTGAGAACCAGAGTTTAATTCTTCTTTAGATAAACCTGTAAAATCTACTGTATAATCTGCAGGTAAATTTTCTGCAGCTACTTCTTGTACAGCTTTAATGGCATCCCCCGTAGAATAACCAGGATTATTAGAGCCAGAAAAAGCTACTGATGTAAACAAGTTATATCTACCAATAGATTGTGGTCCAAAAGATTTTTCCAAAGTTACAAACTGAGAAATTGGTGCCATTGCTCCAGATTTTGTTTTTACATATAAACCATCCAGATTTTGTGGATTCACTCTATCACTTGGTAAAGCTTGAATCATTACTCTAAATTGTTTTCCATACTTGGTAAAATCTGCCGCATAAATTCCTCCAATATATCCTTGCATGGTGCTCATAATATCGGAAACCGCAACGCCACTTTCAGAAGCTCTCGCCGTATTAATATCCATAGAATATTGTGGGAAATTGGTATTAAATGAAGTTTGAGCAAATTGGATTTCTGGACGTTGCATTAAAGCACCTAAAAACTGCTGAGTTACAGAATTCAATTTATTAAGATCTCCACCTGAACGATCTAAAAGAACAGCAGAAAATCCGTCACTAGTACCAAATCCTGGAATACTTGGAGGTGAGAAGAATACCATTCTAGCATCTGGAAACTTACCTGCTAAACCAAAAAGTTGTTTTGTAATATCATCTGCAGATTGTCCCTTTCCTCTTTCTGAAAAAGGTTTTAATCTTACAAACGCTTGTCCTGCATTACTTCCATTTCCTGAAATAAAACCTCTGTTTGCTGTAAAGGTAACGTTGGCTACTCCAGGAATTTTTCTTGCTTCTGCTTGAAATCCTTTCAAAACGTTGTACGTTCTTTCCATAGAAGCCCCTGGCTGTAATGAAAAATCTGCAAAAATAATTCCTCTATCTTCTTTAGGAACAAACCCTGAAGGCATTTTAGAATTACTCCACCAGAAGAACATACCTCCAACTGCAAATATGATGAGTACAGCCCATTTATGTCTTAACAAGAATACAAATCCACGTCCGTATTTTCTAGTTACTGCATTAAAACTTGTATTAAACTTATAGAAGAATTTATGCATCACATTAAGTTCAGCATATTCTTTATGATGAGCTGGATTAGGTTTTAAAAGCAATGAACATAATACCGGACTTAAAGTAAGTGCGTTTACTGCAGAAATTAAAATCGCAATAATTAATGTAACACCAAATTGTTTATAAAACATCCCTGTAGGGCCCGTAATAAAGGTAACTGGAATAAATACCGCAGACATTACTAAAGTAATTGAAATAATAGCTCCAGTAATTTCGTCCATGGCTTCTGTAGTCGCCTTTTTCGGATTGGTGACTCCATGTTCCATCTTGGCATGTACCGCTTCCACCACCACAATTGCATCATCCACCACAATACCAATTGCGAGAACCAATGCAAATAATGTTAATAAGTTAAGTGAATAACCAAACAAATTCAGGAAGAAAAAAGTACCCACAATAGAAACGGGAACCGCAATAGCAGGAATTAAAGTGGATCTAAAATCTTGCAGGAAAATAAATACCACAATAAACACCAAAATAAATGCTTCAATTAACGTACTAATCACCTTATTAATAGAGGCTTCCAAGAAATCATTAGTATCAAAATTGATGGTATAATTAATACCTTCGGGCATTGATTTTTGGTTTTCTACTAAAAATTGTTTGATGCCTTTAATAATATCTTGAGCATTAGAACCTGGCGTTTGGAAAATCCCCATAGAAACAGATCTTCTACCGTTATTTTCACCAATTCCAGCATAAGACAAAGCATCTAATTTAATAGTAGCTACATCTTTTAGACGTAAATATTGTCCATTTCCTAAGGCTTTAATAATGATATTATTATATTGATCTTGCTCGTTAAATTTACCTTTATAAGTAATAACATATTGGAAAGAAGAACCACTGTTTTGTCCTAATTGCCCAGCTGCTGCTTCACGAGACTGATCGTTAATAGCCGATTGAACTTCCGAAGGTTCTAAACCATAAGCCGCCATTTTTGCGGGATCTAACCAAACCCTCATAGAATAGGTTTTTCCACCAAAAGCTTGAGCCTCTCCCACTCCATTAATCCTTTTAATTTGAGGAATAATGTTGATATTCATATAGTTTTGAAGCCAAACCTCATCCAAATTAGGATTATCCGTATAGAAAGAGAGGAACATCAATGCACTCGTCTGTTGCTTTTGAACCGTTACCCCAGCTCTTGTAACTTCCGAAGGTAGTAATGGCATTGCTCTTTGCACTTTATTCTGAACGTTTACCGCAGCAATATCTGGATCAATTCCTTGTTTAAAGAAAACTTGAATATTGGCGGAACCGTCATTTCCTGCTGTAGAAGAAATATAATCCATTCCTTCCACTCCATTCACCTGTTCTTCAATAGGAATAACCACACTGTTCATTACAGTTTGGGCCGAAGCACCTGTATAGTTTGCAGAAATACTTACTGTAGGTGGTGCAATATCAGGATACTGAGTAACTGGTAAAGATATTAATCCCAATATTCCCAAAATAACAATAATAATGGATATTACTGTTGATAAAACGGGTCTATTTATAAACTTTTTTATCATAATTTAGAATACTGGTTTTATTTCATTAATAATTTTATCAAAATCGCCAGGTTGAGGTTTCACAGCCGTTCCAGACTTAATTGTGGTTACCCCTTCTGCTACAATTTTTTCACCTTTTTTAGCCCCTTCTTTTATCACTACCATATTGCTTACACGATCTTCTACTGTAATTGGAATGCTCTTCGCGGTATCTTTATCTACTTTAAGAATATATACCAAACCTTGTTGCTCGAAAGTAGAAGCTTCTGGAACCACCAAAGCATTATCATAAAATTTAGGAACTCGTATTGTACCACTGTTCCCGTTGCTTAGTAATCTTTGAGGATTTGAAAAAGCTACTCTAAACTGAATAGAACCTGTTGTAGGATCTATTTGTCCCGTTACTGCTTCTATTTTCCCCTTTTCACCATACACACTACCGTTGGCTAATACCAAGTCTGCTGCTGGCATATTTCTGAGTTTTTCAGGAACTGTAGCTCCCGTTGCATCATTTAAAAAGTTCAGATATTCTTTTTCATTCATTGAAAAATAAGCGTAAACCTGTCTAGTATCAGAAACCGTAGTTAGCGGAGTTTGATCATTCGGTCCTACTAAACTTCCTACTTTTAAAGGTAAACTTCCTACAACACCCGAAACAGGTGCTCTAATAATTGAAAAATCTATATTAGCTTGAACTCCTTTATAATTAGCTGATGCTTGTGAAACACTTGCTATAGCTTGTTGTTTAGCAGCAATTGCTTGTTGTAACTGCGCTTGAGCTCTTGCCAAATTAGCTTGAGCAGTCTGCAACTGTACACTGCTAATAATATTTTTCTCAACAAGTGGTCGTAACTTATCTACTTCAACTTTTGCAGCATTTACAGCCGCTTGAGATGCTTTTACGTTAGCTTCTGCAGCTGAAACATTGGATTTTGCTGCTCCAATTCCCGCTCTTGCAGCATCTGCACTTTCATTTAAAACATTGGTTTCTATTCTGAATAGTGGCTGACCTTTAGTTACATATTGACCTTCATCCACCAAAACTTGAGTAATATAC
Organism: Bacteroidota bacterium; assembly: GCA_023399595.1. Classification (GTDB taxonomy): domain Bacteria; phylum Bacteroidota; class Bacteroidia; order Flavobacteriales; family Weeksellaceae; genus Chryseobacterium. The sequence continues at coordinate 12,167 of JAEWOR010000060.1, read as the reverse complement.
CCTTGGATTTTTGCTCTCACATCATTATTAACAATACCTTGAATGGATGCAGGATAAGATTGATATCCTTCTACATTTCTTGTTTGAACTTCAATAACTGAAACAGGCTTTGGTCCATCTTTTTTGTTTTGATCTTCTTTTTTACACGCTACTAACATTAATGCTGCTGCGGAAAGGGTTAGTAAACTATTTTTCATATACTGTTGATAATTTTATTAATGTATCTTTAAAATTTTCTATGCCTTTTTCTAAGAAATTCTTATAAATAAGATATTGTTCAGAATATTCCTTACAATTGGCATTTTTACAATGTTGATCTTTAAATTCTTTTAATTTTTTTACTATCGCAATTTCTTGTTCTAGCCTTTTTAATATTTCTCCAAATCTAATTTTAGAAAACTCTGGATTAATATAATAAAAGCGCTTCCTCTCATCCTCTCTATGAATGTGGACAATTAATTTTTGTTGAAGCAATAAATTAATATTGGAAGAAATAGAACTTTTACTCACCGAGAAAAAGTTGAGCAACTCATCAAAAGTAACTCCCCTTTTTTCTATATCAAAAGTCATATAGGAGTATATTTTAGAAGATAAGGGCGGAAGGTTATAGATATCTCCGTAAAAGTGGATCATCTCCTGAAAAGTAGCCGAATCAAAATTTAAAAACCTAGACATTATTCCTTGATTTATAAATGAGAATACAAAGGTAGTAAATTCAGTTCGGTAATTACCGAACTAAATGAATTTATTATAAAATTAATATTTATATAACATATTTTCATCATTTCTTAATATTTCTAAAAAAATCAACATTGAGAGAATAGGAAAATGAAAATTAAAATACTCAAAAAACATAATTAAAACAGGAACTAACAAACACATTATTAATATTTAAAAGATTTTCTGTTTCCTAAAAATTATATTCAACAGAGGTAATTTTCAAACACATATAAATGTTAAAAAGTCTTTATTATTAATAGTTTGGCATGATTTTGACAAGAATTCTATAGTAACATTTAAAATTAGAAATTATGAAAATTTTAAAACACGCCGCTTTAATAGCAGGAATTTTTACTACGGGAGTGTTAAGCGCACAAAGTGCTGATATGAGAAATATGTTGAAAGTAGGTTTAAATGCAGGTGTTGCACTTCCTCAGGAAAACGCTTCAATGGCTGCGGGGATTGATGTTGCCTATCAAAACCTTGGTATTACAGGTCTTGGTTTAGGTTTAGCTACGGGTTATACTCATTACTTCGGGAAAGATAATAATGGTATAAAAAATAATGATTTTGGTGTTATTCCTGTTGCAGGATTGCTAAGAGTATATCCTAAACAAACTGGTTTTTATTTCGGGACAGACTTAGGATATGGTTTTATTGTTGGCGACGACAAAGTAGCGGATAATTACACTACAGACAGACCGGATGGTGGTTTCTATATTAATCCAGAAATTGGATATCATAACAGAAACTGGAACTTTGCTGTACACTATCAAAGAGTATTTACAGGAAGCAAAGGTGAAATTGGTGACCAAAACTATGGTGCAGGTAACTTAGGAGCTGCTATATCTTATAATATTCCGTTAGGAAAAGGAAAAGAATAGTTTTTATCATAACATAATTTATTTTCAGTGAGAACCTTTTCAAATATTTGAAAAGGTTTTTTGTTTTTTTTATCAACAATTTAATATCTTTGGTAAAAGCGATCCTATGAATCTTAATACAAAATTCAGACTCCATTTGCCAGGATTCCAATCTCCTAGCAATGAAAATAAAAGCATTATAGGAATTAGTATCCATGAGCAAAACACTACTCTAGGATATTACAATACTACAGGCAATTCTATCGAAATGCAAACCTCAGAAGCTTATCCCACTCAAGAATTTAATTCTCTTCTTGAGATTCTAGAAAAGTTTATTGATGACAAACAATTAAAAAATGTAAACAGATTAGGAATTTCTGTTCCAGGACCTGTAATTAATGGCGTATCTACTCCCGAAAGATTAGGTTGGACAATCGATATTAATGAATATAAAAGTAAATTTAATTTTGAAAAAGCTTTTTTATTAAATGATATTGAAGCTTCTGCTTATGGAATGGCTTTCTTAGACGATGCCGATATCGTCCCAATTTATAAAACAGATGAACATACTTATGGTAATGTTGCCATCCTTGCTCCCGGAAATGGTTTGGGTGAAGCAGGATATTTTTATGATGGTGATCACCTAAGGCCTTTTGCAACGGAAGGCGGACATTCTGAATTTTCGCCAAGAACCAATGTAGAAGTAGAATTTTATCAGTTCCTCAATCATATTTACGGAATTGTAAGTTGGGAAAATGTACTTTCCAAGAAAGGAATATTTAATATTTACAGATTCCTAAGAGATGTAAAACGCCATCCAGAGCCAGAATGGTTAACAGAACGTTTTGCGCAAGGAGATTTTGTTTATGAGCTTCATAAAGCTGCTGTAGAAGATGAGGTTGGCATTTGTAAAATTACTTTGGATACTTACTTAGAATTTCTGGCAAGAGAAGCCAATAATCTTACACTTAAATTAAAAGCAATTGGTGGGCTCTTCATCACAGGGGAAATTCCAAACCTTTTGAAAAACCATATTGATAAAAACAAATTTTATGAAACTTATAAAATAAGTAATAAAATGGAACATCTTTTTAAAAATATTCCTATTTATTTAGTAGACAATAAAAATTCAGAAATCAATGGTGCGGCTATTTATTCAGCATTTTCAGAGGCATAATATACGTATTTAATTTACATCATTTATTGATTTATATCAATACCGAATACAAAATACTTGTTTATTTTTACCTCCATAAAATTTTAATTAAGAAACATGAAAAAATTAGCATTAATAGCTATTTTAGCTAGCGGTTTAGCTTTTGGACAAACAAAAACAGTTTCATCTTCAGATATTCACTGGTGGGGATATAAAGTTTCTAAATCAGAATCTACATCTCATGATGGAAAAATTATGCTTAAATCTGGAAATCTTATAATGAAAGGTGCAAATCTTGTTGGTGGAAGTTTTGTTTTAGACATGAATTCTATTAATGCGACAGATTTGTCTGGTGAAAGTCAAATGAAATTAAACAATCACCTAAAAAATGGAGATTTTTTCGAAACTGATAAACATCCATTAGCTAATTTTAAAATTACTAAAGCTACAAAAAATAAAGACAAAAACTATAACGTACTTATTACGGGAGACCTTACTGTAAAAGGAAAAACAAACCCTGTTACCTTCCCTGCAAGATTAACAGCCAATAAAGGAGTAGTTACTTTAGCGTCTGATAAATTCTCTTTTGATAGACAGAAATTTGATATCGCTTACAAGTCTTCTATGAAAGATGTTTTTATTAAAGACGAGGTTGATATGCAAGTAAAACTGACTGCAAAATAAATAATTTAAAAAATTGTTATGAAAAGTGTAGATATTCTACACTTTTTTCTATTTTTGTTACAATTATAAAATTTTAAAATGAAAAGAATACTATTATTTTTTGTGATGATGATGAGCGTTTCTTTTATGTTTGCGCAAAAGAAAAAACCAGGAGAAAAATTATCTAAAGTAATTTCATCTGAAATTAATTGGTGGGGATACAAAGTCTTTAAAGCCGAACCTACAACCTATACTGGTACTTTAAAATTAAAAAGTGGCGTTTTTAAATTTAAAGATGATAAATTTGTAGATGGTCAGTTTATAATAGACATGAGAAACCTTGTTATAACTAGTGATATGAACTCTAGTGATCAAACAAAACTTACTACCGAACTAAAAGGACCTACTTTCTTTGAAGTAAAAAAATATCCAGTTGCGAAATTCCACCTTACTAAAATTGTCCCTTTGAGCAATGGATCAGAGTACAACTCTTCTGTGTATGGTAACTTAACTTTAAAAGGAGTTAGAAAAACTATCTCTTTCCCTGCAACAGTAAACATTACAGGAACTTCTGTATCTATTCAGTCAGCAAAATTCCCTTTAAACAGACAAATATTCAACGTTTTCTATAAGTCTTCTATTAAAGATTATATTATTAAAGACGAAATGGATATTCAGTTTAAAGTAGCTACTAAATAATATTTAACAAGTTTTACAACATTATAAAAGCAGATTTTTATCTGCTTTTTTTTATTTTTGGAATATGAAACTATATGTCATTAGCGGATTAGGAGCAGATTTTAAAGTTTTGGAACGACTTACCTTTCCAGAAAACATCCAGGTTGAATTTATCCCTTGGATGATTCCTCTTCCTCAGGAAAGTTTTACAAGCTACGTAAGCAGAATGGCAGAAAATATTAACACCAATGAAGATTTTTGCCTTTTAGGCTACTCTTTTGGAGGAATATTGGTTCAAGAAATCCACAAACTAAAACCAGCACAGAAGGTAATCATCTTAGGAAGTATAAAATCTAGTAAAGAAAAATCTAATTTTATAAAATCTGGAAGTATAACTAAGGTTCCTAAAATGCTTCCAACAAGCTTTTATAGTGATTTTACCATTCAGTTATACAGCAAAATAAGAAGAAAAATTGATCCCAAAAACCCTAAAATACTTCAATATTTTAGAATGCGAGATCCCTACTATCTCAAATGGTCAATAGAAAAAATATGCGATTGGAATTCTGAAGAAAATCCCAATACTATACAAATTCTTGGCGACAAGGACATTGTTTTCCCTATTAAAAACTCTCATCCAGATTACGTTATTAAAGGAGGAACTCACCTCTTCCCTGCTACAAAAGCCAAAGAAGTTTCCCTACTTCTCAAGAAAATTTTAAATTAATTTTTATATAAATCTGCTGAATTAGAAATACTTCCTAAAAAACTTCAATAACCTAATAATTTATTAATGAATAATGCTTTTTAATGTTTATTGAAAGCTATATCTTTGTTTAAATAATGCTTTAGAGAAATATGGAGTCTATATCAGTTTTTGAGATTATAAAAGTAGGAATTGGCCCTTCAAGTTCGCATACAATGGGACCTTGGAATGCAGCAACATCGTTTATTAATTTAATTAAACGTGAAAAATCTATTGATGAGGTAAAGGAAGTTTTCCTAGAATTTTTTGGTTCTTTAGCTAAAACAGGAATCGGACATGGAACTGATATCGCAGGAATGTTAGGTTTAAGCGGTGAAGATTTTAAAACAATTGACACCACAAAAATTGATGAAAAAGTAACTCAAATAAAAGAATCAAAAACACTGAATTTTGCTGGACAAAAAGATATCCCTTTTATTTATGGGCATCATTTAATTCTCAACAAAGAAAAAAGCCTTGATTTTCATCCAAATGGAATGATTTTCAAAGCTATTTTTAATGATGGTTCAGAGCTTGTCCAAGATTATTATTCTGTTGGTGGTGGTTTTATTGCTACACAAGAAAAAAACTCTATCGAAAGAGATTGTATTCGTACCCTATACCCTTGTCATCATGGTTCTGATATTTTAAAATATTGTGAGAAATTTAATTTTAAAAGAATTTCAGATCTTATTTTAATGAATGAAGAAAGTTGGAGAACACAGGAAGAAACAAAAGCTGAAGCTCTTTACATTTGGAATCAAATTAAAGAATGTGTCTACAAAGGGGTTAATAAAGAAGGGGTTTTACCAGGAGGATTGAATGTAACAAGACGTGCAGCGGGACTCAACAGGAAGCTTTTAGGCGAAGATAAAAAATATAAAAACCTTAACGAATGGTTTCAAATGGTAGTAGATGCCGAAGAAAACTTTGTTAATATCAATAAATGGGTAGCTTGTTTTGCGCTAGCGGTAAATGAAGAAAATGCCAGTTTTGGAAGAATTATTACTGCGCCTACGAATGGAGCAAGTGGAGTTATTCCTGCCGTTTTAATGTATTCTCAAGCTTTTACAGATATTACTTCGGATGAAGATATTATTAGATTTTTATTAGTTGCTGGTGAAATTGGGACTTTGTTTAAAAAGAATGCCACTATTTCAGCTGCAATGGGTGGTTGTCAAGCCGAAATTGGAGTTTCCTCTGCTATGGCAGCAGCTGGACTTACAGAAATTATGGGAGGAAGTCCTGGTCAGGTTTTAATGGCCGCAGAAATTGCCATGGAACATCATTTAGGAATGACTTGTGACCCCATTGCAGGTTTGGTGCAAATTCCTTGTATAGAAAGAAATACAATGGGTGCTATAAAAGCGATTACCGCAGCCAATATTGCCCTAGAAAGCGATCCTTCAAAAGCGAAAGTGAGCTTAGACCAAGTAATACAAACCATGTGGGAAACCGCACAAAGTATGAATGACCGTTTTAAAGAAACTTCAGAAGGAGGCTTAGCTATTGCAGTGAATGTTCCTGAATGTTAATCTAAAATTATAATTCAATAAAAAATCCCTCCAAATTGGAAGGATTTTATTTTATTTACCAAGATAAGATTTCAAAATCTTACTTCTTGTATTGTGTTTAAGGCGCTTAATTGCTTTTTCCTTAATTTGTCTAACACGCTCTCTCGTTAAATCGAAAGTTTCACCAATTTCCTCTAAAGTCATTGGATGCTTTCCGTTCAATCCGAAATACAATCTTACCAAATCAGCTTCTCTAGGAGTAAGGGTTTGTAATGCTCTTTCAATTTCAATCTGTAGAGATTCTAGCATCAAATCTTTATCTGGACTTGGAGATTCTCCTGAACGCAATACATCGTAAAGGTTAGAATCTTCACCTTCTACTAACGGAGCATCCATTGAAAGGTGTCTTCCAGAGTTTTTCATGGATTCTTTAATATCTTCTTCGCTCATGTCAAGAACTTCTGCCAATTCTTCTGGTGAAGGTGGTCTTTCATTCTCTTGCTCTAAGTGAGCATAAGCTTTATTGATTTTGTTAATAGATCCAATTTTATTTAAAGGAAGTCTTACAATTCTTGATTGTTCCGCTAAAGCTTGCAAAATAGATTGACGAATCCACCATACCGCATAAGAGATAAACTTAAAACCTCTGGTCTCATCATAACGTTTTGCAGCTTTCATTAATCCAAGGTTCCCTTCATTAATTAAATCTGGAAGAGATAAACCTTGATTTTGATATTGCTTAGATACAGAAACCACGAAACGAAGGTTGGCTTTGATTAATTTTTCTAGAGCTACTCTGTCTCCAGCTCTAATCTTTTGTGCCAATTCTACTTCCTCGTCAGCTGTAATTAATTCTACTTTACCAATTTCTTGTAAATACTTGTCTAGTGAAGCCGTTTCCCTATTGGTAACCTGCTTAGTAATTTTTAACTGTCTCATTATTTATTGCTCTCGTAAAGAGTTATCTATAAGATATACGATGAGAAAACCCAAAAGGTTACACTTATTGCAAAATTTACAAAAAAATGTTTTATTTTTTCAAAATTTCAATTTCAATTTCCAAACATTTACAGTTTACTGTTATTCAATAATAGTTTTCCTATCTTTGCAGAATAATGATTACATCCAGAAAATAGAGGTGTAATGAACAGAATTTTATGATGCACAAAGCAGGATTTGTAAATATTGTCGGGAAACCGAACGCAGGGAAATCTACCCTACTCAATCAATTAATGGGTGAAAAATTAGCCATTGTAACCCAAAAAGCCCAAACAACAAGACACCGAATTTTCGGAATTTATAATGAAGAAGACGTACAGATTGTTTTTTCGGATACACCTGGAGTTTTAGACCCTAAATACGGACTTCAAGAAAAAATGATGGAGTTTGTAAAAGATTCCCTGCAAGATGCAGATGTTTTTTTGTTTATTGTAGACGTTACCGACAAAGCGGAACCTTCAGAATTTTTAATTGATAAACTCAACAAAATTCCTGTTCCTGTTCTATTACTTTTAAATAAAGTAGACCAAACCACTCAAGAAGGTTTAGAGAAAATGGTGGAAGAATGGCATCACAGAATTCCAAAGGCTGAGATTTTACCTATTTCCGCGTTGAATGCTTTTAATACAGAGATTATTTTGCCTAAACTTAAATCTCTTCTACCAGAAAACCCTGCTTATTACGATAAAGATCAATTCACAGACAAACCGGAACGTTTTTTTGTAAATGAAGCCATTAGAGAGAAAATTCTTTTGAATTACGAAAAAGAGATTCCTTATTCTGTAGAGGTGGTTACGGAAATGTTTAAAGAAAAAGAAGGAATTATTTTTATAGATTCTATTATTTATGTGGAAAGAGATACCCAAAAGGGGATTATTATTGGACATAAAGGAGAAGCTATAAAAAAAGTAGGAACAGAAGCCCGTTTGGATTTAGAAAAATTCTTTGCTAAAAAAATCCATTTGAATCTTTTTGTAAAAGTGAAAAAAGATTGGCGTAAAAACGATAGAGATTTAAAAAACTTCGGTTACAGATAAATAAAAAAGCGTGTTAGGATTTTTCTAACACGCTTTTTTATTTATTAATCATTTTTATAAAATTTAATGATTAGTCTATTTCAAAAATTTACATCTTATTGGTTTCTATTATAATTTATTATTTTTGAATGGGTTTAATGATGTAAACTTTTTTAGAATCGTTAGTAAACAAAGCAAAATTGAGCTTCGGATCCGAAAAAAATTGATAAGGCTCCTGAAACTTAAAATTTTTGTTGTAAAAACTCTCGGCATGTCTTTGTCCCATCTCTATTGGCAAAGTTGTTTTAGGAAAATCTTCCAAATAGAGATCTTGATATACTTTTAAAGTATCTTTTTGGTATGCAATGTTGCTGTAAAGATTTCCTTGCCATAACATTGTTTTGGTTGCCGGTGAACCGCCGCCGATTCTGTTTATTTTTTCATATATTTTTTCTGAAGTGCGGTGAAAAAACTGATGCTTAATATTTCTTGCAGGAATTGGCTCCAGTTCAGCATTTCTAGTACCTAATTTTTTAAAAAGATCATTATCTGTCATTAAAAACTTCTTTTCACGGTCGTTTTTAATGGTATAGTAAAACCTGAAATATTGCTGATTTTTAATGTAATTAATAAAATGCTGAAGTTTAGGCCCTTCAATTATTGGTGGTCCACTTGTGTTATCAGAAACTTGACTTTCAATTGGTAAAATTACATAATCGAAATTGTAATACTCAGAATGATCTAAAATTTCGTTAAAATGTTTTCTTTGCGTTATTTCGTCCCAACTTAAATCTTCATTTTGCAGAATCATATCTTTCGGTGTCTTATCTCCATCAATTCCCCATGTATAATATATTTTCGCATCTTTATTGATGATTAAATGATTCAGCAATTTAATTTCAGATTGGTGATATTCAAAGGGTAATTTTAAAGAATCAACAATATTTCCGTCCTGATTGACATCGTAGAAATTAACAGTTTTTTCAGTTGGTACTTTAAAGATTACATGATTTTTCAGCGTCATGAAATGCTCTAAATCGTAATCTTTTATATTACTTTCAAATAGCTTGCTCATAGTAAGTGAAGCGGATTTCACAGTACCTTTTTCAAAAGATTGATAAGCATTGAATTTTTCTGGCAATGGTTCAAGTTTTATAGTACTTATGAAATCACAAGATTGCAATACAACTAAAGTGATATTCATTAATAAGATTTTCAACAAAGATTTATAATTCATTATTTCTCTATTATTTATTCAGCAGTATCATAACTAGCATATCGTTCTTGAACATAAGTTTTGAATTTTTGTAGCTGAGAATTATAAATAATAGCAAGTACTATATCTTCACTTGTAAGGATAATTCCATCTTTAGGTGATTTTACAAAATCAGAAGAATTCATATATACAGAAGCTCCTTTTTTATATCCTCTTATTTTCATTTTATCCGAATAATTTTCTGCATAAGCTACATAAGGTTGTTTCGTTGCAGCATTAGTACAAACAATCACCAATCGGCTAATTTGTTTTTCATTGTTATCCATAATTACTGCTGTATCCATAATACCATCGCCATCAAAATCTCCTTGAGCAAAACATGATTTCGCACGATCTGCATTTTGAGTAATTTTATATTGATTACCTTCACTGTAATTACCTTCTAACAAAAGTTTTTTTACAGCAGGAGGCAAACTAGAAAAAGGAGACAACGAAAAATAAGTTTTAAACTCTTCAAATTGATAATCGCTAATAACCAAGCCATCATCAATAGTATAAGCAGGAGTATTTTTGTTGGTTATTGGATTTTGAAGATAAATTATTTTTGTTCTTCCAGTAGATTTTACATCATCCACAAATACTTTGTCACCATAAGTCAAACTACCATTAGAAAACTCAATAGATTTTGCAATCACACGGTAATCACTATAAGGAGAGCCTTCTTCTCCATATCCGTTATGAACGTTTGCAGAATCTTTCAAAATTTTGGTGGAATCTACAGCCGCAGATTTTCCAATAGAATCATTTTTAGTTGTTGTGATGGTTTCTGGCTTTTTCTCTTTTTTGGAGAAGAAAATGAAATAGCCCGCCAAAAGCAAAGCGGCCAAAACTCCTAAACCAATGTATAAATTCTTCTTAGAAATCTGAATGTTTTCATCTTCATGATTTTGTGGATTGTTACTTTCCATGTGTTTTTTTATTTTTTATGATTTATTTTTCGAATTGTTTGGCTTCTACGAGCATCAAAAGTTCCTCTCTTGCTCTTAGATTAGGAAAATCTTTAAATATTGCTTTTAAAGTATCCTTAAAAATCGGTAGATCATTATTAGTTTTGCAATATTGTTTCACGATTTGTAGCGTATCCTGTAACGCTTGGATTAGAGGCAATTCTTTGTCTAATTCTTGATCCGAGTATATTTTTCCTGCAGGATAAATCCCTTTGAATAACTGAACAATATTCTGAAGTTTCGCATCATCAATTTTTTTGTTGGCATGTGCATGCTCAAAATACAAATGCAAAGACGCAATATATTTTAAATAATGTATTTCTTTATATTCTTCTGCAGTTAAATTTTCTTTCAAGCGCTTCGTTGTTTGTTCAACAACTTTGCTGTAATTATTGAAGAAATTATTGTTCAAAATTTCTTCGGTTAAAGTGGGCGATTTTAGAACTCCAAAAATTTCTCTTCGCAATGCATTAAATGCTTCACTTTGAAACCAATCTTCCTTATATCTGTTTCTGAAAAAATATTTGAAAATTTCTTCCCGATCTTCAGTTTCAGACAAAGCTGAAATAAATTGCAGAGCTTCATCTTTGTATTTTATAGTTTTTCCTTCGGAAATTTGGGTTCCGAAATACATTACCAAATTATCCAAAAACAAAGTTCTCTCATCATGAATATCAAAATTAACAGGTTTATTTTTGGGGTCGTAATTCTCAAAAAATTTCAGAAAATTTTGGACGCCTTTTTCATATTCACCTTTCTTGACGTAGCATCTTGAGTAAAGAGAATAATAAACATAATGTTTTTTAATTTTCGCTTTATCCATGATAGCGATCGCTTCATCGCATTTACCGAAATTTTGAGAATTTGATGCAGCATTCCATACATTCAATTCCGTGGAATCGTTGATTCGATACGCTTTCATCGCATACTCGTAAGCTTTTGCATCGTTGTCTAAATAAGTATAACTCGCAGAAAGGTTGGAATAATACAAAGATAAAGAAGATTGATCTGAAGCCGGGCAATACAAAGCAGCTAAACGAAATTTTTCTCTTGCTTTATTGAAATTTTTCATTCGAAAATATGCAGTTCCGGCAGAATTAAGTAATTTGGAGTTCTTAGGTTCAATCAGTAAAGCATCTTCATAGCTTTTTGCAGATTGATTAAAATTTTCATTTTCATAATAAGCATTACCTGCTGTAATTAACTCATCTACAGTTTTTTGCTGCGAAAAAAAAGACAAAGAAATAAATAAAGAAAAGAAGGTTAAAGGTTTTTTCATTCATTTTTTTTAAAGGAAATATTTCCATAATTCAAATATAAATAATTTTTGATTTATAAGAATTAATAAACTTCCTAGGTCATATTAATTTTAGAAAGCATTCATCACTTTTCAAACAAATTGATTGAATCCCTAATTCACCGTTTTAAATTTTACTTTTGAAGCTAATAAAAACAAATTTCAATATACCCGTAGTGCATTTGTAAGAGTAATATAAAAAGGTTGTTCCAAAATAGAATATTTTGTATATTTAATTAATTACCAGTTAGTTAAATAATATGAACAACCTGAAAGCAAGTTACAATAAAATT
>JAEWOR010000042.1 GCA_023399595.1 Bacteroidota bacterium | reverse complement strand
TTTTATGTTTCGAAGTAGAAAACATTGAATACACCCATAATATTGACATCAATAAAGTGTATGCTCAGGCAGTATCACTCTACAGATCAGAATTCCGCCATTGGTTTAACCAGGAAGAAATCAAAGAAATCAACGCCAACAACGAACAATATCAGATGAGAAGTCCTGAAGAAGAATTGTTATTGACTTGGTTTGAAAGTGCCACAAAGGAAACCGCTCAATATTTCTTAAATACAACGCAAATCCTGCAAATGATAACCAACCGCGCAAATCTAAATATTTCGGATGCTTCTGTTACCAAATTAGGAAAGGCTTTAAGGAAACACGGCTACAATAGAATTATGCGGAATAACTCTTATGTTTACGCCGTAAATTTCTTAGATTATCAAATTGTGGACCACAAAAACAAGGACAGTGGAGAACCCCCAAAACTTTCCGAAAAACAAACCGAAATTCCTTATAGATTTCCAAACTAATGCAATTAAGGTCCCTCTCCATTAGGAGAGGGATTTAGTGTGAGGATTGCACCCTTTTTCATTGGATTATTAAAGTAAGTAACTTTCAGCAAAAGAAAATTTTTATTTTTTCTTTCTGAAAAAAATGCTGAAATAGATATTTTCAGTGCAAACCGCTCTTTCTGCTTCCTTACTTTTCCCATATCTTCACTGTTTTAAATAGTTTTTTTTCAACAATTTTTTTTAAAAAAGTTTTGTTTCAAAACTTACTTACTTTACTTACTTTTTTTTACTTCATTATTTTGCTTTAATTTTATGAATATTAATACAGTCTTTATTAACTATGCTGTGAATAATAATTTTAATGGAATAAATTTCACTAATTAAGCAAAAATATGTATTTTCGGGAATTTGGATGCTTTTTCCCAAGTAAGCCAAATAAATTCAAACAATAAAGAAAACTATGGCAATTAATTTACAAAAAGGACAACGAATAGACATTGGTCTTACAAGAATGACAATCGGTCTTGGATGGGATCCTAATGAAGGAACCGGACATGAATTTGATTTAGATGTTTCTGCAATAATGATCGATTCGAATCGTCTAATTCCTGCAGAAGAATTTTTCGTTTTCTATGGTAATCTAGAGTCTCCTGATGGCTCTGCTCGGCATACAGGTGATGATCCAACAGGAGGTAATAGTGATATAGGTGATGATGAGTCTATTCAAATTGATTTATCGAAAATTGATAGCAGAATTAACGAGATTTTATTTGTTGTTACTATTGATAAATTTGAGGAAAGGAGACAGAATTTTGGACAAGTAAGAAATTCGTATATCAGAATTGTAGATGACAATAATGGAAATGAAGTTGCTAAATATGAGTTGGAAGAAGATTTTTCTGTCGAGACAGGGATTGAATTTGGTCGCTTATACAAAAGAAACGGTCAATGGAAATTTGAAGCGTCAGGAATTGGATATAAAGAGGATTTAGCATTTTTTCTCTCCAAGTATTACAAAGGTCAAATAATATCATAATAACATGGCAATAAATTTACAAAAGGTAACCCTAGAAAAGCAGGGGGACACTCACACTATTGATTTGTCAAAGAAAACTCCAGATTTAAAGCAGGAAATCACAATTAATTTGCAATGGTCTCAAGGATCCAAAAAAGGTTTTTTTGGTGGTTTGTTTAGCAAAGACATTGATCTTGATTTGGGATGTTTTTACGAACTGAATAATGGGGAAAAAACCGTAATTGATGGATTACAATTTTCACAGAATAGAGGTGGGCCGCGAAATTCAAAAACTCGCCAAGGTCGCTATACAGATTCACCATGGATTTGGCATACAGGTGATGACCGGGGTGCCGGCAGTGGTTCTGGGGAGAATATATTAGTAAATCCTTCCGGTATTCCAAATCTAAAGAGAATCGTTGTTTATGCATTCATTTATGAAGGTGTTGCCAAATGGCAAGAGACCAATGCTGTTGTAACGGTAAAAGTTCCAGGCAACCCAGATATCGCTGTTGAGATGGGAAAACAAACAAGCCCAAATACTTTTTGTGCTATTGCAGAGATTTTGTTTACACCAAATTCAATTGCTGTAAAAAAATTGGTAACATTCCATACCTCACATAATGATTGTGATCGACGATATAATTGGGGTATGCAGTGGTCATCCGGTTCGAAATAAATTTGAAGATGAATTTTGATAAATATTCTTATTCTCATTATTCTTTTGATTTATGGTTAACGTTAATAAAATCACATCCAGATTTTAAGATTAAGCGAAGTAGTTTGCTGAAGGAATATTTTTCCATTCATAAATCGTTAGAAGAGGTACATGAAAGTGTTAGGAAGTATGACTTGATTTGTAATAAGATTAGCGAACAAACAGGATTACACATTTCATTTGAACAAATTATTTGCCTGATATTGTATGATTTGGAGGTAGGAATTGAGGATATTAATCCTAGTGTTTTAGAAAATCTTTATCAAAAGACTGAATATTTATTTTTACAATACAAACCTTCATTAATAGAGCCTGAAATTAACAAAGTGTTAAGTGAACTGATTAAGGAAAGGAAAACAATAAGTATTTTAAGTAACACTGCATTTATAAGAGGTGTAACACTGAGAAAAATATTAGAAGATTATGAAATAGGGAAGTATTTTTCTTTTCAAATATATTCAGATGAAGTAGGATTTTCCAAACCCAATAATAAGATTTTTGACTTGGTTTTTGAAGAAGTGATGAAAATAAAAAAAATTGAAAGGAAAGAAATACTCCACATTGGAGATAACAATTTTGCCGATTATGATGGAGCACTAGAAGCCAGTTTTGCCGCTTATCTTTTTAGAGACAAATGATGAATTACAGATACAGTTTACATAAGATTGAGGACGACAGAAATTGTCCTTTTTCGGAACAAGATTATAGTCTTTTCAAATTTGGCAGAATCTCGTTTGCCGAAAAATTTGCACATCAACTTTTTGAAGGATTTATTTCTGAAAATGCAGATTTGATTTTAAAGCAGGACGAAATAGTTCTTATGCCAAGTCCATATTTTGCAATCCCTACAGCCTCGAATTTTCTTTGTTCATTTTTTAAGGAAAATTTAAATCGATTCTTATTCCTTAATGACAGAAAAGCATGTGTTGAGTCGAAAATACACCGTAATCAGACTTATGTTGAGGATTATGGAAATATGAGTTTTGAAGAAAGAGTAAAATTGATATCCAATGATACTTATTACATTGACAAACATTTTCTAGAAGATAAATTCTGTATTTTTCTAGATGACATCAAAATTACTGGTTCCCATGAGGTTACAGTAAATAAAATTCTTGAGGAGTATAATGTTCAAGGCAGATTCTTTTTTGTTTATTTCGCTGAACTGATTAATAAAAATATTCATCCAAGTATTGAAAACCACTATAATTATTTTGCGCTGAAATCTCCTGCTGATTTAGCATCAATTTTAAAGTCCGCAGATTTTAATTTCAATACCAGAACAGTGAAATATTTATTGCTTTTACCAGAAGAAGAATTTGCAAAAATCGTTTTCGATTTAGATGATAAACAAAAAAATCTGCTTTTAGGTTTAGCGATCAGTAACAACTACCATACAATTCAAGAATATAAATCAAATATTAATAAATTAAAAAATAAATTATTATGGCAATTAACTTACAAAAAGGACAACGGGAAAGTATCAACGCCCCAAAATTCACAATTGGTTTAGGTTGGGACACTAACACTTCTTCTACTGGACAAGCATTTGATTTAGATGCCTCTGTATTCATATTAGGTGAAAATGGTAAAATGCTGTCTGATCAGCATTTTATTTTCTACAATAATCTGAAATCACCTAATGATGCTGTGGTTCACACTGGCGATAACTTAACTGGTGACGGTGATGGGGATGATGAGCAGGTCATGGTAGACCTTTCAAAAATTGATAATAATGCAAGTGAAATTATCGTAGTGGTAACTATTCATGATGCCGCATCAAGAAATCAAAATTTTGGTCAAGTGAGAAATTCCTTTGTGAGAATTTTTGATACAAATTCAAATGTTGAATTACTTAATTATGAGCTAGAAGAAGATTTTTCCATTGAAACTGCAGTTGAATTTGGAAGAATCTACAAAAGAAATAATGAGTGGAAATTTGAAGCAGTGGGTACAGGAATGAAAGGTGGTCTTCAAGATTATTTAAATAAATACAACTAATAATTATGGCAATTAATTTACAAAAAGGACAAAGAATTGACCTTCGAAAAACTGACGGTGCGACCTTACAAAATGTTTGCGTAGGTGTTAACTGGGGTGCAATCGAAAAGAAAAACTGGTTAGGGAGAACCACGGTAGAAGCAGTAGATTTGGATGCAAGTTGCGTTTTATATGATGCAAACAAAAATCCCGTAGATGTTGTTTATTTCGGTAATCTTCAATCAAAAGATGGTTCCATTAAACATAGTGGAGACGATTTGACCGGTGATGTAGGCGGCGATGATGGACTTGATAATGAGGTGTTAACTTTAGATTTCGCCAGAATCAATCATAACGTGGAATACGTTGCATTTGTATTGAATAGTTTCAGAGGACATGATTTTGGAATTATTCCGTTTGCTTCAATCAGAATTTATGAAGGTACTCCAACAAGAGTAAACAATATTTTTGCAACATATAATATCGCGAAAGGAAGCGATTTTCCAGGTCACACTTCAATGGTGATGGGAGTATTTTACAGAAGAAACGGAGAATGGAAATTTAATGCAATTGGAGAACCAACAAAAGACCAAAAATTAGAACAAACTGTTGTTACAGTACAACAAAAATATTTGTAATACTTTTTAGTAACGACATCATAATTAATAAAATTTAAATCAAAATGGCAGGAGGAAAAAAGTACGGTTTCTCGTTTTCATGGAAAAGGGCTTTAGGTGTATCGGGTGCAAAACAAAGTTTTGCTCGAAAAACCGGTGTTCCCACTACCAGAGGGGGAATGGAAAGAAAAATTGGTAATTTATTTCTAGACATGCTGTTAAAAAAAAGAAAATAACATGAGAAGATTACCAGTTTATTTATTGTTAGACACCTCCGGCTCTATGACTGGCGAACCAATAGAGGCCGTTAAGAATGGCGTTCAAATGATGATGCATTCTTTAAGACAAAACCCACAAGCAATTGAAACGGCTTATGTAAGCATTATAACGTTTGATACCGATGCTCGTCAAGTTGTACCACTAACTGATTTAGCGTCATTTCAAGTTCCTGAGATCAAGGCTCAAGGTGTTACATCTTTAGGCTCTGCTTTAAGTTTATTGGCAGATAAAATGGAAAGTGAAATAACTAAAACTACAATGGAGCAGAAAGGAGACTGGAAACCGATGACCTTCATTATGACTGATGGCATCCCGACAGATGATTGGCAATCCGGACTTTCACGACTGAAATCTGTAAATAAAGGATTAATTGTGGGCTGTGCAGCAGGAAGCGGTGCTGATGATTCAATCTTAAAACAAATTACAGAATCCGTTGTGCGGTTAGACAGTGCGGATTCAGACAGCATTGCAAAATTTTTCCAATGGGTTACTGCGTCCATTTCAACTACATCTACAAAAGTTGAAGAGTCAGGCATTGATTTAAACAAAATGGATCAGTTGCCTCCACCTCCATCTGAACTAATAATAGTTTCTTAATTATGAACAGAAGATTATTAGCATACTTTCTTTTAGATACTTCTGGATCCATGAAAGGTGAAGCAATTGAAGCATTGAACAATGGCTTCAATGGCTTAATCAGCATGTTACGAACTGATCCACAAGCAATGGATTCCTTGCATATCAGTGTAATTACATTTGATAGAAATGTCACCAATCTGGTTCCCCTAGTTGATTTAGCAAGTTATCAACCTGTGGAAATTACTTGTCCAGAAAGTGGACCTACCCACACTGGTCACGCTTTAGAAATGGTTCATAATCTTGTGAAAACAGAATTAATAAAAGGTTCTCCAGAGCGCAAAGGCGACTGGAAACCTTTGCTTTTTGTTTTTACAGATGGTAAACCTTCTGATTTACAAATGTATCGTGAATACATACCTAAAATAAAAGCCCTGGATTTTGGAGTAATAGTAGGTTGTGCCGCAGGTCCTAAAGCAGAAGTTTCATTCTTACAGGAGTTAACAGATGATGTTGTGAAATTAGATACTACAGATAGTAATACTTTAACTACTTTTTTCAAATGGGTAAGTTCGTCAATTGAATTAGGTAGTAAGTCACAAGGAACTGGTGAATCGGTTACCTTGCCTCCACCTCCAAGTGAATTAAATATTATTGTATAAAGCACCATGGATTAACAGTATTATAACTCCCAATTTTTAATGGTAAAAATCCAAAACAATAAATCATGAGAAGACTACCAATTTACTTCCTCATAGATGTTTCAGAATCTATGGTTGGCGAACCAATCGAACAGGTACAGGAAGGAATCGCCACAATTATAAAAGAACTAAAAACTGATCCTTATGCCCTGGAAACTGTTTGGATTTCCATTATCGGTTTTGCGGGAAAAAGTCAGGTTATAACACCATTACAGGATATTATCACATTTTATCCTCCAAAAATTCCAATTGGTAGTGGAACATCCCTATCAAAAGGACTAACGGAGTTGATGAATTCAATAGATAAAGATCTTGTTAAAACAACTTATGAAAAGAAAGGTGATTGGAAGCCAATAGTATTTTTATTTACTGACGGAATTCCAACTGATAATCCTGAAAACGAAATTCAGAAATGGGCAAACCATTACAAAGGAAAATGTAATTTGGTTGCCGTTTCCATTGGCGATAATACTAATTACAATTTGTTAGGTAAACTGACTGATCAGGTACTATTGTTCAATAATACCAACGTAAATTCATACAAAGATTTCTTCAAATGGGTTACTGCTTCAATTAGAGCAACCAGTGAGCAAGTTAACACTACAAATAACGAAGGAATTAATTTGAGCAAAGCAAACTCTGATTTTATTGAGGAAATTGACTTATCAAAAACCCATAAAGTTCCAGATAACAATTTCGTCGTATTGAATGGAAAATGTTCTAACACCGACAAAGGATATTTAATTAAGTTCAAAAAAGGATTAGAAGAATCGGGAGTTCCAGGGTTCAATACAAGAATTTATTTAGTCGAAGGAGCGCACAAAATTGATGAAAAATCATATCTGGAATTATCAGATGGAGGTAGCCATTCTTTGAAAATTTCCTCAGATGAACTTTACGGAAATCCTAGTTGTCCTTGTTGTGCAAATAATTACGCATTAGCGACTTGCCAGTGTGGTGGTATTCATTGTATTTCGGGACAAGGCGAAAGCAAATGTCCATATTGTGGAAATGTTGGCTATTATGGCGTTTCAGAAGGCGGTTTTGATATTAACAGAACTCTAGGATAATATGGAAGATCTTTTAAAACAGTTGTTAGTGGAAAACAGCATTGCTGAAAGTAAAACTACCACTAACACCATTTCAAAACTAATAGACAATACCCGAATTATCGGCTTAGCAAATTCTATTTCCGCAACAAAAAAGCAAATTTTAGAAATATTTAATATGTACAAACAGAGCGAGGATTTCAAAGAAAAACATATTGCGATAGACAACGCCAATGCAAAGCGTGAATATGAATATTTCTTTAATATGGAAGATTTTCCTGATCTAGTGATTACCAAAATAATTAATCTGGATTCAACGGGATTACAGTTTGATGCTGAAAAAAAGCGTATATATGGTATTCCACCTGTTGCATGTAATGCAGATTTACACGTCATGTTTTTTCATAAGTCCGATGAAAACCTAACGGAGGATGCAAAAGTAATTCCTTTTATAGTTAACGCAGATCCAAAGGACTTGTGGAAGAATATTCCAAGTAATAAGGATATAATTTATGCTAAAGAAGATGAATTATCCTTAAAAGCAAATTTTTTAGATAAGAAAATTGTAGTTGCCTCCAAAAGGGGACGGTCTCATGCGCATGAGGGAACTTCACGAGATGATCATTTCTCTGTAGCAAAATTACCTGATGATTGGGCATTGGTTGCTGTTGCTGATGGAGCCGGCTCTGCAAAATATGCAAGACAGGGTTCGAAAATCGCAACTGAGCATTTGCAAGAATATTTCAGTAATGAAGAAGTTTTAAGAAATTTGTCCTCGTTTGTTACATTATACCAGAATAGTGAGAATCTATTAGTAAATCCTGAAAGTGTTGAAGATGCTGTTTCTCAAGAAAACAAGGTGGTATCCGATTCAGACATTTCTAATTATTCAGCAGATGTCAAACAAGATCTAGAGCAAGCAAATCTTTCAAGTTCTCAAAATATCGATGAAGTAAAAGAAACTCTTGCTGCCAATGAAGGCGAAAATTCAAATGATGGTGCCAATACACCTCCAGATAATTCAAACCTTGCACGAGATCCAAAAATTGATGCTAAATCATCTATTGTTAATGTTCTTTATAAATCCGTAAGAAGCGTATTTCAAAAACTTCAAGACTTTTCATCACATGAAAACATGACTTTGAAGGATTTAAATACAACATTAATTTTTGCTTTAGCCAAGAAATTTGATTTTGGTTATGCAATTCTAACTTTTGGCGTCGGAGATTGCCCCATAAATATTCTTTCGAACGATGAACAAACCATTGAATTGCTTAATTACATGGACGTAGGTGAATTTGGAGGCGGAACAAGGTTTGTAACAATGCCTGAAATCTATTCAAATCCAAATATGGGTAGTCGTTTCGCACTAAATTTCTATAAAGATTTTTCTAAGTTATTTTTGATGACAGATGGTATCTACGATCCCAAATTTATTACCGAAAACAAATTGGAAGATTTCGAAGCATGGAAAAACTTTTTAGATGATCTTGATGGTAAAAATGAAGATGGAGCAAAAGTAGATTTTTCTAATGATGAAAACGTAGACAGGCAACTGATGACTTGGATGGATTTCTGGAGCAAAGGAAATCACGACGACCGCACATTAGCAATTATTTATTAAGATTATGTCAGTACAAAAAGTTAATTCAATAATTGATGCTTCAAAATCTTACGAATATGTAGATAACGGCAGTCCGAAACAAGGCGGGGTGAAAGATGTATATTTTTCACCGGATAAAAAATATGTTGTTGCATTTTATAGAGATAAAAAGCCAGAACCTACCCCTATACAGAAACAGCAACAAAAGGAAAGGATTGTTAAAATAGTTAGTACTTATTTAAAAAATATCAAAAGTGGCAATGTACCAGATTATTTTCTTGATGAAATTTTCAGATGGCCTACTGATGTCGTTGAAAAAAATAACCAATTAGGAATAGTTGTTCCTATTTATCTGAACAAGTTCTTCTTTGCCAAAGGCTATAAAGGGAATGACATGATAAAAGGTGGGGAAAAAGTAGGCAAATGGTTTACGTCTCCGTCTTTTCGTAATAACCAATATCCTTTATCTTTAGACAAGTCAGAATTAGGAGATTGGCTCAGTTATTTTCAGATTGGTATTAACATTTCCAGAGGTGTAAAAAAAATGCACCAAATGGGTCTCGCACATTCTGACTTATCTTATAACAATGTTTTGGTAGATCCGGTTACTAAGTCGGCTTCAATTATTGATATTGATGGTTTAGTGGTTCCAGGTTTATTCCCACCCGATGTTATCGGAACTGCAGATTTTATCGCTCCCGAAGTGTTGTCAACAAAACACTTGAATATTTCAGATCCCAACAGGAAATTGCCTAGTCAGAAAACAGATCTTCATGCACTTGCGGTTTTAATTTATATGTATCTCTTAAGAAGACACCCTTTACGAGGCGGTAAAATTTGGGATCTAGATGCAGAAAAAGATGAAGTGATGGCTATGGGTGAGAAGGCAGTTTTTGTGGAACACCCAACGGATAATGTTAATAGAGTAAAAGTTGACCATTTAAAAAAATGGGATGTGTTTTGGGGTGATCCAAAGAAAATTCCATTCACCGTAACGGGCCCATATCTGTCTGAATTATTTAAACGGGCATTTATTGATGGATTGCATAACCCAATGCTTCGTCCTATAGCAAACGAATGGGAAACAGCTTTATTAAAAACGGTAGATCTCATTCAGCCATGTCATAATCCGAATTGTGATGAAAAATGGTATGTTTTTGACAATACTTCAAAGCCAAAATGTCCTTTCTGTGGCACTCCGCATAAAGGCAGTTTGCCTGTTTTGGATTTATATTGCAAAACAAAAAATGATGTTTGGAAACCAGAAAATCATAGATTGATGGTTTATCATAACCAGTACCTTTTCAAATGGCATGTTTCGCGAAATGTTATTAGAAACGAGGGTCTTACAAATGATGATAAAAAGCCGGTAGGATACTTTACTTTCTATCAAAATAAATGGGTTCTTGTTAATCAATCTTTAACGGGCATGAAAGATCTTACTGAACAAAAAGAAATTCCAATCAATTCTATGGTTGAATTGACTCACGGAAAAAAAATCCTCCTATCCAATGAAGAAGGAGGTAGACTAATATACGTAACAATGGTAAACTAAAAATTAAATTATGAATAACAGTATTATTGATTTGCACCCAGGACTTATAGTAGGTTTTGCGGTCGTAATTATTATTATGCTACTCCTTGACTTAGGAGTATTTAACAAAAAAAGTCATGAAGTGTCATCGAAAGAAGCTTTATGGTGGTCGATAGCATGGATTTCACTATCTATGGCTTTCTCGGGTGTTGTTTACTGGGTTTATAACCAGGATTCAGGAGGACATCAGCTAGCAATTGAGAAATTTACTCAGTACCAAAGTGCTTATTGGATTGAGAAAGCACTGTCCGTTGATAATTTATTTGTTTTCATCCTGGTATTTTCATTCTTCAATGTACCTAAATATCTTCACCATAAGGTTCTCTTCTGGGGAGTCTTGGGCGCCTTACTATTCCGCGCTATCTTTATCTTTGCAGGGGTGTGGCTTCTAAAATATACTTATTTACCAAGTTTTGACATTGGTGGTTGGCATTTTGGACTAGATCCTCATAATGAGAGTTTAACTTCTTCTTGGGTCAACAAAGATTTTTTCAGAATCAATATCATACTTTCTCTTTTTGGTTTATTCCTAATTTATGCAGGGATTAAATCGTGGAAAGAGGCAGCGGGAGATGAGGAGGAAGAAGAACAAGATTTCAGTAATTCCGTAGGAGCAAAGTTTGTTAGAAAGCTGTATAAAGTTAGTGACAATTTTGATGGTGCAAAATTTTTTACGATTCAAAACGGAGTAAAAATGGCAACGCCATTACTTACAGTTATTGCCGTAATTGAAGTAACCGATTTGCTTTTTGCAGTAGATTCAATTCCTGCAATCTTTGCAATTTCTAAAGATCCATTCATCCTTTATACTTCAAATATTTTTGCAATTTTAGGTCTTAGATCACTTTATTTCTTATTGGCGAACTTTATTCACATGTTTAGCAAACTACCTTATGGTTTGGCTTTTGTCCTTGCTTTCATTGGTTTCAAAATGTTAATAGCACCTGTAATTCACATTCCATCCCCTGTTTCTCTTGGAATTGTTGGTGGGATATTGATTTTGTCAGTAGTATTGTCAATCGTCTTTCCAGAGACTAAAGAGGATTTAACTGCAAAATTAGATGATGACCTTACCGGTGATGGACTTAATGATTAATCACGTAATCTGTCTGAGATTATGTAAACGGTTGTGATATACTATTAATTTAAAACAGCAACAAAACTATTCCAAATATGTCGCAAATTTATCCTATATTTGCGACATATTTTTTATCAAAAAACAATGCAAACCACTGATGATAAAATACTTACTAAAATAAAAAAAGCCAAGAGGGGTTCGCTTTTCTTTATTGATGATTTTATTACTTTTGGGAATTCCAAAACTGTCGCAAAAGCATTGGAGCGGCTTGAAAAAAATGGTGAAATATCAAGAGTTGCAAGAGGAATCTACGCCATTTTAGAACAGGATTCCATCATTGGGGAATTGCAGCCTTCAACAGAAAAAATTGCTGAAGCCATCAGAAAAAGAGATAAAGCCCGAATTATACCTACAGGAAGTTTGGCTCTTAATGCACTTGGTCTTTCAACACAAGTTCCAACCAATTTAGTTTACCTCACAGACGGTTCTGCCCGCACAGTTGATTTGGGAAAAAGAAAAATCAGGTTCAAAAAAACTGCACCTAAAAATCTATCTGCAATCGGAAATATCAGTGGTTTAGTTATTCAGGCACTTAAAGAAATCGGGCGGGAAAATGTGACTGATCCTGAAATTCAAATCATTCTCAGCCATCTGAAGAATGAAGAACTGCACCGTTTACAACACGACATCCGACTTGCACCGGAATGGATTAGAGTTATCATGCGTAAAGCAATAATCGAAAAAAATGAAGAATAAATTTCTTTCACTTCCTGAAAATACAAGGATCAATATCTTCACACAAACCGCCGAAAAAGTAGGAATGACAGCTTTTGCTGTGGAAAAAGATTGGTGGGTAGCGCAAACTTTGATTTCCATCTTTCAATTAGATGTCGGTGAACATTTGGTTTTCAAAGGTGGAACATCCTTAAGTAAATCTTGGAATTTGATTCAAAGATTTTCTGAAGATATTGATTTAGCCATAGAACGCGAATTCTTGGGTTTTGAAGGAGATCTTTCCAAAAACAAAAAGACTAACTTAAGAAAAGCATCGGGAAAGTATATTTCAGAACATTTTCTGCCGGAGTTGGAACAAAAGTTTAAAGAAAACGGACTTGAAAATCTGAGATTTGAGTTGGTAAATGCGGAAGACTCTGATCAGGACCCAAGAATTATCAATATATTTTATCCAAGTGTAATCTCTACAGTCGGCTATTTAGAACCAAAAGTTCAGGTGGAAATTGGCTGTCGTTCATTGATTGAACCTTTTACTTTGAAAGACGTTGCACCATTAATCAACTTTGCATTTCCGAAACAGGATTTTGTTGAAAACCCATCTAAAATACCGTCGGTAAATCCACAAAGGACTTTTTTAGAAAAGTTATTCTTACTACATGAAGAATTTCAGAAACCTTTCGAAAAAATCAGGGTAAACAGATTAAGCAGACATTTATACGATGTTTATATCTTATCAAGAGATGAAAATATTTTAAAAGCAATTGAAGACAGAGAATTATATGAAACAATTGTAAAGCACAGATTAGAGTTTACAAAAATTTCAGGAGTTGATTACACTTTGCACAATCCGAAAACCATTAACCCTATTCCTCCCAAAACGGTGATTAATAAATGGCAAGAAGATTACGAAAGGATGAGTGAAGATATGATTTATGGTGAAAACAAACCCTCTTTTTCAGAAATAATAGAATCGTTGCAAAAACTTAAAAAACAAATTAACAACCTTGATTGGAAGATAATTTAAAACCCACGCACTGCCACAGCAAGTTACATAATCGAAATTATGGTCAAAGTGCCAGCGCAAACCGTTGCCCTCCAGTCCGCAGGCTCCCTTACGTGCAAAACCAACCGCATCATTGCCCATAATTTGAGATTATGTAAAATGCTTTCCTTGCAACGGGCGAAGCCCTTTTGCTCCACCGCCTTCCAACCGCTCGTGCAGTTATAATTTACACGGTTAGTCCTCCAATCGAAAACCAACAATTCCCCTCCTCCCCAGTCAAGGATGCAGAAAAATGGTGCAGAGAGTTTCGGGTTTTAGCCAGTTCCTACAGCCACTGTATTGCTTTTTGTCAGCGGAAAAGTTTAGTGGCAATACAGTCGCTTTCGTCACCGCGCACAGTAGTATTCCATACTGAAGAAAATTGCTTTTTCCATTCCATTATTTTCATCACACACCAAAAACACTTTGGTTTTATAGGCAAAGGTTTGTAGTGTGTTTGTGGCGCGTGCTGAAAATTCCCAAGCAAAGCATTTTCTTTCAGCATTCCATACCACTGTCTTTGCAGCCGCTTTTTCCATTCCGGCACATAAGGAAGATTTATGTAAGTTGCCCGTTTCGGAAAGCACCATTTTTCTGCGAAGTGTTTACCCCGTTTTGCCATCGCTTTCCCAAGTGGTGTTTTTATATGCACGGACGAGCCGTCCATACAAAAACACCACCGCGCACAGGAGCATAGCACTGTTCCAAGTCTTCACAGCACTATGCACCTGTCTTTTCCATCGCTTTTCCTCGCTTTGAGTGCAGTTGTCACAAGCAATTATCCCCATCAATCGAAGTTTTGAAATTTCCTTCTTAGAAAGTTCGGGATAAGAAAAAATAAAAAAAAAAAGAAAGTAAAGTTCTGTTGTCAGGAAAATGCGCCGTCAATATCAAGCCGTAAACGGTTTTTCAGAAAAAGTTTTGTGGCGCTAAAATTTAGCCCCAAAATTTTTCTGAAAAAATATTGCATCGCATTTTCCTTCCACACGGTCGGAGCACTTTCTTTTTTTCTTTTTTTTCTTTTGAAAAATTTTCAGCGGAGCAAAATTTTTTAAACCAAAATTATGCTTACCAACAAAGTACGCACTTACTCAGTGCACCGCGAATCGCCTGAACAGGCACTCTACATTTTAAACCGTGGCAGAAATGCCGGAAAACCACTTTTTGAACCCTGCCCGAACTGCTTTATTCTGTATGTCAGCAACACGGAAGAACTGGAAACTTACTACTGGACTTTTTACGCCTTCTGGAAACATGGATTTTTTCACCCGCACCTATGCGGAAGTGTAATCGAAATGCTTCGCCTTTGCGACCTGAAAACCCTGATGCGGAACTTCATTCAGCCTGCCTTTCAAAAGTCCTGCATTCAGCCGGAAATGATGCGGAAAATCAAAGCCACCTACGAACTGGAGCAGAAAATTGAACAACAGGCAGTAGTACTCAAAGAACTGCGGCACACGTTAGTCCGCCGGTATTATTTAACAATGTAAATTTCAAAAACTTCCTTCGGGAAGTTTTTTTTAAGAAAGAATGACCGGAAAAAAACGCGCCGACCAGCCGCCGGATGCCCTCGCTAATTTTTCCACACCCTGACTTTGACTTGATTCACCCTAATTTAACCGATAAGCGCAACATAAAGCATACATATTTCGCCCCTTTATAAGAAGCGATGCAAACGGAGGAAAGCAAATAATAAAGCCGGTCTTGTGAACCGGCCTGAATGTTTTTCGTTGAAGACAAGCGCCTGATTAAGGCTATTTCCCTGATTCACCAGGTTGATTTTCCGTGGAATTTTCCAGGGATTTTCGGTTTTTGTCGCCATACTCCTCAGAACTGATTGCCGTCTGACTGACTGCCCCGATAATGCTTCCGCCCAAAAGCAAATACCCACCGACTGAAACAATCGTTGCAGGAAGTGCAACCGGAGCAGCAACGAGGACACCGCCAACCGCCGACAACGCCAGTCCAAGATTTCTAACTATTCTGAACCATTTTGGCGTTGGTTCCAACACCCGATCCACTAAATTTAGGTTTCTATTTTTCATTGTCTTGATTTTTAATTTGATTCAACTCGATTTTATTGATTCTTTGTTCCAAATATTCAACCTTCTGATTGAGAAGATCGTAACTGTTCTTAAACTCGGTTTTGATGACCAGT
>JAEWOR010000034.1 GCA_023399595.1 Bacteroidota bacterium | reverse complement strand
ATATCTCCAATTATACCTCAATGAGTTTGTTTATAAGCTAAACCGTAGATATTTTGGCGACAGACTTTTTGAAAGGCTTATTGTTGCTAATATTACAGGATTAGGTGATTAAACGGATAATCAGTTTTTTTATTAGTTAACTTTCTAAAAGTAATAAAAAAAACATGACTTAAATCATGTTTTGCGAAAAAAAAATTATGTTTTAGATGCGCTCTAAAACATTAAGAATTATTTTGATGTAATATTTTTTACTATTTAATCCTATTTTATTAGAAATAATATTAGCTGTAACGTATGATTTGTTAGATAGTTTAGTAAATAGTTTTTTATTTCTATCTATAAGTGCTGTTTTGTATTCTCTATTTTCAAAAGATGTGGAGTTGGGAGAATAGTGATTTTGATGTAATACTATTTCGCTGTCAATAAACTGTATGTCCATTTTTTTCTTTTTGATACGTGAAAGAAGATCATCATCATCATAAGCGATTCCGAGTGAATACATTTCGTCAAAGCCACCTAGATGATGCAAGTCACTTTTTTTAATTGATGTGCAGAAATGATAACCTTTTGGTCTGTAAATAGAATGGTTATACCAGCCAGCATCACCGTCATTTTTGATACATTCGTTGTTTTTTGCTATAACTTCATCAATTTGTCTATTAGCAAAAATTTTGTCAATATCTTCTGTGGATGTTTTGTCCAATGAAAAACAAGCGAAACTAAGATATTTGTTGTCGGCTAAGTTTTGGTGAGTGTATTGGAGAATATTTCCATAATGGAAA
Organism: Bacteroidota bacterium; assembly: GCA_023399595.1. Taxonomy (GTDB): domain Bacteria; phylum Bacteroidota; class Bacteroidia; order Flavobacteriales; family Weeksellaceae; genus Chryseobacterium. The sequence continues at coordinate 79,994 of JAEWOR010000034.1, read as the reverse complement.
CATTCGGGATTTTGTATGATTATTTTATCACCTTTTGCAGCTCTAAAACCAATATTAAACGGAATACAAGAGTTGTGGTACCATTTGTTTTCTTTTTCTAATCTTATTACTTTAAGAAATGGATATTCTTGTATCAAGTCTTCAAGTCTTTCATTTTCGTTACTGCCATCATCTACAGCTATAACTTCGAAAGAGCCTTCGAATTTTTGAGATTTGATACTTTCAAGAGTTTTTACAAAAAGTTTTTTTCGGTTATAATATGCGGTAACAATAGATATCATCATAATTTTTTGCTTTTCCAATCACTTTCAATACTAGTTTTTCCGGGTCTCAAAATTCCAAATTTTTGAAGGAAAGAACTTTCATCATCTTCTATTTCAAAAGAGATTTTATGCTCTGGTAAATGCTGAATAACTTTATTGGAATAAGGTGAATAAACAGCAAATGTTGCGTAATAAAAACCAGAGGTTAATAAGTTGGCGGGACAAATACATTTAAGAGAAAACCTTCCATTTAAGTTTTGTTGGAACCTCTCTGTAGGATAATCTGCAGTCCAATAAACTAATTCATCATTCTTATCTTTTATGTCAATAGTGACATATGCATTTTCAATAGACTTTCTTGCTTCAATATCAAAATTAAAAACTAATGAATCACTAGAGAAAAGTCGATTGTGGTCAGGTGATTTTTCTAGAGAAACAGAATGTATTTGCATGTCTAAATTTTCTTGATAAGGGAAATCAATATGAAAGTTCTTATCTTGAGAAATAAATTCAAGATCATAAGTATTTAAAATATCATCAATAAATCCTTGTTTTAATATTTCACCATTTTTAAGTAGTATTCCTTTATTGCATAAGTTTTTTATAGCCGCCATATTATGACTCACAAATAAAATAGTTCTTCCTTCACCTTTGGTAACGTCGCCCATTTTTCCTAAACATTTCTTTTGGAACTCGGCATCACCTACGGCTAGAACTTCATCTACAATAAGGATTTCAGATTCTAAATGCGCTGCCACGGCAAAAGCCAAACGCACATACATCCCCGAAGAATATCTTTTTACTGGCGTATCAATATATCTTTCAACGCCTGAGAAATCTACAATTTCATCAAACTTTCTGGTGATTTCTTTTCTGGTCATTCCAAGGATAGCACCATTAAGATAAACGTTCTCGCGCCCCGTCATTTCTGGGTGGAAGCCTGTTCCTACTTCCAATAAAGATGCAATACGACCGTTGGTGTAAATTTTCCCTGTGGTAGGTTTGGTTACTTTACTCAGGAGTTTTAAAAGGGTAGATTTTCCGGCGCCATTTCTCCCGATAATCCCTACGGCATCGCCTTGCTCGATTTCGAAATTGATATCGCGTAAAGACCAAACGTATTCGGAATCTCCAGTGGTGGTTCTATCATTGGCTTCACCAATTTTCAGATAAGGGTCTTCTTTTCCGCGGATTTGCGCCCAAAATCGGTTAAGGTCATGGGAGAGCGTTCCTGTTCCTACTTGCCCGAGACGGTATTGTTTAGATATATTTTCTGCTTTTAATGCCAGCATTTTTTTTGAAGTTAAGAGGTTATGTAGTTAAGAGGTTATAAAGTTATGGGGTTATGAAGTTAAGAGGTTATAAGGTTATGAATTTATGGGATGCATTTTAACTATATAACTTCATCACCACATCACTTCAATTAAACCGTGTCCATAAATGTTTTTTCTACTTTATTGAAGACAAGGGTTCCTATGGTTAATAAGGCTAAAATAATGAATGTACTCACTAATAATAACATCGGCGAAAAATCACCAGAACCTAGCCAACCGTATTTGAAACATTCGAAAATTCCGGTAAGAGGATTGTAAACCGCTAGTTTTTTCCAAATCCCATTTAATGCAGAGAGCGGATAAATTACGGGTGTAGCGTACATTAATAAGCTTACTCCAAACGTGAGAAGCATTTGTAAATCTCTATATTTTGTGGTGAGAGCAGAGAAAATCATTCCCATGCCTAATGCAAAAATTGCCATTAATAAGATGAGAAAGGGTGTTGCTAATATCCAAATATTGGGTTGAATTTCACCTTTTGCAAAATAAAAAATCCAAGCTGCTAAAAACAGTGCAAATTGCACCCCGAATTTCATGAGGTTGGAAATAACAACGGTAATAGGCATCACCAATCTTGGGAAATATACCTTTCCGAAAATACCGGCATTGGCGGTAAAAACGTTAGAGGTGCCTAAAAGACAACCCGAGAAATAGTTCCAAAGTGTGATTCCTGAGAGGTAGAATAATACTTGTGGAATGCCATCTGTAGGGAGTTTTGCAATTCCCCCGAAAACTACTAAGTAAACAATAGTTGTGAAAATAGGGTTAATAAAAAACCAAAGAGGACCGAGAATAGTTTGCTTGAAACCAGAAACGAAATCCCGTTTCACAAACATATAAATCAAATCTTTGTATTTCCAGACTTCCTTAAGTTTTAAATCCAACAAAGAATGATTGGATTCAATGGTTTCCGTCCATTGTTGTTTTGACATGTTCATCATTTTATTTTTGCAAAATTACTAATATTTTTGAGTTTTCTTGTTTATGGGTTGTTAGTCATAAAAAGCAGTGCGTAAGTTTTTAAACTATTTTAATAAAGTATTAAACAGAAGTTTTAATAATCCAATAAGTGTAAACTTTTTATGAGGGAAATTATGAGCTGAGAATCCGTGAATAGCTGAATAAAAAGCATATTGAGGATAGCACATACAAGTGCAAAGAGAGTGAGAAGGTTGAGTAGTTTTTTTATCATTAATGTTGTTTTTTGAATATTTAAGTCATCACTTTTTGTTCATATTTTGTTAAAATCAAACAGGATAAAAATAGAGGAATATAGAGTCTTACTTCATATAAAATACCTGTATAAAAACACATGAAAATATAAGGAATCGCCCATACATGAAAAATGTAAATTTGTTTTTTGTTGTTTTGATTATTGGAGAGTAATAATGTCAACATAAAAAATACAAACCAAAATAACATTCCAAGATAGTTTTTGGGTTCTGAGAAGTTCTCAACAATTAGATTCCCATCGTTAGTGGTGAAGCTTTCAGCGGAAAACCTTAATCCTAAGTACGTCATTAAAAAAGCAACTCCTAAAACCAAAACTGTGGTGAAGGTTTTCTTTTTTAATCCGAATTGAGAAAGTAATAAAGTGGCTGCAAAAGACAGAGATAACGCTGAAGATTCTCTATTTAAAGTGGAAATTACAATGATGAATGCCAATAAAACCAATTGCAAAGGCTTTTCTTTTTCTAAATATTGCAAGAAAAAATAAATAAACAAAAGCAAGAAGAAATAACTGCTGCAATCGTAAGGGGAAAGTGCAAATTGCGTAAACACAATGGAGAAAATTCCTAAGCAGGTAAGCAATATCTTTTCGGATGAGGTGGCTTTGAAAGATTTTGATTCTAAGATTAAAACCATCATTCCTGCGCTTAAAACCGTGAAAAATGTATTTAAAGCGTAAAAAGATAAATACATTTGTGGCTCGGAATCTGGATTGAAGAATTTTAATTTAAAAACATCGTAATTCAAACCTAAACTTCCAAGAAAATCATAAGTTCCCATCAATAATTTTGCACTCAAAATACGGTATTGATAAACCCCGGAATGGAACTGATGATTGAAAGCCTCGTAATTCAGAATGCTGTTGGAGTAAATGTTCCCAAAGGATAAATAAACAAAGCTACTGACTGTAAAAGCCAATAGCATTGCAAAAAATATCTTAAAGAATATTGAGTTTTTCAACTTAAGCGTTTTTTATGAGCTTCCTTCCAATACTTTTATAGAAAAATCCGTTTTTTTCCAATGTTTCTATTGGGTACATATTTCTACCATCAAAAATGGCTTTGTTGTTGAGTTTTTCAGCCATTAACTCGAAATTCGGATTCTTAAACTCTGGCCATTCTGTTGCAATTAATAAGCAATCTGCTCCTTCTAAAGCGGAATACATGTCGGGAGCGTAAGAAATTTTATCGCCTATCACTTTTCTTACATTTTCTTCAGCAATGGCGTCGTAAGCTACAATTTTAGCTCCTTTTTCCAATAAGATTTTAATGTTATCCAAAGAAGAAGCTTCTCTAATATCGTCTGTGTTGGCTTTAAATGCTAATCCCCACAATGCAATGGTTTTTCCTTGAAGGTTTCCACCAAAATAATTTTCGATATCACTTACCAAAATGGTTTTTTGAGCGGTGTTTACATTTTCTGTAGCTTCTAAAATTTGAAAGTTGAATTTCTCATCTTTTCCAGATTTTATCAACGCTTTTACATCTTTCGGGAAGCAGCTTCCGCCGTAACCAATTCCTGGGAAAAGAAAACGATTTCCAATTCTGTCGTCACTTCCCATTCCAAGTCTTACTTTATCTACATCTGCACCTACTTTTTCGCAATAGTTGGCAATTTCATTCATAAAAGTAATTTTTACCGCTAAGAATGAGTTGGCAGCGTATTTTGTAAGTTCAGAAGATTTTTCATCCATGAAAATAATCGGAATTCCTGTATTGGTGAACGGTTGGTAGATTTCAGCCATCATATTTTTGGCTTTTTCAGAAGACGTTCCTACAACCACTCTTGCAGGGTTCATAGAATCTTCCACAGCAAAACCTTCACGCAAAAATTCTGGATTTGAAACGACGTCAAAAGGAATTTTAGTTTTCGAAGCGATAACTTCCGTTACTCTATCAGCTGTTCCCACAGGAACGGTAGATTTATTCACCACCACTTTATAATCGGTCATCAATTCACCAATTTGGTTGGCAACTGCTAAAACGTAAGATAAATCCGCAGAACCATCTTCACCTGGAGGCGTTGGTAAGGCTAAATAAATAACTTCACTTTTGTCTAAAGCTTCTTTTAAGTTGGTGGTAAATTGTAAACGTTGGGCTTGGATGTTTCTCAAGAACATTTCCTCGAGATTGGGTTCGTAGATGGGAACGATACCGTTTTTCATGCCTTCTACTTTCTTTTCGTCAATGTCTACACAGTATACGGAGTTTCCTAATTCTGCTAAAGTGGTTCCTGTTACCAGACCTACATATCCAGTTCCAACAATTGTAATATTCATTTATGTTCTCTTAAAAATAGATTGCAAAAGTACTAAATTATTAAAAATCTATGAATTATTAATATGTAGAAGTTTGTATTTTAAATATGATGTTGAAATTGAGAATGTTGTGAGATTAGATTAATTTTCATATATTTGCAACGGATTAACGGAAAAAATGAAAAGGCCTTCGAGAGAAAGCCTTTTTTCGTAGTCGAAATTTAGAAAAATATGGAGTTTAGAGAAAGAGTAGAGAGTTTACTTAATGAGTTTCTGGTAACAAGAGAAGATTTATTTTTAATAGATCTTAAAATCTCTGCTGGAGACGATATTACGGTAGTTCTTGACGGTGATAATGGAGTTTCTCTTCAGGATTGTTTAGATGCAAGTCGCGCTATTGAATTCAATATGGATAGAGAAGAGCATGATTTCAGTCTACAAGTAATGTCTGCTGGGTTAAGTGAGCCTTTGAATAGCCCAAGACAATTCAAGAAAAATTTAGGAAGAAATATTGAAATTCTTTTAAATGATTCTACAAAAATTGAAGGTGAACTTGCGAAAGTAGAGGACAACGGTGTCGCTTTGCTTTTGAGATATAGAAAACCAAAAGAAGTCGGAAAAGGAAAAGTGGATGTAGAAGAGGAAAAGCATATTGCGTATTCCGACATCAAGAAAGCGTTGGTGGTAGTGAAGTTTTAGAATATAATTTGAAAATATAAAGAAAAAAATAGATGGATAATATAGCGTTGATTGAATCCTTTGGGGATTTTAAAGACGAAAAAGGGATCAGTAAGATTGATTTAATGGCGATTATTGAAGATTCATTAAAAACCTTACTAAGAAAGAGATACGATTCTGATGATCATTTTGATGTAATTGTGAACCCTGATAAAGGAGATTTTCAGATATTTTTAAATAAAACCATCGTTGAAGACGATATGTCTGAAGATGATGATTTGGAAATTGAAATTTCTGAAGCTAAAAAAATTGACGACAGCTTTGAAGTAGGTGAAGAATACACCATGGAAATTCCTGTTGCGCAGTTAGGAAGAAGAAATATCCTTACCTTGAAGCAGATTTTGGCAACAAAACTTCAGGAGCATAACAATGCAATGTTATATGATCAGTTCAGAGATAGAATTGGAGAGATTGTAATAGGTGAAGTTCACCATATTCGTCACAAACATATTATTTTGTTGGATGATGAAGGGAATGAATTTATTTTACCAAAAGAAAATCAAATTCCTTCAGACTTCTTCAAGAAAGGAGAAAATATTAGAGCTATTGTTGAAAGTGTAGATTTTAAAGGTTCAAAACCGCAAATTATCATTTCAAGAACGGCGCCTAAATTCTTAGAAAAATTATTAGAATTAGAAATTCCTGAAATTCAAGACGGAACTATTATTCTTAAAAAAGTAGTAAGAATTCCTGGTGAAAAAGCGAAAATCGCTGTAGACGCTTATGATGATAGAATAGATCCTGTTGGAGCTTGTGTTGGGGTAAAAGGTTCAAGAATTCACGGTGTTGTTAGAGAGTTGAGAAACGAAAATATAGACGTTATTCAATGGTCTAAAAACCCTGAAGTAATGGTGAAAAGATCTTTAGGAAACATTACTATCAATAAAATTGATATTAATGAAGAAGCGCGCTATGCAATGGTATACACGCCAGTGGAGGAGATTTCAAAAGTAATTGGTAAGCAAGGGCAAAATATTAGATTGGCTTCTTGGCTTTCGGATTTTGAAATTGATGTTTACAGAGAGTCTAGTGAGGATGATGATGTAGAATTAGCAGAATTTAATGATGTTATTGAAGATTGGGTGTTAGAAGAATTTAAAAAAGTTGGTTTAACAACTGCTAAATCTGTGTTGGATAAGGATACAGAAAGCTTATTGAATATGGTAGATCTTGAAGAGGAAACCATCAATGAAGTGAAGCGTATCTTGAAAGAGGAATTTGAAGATTAATTTTTTAATTAGTAAATTCTAATAAAAAGTAAAAAGCAATAAAATTTAAAAACAGTAAATAATATAAATGCCAAAAATTAGATTAAATAAAGCGGTTAAGGAATTTAATATTTCGATGTCCAGATTGGTGGAGTTTCTCCAAGCCAAAGGTTTCGAAGTAGAAAGTAATCCTAACGCTCAATTGGAAGAAGCGGCATATTCTGCGTTGGAAGCTGAGTTCGCTAAAGATAGCGAACAACGTAAAGCTTCACATGAAGTTGTGATTTCAAAGGTTCCAGAAGAAAAACTGGAAATTGAAGAAGTAAAACCTGAAGTAATAAAGGCAAAAGCCCCTATTAAATCAGAAACTAAAATTTTAGGTAAAATAGACTTAGAACCTAAGAAAACTGAGGCTAAAGAACCTGAACAAAAAGAAGAGAAGCCAGAAGTTGTTGCTCCAGTAGTTAAAGAAAAACAACCAGAAGCTCCTGTAAAGGAAGAAAAGAAACCTGTTGAGCCAGTAAAACAAGAATTTAAAGTGTTGGATAAGATAGACTTATCTCAACTAGAAAGTCCTCGTCATAAGCCTTCTAAAAAATCTCAGCCTAAAGCTGAAGAGCCTAAAAAAGAAGAAAAGCAACCTGTAAAAGTTGTTTCTGAAACGCTAAAAGCACCTGAAAAAGTAGAAGAAAAATCTGTGGAAAAACCAACTCCAGCTCCAAAAGCAGCAGAAACTCCTGCTGTTGAAAATCAAGAGCCACAGAAAATTGAAACGGTTTATCAAAAACTGGATGGTCCAAAAATTCTTAAGGAAAAAATCGACCTTTCGCAGTTTCAAGATAAATCTAAAAGTTCTGCTGCTAAGAAGAAGCGTAAGAGAATAGAAAAGCCTGGAGCGAATAATCAGCAAAATAATAACAACCAACAAGGTAATAACCAAGGAGGTAACCGTCCACAAGGACAAGGCGGGCAGGGAAATCGCCCTCATGGACAAGGAAATAACAGACCTAATCAAGGTGGACAAGGAAATCGCCCTAATCAAGGTGGTGGACAAGGAAATCGTCAGGGTGGTAACAACAGAGGTGGTAACAACAATAGAAGAGGAGGTCATGTAATGCCTGTTGAACTTACCGACGAACAAGTTAAAAACCAAATTAAAGAAACCTTAGAGAAACTAACCAATAAAGGTGGTAAATCTAAGAGTGCAAAACATAGAAAAGAAAAAAGATCTTTCCGTAGAGAACAAGACGAACGTCAGCAAGAATTAGATTCTCAAGATAGAACATTAAAAGTAACTGAATTCATCACTGTTGGTGAATTGGCAAGTTTAATGGATGTTTCTGCTACAGAAGTTATTTCTGCATGTTTCTCTTTAGGGGTTATGGTTACCATGAACCAAAGATTAGAAGCGGATACTTTACTATTGGTTGCTGATGAATTTGGTTATAAAATTGAATTCTCAGATGCGGATCTTGAAGATACGGAAACTGAGGATGAAGCTGATACTGAAGAGGATTTGTTAGCTAGAGCTCCAATTGTTACGGTAATGGGACATGTTGACCACGGTAAAACTTCATTATTGGATTACATCAGAAAAGCTAATGTAATTGCTGGTGAATCTGGTGGTATTACACAGCATATTGGTGCTTATAACGTGAAGCTGGAGAACGGACAAAGAATTACTTTCCTAGATACTCCTGGTCACGAAGCTTTTACAGCGATGAGAGCAAGGGGGGCACAAGTTACCGATATTGTAATTATTGTAATTGCTGCGGATGACGATGTGATGCCACAAACTAAGGAAGCTATTTCTCACGCTCAAGCGGCGGGAGTTCCAATGATTATTGCAATCAATAAAGTAGATAAGCCAAACGCAAACCCAGATAATATTCGTCAACAACTTTCAGGAATGAATATTCTTGTTGAAGAATGGGGAGGAAATGTCCAGGCTCAAGAAATTTCTGCTAAATTTGGTAACAATGTAGATGTTTTATTAGAGAAAGTTTTATTACAAGCGGAAATGCTTGAATTGAAAGCTAATCCTAATAGAAATGCAAATGGTGTTGTTATTGAAGCATCTTTAGATAAAGGTAGAGGATATGTTTCTACATTATTAGTTCAAACGGGAACGCTAAAAGTTGGAGATTATGTATTGGCAGGTAAGAATCATGGTAAAGTGAAAGCCATGTTGGATGAGAGAGGCCGCAATCTTCAAGAAGCAGGTCCATCAATTCCTGTAACAATTTTAGGTTTAGATGGAGCTCCAACTGCAGGTGATAAATTTAGAGTTTATGCAGATGAGAAAGAAGCAAAATCTATTGCTAATAAGAGAGAGCAACTTCAAAGAGAGCAAACAATCCGTACGAAGAAACATTTAACATTGGATGAAATTGGGCGTCGTATCGCTTTAGGAGAATTCAAAGAGTTAAATATTATCCTAAAAGGAGACGTAGATGGTTCGGTAGAAGCACTTGCAGACCAGTTACAAAGATTATCAACGGAAGAAATTCAAGTAAATATTCTTCATCAAGGTGTTGGGCAAATTACTGAGTCTGATATCTTGTTAGCTGCTGCATCTGATGCTATTGTTATTGGATTTAACGTAAGAGCTAGTGTGAATGCTAAAGATATTGCAGATAAAGAAGAAGTTGAAATTAGAACGTATTCTATTATTTATGCTGCTATTGATGAGGTGAAAGAAGCGATGGAAGGAATGCTTTCTCCAGAAATTAAAGAACAAGTTATTGGTAACGTAGAAATCCGTGAGGTGTTCAAAATTTCTAAAGTAGGAAGTATTGCAGGATGTATGGTTCTTTCAGGTAAAGTAACTAGATCATCAAAAGTACGTTTGTTAAGAGACGGAATTGTTAAATTTGACGGAGAACTTGAAAGTTTAAAACGTTTCAAGGATGATGTTAAGGAAGTTAATAAAGGTTACGAATGTGGATTGAACCTTAAAGGATATAATGATATCGAAATTGGTGATATCCTTGAAGTGTACGAAGAAGTAGCTGTTAAAAAGAAATTAAAATAATTTTTAACATACCATAAAAAGCCCGCATTAAGTGGGCTTTTTTATATTTTGAAATGTTGTTTATAATGGTTCTAAATTAAATACATCTGATTGTTTATATTATCATAAAATTTAGATTATTGGAAAGGTTTAAGTAAAAATTGATGTCGTTAATAGTAATTTCGTATCTGATTGTTAAATTACTTAGGACGTTAATAGTATAAAGGTCTAATTTTAGTGAATTTACGAAAAAAATTTGGTAGTGTTAAAATTTATTAACATATTTGCCTATTAAAAAATATTAAAATTTGTTAATATGAATGTTAAATTACGTGTATTAAGTGCGGGAGCGGTGTTCTTTATGGGAGCAATGGCTTTTGCACAAACAACTAAAAATGATACAATAACAAAAGAAACTAAAATTGATGAGGTTATTGTTGTTGCTTACGGTGCTGTTAAGAAAGAAACACTTACGGGGTCTGTAGGTCAGGTAAAAGCTGCGGAAATTGCACAAGTAACTGCTCCTAATGTTATTCAAGGTATGACTGGTAAGATTGCTGGTGTGCAAGTATATGGAGGATCTGGTCAGCCTGGTCAAGCTCCAACAGTTCGTTTTAGAGGAATTGGATCGGTAAACGGTTCTGCAGCACCGCTTTATGTGGTAGATGGTGTTCCTTATACAGGAGATATCTCTACTATTAATAATAATGATATTGAATCAATCTCTTTCTTAAAAGATGCTTCTGTTGCGGCGCTTTATGGGAACAGAGGTGCGAACGGGGTTATTATTGTTACAACTAAAAAAGGTAGAAAAGGTAGAACTAGATTTGCTTTGGATATGAAAACTGGTATCAACCAGAATTCAAATTCTGGATATAAAAATATCAAAGATTATAAAAAATATTATGAAGCCTACTTTAATGGGATGGCTAATAATTTCCAAATGGTACAAGGTCTAACTTATGATGCTGCTAGAGTTAAAGCTGCTGATGAGCTTGTGGATGGAGCTATTGGTTTAGGTTATAATATTTATAATGTAGGTAACACAAATCTTGTAGATCCTGTTACGGGTCAGTTTAACTCTTCTGCATCTTTGTTATATACTCCTGAAGATTGGGAGAAATATTTATTTAGAGATGGGTATTTTAATTCAGTGCATTTTAATGCTGCAGGAGGATCAGAAAATACTACCTATTTATTCTCTGTAGGGTATGATAGTAACGAAGGTTATGGTATCAATTCAAAATTTGATAAGGTTACTGCTAGAGCTAAAGTAGATACTAAAGTTGGAGAAAGAATTACAGTAGGAACTAATTTTGCGTACACAAATTCTGTATTAGATAATCCAGATGGTAACGGAACAAGTAACTTCTCATCTCCATATTTGTGGATTAATAGTATTGCACCAATCTATGGTGTTTATCAAAGAAACAATGCTGGGCAAATAGTTTACGATTCTACAGGTAATCCAATTTACGATGATGGTACTGGTATGCTTGGGGTGTATAGTATCAGACCTTATGGGCAACAACAGAATCCATACATCACTGCTTTACTAGATCATAAAAGAACTAAAGGGAATACTGTTTTTGCATCTGCTTATGCAGGGGTGAATATTCTTAAAGGATTAGATTTTAAATATACCATCACTGGAGATTATTCTAATAATAGCTTTATTGGTAGAGATACTCCTATTTATGGAGATGCAGTTGCTGCTGGTGGTAGATTAGCAAATTCTATTTCAAGCGAGTTTGGTATTACAAATCAACAGTTGCTAAACTATAGTAAAAACTTTAATGGACATAAGTTTGAAGCTTTAGTTGGTCATGAAACTTATGAGAATAGAATAGAATATACTAGCGTAAGTAAATCTAAACTTTTCTTACCCAATACAATCAATTTAAATGATGCTACTATATATCAGTCATCAGCTGGTTATAATGCGAGATATGCTACTGAAGGTTATTTTGCAAGAATCAACTATGATTATAATAGTAAGTATTATTTAAGTGCAAACTTCAGAAGAGATGCATCATCCATGTTTCATCCAGATAACAGATGGGGTAATTTCTACGGATTTGGTGGTGCTTGGAGAGTGTCAAAAGAAAACTTCATGAAAGATGTAAGTTGGGTGAATGAATTTAAGTTGAAGGCTTCTTATGGTGAACAAGGAAACGATAATTTAGCGTTAACTACTAATGATATCAATGAGTGGACTGTATATACACCATATATGGACTTATATGCTCCGCAGCCTCAGACAGATCCGACACAAGATATTGGATGGACACAGGTTTTTAATGGAAATAAAGATATTACTTGGGAGAAGTTGAAAAATTCTAACTTTGGTTTTGAAACTTCATTATTTAATAATAGATTAAATATTGATGCTGAATATTTCCAAAGAAATGTAACAGATATGTTATTTAATAGAGAAAAAGCTCCTTCAAGTGGATTTGATAGTTTGCCTGTAAACTTAGGCTCTATGACTAATAAAGGTTTTGAAGTGACTATGGATGCTGATGTTATTAGAACTAGTGACTTTAGAGTGAATCTTTTTGGTAATATTACTCACTATAAGAATGAAATTACAGATATTTATGCTGATTTAAATCCATCTGGTCTGTTCACTCTTAGAAAAGGACATAATAGATATACTTATAGATTAAGAGAATTTGCAGGTGTAAATGCAGCAAATGGTAATGCAGTATTCTATAAAGATGAAAAAGATGCAAGTGGTAATGTTATTGGTAAAACGACTACTGAAATCTATAATGAGGCAACATATTATGTACAAGATAAAGTAGCTACACCAGATGTTTATGGAGGCTTTGGTTTAAATCTTCAGTACAAAGGATTTGATTTAGGCGTTGACTTCTCTTATCAGTTTGGTGGATGGGGTTATGACTCAGCTTGGATGTCTAGAATGAGTGGAGGTCTTGGTCAATCAATTCATGAAGACTATTATAATACATGGACTCCTACCAACACATCCGCAGCTCTTCCTAAGTTTGTAGTAGATGGAGCAACTGCTGGAACTAACTCGGCATATGCTACCTCGACTCTTGGATTAATTAAGTCAGATTTTATAAGTTTACAAAATATATCACTTGGTTATACTTTAAATAAAGACCTATTTGAAAGATTTGGATTAACTGGTATTAAATTCTATGCAACTGCAAATAATTTAGCAGTGTGGTCGAAGAGAAAAGGTTATGACCCAAGACTTTCTCTTAGTGGATCTGGGGGGACTGGTACCTATAATCTTAACAGAACATTTGTATTTGGTACTACAATATCATTCTAATTTTAATAATTTTAAAAAATGAAAAAAAGAAATATAATTAATGTAGCTTTATTAGCTGGAACTTTAATGCTAAGTTCTTGTACTGATGACATGCTTAATGTGGAATCTCAACCAACTGTTTCACAAAATCAGGTTGAAGATTTGATTGCAAATTATCCTGAAAGATCATATTCGCTTTTATCAGGTATCGAGAATGGTAATAATAGATACATGATTGATTTTGGAACTTTAGGAAATTATCATGATGATTTTGGTTATAAAGGTTATTTGTTAGGATTAGATTTTATGTCTAATGATTTGTCAATGACGAAATCAAATTGGTTTTCAGGATATTACGGTTATGGTGCAAGAACAGAAAATAATTATAGAACTAGAGGTCTTTGGTCGTTTTTCTATAAATCTATTTTCAATGTTAATAAAGGTTTAAGTTTCTTATCTGGAACAACAAATCCAACTCCAGAACAAAATTATATCAAGGCAAGATTTTTAGCGATGAGAGCCGATGCTTATTTCAACTTGATTAGAGTTTATGCTAATGGAGACATAGGTGTTCCATATATGACTGAAGACATAAAGAGAAATGAAAGAGTATCAACTGCTGAGATTAAAACTAAAATTGAGGCTGACTTATTGAATGCATATTCTTTGATTCAAGGTTATAACAGAACATCAAAAGAAATTCTTGATAAAAATGTTATTGCTGGTTTATTGGCTAGATATTATCAAGAGGTAGGGAATTGGGCTAAAGCTTCTGAGTATGCTCAAATTGCTTATTCTGGCTATGCTCCAATGACAGGATCTCAATTAAATGATGGTTTCAATAAAATTAGTAACTCAGAGTGGATGTGGGGAGCTGATATCAATACTGAGACTTCTAACTATTATGCGTCATTTTTCTCAAATATGGGGAATCTAAATGCAGGTTATGCTGGATTATTACAAAGTTATAAGACTATTGATAAAAGATTATTTGATAAGATTCCTGCTACAGATGCTAGAAAAGCATGGTTTGTAGATACAGGAAACTCTTATAACCTTCCAAAATATGCTAACGTTAAATTTGTTGATGATACTGATTTTGAAGGAGATTATGTGTATATGAGAGCTGCAGAAATGTATCTTATTGATGCAGAAGCTAAAGCTCACTTAAATCCTGCTGCTGGTAAGGCTGCTTTAGATGCATTTGTACAAACAAGAAACCCTCAGTTTAGCGCACCAAGTGCTCAAGCTGCTCTTTTAGATGAAATTTATTTTCAAAGAGCTATCGAGTTATGGGGTGAAGGCGGATTTGCTTTCTTTGATATGAAGCGTCTTGGTCATCCTTTGCAAAGACAATATGCAGGAAGTAATCATGTGGTTAACCAGTTGAATTACCCTGCAGGATCATCTAAATTTACTTTCCAAATCCCAATTATTGAGATTAATAATAATGAAGCTAATATATCTCAGAATCCAAATTAAAGATTATTTGCTCATAATTTAAACCCCGCCTTTGGCGGGGTTTTTTATTTGCCATTATTTCGTACTTTTGTCTCACAAGAAATTGTAATGAAGCAAATATTTTTCGCATTTATATTATTACTGTCTTTTTGGGGGAATGCACAAGTACTTCCTAAAAATGATAGTTTAAAAGGTGTTTCTGCAGATACACTTGTTGTAGACTCAGGAAAAAAAGATTCCTTAAAAATCTTTAAACCTACCATTCACGATTATCAATTCCAAACTCAGTATACTGAAAAAAAGATTTTTGATACCGTTTTAACAGCCGACAAAACTTTCATCTTTTCGCAATACAATAACAGAGATAATTTTGGAAGAATCCAAATGTCTAATATAGGTTATGGTTTCAATCCTTTATCCTATGAACTAAACGCCGAACAAAATTTATCGTTACTTCCAAGTCACAAATCCTACGGAATTATTGGAGCTAATGATGTAAAATACTACGATGTAAAAACACCTACTGCTGCATTTGTATATCATAATTCAATGAAGAACGGTGCAGCTTTGAACTCCACTTACACCCAAAACATAGGTAAGACTTTTAATTTTGCGGTGGAATATATGGGGTTAAGATCTCAAGGTTTGTATAGAAACTCCTTGGCTTCTAATAACAACACAATTTTTAGTGGACATTATAAAAGTAAGAACAATCGCTACGAATTTTTTACGCATTATCTTCATCAGAATGTTAACAACCAAGAATTTGGTGGCTTAGAAGATGATTCCGTTTTTATCAATGGAAATGATGAATCTAATAACCGTCAAAATGTTCAGGTGAATTTAGAAGGTTCAAGTTCTCAGTATGCTTATCGCAGATATTATTTTAGCCATCAATATACTCCTTTCGATTCAGAGAAATTTCCTTTTAAAATTAAACATACTATTTTTCATCAAGGGAATAAATATTATTATAATCAAACGGGTGTAGAAGATTTTTGGATTGATGATCAAAAGGATGTTTATGCTAACTTTCCATTAGGAACAAAAAAATATTCTAAGAACTTAAACAACACTTTAAGTTTGATTTTTGATAAAGAGAATTTGAAATTTGATGCTGGAGCAAGATATCAAATCTTGAAATTTGGGATGACCAATGTTAATGATATTTCTGGACTGAATTATCCTTCAGAAATTCAAGAAAACAGAATTGGAGCTCTTGGAAACTTACAAGTTAAACTTTGGGACAAAATTCAATTGCAATCTTTCTTAGAGTTTTCAAACGGAAATCAGTTTGGGACGTATCTTAATACTACTAATCATTTAAGATTCGAACCTATAAAGGATTATTTTGTGAATGCAAAAGTAAATTTCCAAACCGCATATCCTTCTTTTAATTATTTACTGAACACTTCGGTTTATAAAGATTTTAATTATTATTTGCCGAATGCTAAAAACCAAGCAGTAACAGAAATTGGTGGTAATATTAATTTAAAATGGTTTCAATCAGAAATTTTTGTTAATTATTTCAGAATAGAAAATTATACTTATCTTAATGAGTTAGCACAGCCTATGCAAAGCGCAAGTTCATTAAATATCTCACAAATAGGAGGTGATGCTACTTTCAGTTACCATAAATTCCATTTGAATACGAGATTGCAGTTTCAGCAAGCCTTAACGGAGAAAGATTTATATCCAATGCCAGGTTTTATCGGTAGGGTGAATTTTTACTATCAAACCAAAGCATTTAAAAAAGCTGCGGAAATTCAAGCGGGAATTAAAGCTTATTATTTCACTAAATTTGCATCCAGAGAATACCTGCCTATTGTAAATGAATATATTTTACCAAATGCCAATTCATTTTCTATTGGAGGACAGCCTTTGCTAGATCTTTATGTGAACATGAAAGTAAAGAAAATGTTTTTTTATATAGAAGGTCAACAGCTTGGAACGGTTTTTTCTCATAACAAAGCCTATGCATTTCCACATTATCCAACCTATGATTTTAGATTGAATTTGGGAATTGTTTGGTATATGTTCAACTAAAAATTACGTAAGTTGAAATTAATAGATACATTTGATTTTACTGATATAGAAAGTATTCCAAGGTTAATAAAAGACCTTTTGAATAAAGATTTATCAGATTTTAATGATAACATTTTTACATTAAAAAATATCCAAAATAAAATGGGTGAGAAAGCAGAATCTTTTTCATCAAACCAAAGAGAAATTCTGTATCATGAATTAAGATCACAATTACAGGGCACGGCACTTTCTATTGGACAAGAGTACAATCTTGAGGTATTAAAAAATAATAATACTTTTACCATAACTACAGGTCATCAACTGAACTTGTTTTCGGGACCCGTATTCTTTATATATAAAATTCTTCAAACCATAAAAACTTGTGAGTTTTTAAAAGCCAAGTTTCCTAATCATAATTTTGTTCCTATTTATTGGATGGCTACAGAAGATCATGATTTTGAGGAAATCAATCATTTCAAAACACTTCTGAATTATTATGAAATGAATGAGAAATATGGTGGAGCGGTAGGGAGAATACCTGTTTTTGACATTCATTTTATCTCAGAATTTGAGTCAGAGTTTAGAGATACTGTGTATGGAACGGAACTTTTACTAATGTTGAAAGAAGCCTATCAGCATGGGAATACCTTAACTCAAGCGATAAGAATTTTAGTGAACAGACTATTTTCTCAATATGGTTTATTGATGATTGATGGAGATTCTAAGGCTTTGAAATCTCAAATGATTGGTATTTTTAAGGATGAATTGGTGAATTCTCAATTAAAAAAATCGACTGAGGAAAAAGTGGAATTTCTAAAAAATCGTTATGGAAAAGTACAAGTAAATCCTAGAGATATCAATCTTTTCTATCTTTCGGAAACTCGAAATAGAATCGAGCTTCAAAACGAGGAATTTAAAGTGATCAATACTGATATTTCTTTTTCTAAAGAAGAGATATTAAAAGAACTGGAAACTCATCCCGAAAAATTTAGTCCAAATGCATTGTTAAGACCTGTTTTTCAGGAAGTAGTTCTCCCGAATATTGTTTATATAGGAGGGAATGCAGAGATAATGTATTGGCTGGAGCTTAAAGATTATTTTAAAAACGTAAAACTTAGTTTTCCAATATTAATTCCAAGAAATTCAATGCTGTTTATTAAAGAAAAAACTTTACAAAAAATAGAAAAATTGGATTTGAATATTGGAGATTTTTTATATCCTTTTCCAAACATCGTTAATAAAAAATTACTTTCCAATCATCCCATTTTAGATATGCTTCAAGAGCAAGAAGATGTTTTAAAAAAACAATTTAATCAATTGGGAAATGTAGCAGGCAAAACGCATTCATCTTTTCAGAATATGGTGAATGCAGAAGAAACAAGACAATTGAAATCTTTCCAAAGACTCAAAAAAAGATTGTTAAAAGCCGAAAAAATAAAACAGCAAGAATTATTAGAACGCCTTGAAAATCTTTTTCTAGAAGTCCATCCAGGGAAAACATGGCAAGAGCGAGTTCTTAATTTTTCTGTTTGGTTTTCAGATTATGGAAAGGATTGGCTTGAAATATGCTACGAGAAAATGACTGTTGATGAGTCTCAACTCATAGTTGTTGCCATTTAATTTTAAAGAAGTATTTTTGTAATATAAATTCCGAAAATGATAAAGAAAATTTTCATACTGTCTAGTTTATGCTTAGTTGTTGGTGTTTCTGCACAGAAAACACACACAGTTTCTAAAGGTGATACTCCATATAATATTGCTAAAAAATATGGAATGACGCTAGATGAGCTCATTAAGAAAAATCCGAAAATTAAAGACGGCAAGCTAGCAATTGGAGATGTTTTGAATATTAAAGGATCAGTTTCAAAAACTACAACTCCTGGGTCTTCTGCAAATGAAAAAGGAGAAATTATTATTCAACCCAAGCAAACGATCTACGGAATTACAAGACAGTATAAAATTTCTGAAGAAGAACTTAGAAAACTAAATCCAAGTCTAGAAAATGGGATGAAAATTGGTGATGTACTAACTTTACCTCTTGCCAATATTAAAAAATACGCAGATAAAAATGCTTTTCGTAAAATTGATGTTGCGCCCGTTGCATCCAATACTTCACCTAACACACCTTCTTCAAGAGTAGTAATTGATAATTCTTCTTCGAATACAAGTTCAAGAAACACAGATTCTCAAGATGAATATGTTACTTATACAGTAATTCAAGGAGATACAGTATTTTCAATTGTTAATAAATTCGGAATTAGTATTGATGAACTTATCGCTTTAAACCCTGAGCTTTCTAAAGGCTTAAAAATGGGAATGGTTCTTAAAATTAAGAAATTAGAAGCAGGTTATATCAAGAAAAATGGAGATGCATTAAGCGTTGTTTTGATGTTACCCTTTGGTTATAGCTCTAATGATTCTAAATACAGAAATATGGCTCTAGATTTTCTTACTGGTGCTCAATTAGCCATTGAAAGAAATGCTAGAAATGGACAAAAATTAGAGATTAAAGTAGTAGATTCTGGAAGCGAAGAAACTTTCAAAAGTTCTTTAACTCAAATTAATCCTAATAATACAGACTTAATTATCGGTCCCTTCTTTAAATCTAATGTTTTAGATGTCTTAGAATTTACAAAAGCTAATAAAATTCCTGTGGTAGCTCCATTTGCTAATTCACCAGAACTTCATGCTCATAATAATCTTATTATTGTGGAAACTGAAGATAGAGTGTATGCAGATAAAATTGTTGATGAAGTAAAAGATGCTTACACAGATCAGAAAATATATATCCTTGGAAGTTCAAGAGATGAAATGACGACTTATATTAAAAATAGTCTAGAAAAAAACCTTAAAAACCCAAGAGTTAGCATTGTAAGTTCTGCAGCAGATATTCAAGCGGATCAAAATATGATGACTGGTCAATCTGCACCTGTTATAGCTATTTTAGCGAGTAGCAATGATGATGTAGCCGAAGCTTTTGCCAATAGAGTAATCACTTTGAGCAAAGAAACCAGAGATATGAAATCTTTCAGTATGTATTATTCTCCAATTTTTGATAAAAAACAGGATGAACTTAGTTACGGAAGTTTTGTATATTTAATGGATAGAAAAATAAATCCTGACGGAAGTTTTGAAAAAGAAATTTTAGCGGCTTATAAATCTAAATACTGTAAAATACCTGCCAAATACGCAATAATAGGTTTTGATGTGGTGAATGATATGCTTACCCGAGAAAACAAAAAAGGAGAAATCTTTAAACAAATGGGTAAAGTGCAAACTCAGTTGGCAACAAAATTTGAATTTGTAAAGTCTAAAGCTGGTGGAGCTTACGTTAATAATGGGTTTAGAGTGGTTAGATTAAATCCGTAAGGGTTTTTTATAAATTATCTTGAAATGTACAAGTAATTTATCAGAATATTTATTTTTATATTTGCATCAATATAATATTACTCAATGAAAGCACTTGTATTTCCTGGGCAAGGTTCTCAGTTTGTTGGAATGGGAAAAGAGTTATACGATTCTCGTAAAGACATTAAAGACTTAATGGAATCAGCCAACGAAATTTTAGGATTTGATATTCTTTCTATTATGTTTAATGGAACGGATGAAGATCTTAAAAGAACTGAAGTTACTCAACCTTCAATTTTCATACATTCTGTTGCTGCCTTAAAAGCAGTTAATGGTTTGGGTGCTGAAATGGTTGCGGGACATTCCTTAGGAGAATTTTCTGCATTAGTCGCTAATGGAGTTTTATCTTTTGATGACGGATTAAAACTAGTTTCCGAAAGAGCAAAAGCGATGCAGCATGCTTGTAATATTAATCCAAGCTCTATGGCTGCTATTTTAGGTCTTGAGGATGCTAAAGTGGAAGAAATTTGCCAACAAATAGAAGGAATTGTAGTTCCTGCTAATTATAATTGTCCAGGACAATTGGTAATTTCTGGAGAAACAGAAGCTGTAGAAAAAGCTTGTGCTTTATTAAAAGAAGCTGGTGCAAAAAGAGCTTTATTGTTGCCTGTAAATGGAGCTTTCCATTCACCTTTAATGCAACCTGCACAAGAAAGATTAGCGGCTGCTATTGAAAATACAAAGTTCAGAAAGGCTACTATTCCTGTATATCAAAATGTTACGACCACAGCAATTACAGATCCTGAACAAATTAAAAATAATCTTATCGAGCAGTTGACAGCTCCTGTTAAATGGACTCAGTCTGTACAAAATATGATTAAAGACGGAGCAACAAATTTTGTAGAAGTTGGTCCTGGAAAAACGCTTCAAGGATTAATTAAAAAGATTAATTCTGAGGTAGAAGCTGCTTCGGCAATCTAATTGATAAAAAAATGAAAAGCCTTTTTTCACCTGGAAAATTGTTGCTTACTTCAGAATATTTCGTCTTAGACGGAGCTCTTGCCCTAGCTGTCCCCACAAAACTAGGTCAAGAGTTTTTTTTTGAAGAAATAGCAAATCAACAATCATTAATCGTTTGGGAAGCTTTTCATCAAAATAAGCTTTGGTTAAAAGCGATTATTAATTATTCTACATGGAGGGTTTTAGAAACCAATATTCCCAATTCTACTGAATTTATAGTTAAGGTTTTGAAAAATGTTCAAAATCTATCCAATACTAAATTTCAAGATACAGTTTCCTATTTTTTAAAAACCAATTTGCAATTTCCTTCTGATTATGGTTTAGGAAGCAGTTCTACATTAATGAATAATTTAGCAATGTGGAGCAGTATTGATGCATTTAAGTTGAATGATCTTTCTTTGGGTGGAAGTGGATATGATGTAGCTGTGGCTAAAGAAAATTCAGCTATTTTGTTTCAGATAAAAAACCAACAAAGAATTTCGCAGACTATTGATTTTAAACCACCATTTAAAGATGAACTTATTTTTATTCATCTGAATCAAAAGCAGGATAGTAGGGAAGGCATTCGATTATATAAATCTAAGGAGAAGTCAGAGGATTTAATTCTTTACCTTTCCGAGCTTACTCAAAATGTTCTTAGAACGGAAACATTAACAGAGTTTTCTGAATTAATGGAAGCTCATGAAGAAAAATTAGCTCAATTTTTAGATATTGAAACCGTTAAAAATAAGTTCTTCAAAGACTGTCCAAGTTTTGTTAAAAGCTTAGGAGCGTGGGGTGGAGATTTTGTGATGTCAAGTAAATTTGATGGTTACAAGGAATATTTTGCATCAAAAGGCTTTTTTAATGCTTTTGATTATTCTAGTTTAATTAATTGAAAATCAGTATTTTGAACGCTTATTTATTTCTTTTTGTATTTCTGACTAATATCAGTATATTTAAAACTTTCATTCTGCGAAAAATAGTTAATTTCGTTCCATTAAAATAATTGAAAGAAAAATCTTAATAAAAATGAATAACGAGAAAATCATCCAACAACTTCACAACTTAGGAATTAAAGGATTCGAAGAGGTAGTTCATAACCCTTCTTACGAGCAATTATATCAAGATGAAATGTCTCAAACTAATCAAGGTTTTGAGCAAGCTGAGCTTACAACTTCTGGAGCCGTTTCAGTAAAAACAGGTATTTTTACAGGTAGATCTCCAAAAGATAGGTATATTGTAAAGGATGAAGTTTCTAAAGATACTATTCATTGGGATGGGAAAGTGAATGTTCCAACAACTGCGGATATCTTTTCACATTGTAAAGGTTTGGTGATTAATCAGCTTTCAAAGGCTAAAAAAATCTATGTTGTAGATACTTTCTGTGGAAGCAATAAAGATACACGTCTTAAAGTAAGATTTATTATGGAAGTGGCTTGGCAAGCACATTTCGTTACTAATATGTTTATTAGACCATCTCATTTTGAATTAGAAAGCTTTGGTGAACCAGATTTCGTTGTAATGAATGGTTCTAAAGCAACTAACGATAAATGGCAAGAACAAGGTTTGAACTCTGAAAACTTCGTAATGTTCAACCTTACAGATAAACTTCAAATTATTGGAGGAACTTGGTATGGTGGAGAAATGAAGAAAGGTATGTTCGCGATGATGAACTACTACCTTCCATTAAAAGGTATGGCTTCTATGCACTGTTCTGCAAACGTAGGTGAAGAAGGAGATGTTGCTTTGTTTTTCGGTCTTTCAGGAACGGGTAAAACTACACTTTCTGCAGATCCAAAAAGATATTTAATAGGTGATGATGAACATGGTTGGGATGATAATGGTGTTTTTAACTATGAAGGTGGGTGTTATGCAAAAGTAATCGATCTTTCTGAAGAAAAAGAACCAGATATTTTCCGTGCTATTAGAAGAGATGCTTTGTTAGAAAACGTTGTAGTAAAAGAAAACGGTGAAGTAGACTATAAAGACGGTAGTATTACAGAAAATACTAGAGTTTCATATCCAATTTATCATATTAATAAAATTGTTCTTCCATCTAAAGCTGGTCACGCTAAAAAGATTGTTTATCTTTCTGCTGATGCATTCGGTGTATTGCCTCCAGTTTCAATCTTAGACGAAGATCAAGCACAATATCATTTCCTTTGTGGATACACTTCCAAATTAGCAGGTACCGAAAGAGGAATTACTGAGCCTCAACCTTCATTCTCTCCAGCTTTTGGTGAAGCTTTCCTTACTTTACACCCAACAATGTATTCTAAAACATTAATTGGTAAAATGAAGGAGCATGGAGCTAAAGCTTATTTAGTGAACACAGGATGGAACGGTACTGGTAAAAGAATTTCTTTAAAAGATACAAGAGCTATTATCGATGCTATTATCGATGGATCTATCGAGAAAGTGGAAACTACAAAAGTTCCTGTGTTAAATCTTGAAATTCCTACTCAGTTGCCAAACGTTTCTGAAGGTATTTTAGATCCTAGAGAAACTTATGATACACCTGCAGAATGGGAATCTAAAGCTAGAGAATTGGGAGCTAAATATGTAAAAAACTTCGAACAATATACAGATACTCCAGAAGGTGCAAGATTAGTTGCTGCTGGTCCTCAATTATAAAATCTGTAAAAGAGAAAGATATCTCAATAAAAAAGCATCCAATTTTGGATGCTTTTTTCATGTTGTAAAATCTTATTATAAGCTCAATATAGCTAATCGATAACCTTTGATGCCAAAACCTGAAATTACGCCGTCTGTGGTGGGGGCAGTAACAGATTTTTGTCTAAATTCTTCTCTTTTATAAATGTTGCTAATGTGCACTTCAATTTTAGGAGTTTGAATGTTTTTTAAACAATCAGCAATAGCAAACGAATAATGGGTGAAAGCCCCAGGGTTAATCACCAGAGCATCAAAATCATCTTTTTGCAATCTGTTGATGATTTCCCCTTCAATATTCGACTGGTAAAAAAGAATATCGTGTTGCTGAAACTCATTTCGCAATGCAGTAATACAATCATCCATTGTGGTGTTGCCATATATTTCTGGCTCACGGGTTCCTAAAAGATTGAGATTGGGCCCGTTGACAATTAAAACTTTCATCCTAAAAAACTTTTAACAAAGATAAATAATTTATCAACCTCCAATCCGTTATAGTTTTGAATTATCCCTCATCATTTGTCACTTATTTGTGAAATATTAATTTTGTTTATTCTAAAATTAAATTTCATTTTCCTAAATTTGTAAAAAAGCATAAATTTTGAAGATAAACGGAAAAAAAATATTAAAAATAACAGGCATCACACTGCTTTCAATCATTGTTTTACTGATTGTTTTTATTTTAAGTTTAAGACTTCCCGCAGTTCAGAATTTTTTTAAAGGTAAACTGGTAACTTATCTTGAGGAGAAAATCCACACCAAAGTTAGCATGGAAAGGGTTTACATCAATTTTCCTAACAAAATAGAATTACAAAAACTTTTTCTTCAGGGGCAGGATGTTGATACATTATTGTATGTAAACAACCTACAGGTAGGTTTAGATATCCCACAACTTCTAAAAAATAAAATCGATCTTACATCGGTGGATCTTAATGGTGCTCGTGCCAATGTGGTTCGCAATCCACAGGGAAATTTTAATTTCGATTACATTATAAACGCATTTGCGGCAAAAGAAAAGGATGAAAGCCCTTCAAAACCGTTTATTATTTCATTAGACAGAATAAAACTGCAGGATGTGGGGGTAAGTTTTATCGATAATCAATCTCGAAATGATATCAAATTATACTTCAAAGCTTTTGATACCCGTGTAAAGACTTTTGATTTAGACCAAAATTCTTATGCGGTGAACGATATCAAGATGGACGGTCTCAAGCTCAAACTCAAACAGAATTTACTGGAAGAAGTTGCTGATAATGTGGAGGAGAAAGTAGATTCTCTGTCTGCCAGAAAACCTCTTAAAATAGGTTTGAATACTATCAAATTTACCAATTTTAATATCGATTACGGTGACGACAATACCAAAACCTTTGCAAAGGTTTTATTCAATGAACTGAGCACTAAAGTCAATAAATTAGATTTAGAAAAACAGTCTTACGACGTTGAAAATCTTCAATTGAAAGGGGCAAATATTGCCGCGAATCTCTACCTTCCAACCAAGAATGCGCAGGCAGATGCGACCAATAAAAATGAGACAGCCGAAAAACCTAGTTTAAGTGTTTTATTGGGTAAACTGAATCTGGAGGATGTAAAAATATTGTACAACAACACTGCAATTGCACCTACCAGACAAGGAATGGACTTTAACCACCTCAATTTTTCCAAACTCAATGTGGATGTTCGGGATTTTAAAATGATTGACGGAACTTTTGCAGGTAGTGTAAGAAAAGGAGAAATAAAAGAAGCCAGGGGACTCGATATTCAAAAATTTGAAACCGACTTTGTCTATGAAAAGGAGCAGGCATATTTAAAAGATTTGTATCTGCAAACTCCAAAAACGCTACTTCGCGACGAAGTGGTGCTGAACTACAATTCTATTGAACAGTTGAATGCCAACCCGGGCGCCGTGAGCATTTTTGCCAATATCAAAAACTCAAAAATTGGCTTTTCGGATATTTTGATGCTTGTTCCCAGCTTAAGAAGTACCAGTCCGTTTAATAAGTACCCCAATGCGATACTCAATGTAGATGCGAGGTTAAAGGGAACCCTTAATGATCTTATGGTGCAGAATTTACAGCTTTCTGGTTTAGACAATACTGTTGTAAGCGCTTCTGGAAAGATAAAAAATGCCATGAATCCTAAAAATTTATGGTATGATCTTAATATTCGTGAACTGAGTTCTTCAGCAAAAACAATCTTAAATTTAGTGCCTAAAGGAACCATTCCTAGCAATATTTCTTTACCATCAAAATTCAGAATTCAAGGAACTGCAAAAGGCAGTACTCAGCAGGTGAACACACATATCAACATCAAAACAACACTGGGCAATGCTATTATTCAGGCGTTGGTGGATATGAGAAGGAAGACCCGTGAAACCTACGATGTGAAAGCTAAGTTGGAAAACCTCCAAATAGGAAAAATTATTCAAAATAAAGATATCGGACCTATCACAGCCAATATTTATGCAAAGGGAACGGGCTTCGATGTGAAGACCATGAATACTGTTCTTTCCGGAACAGTGAGCAGTGTAAGCTATCAGGGTTACCGTTACCAAAACATGGCTTTGAATGGTAAAATAAACAATGGCGCCTACAACATTCATTTGGATTCTAAAGACCCCAATGCAAACTTGAAATTGACGGCTTCGGGTGTTTATAATGAGAAAAATCCTACTGTTAAAGTAAATGGTTCCATCCAAAAATTAGATTTGAACAAACTCGGATTCTACGATAAGCCGATGATATTGGCAGGTAATATCGATGGAGATTTTTCAAGTCTCAATCCAGATGCTTTGAACGGTTATCTCAATTTAAAAGATTTTGCCATTTCGGATACCAAAGAGATTTATCCTGTACAGGAAATGTTATTAAAGGCAGTTTCTACAGACAGTTTGAACCAAATAACACTTAAGTCTCAAATTGCGGATATTGATTTGAATGGAAAGTACAAACTCACACAAATAATTGGTTCACTGCAAAATACAATCAATCAATATTATCAATTTCAAAAGGGAAGTTCTGTTCAGAAAAAAATAGATCCGCATCAGTATTTTAATTTCAATGCGGTAATCAAGAATGACGATTTAATTAGAAAATTTGTTCCTGATTTAAAAAGCTTCGAGACAATTACGCTCACGGGTAACTATGATGCCGACAATCAAAAACTCTTGGTGGACGGTAAAATTCCTCAGCTTCTTTATGGTGAAAACAGTATTGAAAATGCAGTTTTAACCATCAATAACGGCAACAATGCATTGCAGTATAACTTAAGTATCGCAAATGTAAAAAATGCCGATCTCGAACTTAAAAAACTTGATTTGGTAGGCGATGTTGCCAATAATATCATCAATTATAACCTTACCACAAAAGACGATAAAGATGTTGTTCAGTTTTTAATTGCAGGGAATGCAAAATCTCTGAATCAGGTGACAGAAATCAGTCTGCGTCCAGACGGTTTAAAATTGAATTACGACAATTGGAACGTTGCAGAAGGTAATTTTATACAGTTCGGAAACCGTGGAATTCTTGCCAATAATTTTGTGTTGAGCAATGGTGAAAGTCAGATCGGTATTAATTCCGAAACGAATGTTCCTAACAGTCCTCTAAATATCAATATTTCAAATTTCAAAATTGAAACCATTACCGAAATGGTGAAAAAAGAAGATTTGCTTGCCAAAGGGACGATTAATGGAACAGCACAGATTAGGGATTTGAAAAACAATATGACGTTAACATCGGATCTGAAAATTACCGACTTGGGCATTTTTGGAAACCCAGTAGGTGATGTTACCGCAAAAATTCAAAATACAAGACCTAAAATCTTCGATGCCAACATTGCCCTTACAGGAAATGATAACGATGTTAAAATATTGGGCGACTTCAACGCTGCAAATTCCAGTTTCAACCTGAATATGGATATGAACAAACTTCAGATGAAGGCCGTGGAAGCCTTCAGCATGAAGAACATTGAGAATGCAGAGGGATATCTTTCTGGGAATTTAAAAATTACGGGAACTACTTCAAGTCCCAACATCATAGGTCAGGTGAAGTTTAATAATGTAGGATTGGGAATTACACAGTTGGGAAGCAATTTTAAAAATATCAATGATCCCATCAATTTCACGTCGAGAGGTATTGAATTCAACCGATTTAAGATTAATGATGCAGATAGTAATGCACTAACAATAGATGGTGCTGTACTTACACAGACTTACACAGATTTTGCATTTGATTTAAAAGTTCGGGGCAACGATTTCAAGGTAGTGGATTCAAAAGAAGATATGAACAAAATGATGTATGGTGTTCTGGCAGTAGATACCAACCTAAACATCAAAGGAAATCTTGATTTGCCTAAGGTAGATGGAAAATTGACGGTCACCGATAAAACAGATTTCACTTTTGTGCTACCACAATCTTCACCAACTTTACAAGATAGAGAAGGTATCGTAGAGTTTATCGATCAGGATCAGGTGGCGTTGCAAGGCACTATTAAACAAGACACCATTTCGTCTCAAACAAAGATGAAAGGCATGGACGTTAATGTGAATATTGAAGTAAATAAAGAAGCTAAAATATCATTGCTTATTGACAAGGCCAATGGAGATTTTGTAAAACTTCAAGGTGAAGCCGAACTTACCGGTGGTATTGATCCTTCAGGAAAAACGACTTTGGTGGGTGTGTATGAAGTTGAAAAAGGTGCTTACGAAATGTCTGTAAGCTTGTTGAAACGTAAATTTGATATTCAAAAAGGAAGTACCATTACTTGGATGGGAGAGCCGATGTCTGCGGATCTCAATATTACCGCTGTCTATAAAACAGAAGCTCCACCGATAGATTTAGTTGAACAACAGTTGAGTGGTTTGTCGGCATCAGAAATTAATATGTACAAACAAAAAATTCCTTTTAATACATTGCTTCAGTTGAAAGGCGAACTCATGAAACCAGATATCACTTTCGATATTACCATGGATGATGACAACCCTTCTGTTGCTACTTCGGTTATAGACAATACCAAAACAAAATTAGGTCAGCTGAGAACCGAACCTTCGGAGATGAACAAACAGGTTTTTGCACTCTTGCTCCTCAACAGGTTTGTAGGCGAAAATCCATTCGATAGCAGTGTGGGAACTTCTGCAGAAACCATGGCGAGACAAAGTGTGAGTAGAATTTTATCGCAACAGTTGAACAACCTAGCATCGGATTTGATTAAAGGTGTGGATCTTAATTTTGATTTGGAATCAACGGATGATTATTCTACCGGTTCTAAAAACACTCTAACAGATCTGAATGTCGATATCAGTAAAAAATTATTGAATGACCGATTAAAAGTGACCATCGGAAGTAACTTCGGATTGGAAGGTGAAGCACGACAAAATGAACAAACCACTAATATTGCAGGTGATGTAAGTGTAGATTATAGTCTTTCAAAAGACGGAAGATATATGTTGCGAGCTTATCGTAAAAATCAGTATCAAGTGGCATTACAAGGACAAATTGTAGAAACAGGAGTAGGCTTTGTAATCACCTTGGATTATAATAAATTTAGAGAAATTTTCCAGAAAAATAAGCAAAATCAAAGGCGAAGAAATCAGGAAAAAACCAATACAACAATAGAAAAAGATGAAAACTAACCTTCAATTTTATTTAAAATATACTGCAGTTGCTGCCTCTATAGTGAGTTTGGCGTCGTGCAGTAATACAAGGTTTCTGAAGGAAGGAGAAATGTTGTATACGGGTGCAAAAGTAGACATCGTAAGCGATTCTCTTACCAAGAAGGAGAAATCTGCCCTTGAGGATCAGATAAAAGACAAACTCAGTCCAAAACCCAATTCTTCCATATTAGGTTTACGCCCCAAATTGTATTTCTATAATATTACCAGTGAACCAAAAAAACAAAAAGGTTTCAAATATTGGTTGAAATATAAAGTAGGAGAAAAGCCAGTTCTTTTAGGGAATGTTAATAAAGAATTCAATAAAGATATTATTGTAAACTACGCAGAAAATAAGGGATATTTTAATGCTAAGGCAAGTTATGATACCATTTCGAAGAACAAAAAAGCTAAGGTAATTTACACTGTAAAACCTGGTCAGCGTTACACCATTTCTTCGGTTAATTTCCCCGCCGATTCATCTGTAATTAATAAAGAAATACAATTGGTAAAGGATAAAACCCTTCTAAAAGTGGGCGATCCTTTCGATTTGGACGTGATAAAAGCAGAGCGTGAACGCATTGATGCAAAGCTGAAAGAAAAGGGATTTTATTACTTTCATCCAGACAACATCATCGTTCAGGCGGACAGCACGGTGACTAAAAACCAAAAAGTTGAACTTTTTGTAAAGTTGAAAAACAATACGCTGGAAATTTCTAAGGAACAGTTTACCATAGATAAAGTAGTTGTTTTTCCAGATTATAAAATTCAGGATGTAAGGGCAGGGAAATACAGTATTCCCATGAATACCGATTCCATAACACCATACAACGACAGATACATCATCGATCCTGATAAAAAATTCAAACCCAGAGTTTTCGACAGGGCATTGTATTTTGAGAAAGGAGACCTTTACAACCGTTATGATCATAATTTGAGCTTAAACAGGCTCATCAATTTGGGTGTTTTCAAATTCGTGAAAAATGAATTCATCGTTTCTGATTCTGCCAATCATAAATTTGATGTGTATTATCCGCTGACGCCTAAAGAATTTAAATCTTTAAGATTGGAAGCTTTAGGAAAAACAAATTCTGCGAACTATGCTGGTAGTGAACTGAACTTGAACTGGAAGCATAGAAATATTTTTAGAGGTGCGGAGCAGTTTAAAGTTTCGGCGTTTGGTGGTTTTGATGTTCAAATGGGAGGAAACAAAGGCGACGGAAACAATATTTTTAGAGGTGGTCTAAATGCACAGCTATCCATTCCAAGAATTGTAGCGCCTTTTAAATTTAATTCCTCAAGTGCTTTTGTCCCAAGAACAAATATCGGATTGGGCTACGAATTCCAAAACAGAACCAAGCAGTACACTTTGCATAATTTTAATACGAACTTTGGATACAATTGGAAAGAAAATGCCAGAAAAGAGCACGAACTGAAAGTTATTGACATCACCTTGGTGGCACCGCAGAATGTGACGCCAGAATACCTTGCAAAAACTGAAAATAATCCTTCATTAAGAAGAATTGTCGAGAAACAGCTCATTTTCGGTCCTACCTACAGCTATACCTACACCAACACCATGTTGCCGATTAAGAATACCTTTTACTATAAAGGGTCAGCGGATGTTGCAGGAACAATTGCGGGTTTGGTAACTGGCGCGAATGCTAAAGAAGGCAAACAGAAAGACATCTTCAATGTTCCTTTCAGTCAGTACGCTAAAATGGAACACGATGTAAGATTTTACCATAAAATAAAAGAAAAATCCTCTTTTGCGACAAGGTTTATCGGTGGGATTGCAGTTCCGTATGGCAACTCCGAATACATACCGTTCTCAAGACAGTTTTTTGTGGGAGGAAGTAATAGTATTAGAGCTTTTAGAGCAAGAACTTTAGGGCCGGGCAGCTACGATCCACGCAACCAGGATGATCAATTTGTTTACGATCAGTCGGGAGATGTAAAATTGGAACTTAATGCTGAGTATCGAGCCAATATTTATAAATTTTTAAATGCGGCGGTGTTTGCTGATGCAGGTAATATATGGTTATTGAAAGATGATCCATTAAAACCAGGTGCGAAATTCTCTAAAGACTTCATGAAAGAAATTGCAGTGGGCGCGGGTGTAGGTTTACGTTTAGATTTTTCTATCCTTATTCTTCGTCTCGATTTGGCTATGCCTTTGCGCGTACCTTATTATGAGGAAGATAATCGTTGGATGTTCAATAAAATAGATTTTGGAAACAAAACATGGCGACGGGATAATTTAATGCTCAATATCGCCATAGGTTATCCATTTTAATACAAAACAGCATGGTAGAAGGAATAAAATTTTATTGGGAAGTTCTCAGAGATTCGTTTAATGAGTGGAGCAATTCCTCAGCCAGCAGCGATTCTACGAGCATGGCGTATTATGCAATATTTTCAATCCCGGGATTGCTGATTATTATTATCTGGGTGGCAGGTTATTTTTTCGGTCCTGAGGCTATTCAAGGTGAAATTAATCACCAAATTGCTGGTGTAATGGGACCGGAAGCTGCTAAAAGTATTGAAGAAATGATTGCCGGTTCTCTCATCGATAAACAGAGTCTGATCATGAAAATTATCGGAATCGGTTCATTGGTTTTTGGGGCAACCACTTTATTTTTTCAGCTGCAGAAATCTTTGGATGAACTTTGGGATGTACAGCCGGCGCCTAAAAAAGCCTTTGTTAAATTTTTATTAGATAGAGCTAACTCATTAGGAATGATCCTTATAATCGGATTTCTCATGATGAGTAGTATGCTTTTAACTTCTCTCATCAGCCTTTTAAACAACTATATCACCTATCAATTTGGCTTTGAAACCTATCAGCTGATGGAGTTGGTGAATTTCGGACTGGGCTTCATCATGGTTGTAGTTTTGTTTGCATTGATGTTTAAGGTGTTACCCGATGTTAATATTGCCTGGAGATCTGTCTGGACAGGGGCTTTTCTTACTGCTGTTCTGTTCACAATTGGTAAATTCTTAATGAGTTTGTATTTTTCCAACTTTAAACCTACTTCATCTTATGGTGCCGCCGGAACGGTAATTCTGATTATGATGTGGATCAATTACTCATGTACACTCATTTTCTTTGGGGCGATTTTTACGAAAGTTTACAGTTACAAAAAAGGCTATAGCATAAAACCTTCGGCGCATGCTAAGTGGAGTTCTTCAAAATTGTACAACGATATGCAGAGGGAGAAGGAGCAGGAAAATTTATAATTTCAATTTTAAAAAGTTTCAAATTGAATAGTAAAAATAACATTTCAATTTTTAAACCTTTTGATTTTAAAAATTAATTTATTGAATTTGCGCTCCATTTAGATTTCTTACAGTCTAATGATAACTATTTTTTTATCCATTCGCTTAGTGATCACAGCATAAAACTGAGGCTACCTTTCCCACCTCACTGAAAAAACGGTTAATTATTTTCTTCTTGTTACTAAAGGCTTTTCCAAACGGCAGTTCGGGATTAAAACTTTTGAAATTCAGCAGAATGAGTTGATAAGTGTTCCCCAATTACAGGTGTCTAGATACGCACCTGCTTTTACAGTGTCAGCCCACTGATGTAGATAACTCAAAACTGCATTTAAGTACAGAGTTTATGGATAGAATATGTGATTTATTAAAAATCATGAATCATCTTTATCAGGACAATTGGACGCAGAATAAAATAGTATTAGCACAATATTTGAGAACCGTCATCTCTGAAATAATATCGTCAGAAGCAAAAAGAAATATTCATCTTCCGAAAAAGAGAGATCTTGCCATAGAATATGGTAAGCTGGTAAATTTCCATTTGAAAGAAGGTTTTAGATTAACCGAGTACGCACAGCTTCTCCATATTTCTCCCAATCATTTGAATAAAATTGTTAAAGCCAAATACGGAAAGTCTGCTCAAAGCATACACAACGAAATTGTTTTGCACGCACAATACAGGATTCGATTTTCACTCAAGGTCGTACGTGATGTTACGGCTAGGATTAACCTACAGAGATGTTACATTTGGTGTTGCCAGCAATTTCGACTGGTATGGCCAATGAAGCATAACGAGAATAATTTTGGTGGTTTTGTGAGCGTTAATTTATTCTAACATCCGTTAAAAATACAATCCTTCGGTACCATACTTAAGGATTTTTTTACGTTCAAAAACAAAAAATCCTCAGAAATAAATCTGAGGATTTTTGTAGCCCGTAGGGGAATATTTTTCGCCTTAGTTTCCTTATGATTTACAATTAGTTAGGTTTGTGTCGGTGGATAATTGGGGGAAAATCAGAAGTATTTATCCATTATTTCGCCAATTTCTTTCAAGGCTTCAGTTTTTAAATTTTCGTTCCCATATCCTTTGTGAGGTTCAGATACAATAGTTTTGTGGCTGTCGGATAACAGTGAGTTCAAATCAATATAAGGGTATGTTTTCTTCAGCCAAACAATAAATACAAGTGGAATTTCTCTTTTCCCGTTCATGTAATTAGTTATAGTTTGTTGACTTACACCATACGCAGCACCAATCTCTGTATGGGTTATATTTAATTTGATAAAAAAATCTTTCAGTTTGTCTTTGATATTCATGTACTTATGTTTTAAATTAAAAAAAACACTATACAAATTGTTGTGAAGTACAACATTTTGTATATCTTTGCCGTGTAATATATATCACGATGACAAATTTAACACAAAAAAATAAAGGTTTAGATATTCAAATGAATATTGAGGATGTGAAATTAATTTCCGTACCTGAATCTGTTTTTTTAGACATCGAAAAAACTTTTGATTTTATTGATGCCCATCTACCCAGAAACTATACAAGACAAGTAGTACAGCTTTTCGAAAGTATCGCAGATATAGATACTTCCTATATCCGAAAAGTAAAAAAAGAAAGAATTCTAAATGTGAGAATTATTTCTGCATTATACCGTATTGCTCAATTCTCGGCACTAC
Source organism: Bacteroidota bacterium (assembly GCA_023399595.1). Taxonomy (GTDB): domain Bacteria; phylum Bacteroidota; class Bacteroidia; order Flavobacteriales; family Weeksellaceae; genus Chryseobacterium. Next base: position 45,556 of record JAEWOR010000034.1, on the reverse strand, counting down.
AAAAAAACAATCAAACAAATTAAATAATAAGACTTATGAAAACAAGAGTTTATCCTGGAATGCTCGACACATCCAAGGAGTATTTCACCAACGGCTCAGAAGTTATGCTATTACACAATGGTAGCGTTGAAAACTTCGACAATATTCCAGAGCATTCAGAGCTCGCTTCCATTATTGAAAATGAAGCAGACCTAAAACAAATTCTTAACCATTGGTTTCCAGACAATCCATTTATGCAGCAAAAAACATTAGCAAGATGTCGGTTTGGTGCATTGAATTTTCATCCAGATTTTTCTAAAGATGAAACCAGTGCTGACTTTTGTATTTGTCCAATGCGTGGAAATTGTTCGGGTGAAAATATAATTTGCAAACCTTTAACCAGAGGTGAAGAGAAATTTGAAACAATGGAAATTACTGTAATGTTAGAATTAGCAGGGGCAGATAAGAACACAACCATTGCCGATAAATTAGGATTTTGTTTAGGGACTTTCTTTGTCTTCAAAACAAGTATTTATTCAAAAGTAAAATCTGTAATTAACAAACCAGTATTAACGAAACAACAGTTAGCGAAATTCCTCTTTTTGGAAGGGCTATTGTAACTTTTTCCTTTTAATTACCCCGTTTAGGCGGGGTTTTATAAAACACAAAATTTAGTACTATGAGCTACACGATAGAACAACAAGAACGCATAAGAATAGTAATGGGCGAAAGAATGAAAACCCTGCGCAACAGGATTAAAAACTTCAAAACACAACCCAATATGAACGATGAAGCCAGAAAAAAAAACATCGCCAAAACCGAAGAAGAATTTGCAGAAATAGCCTACATAGAAGCAATTGCAATGAGAGAAATTTCTAAAACAATTCTAAAATCATGAAAACAATAATCTTCAAAATAGCAGTTGTTTTTAGCAAAAATAGAATCCTAAAAAAACACTTTTAATATGGCTTGGAAATTAGAAAAACATAAAAGCACAAGCACAATAAGAGAAATAAGAGTATCCAGTCTTATAAGACAAATGTCAGAATGTTGTGCCGCTAAAGATTCAGAATCTTTCACTCTTGATTTTAAAAACAAACTCAAATTTTTAGAGGTGAAAAAAACAGATAGTGATAGTTTATTTTACAGATCAAAACCAATAGATAAGCACAAGTTAGAAATATGGAAACTAAAAGCATCTGGTGATTTTAATTATAAAATGTTTACCCTAACCTATGCTGGTGAAAATGCTAATCCATTTACATTTTAGAAATTAAGCGTATTGGTGACAGAAAACAGTCGAGACATTTAAGCTATCTCGTAATTAAAAAAAAGTTGAACAGCGTTCCGTCCGCAGTGGTAACTTAAATCCATTGTTAGTAGTGCGGTATAATTCAAAAAAAAAAAAACGATGTATAATATTTTAGAAAGTAGAATCGAATTTAAAAACAATCAACTGTTCCGGATAACAGTACTTGTTGAGTTTTCAAGAGGTGATGTAAGAGCTATTTATGCCGACACTAAACCGAAAAACGGATATATATTTTTAAAAGCCAATCAGCAACTTAATAATGAATTACTTCAAGAAGTTGCGGGATATGGATCAGAACGCAAGGATAAAGATGATATGTTTCCTGGTTGGCACTCAAAGTTGGTGGAGTTACGTAACGCTGACCGCTAACGTTCAAACAGCTTGGCGAGGTGCGGAATACCTTGCTGAAACTTTAAAACAATTACAAACTTTTAAAATTTGAAAATATGTCAAAAAATAGGGTTCAAACCGCATCTTGCCAAACTGATGTTAGGCGAAGTGATGAAATTATGACGGAATCACAATATAGGATTTACTTAGATAACCTTAAAAGTGAAATATGTGATTTAGTTAATCATTCTTTTAGTGCAGGAAATGATATTGAAGCTTCTTGGAGTGCTTTTAGAAATCAGCTTAAATATTGGAAAAAAGAACATAGTAAAGCTTATGAAATGTATTTAAATTCAGATGATGAGTAATCATTTCGCCTAACGTGATAGCAGCTTGCCGAAGTGCGGGCAAAGGAAGTACGAAAGCTCAATTTAGCACTAAAGCAAGGTTTTTATTTTTTTTTGAGCGTTGGCAAATTGCTGACGATAGGAAGCAAAACAATAACATTTTAAATTATAATTATGAGTTACGACGAAAACAGAATATCCGACCTGATAGACGAAGGATTAGAAGATCAGAAAAACCAATACATAAAAGAAAAAGCAGAACTATATGCAAGAATAGTATGCGGTGAATATTACTCCCAATTATTAAATGGGTGCGATGAAACTTTAGGTGAAATAGCTATAAAAGACTTTACGGCTGGCTATAACCACGCAATTGATGACTTAAAATTAAATAATAAGTAGAATGAAAGAATTTACATTAATATCAATGGTTGATTTCGTTTTAGAATTAAACAAAATAGAGTTAAAAAACGGATTACATAATCATATATCAGATGCTTTTTATTTTTCTACAAGTTGTATAAAGTATGCCCACTTTTTAAAAAAGCCTTTAAAACTTGAAATGTTCGTGCCTTGTGATAATGAGGGTAAGGTTATAGAGAAGCCTTTGCCGAGTGATTATGACAATTATGATTACATAGAAGGAGGAAATATTGTTGATTATGAATCTTATAGTGAAGCATTAGAAGAATATAGTTCTTTTAAAGATAAAGTTTTGTTTAATGGTTTTGAATTAGTAGAAAAAGAGGAAGTATATGATTCAATAAGAGGAATTTTGATTGATTTAGAATCAAGGGCTTTTCAAATAGAAGGTTCATTGGGTGTCGGTTGTGGTAATTTAATTGATGAAACTATATCGGATTTGGTTTACCTGAATCTAATCTTAACAGACAATGCAATATCTCAAATATTTGGTTCAAAAGAAGCGGAGGGGAAAAAAATAAAAACTGACAAAGGAAGCACTAACGATGAGTATAGCACTTAACCCCGCATTTTGGCAAACTGCCTGTTATACGAAGTATGAGGAACGAATATTTTGTATAACGGCAAAGTATTGCAGAAGGCGGGGCTTAATTGCACTTCTGGAATACTGAAACAAAATCTTAATTAACAAACAAAACCGACTGCATATAACTTCAACCCCGCTTTTTGCAATACGATGTTATCTGTAGCCGAAATTTAAACTAATAATAAAATAACAAAATGACATTAGAAAATTTAGACAAAATGATTGGTTCGCTTTGGACTAATTCAGCAATTAAAGATTGTTATAAAAATCTTGAAGAAAACAAAGATGCTGATGCTTATGAAACATTAGCAGGTAGTTTATGTAGTCTTGATGAAAAACATGAATATCAAGTAAAAGTTATCGTAACCCGAAAAGAAGATGATTTCATTGGTAATTTCGATCATATTAAACACGTTTCAAAACCAATACCTCCTAAAAATCAAAAAGGCGGTTTCTTTTAATCGGTTACAGATAACGTTAAAAGGCTTTGCGATGGTGGGGAAATCGAAGCCGAAAAGTTGAATTTATTACAAGGTACAAATGTTTGTTTTAGCACTAAAGCCCCACTATTGCAAAACCGATGTTATGTGCCGTATTTTTTCAAGATATGGAATACAAAGATTTCTATTATGCAAGTCATAATTTAAAAGAATTTATTAAAGAACAGGATAAACTTGATGCAGTCTTAAAGGTAATATCCCCCTCTTCAACTGGTGTTTGTGAGTTTGGAAATAAATTCATTGACGATTATATAAAAGTTGTCGAAATAGCTTTAGGCGATGAATTTAATTGGTTTTCGTGGTTTGTTTTTGAAAACGATTTTGGTAAAAAGAAAATGAAAGTCAAAGTTGATAATAAAGAGTATAAGATATGTGACGAAAAGCAGTTTTTTGATGTCTGCATAAAACTTCATGGTTTGTCGTCATAATATGGCACATAACTCCTCAATTGACGAATAAACACAAAGGCGTAAATCATGATTATCACAGTGAAATATCTATGTAAATACCGTTTAAAATTTGCACCTAATTACGTCTTTTCGGGCGATAAATGTTTCAATGCTAAAACAAACAGGGAAATAAAACAAGTGTACAACGGTGGAAGTATCGGCTATAATATCGCTGGAAAATTCTACTCGCTGAAAAAACTAAAAACACAATTAGAAAAAATACCAACCCAAGAAAAACTACCATTTTAAACAATGAAAAAGATAACCTATAATTTCTCCTCTTGGAAAACTGAATCTAGAAAAATAAATCTCAAAGATTATCACATTTCAATGAATGGGCAATCTCAAATAGTAACTCTAAAGCCATTAAAAATTAAACTATGTCCACATTCCCGATAGATCAAAATAAAATTTTCGCAGCTTCTAACGGTGGAGCTGATATTATAAGACGCTTTTTACCACAAGCAGACGAAAGAAAAAACTTTAGAATAAGAGATAATGACGATGATAAAAATCCGTCTGCTTCAATGTTTGAAAGGGATGGAGCTTATCTGGTTTACGATCACGGAGATCCTGGTGGTTTTTACAGCAAATCGAAAAACGCAATTCACATTTATGCAAAAGAAACAGGCAAGCAATATTTTGAAGCATTACTAGATTTAGGGGAACAATACGGGTTAATAGAACAGCAAAAAAACGAAATTAAGTACCTAGAATCTTGCACCATGCAAGAATATACCGGCAAGAAATTAAATGATAAAGGGTTTGCTTTTACCACCAAAGAATTTACAGATTATGAACTGGAAATTCTTGGGCCATTGGTAACTAAAGAACACTGTAAAACATGCGATTTATATTCCATAGAATCCTATTCTTGGGTGAAAAAAGAAAAAGGTGTGCAGGAAGAATATTGGAAAGTCTTTACAGTAAAATCTACACCCACATATCCTATTATGGCGATAATTCCAGAATGGAAGCCACGTTTAAAATTAGAAGGAGAGAAAAAAATACCAAAAGTAGAAGAAGTAGATCCTGTTTGGTTGAAAATTTACCAACCAAAATCTAAGGATAAAGGATATCGTTTTTCTTATTTAGGCAAAAAACCACACAATTATATTTTTGGCTTAGAAAGATTAAAAAATAAAGCAATTGTAGAAGTTGATATTAAAGACGATAAAACGGGAGCCGTTGTTGGCGTAGATAAAAAAGTAGAAAAAGTAAAGAATGTAGTTATCTGTTCTGGAGTTAGAGATCATATTAATATGGTGTCGTCTGGTAAAGCAGCAGCGGTTGTAGAATTTAATTCAGAAACCGCTACTATTTCCGAAGTAGAAATAAGAACTCTTTTCAAGTATGCAGAAAATGTGATTAATGTTCCGGATTTAGATCCAACTGGAGTTGCTGCAGGTAAAAAATTAGCACTAGAACACATGGATGTTAAGACAGCTTGGTTACCTCAAGAACTGGCTTTTAAAAAAGACTTTAGAGGAAACCCATTAAAAGATTTTACCGATTTTATGAAGACCAATGTCGTTTTTGGAGACGACAAGCAGGAAGCTTTAAGAACTAAAGTGGAAAGGCTTTTAGAATTATCACGTCCTGCAAGGTTTTGGGAGTCCAAATACAGCAAAAGAACTGGTTCGGTAGAATATTCTATCAACCATAAGAATGCATTTAATTTTTTAAAGCTCAATGGATTTTATAAAGTAAAAGACGAAAACAGAAAAGATGGCTTTTACTTCATTCAACAAGACGCACACATTATTAAAGAAGTGCGAGCTCAAGAGATTAAAGATTTTTTTAACCGTTGTTTAGATGAGAAGCAACAACAAAAAGGACTCACTTATTTTCCAGATGATTTATTAAATCTTCTGTTAGCTTCCGAAGCTATTTCCGAAAAAAAATTAGCAGGGCTTACCGAAAAGCGTTTCGATTATGTAGATGCCACACCAAATAGTCAGTTTCTATTTTTCAACGAATTCATTTGGGAAATTACTGCAGAAAAAATAAACAAAATAACTAAAGGTTATTCCAGGTATGTAAAAGAAGAAAACCTTATAAACAACCTTGTTGCCAAACTACACGAAGGTGTAGAACTAGATACTTCCAAAATGCAAGTAATGGATCCTCTTTTTACGATAAAAAAAGACAAAGAAAAAAATTACAAAGTAGAAATACATAACCAAGATTGCGAGTACATGAATTATTTAATAAATGGTTCTCGAGTTTTTTGGGAGGAAGAAATGGGGGATTTAACGGATGATCAACAAATTGATTACAAAAAAAAGAACCCAAGTAATTTAACATCAAATAAACTTACAGAAGAGCAAAACTACACTCAAGAAATGCATTTTATTAACAAATGCTTTACCATTGGTTATCTGCTTCATAATTTCAAATCTATGTCCAGAGCTTGGGCGGTTATCGGTATGGACGATAAAATTGTAGATGAGCAATCTAGCCACGGTAGAACGGGGAAATCCCTTACTTGGAGTGCAGGAATTAGATGTTTTAAAAACACCAAATACAAAGGAGCAAGAAGAAAAGAAGTTTTAGATGGCCAGTTCTTGTACGAAGGAGTTACCGATGAAACCAGATATTTACTTTTTGATGACGCTAATGAGTATTTCCGTTACGAGGAATTATTCACAGATATTACGGGAGACATGAGTATTAACCGCAAAAACATGGCGGAATTCAATTTGTCTTTTTATAGATCTCCAAAAATTTGTATTACTACCAATTTCTCGTTGAAAAATCTGAACCCGTCTTTATACTCAAGGCTTTTAATATCTTCTTTCTCTAATTTCTATCATGGTTTCAATGCAGATGAAGGGATAAAAGAATTTTCACCTAGAGATCATTTCGGGCACGATTTCTTTTCCCAGTGGGATGATACGCAGTGGCATTTGTTTATCAATTTTTACGCTCAATGTTTGCAATTCTACCTTGGTACTAGAGAAAAACTGGAAGCTCCTCAAAATAACATTCGTAAGCGTAACCTTATTGCAGATTTAGGACCAGTGTTCCGTGAATTTATGGATAAGTTTTTAGAGAATCCGTATAATTTAGATAGAGATGTGTTTAAAGATGATTTATTTAAAGAAGTTATTGCAATACCACAGCTTAAGAATTATACAACTAGAACTTTAAAGACTAAAGTTGCTAAGTATTGTGAACTTGAAGGCTATACTTTCTCTCCAGAAGAGCTTTGGAATTCCCAAAAACGTATAGTAAAAGATCATCCTGCAACAAAAATTTCGGGAGAGGTTTTCATATTTAGTAAAATTAACGATATGCCCCCTCAAGAAATAGCAAAACCCACAGAAGCAAAGAAAACCGATAGTGTATATAATGTAAAATAATATGTCGAGCACAGGAGAAATACAACCTTTTAGGGATCAACTTAAACAAAAGTTTGGACACCTTAGTTTCCAATGTGGATTTATCAATATGGATATTGTTGGTGTGAAGCTTTTAACATCCAATGAAACCATTGCAATACTTTACCGTGGCGCCTGGAAATGCGGTTGGATTTACGAAGGCACAAAACTAACATCAAATCATGTAATGCAATTATACAATGATGTTCCAGAAAGTTACAACGATTTGGAGCAATTCGAAAACACCAGGAAAGAATTTATAGAAATTCTAATTCCTAAAAAAGACAACTATGTTTTTATAAGTGATAAAGAAGTAACGAGAAAATGAAAAAAACACTAGAGCATGGGCTTCCAAAAAAAGCAGGCTGGTACTGGCTTTATATTCCAGATTATACTGATGAGATTATTTTATGCAGAATAGAAGTTTTTAGGAAGAAATTTTTATTCGTGTATGAATGGCACGATTACCATAAAGATTTTCTTATTTCTTACGATATCAAAGAATGGAAATCTATTCTAAAACCAAAACGCAAAATAAATTAAATATTTAGACTTATGATAAATCCAAAACAACCATTAGAATACAATGAAGACCTACTCATAAGGTTAGTTTCTGAAACTAAAAGCCGAGACGATTTAGTTTCCCTCAACGCACTTTATGTGGCTTTAGAAGAGCAAGGCGACATAACTATTACCTCGAAAATAGTATACAGTATAAAAGCTAGAGAGTATTATTTTACTTATAAAAACTTTTTAAAAGACAGAAATCAATAAAACAACTAACAAAATTTAACATTATGACAATTAAAGGAAAAGTCCATCAGATCAACGAAACACAATTTTTAGGAACCAGCAACTATCCTAAGCGTACTTTCTATTTAGACAGGACCAGGAAAGACGATTACAGCGACAAAACATATCCTAATTTTAATGAGATTTCTCTTTTGGGGGACAAAAACACCAAACTAATAGAAGATTTTAGAATTGGTGACGTAGTAGAAGTTACCGTAGAAGTTCGCGGAAATTACTTTCAACATGAAGGAAACGAAAAATTCTCTCAAGAAGTTGTATGCTGGGAAATTAAACTAATTAGAAAATCTGAGAATAACACACAGCAAGCAAATGAAAACTCAAACGTCTACAACCAACAATAAAGAAGCTATGAAGGCTTTTATAGAAAATTTCAGAAAGCCGCAAACGTTTCCCATTTTGGCAGATTGTATTGGGGTACAATCTAATCACGAAATATGGAGACGATGTTCTAAGTGTGGAGTCTATAATGACCGCAGAAAAACAAGCTATTGTGAAGACTGTGGCACTAAGCTGTAGTACTTAAGTATTAAGTATTAAAAACCGTCCATTTTTGGGCGGTTTTTTTTATTACTATACATTCCGTTACAACTTACTGAAATCTTCCGTTTTTCGTCATTATTTAAAGGCATGGCCGCCGCCAAATTTTTACCACCCCTCACCACCCCAAAACCGTGCAAAATTTTGTAAGAATGTAAGAAAATAACGTAAACCCCGATTTGTAAGGAGTTACACGGTATTTTATTATTTGTAAGTTTTCTTACATTCTTACAAATAAAATGTAAGGAAAAAAAAAGAATATAAGCTCCTTACAAAAGTTTTTTGGCTTACTTACATTTAATTGTAGGGTTTAATGTGTTGTAAATCAGTTAATTAAAATAAAACTTACAAACTTACATAAATTTGCACATTAAATTGAGTTTAGCTGTGTTTTAAGTACAACAATATGTATAGTAATAATTTACTTTTTTGTATATTTGTTACATTCATGAATTATTTAAGAAACTTTAGAAATCGTTATGCAATAAAGCTGGAGCTAGTATCAGCTTTAGATGACTCTAGTTTTCTTATAAATCCTCCAGGTGGTTTTACGCAAGATACTATAGTGGTTAATTACTCAGGTATATACTTTACCATGGTATCAGCAAGTCTTTCCGAAAAATCTAAGATGTCTAAGGCAGGGACGTACTATGTAGTGAATTTAGATTTTCGCTTTCCAGAGTTTCAAGGTTTAGATCAATTCAAAGAAAAATTCAAGCAGCTTTCCGAAATTAAAATCACTCTCAACACAAATGAAACCATTAGACTTAATTGTAACGATATATCCCTAAATAGGCCAATAGATGTAGAGTTTTCTACATCCGACAATACCGTATCTATGTCTTTACAATATAACAGTCTATTCCCTATAAGTATTTATGCATAATAACTCTAATGTAGTTCCATTAATATTACGTCCTCACCTAGTTTCTTTTTTGTTAAAAGAAATGGTAGGGGAAGAAAGAACGTATGCAGGTTATAAATGCAAAATTTTAGACATCCCCAAGCGGTCCTATCTTTATGATTTCCTATTGCAAAGAATAGAGAATACGGATTATCCCATATTAAATATAAATTCATTTAATATTTATTTAGATATAAAAGCAAGCTCTAGGAAGAGATTTATAGCTAAAGGTAAATTCTTCCAGGTACAAGCTATGGGAAAAAAATTTGTTTACCTTCCACCGGAATATACGGAAGAAGTAAACGATCTCTTTGAGCAGCTTTTCCGAACAACATTCTACTCTTATGTTACTGCAAAAGCCGATAACAATGAGCAAATAACAGCCGCTATACTTTCATTTATAGATAAATACGAACTCTTTGAAGCTGGTATTTCTCAGCCACAACTTAGGCAGCTCTACTACCGTATAAAAGAATCTGGAATCTGCGCGAGCATACAGGGAAAGTTAAAACGCTAATATTCCTGCGTCACAACATTTTTAGTATTCATGCAGGATTTTTGTTGCATGAAATTCACAGTCCTTAAAAAAGTTTTTGGTTCTGGAGCGCCTGCTCCCAAAAATAAGTTTGCTTTTTTGGCACTTTTACGAGATATAGAAAAGTTTCCTCCTACAGATTCTTTAGGTGTTGTTTTATTGGGAGACATTATGATGAAGGAAAACTGCGGAATGATGCAAATTTATATAACACCTTCATCACAAGAATACGGTTACGAAATTTCTGGGGAACCAGGTTCTAAAGGTTATAAAACAAAATTTACAGGCACTCACCCAGGTACGGAACAGCAAGCTTTAGAATTTGTTACTAATTATTTGGAAGAAGAGTTTGTAATTCTTATTCCAGACTGTAAGAAGGGCGTTAGAGTATTAGGTTCTCCAGATGCACCTTTAATTTTTACCTCTACACATAAATCTAATAAAGACTCTCAGAAATTTAATATGGTTTTTGAGCAAGATGTTGCTGTAGATTTCATTTATCGCCTTTACGATGGTATAATTACACTTAACTAAAATATAGATATAGACATGAGCGATTTTTTAGAAACTTTAAAAAGTTACATTAAAATAGATGGTTCCAATTTGTCAGAAGCACAAAAACAAAACCTAAAACAGATTTTAGGATTAGATAATAATGTTGGTAATATTGGAAATCAAGATTTACAATTGAATGGAAATAGATACTTTAATTTAAAATCTTTCTTTTTAAACTTTTTCAGTAACTCTGGGACTGCTAAAGTGGGGATTAATAAAAATAATCCAGAAACAGCTTTACACGTTGTGGGTGGAATAACTACAGATGATATCAAAGTAAAAAAGGACGGCAAAAACTTATCTCTTGCTGTTGTAGACGAAGGCTTGAATAACGAAACCTACAACAAAGAACAGATACAGCAAATGGTAGAAACAGACTTCAAAGGAACTATTTCACCAACTGATGCAGCGCCTACAGTAGAAGGAAGTTACAAACCAACAATAGCAGGAACTTACACCAATTTAGGCGGCTTAGTAGCTAAGGAAGGTTATGATACTCTATTCTACTTTAACGGTACAACATGGAGTAAAAGCGAGGTGGAAATGCCATCAGTACAAGTAGCTCCTATTTTTGATGCCACTAATAAAGATGATGCTCAAGGAGGAAAGCAGATTGTAAACGCCCTACAAGAAGTAATTATTTTCAAAGGCTCTAATATAGCTGAGAAGCTAGAAACTAATACAGAAAATTCAGCTAATGCAGAACCTAGTATTTTTCTACTAAATGATGGTAGTGAAGTAGGTTCAGGAGGTTATTTTGTTTCCGATTTTATCCTGATTGAAGATTTATCTCTTAAATATTCTACAACTTTAGGTTCTGCTATTCCAGCAATTTGTGTCTATGACTTAAATAAAGTTTTTTTAAGCGGAAAAAACGCATCAGAACTTACAGATACTTCCACGACATATACAGAAAGATTACTTGATGATGATTTCGATTTAACAAATGCAAAATACGTTAGAATCTCATCACAAAACGGAAGCGAAATAAAAGTAACTTACAATGTAGATGTACTTGTAAATAATACGCTATCTGTTATTGATAGGGATTCTGAAAAAGCAATTAATTCTAAGGCTATTGAGCCTTTGGAAAATGATATTCTTGCAATGAAGAAAATTGCTTCTGATGTCGAATTGTTGAATAACTATACTCCATATATTGAAATGGCTAACTCATTTATGAGAGGGCATTTTGGTTCAGCATCGGGCGAAGCTCCAAACAAAACAATTAACTGTACTAGAAATAGGAATTATCAATTCACTGTTAATACAGCCGATATTACAGGCATGAGTAATGGTACAACAGCTTTTGTAATTAATGATGGAGTAAATGTTAAGCCATATAGAGGAGTAATTAATGCATCAACAGGAGTGTTTAAATCTTTTGATTTGTTACCAGCTTCATTTACCACTTGCCAAACATTGTGGGGAGATGGCATTCATTTATCTAGGTTAGGATACAAAGCACTTGCTGAATGGTTTGCAAAAAATTTAGATTTAAAATTAAACCAACGAAAGAATAAAATGTTTGGGATTTATTCTTATGATGAAACACTTACACAAAACAATCAACATTTTGTAAGAGATGGAGTAACATTATTAGAAATGACTAAGCTAACAGGAAGCACGGTTAGTGGTGGTTGGATTAATCAATCTGAGGGGGTGCCTGGAACTTTTTCACTTCAATATCCGCAATCAACCTCTTTAATATCTTCTAAGTATGCAAATTATTGGATGATGACGCAAAATATTGCTGATGCAGGAGTTAGATTCATTCTTAATGGTGGAGTTGATGGCTATGTGAGAATTATTTGTGGTTTAGACTTTAAAGAGGATGTAATTACAGGAAAAGTAAATGTTAAAGCTATTTCTAATGGTGTAGAGATTTATAATGAAAATCTTGAAAATTACGGACTTGAGGAAATTACTATTCCAATAACTACAAATTATGAAAATATAACAGTTGAAATATCTCTTTTAAGCAATGAAGCAACTAGATTCACAATTGACGTGATAGAGGTAATAAATACTTATTTATCTAACGAAAATCCTTTGAAAAAGAATAATCTAAAGGTAATGTTCATGTGCGATTCTTGGGGTTGTTTTCCAAACTTAGAAAGCGGAGAAAGTCCAGCGTTAAGACCTGATGGCAGTAGCTTACAAGGGTTGGCGTATTTCCCTAATCACTTTCGAAATATGATGGAAGCTCAAGGTTATGACATTGAAGTTTACAATTTTTCACGAGGGAATCAAACTTCTAAATGGGGGGATTATTGGGCAGAAGAATTTATTGATAGATGCCCTAGTTTACCTGATTATTGTATTATTAATTTCTTTATTAACGACTGTAATTCTGAACCAAATATAGCAGGAAATACACCTTCAAATTATGATTTCTCACCGACAGATCCTTATTCTTATCAAATGAGTGATGCAGGAGGTGTGTTTGCGAGTACTACAAAAGAAGATTGGTTTAAAAATATTAATTCTATTTGTAGAAAACTTCGTAATCATGGCATTACGCCAATAGTTTTGGGGTATCCACAATTAGGCGGTTTAAATCTTGAATTTGCAAAAAGGAATGTTAAGTTTCTGAACAATTGAAAACAATTCCCCATCCTAGTGTGGGGAATTTAATAACTTAAAAATAAATGATTTTAGAATTTTTAAAAGACGAACTAGATAAATTATGATAAACTTAATCTTAGTTATTTTATCAAGAATTTTATTCACATTAATCTCTCCAATATCACTTATTTATGTTGTTTTCATTAAAGAAAAATTTTCATGGAAAAGACTTTCAGAATATTGGAGAAATGACGCTGTCGGACTTGATAGATATGGAAACTACAACTATCGAAGCTTATTAAATGCAACTCTCATAAAATCTAATGGTTATCGGTTTGGGGATTTTCGGGAAACTATTTCAAGCGTATTGGGTAAAAATAAAAGAGATAAAACGCTTTCGAGGACTGGACAAATTTTGTCCAAGATATTAGACATAATTGATAAAAACCATTGCCAAAAATCAATTATAGAACTTTAAAATAATAACAAATGCAACAATTCAAAGAAGGTGCGGAAATAATTGAGGGAAGAATGACCTTTCTTCAAGAGTTTCTGCAAAAAAAATACGGTTGGGGAATCCTTTTTTTTGTTGTCATTGTAATTGGTGTAGTTGCTTTTATTGTTGCTTATAATAGAGGAAAAGACGAGGGAAAAGAAACTGCAAAAGAAGAAATAAACTCCCTTAAAAACACTCATTATAACGATAGTGTAGAAATGTACACATTGCGTGGTCGTGTGGCTTATTACAAGAAACTCAACGATACTTGTAATGAAAGAGGGGCAAAGAGCTTTAACATTCAATTTGAAGAGAAATTACGGGAAATGGACAGACTTAATGGAATAATGGAAAAGCGAATCCAGAGCCGAGAAATTTTAAATGAAAACAATAAAAATTTGTTACCAAAATGAAATATTTATTTTTTTTACTAATAGGTGTTTTCTGTATGGCTAAAGGTCAGCATGAAAAACAAGATTCGATTGATGCCGTCAGGAAGATAAAGGTAATTGATGCTAAAATAAAAGAAACTGAAAAGCTCCTAAAAAAAGATGAGCAAGTGCAAAAAGAGGGAGAAATCATTTATCAAAAAGTCAAAGCCTACATTAAATATTTGCTCAATGAAAAGAAAGCAGCCAAGAAAAATGAGGAAAAAAAGCCAACTAAACAACAAGCTATAAAAGCCGAAAACCGAACCGAACCCGTAACGGAAATAGAAGTTCCCGACGGTGCGGAAATTATTAGAGGTGGTTGGATTTACAGACTTTTCCACAAAGATGATTTTTATTTTAAAAGATATAAGATAGTTGATAATGAAAAAATTTATTTGGATTAAATATGTTGTTCTTATTGCCGTTCTTAACGCTGTGTCATGTCGTAGTATTACCCGTAACATTGATAAAGAAAAGACTTCAAAAGAGGAAATTTCACAATCAGAAACAAGCCTACAAAAAGAAACAGAAACCACGAAAGAGTCAAAGACAAATACATCCTCGCAATTCGATTTAACGCAGTTCTCAATTACTCCAATAGATGGATTTGCAGAGTTTCAATTTAATTACGGTGGTCAATTAATAACAGGGAAAACATCTGGAGTTATTAATTTCTCGAATGAAAAGAAAGCCGAAAACAAGCAAGAGGAAAAGAAAGAAACCACAGTAACAAAAATTAATTACAAAACCAAAACGTACTATAAAACCATTGTTAAAACTTATAACCATCATAAAGCCGTTACGAAAACAGTAGTTTATACATGGTGGTTTTGGGTGCTTTTAATCTTAGGAACTGTTATCGGTTGGGAACTTCTGAAAAAGCTTTGGAAAACGGTTAAAAAGAGCCAATGGTGGTTAAATATTATTAACGCATTAATGAGAATGAGATGAAATTAAATAAACAAGGTTACGACTTAATTAAGAAGTTTGAAGGACTGAAACTCATAGCCTATCAAGATAGTGTGGGAATATTGACAATTGGTTATGGAAACATCACCTATGAAGATTTTTCCAAAGTAAAAAAAGGAGATAAAATCAGCCAACAAAGAGCCGATGAAGTTTTTCAATTTTTCGCCAACAGATTCGCCAAACAAGTAGATGCAGTAATCACCGCCAATGTAACGCAAAATCAATTCAATGCCGTTGTTTCATTAGCTTACAATATTGGTATTGGTGCATTTTCAAAATCTACATTGCTCAAAAAACTAAATAAAAATCCGAATGATTCAACAATCAAAGATGAGTTTTTAAAATGGGTAAATGCAGGAGGTCGCAAAATTCAAGGTCTTGTAAACCGAAGAACCGAAGAATCAAAAATTTATTTTTCATAACATAACCAGTGCAATATATTGCACACAGTAAATGAGATGTTTTATCTAGCCTTCACGAGTTGAAGGCTTTTTTCTACACTCTACACTCTACACTTAAAATAATAGCATTGATTTTCAACTACTTAACAAATAAAGTGTTAAAATTGTGTTAAATTATACTCTAAAATTTGGAGTATATTGTAAAAATGCATATCTTTACACTATCAAATTAAAACAAATACTAACAATTAAAATTTAACATTATGAAAAATTTATCAAACTTTATCAAAGCTTTAGAATTAGCAAACGAAAACGGTTTAGATCTAAAATTAGATGAAATAGATTTAGAAGCTACTGATTTTGTAGAGAAATACGATGAGATACTTGATTTTCTTTATGAGTCATTAGATGCTGAAAATCTTGATATTTCAGGGCTTGAACAAATGAAAAACGATTTACAGTTTACATTACCAAGTGGTATTTATTATCATGCTTCTGGTGAGTTCTTTTACAATAAAACTACTGACAAATATGAAGAAAAAGTACAAGATGTTGATGGTAAAGTCTACAAAGTAGAATGGTAAACAAAAAAAAGCCCTCGAAATTCGGGGGCTTAATCAAATTAAAACTTTAATATTAACTATTAAAATTCTAAGGCAAAGATATGAATTCAGAATTAAAATTGCCAATGTTCTTATTGGCAGAAGATCACACAGAACCAATAGATAGATTTACATATATATACTCACCACGTTATTTGTCATTAATATTGATTATTGCAGAAGATTTTCAAACAGTTCTACTAAATGAAGAAAATCGTAAAAGACCTCGAAAAATATTTCATTATGAAGGTGAAGTTTTTGAGTTTGTTATTTTGCAAAACAATGTTCTTAATGTAGGTGGACAACTTGCACCTGAAATTTCAGAAGATCAGTTTCTTGAAAATGCTTGGGTTTGGTATGAAAACTATCTAAAATTTGAAGATCAAAATATTGATGAAGAAAATAATGCAAATTTGAATTAACATGAAACCGCACGAAAACGCATTAATCTTAATAGAAGCATTTAATTATAATGCCAGGCAAACCGCAGAAGTTTTAGAAATAGATACCCGAACCGCCAGTGATAAGATAAAATCCAAAGGTTATCATAAATTTACAGAACCACAATTTTACAAGCTTCTAAAACACTTTCAGCAAGTTTCAGAAAATCAGAATAAAATTTTAAAAAATCTGACCCTCACTGCTTAACATCAAAAAACCACTCATTTCGAGTGGTTTTTTTTTGCGTCACAACCAAAATTAAGTTGTCAATACATCTTTGCAGTAAGATTATAAACGATGAAAACTAACAAACTTGTTTTTGATATCATTAGAGGAATGTGGCTTATGTCATCATTCAATATTCTAGAATATGAAAAACTGGCAAATAGATTTTTAAACGGAGAAAAAGTTGGTGTCGAAATAGATAGAGAAGCTTTTAGGGCTTCCTATGAAAATGGCAACTTTGGAAATACTTTCAATTTATCCAAGCCCGAAGAAAAGCAAATAGGTTACCTGCAAATGACGGGGCCAATGGCAACCTATGGAGACGGCTGTACTTTTGGTGCGGACGATTACTTATTTGCTCTCAGAGAACTTAATAATAATGATAAAGTTTCTGCTATTGTCCTTTTTGTAGATGGTCCAGGTGGAGCGGTTTCTGCAATTAATGCTTTCAAAGAATTTAAATCTGAAAAGAAAAAACCAATCGTAGCATTATGTAACGATTGTTACTCTTTGCATTACTGGATAGTTTGCCTATTGGCAGATTATGTCATGGCTTATGGTACTGTTTCAAGCGGTTTTGGTTCTATAGGAACTACTTGTATGCTTATAGATTCTCGCGAAGCAATGAAGAATGAAGGCTACAAAGTAATGATTATAAATGCTGAAGGTTCGGATTTGAAAAATAAAGCAATGCAGGATTTCTACGAGGGTAAAGATGAAGATTTCAAGAAAAGAATTCAAGCAGAACTTACTCCAATCAAAGGAGAATTTATTGCAGATGTTAAAGCAGGAATGCCAGGTATTTCCAATGATAAAAGAATATTCCAAGCCGATACTTTCAACGCAAAACAAGCTTTAGAACTTAAAATGATCCATGGAATAGGCAACGAAAAGGAAGCCTTTGAAATGGCTCGTGTATTAGGAGAACTTAACAATTAATATAAAATTTTAACCAATGAAAAAACTCAAATTTCAATCCGTAATTGCTTTTGCATTAAAGGCGTTAGGATTAGAATCTTTGCCGAAAGGTGAAGATGGGGAGCTTTCTTTAGATGCAGATCAAGAAGCTGTATTGAAATCTAGTTTCACGGGTGAGAATTTCGCGGCCTTTCAAAAAGTTGCTAACGAAATTCTAGCAGAAGAAGCTGGGCAAATGGAAGCTGAACAGGCAGAAGCTGATAAAGTGAATGGAATTCTTGCTTCTGTACTAAAAGGAAATCAAGGTAGTGAAGAAGGCGAAGAAGAACCTTCAGAAGCCACTCCAGAAGCAAATGCTAAAAAGGTGGTTTCCGTAGTGAAAGAACAACAAGCAACAATTAAAAAACTTATGGACGCTCCAGAAAATGATGCAACAGTTCAGAATGTAATTAAAAAAGCATTATTGGGAGTAGCTTTAGCGGCTTCTATTTCTACGCCTACTCACTTATTTGGTAATAATCCAGAAGTGGCAGCCGTAAAATTATTCCAATTCGAAGGAAGAAACTGGAATATGAAAGCAGCAGGAAAATCTGCCAACAAAACAGATTTTAACGATGTGTCTACAATTACTCGTTTAAATCAAGACTTAATTGAATATCAAGTTCAAAATCCTGATTTCATCCGCGATCTTTATACAGATAATTTTGGTCTTCCGGAATTCTGGCCGAAAAGATTTGGAGTAATTGATATGGTACAAGACGCTGCAATGGATATTGCAAACGTTACTCAAGCGAGAAAGCCAGATTGGATTCCAGGATTCGAAATGAGATTGGAAGCGCAAAAGCGTAAAATCTACAGAATCCAAATTGATTTGGAGTTTGAAGGTTACCAACTTCAAGAGTTCGAAACTTCTTGGCTAGCTTCTATCTACAAAATGGACGGTTCTTCACCGTACAAGCATTCTTTTGTTGCTTTCCTTATCTCCAAGATTATTGTAAAAGCAAGGCAAGAAGACAGAGAAGGAGCTATTAAAGGTATTTTTGCTCCTAATCCTGCAGGTATTAAAATGAAAGGGCATTATCTAAATGCTCAATCAGGTATTCTTCACCAGTTGTACATTGCTAGAGATGTAGAAAAAACCATTGTACCGTACGTTTCAAAAGTTGGTAGATTCTCTACAGCCAATGCATATCCTTATGCAAAAGGATTTATTGAATCTATGCCTTTGGCAGCTCGTACAAAATCTGGTCTTAAGTTCTATATGGCTCCTTCAAATATTGTTGTTATCCGTGATGATTACAAAAAAATCAATGCGCTAAACAATGATTACTCTGGAAACCAAATAAATTATATCGACGGATATCCAAATATTGAGTTCGTAGGATTAAAAGACTTGGAAGGTACAAATACTATGTTCATCACAGATGATCAGAATATTGAGGTTTTGGAGTACTTACCAGAAGAAAAAAACATGTTCAGATTTGAATATTTGAAGCGTAAAACTTTTGTGCATTCAGATTACAGAACAGGTGCTGGATTTGTATTTACAGGATTTGAAGATTTACCAGAAACTTCAGGTTTCAAAGGTTTAGCACAGTTTATATGGGTTAATGACGAGCCTATTTTCCCAGAAACAACATCAATTCCTTTATTTGGAAAACCAATGTCAGCTGCTTATACACTTAACTACAACAAAGTACACGTTCATCCAGAGCTTCTTTCAGATGTTGTTAAGTTGCAAGGTTTACCTGCTGGAACTGTCGTTAAAATTACAGGGAATGCTAATATGGTTTCTACAGCTATCATCAAAAAAGCAACGGCACCAAATGGAGGGAATTTAACTTTAACAGCAGATTTCAACCCGAAAACAATGTACGCATTAATTTTAGTTGTACAAGCTGACGGAACCTATAAAGAAGTTGGTAGGGTTACATCATTCCCAAGTGATACTACTACTGTTGTTACATTTAGTGAAGCAATTGTAGATGTTGCAGAAGGATTACAACAGAGATACAACGGTGATGCGCCTGTAGCAATTACCGATATTCTAGGAGGGAACGATGGAACGGAAGTGAAAATCTATGGATCTGCACAGGCAGTAACGGTAGATAATGTTGCAGGAAAAATTGTAGTTAATACAACTGCTACGTTGAATGCTCCAGAAAAATATATCAAATTGAAAAAATTTGAGAATGTTTGGTACGAAACAGAAAGAGGATAAATATTAATCATCGGGTTTCTCCGGAAACCCGATTTTTCTAAGTAAACAAAAGTGAGTGTTAGAATTTTAGATAAACCAAGAGTTGGAGCGGGTACACCTCGTAAACGTTCTCGTTATGCTTATCTGTATCTTGTGGAAGATATTAATTTCTTTCCTTCAACAGATAATAGTGAGATTGTTTTGCTTGGTGATATTGTTACAAAAGTTGGAGCGGAAATTACTAAAGTTTACGTTACCAATCCTTCTCAGGAATATTCTTTTGAACCAACAGGCGAAAAAGACAATAGAGCTTTTAAATTAAAATTTATAGGCTCTCACCCAGGTACTGAATTAGAGTTTTTGGAATTTGTAAAAAAGAATATTGATCGTGATTTTATCGTGGTTTTGCCCGAAAACTTTGAGGAAACAAAATCAAAAGTTTTAGGAACTCCAATGGCTCCACTTACTTTTAAATCTTCTCATAAATCTGGTAAAGATGGTAGTAAGTTCGAACTTACTTTCGAGCAGGAAGTATCTTCAGAAGATGTTTATATGCATTACGAAGGTGTAATAGGAGCAGAAGGAGGTGTAGGTGAGTGGGATTCTGAAGATGGATACTTGCCAGAACCAGGTGTGTTTTATGTAAAACAAGGTGCGAATACAATAATTGCAGACGGAATTGTTTTAGATTATTCAGAAGCAGGAACACAGGTTACTCTTATTGGGCAAGATAATGCGATGCAATATCACACAACTATTATCAATGGTAGTAATATTTTACTTAGAAAAAAAACTCCTTGGAAATCGCTTCGCGGTTCAAAGCTGGTGTTAGAATCTTTCGTTTCCAGTGATGGGCAAATTAAATTAATAGAAATTTTTAGAAATCAATAAAAAACAATAATCATGGCTTATACATTAAAAAAACTAGATAAAACTGGTTCGGGAGCAGCCTCTCCTGGTGGCAGATTTGCTTATGCTGCATTAGTGGAAGATTTAGTTTCTTTCCCAGACACAGACGATAAAGGTGTTCTTTTACAAGGGCAACCTGTTTATAAAGAAGGTAAATCTGCTGTGCCAGTTTATATTACATCTTCTACAAAAGAGTTCTCTTACGAATCTCAAGGCGAAGAAGATGCTAGAACTCATAAAGTAAAATTTATTGGTTCTCACCCAGGTACAGAACAGGAGGCTTTGGAATTTGCGATGAATAACTTAGATAAGGATTTTATTATTTTTATTCCAGGTTGTCAGTCGGATGAGCCTATTAAGGTTTTAGGTCGTCCGTGTGCTCCTTTAAAATTTAAATCTTCTCATAAGTCTGGAAAAGACGGACAGAAATTTGAATTTACTTTCGAGCAGGAAACAGGTAGCAAATATGTTTACTTTATTTACAACGGACCTATTCAGTCTGAGCCTTCAATTTCTGCAGAAGTAGATTTCACTACTCCAGTTACAACGTTAGTTGAAGTGCAAAAAGTAAAAACTTTAGCAACTGCAGAAGATTTAGAAATAGGCACTTTAGTAGGCTTCACAGCAAAACAAGTAACATTCCTAGGTCAAGAAGAAGATGCCGCAAAGGCGGGCACGATTTCTGAGGACTTAACATCTCCAGTGTTGATAGTAACAAAAGGGGGATTGCCTTGGAAAGCAATAAAAGGATCTACCATAACTTTTGAAGTTTATGAAACAGGTTCTACAATTGCATTAATTGAAAGATGGCGTACATAATTTTCATTTTTAATTATTTTTTTGGAAACCCAATGCTTAGGTATTGGGTTTTTTTGCGTCACAACTTCACTCATTTCTTCGCTCTACTTTCGCTTCATGAACAAGCCGATAACTCCATTAAAAGCTTTAGAAATTCTTAGAGAATACTCACGGCAAGGTGTACCTGCAAACATTAAATATTTATCTCACAATGCAAAAGATAAAACATCTAAAGGTATTGTAGAAGAGAAACAAATTTTTCTTTGTGCAGGTTACCGCCGAAATCAAAGTAAAAAACACGATGTTTTAGTAAGCTTCCTAAGAATTAACGAAAATGAAAGACGCCAGTTTTATTGGCCACTTCTTCTGGAGATTAACGGCAGAACCGTAAAACCATGAGCGAAACTTTAGAAATAGAAAGATATGGCGATCACGCTGTAGTTACAACGCCTGCTGCTGTTTTCTCTTACCAAGTAGAGGAAGTAGATTTCGATTCTGCCCGTAATGGCATAATGGATTTTAATACATGGAACCACTTGTACTCCTTTGAGGATGAACTAGAACTTATTCCATACGGAATGTTTAACGATATTCCGCAGCTGCTGAAAAATACCATTTATAGAAATCCTAATATACCTGGGGTAATGGAGAAAAAACAGCAATTACTTTGGGGGCAAGGTCCACACTTATATAAAACTGTTTTCGATAACGGAAAACCTGTAAGAGAATGGACGGAAAATGCAACGATACAAGAATGGTTAGATAGTTTTGATTATAGAACATATCTTCTTAATATCATTCAAGATACAAACTTTTCTCAATGTAATGCTTCAACTATTATTAAAGCAAAATCGGGGAGATTAGGAAAGGAAAGAATACACTCTTTAGAACATATTAATCCGCTTTGGTTTCGTTTGGCAAGGAAAAAAGGGAGTACAGAAGCAACACATGGTATAGTTTCAGACGCCTGGAATGTCTTTCAACCAAACGGGTATAAATCTTATCCACTTTACAATCCTCTAAAACCATTTGGAGCTAATAGAAGTATTTTCTTCTCAAAATTATATTCCTATGCTACAGATTTTTATCCTATTCCTACAATATTAGGAGCGTTGGAGTGGATTAATAGAGCGACTGCCGTTCCGTTAATTCTTAAAGCTTTATCCAAAAATTCTGTAAATGCTAAATATCATATCACTTCCCCAGCTCAGTTTTGGGATGCCAAAAGAGAGATGATAAAAAAGGAATGTGAGAAAACTGAAGAAGAATATAATGAGAAAATGCTAGATGATTATGAGAGGTTGCTTTTCAAGACAATTATCGAAACGCTTACATCCGACCATAATGCGGGGAAAATTTGGCACACAAAAGACATTATAATAGAAGATGGTACTTCTCTTAAAAATGCAGGCTGGACGATTACTCCAATCGACCAAAATGTAAAAGATTTTGTGGAAACTCAGATAAAAATTGCAGACAAAGCAGATTCTGCAGTTTCGGCAGCAGTGGGAATTCATAAATCTTTAGGAGGAATTACAGATCAAGGAAAATCTGATTCAGGCTCCGAACAGTTGTACGCTTATACTATGTTTAAATTAATTGGTGTAAAAGTGCCGGAGGAAGTGGTAACAAAAGCTATTAATACCGCATTAAAACTCAACTTCCCAGAAAGTGGTTTACAAATTGGTTTTTACCATGAGGAAGCCCAAAAACAAGAAGATCAATCTTCAAAAGATAGAGTAGTTAATAATCCACATTAAGCAGCAATATTATGAAAATGTTATTCAATAAAAATGCAGGAGACAGCACAGATCTTTTGGAGATTACAGGAATGAATGATGCTAGTTTAGATGTTATTCAGTTATGGCCTTATCTCAGGATGGCTACTCGGGAAATTATAAGAGTTATTGGGAAAGATAATTATGATATAGGTGTAGATAAATTTGAAGCTGGCGACATGGAAGATGAATACTTACAGCTTCTTCGTTATCCTATTGCTTTAGATGCCGTTAGAAAATACGCGCCACTTACCGATATTAAATTTACGGAGAATGGAAGGCAATTCCGTTCAGACGATCATCATAAAGCACCTTGGCAATGGCAAATAGAAAAGTCTGATGCGGAGAACGAAAAAGCATATTACAGAACTTTAGATGAACTTATTGCCTTTATTGTAGAGTCAGAAGATATGTCGGAGTCGGAATATATGCAGCAGTTTACGGGCTTATTTGTTCCTAATGTTCATGAGTTTCAAAAGTATGTTAATATCAACAACTCTCACTTGCTTTACTATAAATTAGCTCCAAGTATGGCTGCTTTTGAGGAAGACGAAATTATTGCCAGAGTGGGAACTCAATTTTTAGATTATAAAAATCAAAAAACTACTCGCATTTATCGTTTAATTCAAAATGCTTGTGTTCATCATGCAATGGCGGATGGAATTAAAAAATTATCGTTACAACTTTTTCCAGAGGGACTAATGAAAGCAGAAGTGGAAAATAAAAAAGCGGCAACTGGTTACGATGTAGAATCTTCTGCTTTGTATTATGAGAAAAAAACTTCAGGTTTTTTATTGTCTTTGGAGCAGGAGATAAGCAAAGGCAAAACAGATTTTGTACCTCGTGAGAAAATAAATTTCACTAAAGATGATGGCTTTGTTTCGTTGTGATTTACAACAATTTGTATATTAGCATTTGAAAATTACTTTATGCACTCATTAGAATTTTTAGAAATAAATAAGCGTGTTTGGATTGCCGAAAAACTAGGCGAATGCAAAAGAGATCATTATCTCGATATGGCAAAACTTATCTTCTTTCTTCAAACAGGAGAAATCTCTTACAATGAATTCCGTACAATGGCTCTTTATGTTCTCTTGAACATGGAGTATAAAAAAGAAGAGTTTGAAAATGCAGACGAAGAAAAGTGGCAAAATATTTTCATATGCTCAGAACTAATAGATTCTTTCTTTGTGAAAGATGAAAATGAAGTTCCTCACTTAATTTTAGATTTTATTCATAATCCTGTAAAATCTGTAAAATATCTCAACCATTCTTTTTATGGTCCTAAAGATAGTTTTGAAGACTGTACTTATGGACAAATAGAAGATGGTTTCGGAGAATTAGAAAACTACAAGAAAACAAATGAAATAGAATATTTAGTAAGACTTTTTGCAATATTCTATCTTAAATCTAATGAAACTTACGATAAGATAAAGCTAGAAAAGAGAATAGCTTTCTTCAAGCACTTAGATATTCGCTATATCTATGGTTTCTACCTGCTTTTCGTGTCGTTTGTAAATTATATAACAAAAGAGTGTGTAATTCTCCTGGATGGAAGAGAAATAGAAATTTGTATGCTTTTCAACTCCAAAAATGATGATTTGGAAACTTCTACAGATGAAATAGTAGAAAGCATTGGTTTAAGAGCTACCTCTTTCCAATTGGCAGAAAGCAATGTTTTTGGACCATATGAAGATGTAAGAAAAACAGATTATATGCTTATCCTCATAAGAATGTGCGACCTTATTTACCGAGCTCGTCATGAGAAAAAAGAAATGGAAAGAATAAAAGCAGAATCTCAAACCTCTAGTAATGATTGATATTAGTTTACTTAAAGAACGTTTGGCAGAACTAAAGCCAGAACTTCCAG
The DNA here is from genome assembly GCA_023399595.1 of Bacteroidota bacterium. Lineage (GTDB taxonomy): Bacteria > Bacteroidota > Bacteroidia > Flavobacteriales > Weeksellaceae > Chryseobacterium. The sequence continues at coordinate 20,297 of JAEWOR010000034.1, read as the reverse complement.
CGATAAAAAAAATAGAATTTGTGGTAACGGATGACGAATTAGCAAATTTGATGACAGACCACAAAAAGGAAGAAAATCTTCTATTGGTAGTTGTGGTTCCGTCATATTCTGGATTCGGGGAGGAAGACGAGAGCGGAATAGAATCTTATCTGCAGTTCTTCCTTTGCAAAAAAGTAGATCTTAAAGTTTTTAAAAATCAAGACGAGTATATTTCTACATTATCAGAAATTATTGCCGTGTTAAAACCTTTTGTAAAAAAACTTTTTACCAATGAAAACTGTGCTTCTTTTGAATTAGAACGTGGGACTTTGCGTATAGATCCTTTTGCCAGAAAAGCAAGTTGCATGGGCTATTCTATAGAAGTAGATGAAAAATCACAGAAATTTGAATTCTAATGGATTTAGTAGGCGAAAGAAAAGCTAAAGGTGAAAAGCTAATTTTGGCAGCTTTCCAAAGGCGTATGTTGCAAAAGCATGCCGATAAGATTAATGAAAAGCAAAATTCTAAAATGCCAAGCTTCTCCGATGCTTCCAATGCTGATAGAACTTTTACGGTAGATGACGACACTATGATTTACCAACATAAAGGGCTTTTGCGTATGGTAGAGATGAAGCGACTTACAAAGCCACGCAAAACAGAAAAATACAAACGTAAAAAAACTTACGACATTCATAATAGGATTATCATGGGGCATTTCGGACAGTTGGGTAGAGATTTAACCTTTGGTCTATCAGATAGTATTCGGGATGAGATTATTGCGGAATTAGATGGTAAAATAATTTAACCGAAATAACGGATAAATCCGTATATTTGGGTATGGAAAAATTAAAATTACTTTTCAAAGGGATAAATCTCACAGAATTTTGTGAGGAATTTGGTTTAAGTTATGATTATGTACGCAAGCTTTTCAAAGGGAAATATCAGCTTTCCGCAGATATGGAAGTTAAATTACTAGATGCTTACGGAAGTTTTTTAGAAAACAGACAAAAAATATACAATTCATAATACAACAATTTGTATATTAGCAAAGATGTTTCTCCCACATCTTGTTGACATCATAATACTTTAAGATTCCTTGTATAAATACAGGGAATTTTTATTTTGTATATAATACAACAATTTGTATATTAGCATCAAGTAATCAGGAGAAATAAATTTATTATTCATTATTTGTGTTTTTACCTCGCCTTTAGGCGGGGTTTTTCTTTTATATTTGTGGAAAAATTTTAACTATGTTAAGTGAACATTTGAATTATTTTAAGAGTCTAAAAGCCGAGTCTTCTAGGATTACTTATTATGGAGGTTATCCAGATGTAAAATCTAAAGTTTTGATTAAATTCCAACCGTTTAAAGATGGAGTTCATCTGAAAAACGCCTTTAATGATAAGGTGTTATTTACACTTTATACTAAATTTATAAAAAGTATTGAATTTGGAACTGATGGTATCTTGTTTTTTAACGTGAAAAAAGAGGATAAAGATTTAAAGGTTGCTATTAAATCGGAAAGTAAAAATGCATTTCAATATTTTACGGATATTAAATATCATTTAGAAGAAATATGGGAAGAAGGTAAAACTAACCCAATGGCTTTTGAAGAAATTATTCAATTTAATTATAAACATGAGAAAGAAAGTCAAAATAGAACAGCAATTTGGATATTAGTTGTTTTTGTAGTTGTGGCTGGTTTTTATTTTTTAGTGAATAAAAGCGGTTCTTCGAGTAATCCGTGTGCTATTTCAAGTGATTTTATAAAAGCAGATTTAAATTATCCAGATGAAGCTAGTTTTTCTGTTTTTGATTGTAATTCAACTGAAAATTCAGATGGTAGTTTTACTGTTTTACAAAAAGTAAAAGCGAAAAATGCTTTTGGAATGGAAAAATCATACATCTACAAATTAAAATTAAGATACAACGGAGGTGATAAACTTGATCAAAGTAATTGGACATTAGAAAGTAAAAGGTCTGAAGCTGTTAGATAGATTAAAAATCTCCGAATATTCGGAGATTTTTTTTGTAAACTATTGCACAGTAAAAAATAAGTTTGCATCTTTGTCATGTCAAACAAAATCTTCTGGTAATCCAGATATAATTTTTATTATCAATAAATCGCCTTGGCGAGTAGTGGTTCTTTCTCCGGAAGGTTTTGTTTGACGACATCCACGAAAGTCAAGGTTTTTTGCTTTTCTATAGTGGATGTTTTTAGGAGAAACTTTTAAAAACAAATAAAATGTCAAACAAAACAAAAACCCAATCCAGAAAAACGCTTAACAGAAAAGAAAAAGCGTTAAAGAAAGTAAGTTTTAGAGATGAAGTTTACATCACTTACCAGAAATTCCACGGCTCTTACCTCGCCATAATATCCAATCTCACAGACAGAGAAACCCACGCCTACGGAAGAACAAAGCTTATAGCAGGAAGAAATGCAGTTAGAAACTATAAGTTAAAGTACGTTATAGAATAATTTTAGAAGTTCTAATTTTTTAAAAAACAAAAAAAATGAACAATTCAAGCGTATCGGCGTTCCCTATGGATGCCCTGGAAAACAAATTGGTAAGCCTTATTTTACAAGCATGTAAAAATTTAGGCTGTATAGAGGAAATTAACAAAGCTGCATTTGGTATTCTTGCTAAATCTACAGCTTCGGAGCAAGAGAAAGAAGAGTTCTACAAGATTTTAGGCTTTCTTTCCTGCATGGTGGAACTAGTGAAAGACAACAAAGAAACTTTCCAAGATTTACAAGACGAATATCAATCTAATAACTATGGAATATTACCGTAACAATATAGATGTGATTTCCATTGAAGGTGTTTTTGTAGATGCAGAAAGCCTTTGGAAATTAGAGGGAGAAATGCTTATTTTAGTAGACGAAGATCAGTATGTATCTTTCCCTTTCTCCGAATCGAAATTTTATAAAGTAACTTTGTAGTAAACATTCATTCATTATACTTTATTATTTGGCCACTCCAACGAGTGGCTTTTTTCTTTGCGTCACAACTTGCGAATTGCGTTCGCTCTACTTTCGTAAGAAAATAGTATATATGCATCCTTATCACAAATGGCTCACCTATTTTCAGTTGCTTTTACTAGTAGTTCTTACGGTGGCATTCTTCATTAGTAAATCATTTTACATCAGTATCGTTTTTCCTGCGCTTTGCATTTTCTTTTTATCAGAAATTGGCATTTTAGAAATCCAGCGAAAAGAAAATCCGAATGTTAGAATTTATCGAAAATCCTGTTGGTTTGGCTTAGTAGATACCGCTTCGGTTATTGCTTTTTTGGCATTATTTGCTATTTCTGGATATTACTTTTTTACGAATACAGATATAGGAGTAAGCTATCCTTTCATCCTTTACTCATATATAATTATCAGAAAATTTTACATTTTAAAACATTGGACTTATGAGAAATAGAATTCTAAAACTGTTGAAAAACGCCGACAGTAAAAAAAACACTCAGCTGTATACAGATCTTGTAAAGCTTTACGCTGAAATAGCAAATGTGAGAGCAGTTTATCATTACCAATTAGGCTATACTCCTAATAAATTGGAAGGTCTGAAATATGATATTAAACAACACTTTGGTATTACCGACAAAGAAGTTGCTTTGTGCAATCCAGAAGAAGACGAGAAAGAAGATGCCGTAAATGTTAAAAATATTGCACCTGTAGTTTCTCCTGCTCCAGTTGTTCCCGTTGCAAATCCTAACGAGGAAATTTTAAAAGCTTTAAATCTGGATTCGGTTCCAGATGTGGTAGATGGTATTGGTATTCGTGACGAATATCCATTTTTAAATGATGAAAGTTGTCCAGATGTATTTGCAGTTTTGGTTAATAAAAAAATTTCAGCTTATAAAAATTACGCTGCAGCTCATGCAGGAATTTTAAAAGCCGAAAGCGAAGCAGATGCAGAAGATAAGCTTTATGAAATTGGAAAAACAGTTTTAGAAAAATGGCAACTGAATAAAGAAATTAAAGAGGAACTAGATTTCTACAGAGATAGCAATGGTAAAATTTTGGGTAAACATCCACTTTTAGCAGAAATGAAAATGAAACAAGATGTTGGAGAAATGTCTGAAGCAGAGCTGGTGAAAGCTAGAACAAACGCTCAAAAATCAGTTTCTAAATATGAAGGTCAAGGCAAGAAAGAACTTGTAAAAACGTGGTCAGCAAAGCTGAAAGAAATAGAAAGAAGGCTAAAAGAAGATTTCAAACATAACTTAAAATAGAATGTTGTTCAATACTTCGGAAATAGGGGTAAATTCTAATAACCATAATGAAAAGGCGGAAGGTAACTCTTCCGCCTTTACCTCTAAATTTCTGAACATTACTGTAGATATTATAGAAAAATTGTCTCAAGACTTGGTAAAATTGCCAGAACCTGGAGAAATAAAATTTCTGCAAACAATACAGGCTTTTAACGGTTTCACCTTCGTGGAGCTTATTTCTAGGCTTGGATATATTGAAGAATTATCTGCGTCCACATATTCTATTTCAATGAAGGTAGTTGAAGCCTTGCAAGAACTTCAAAGAATTGGCAGAATAGGAAAAATAAATCTTCTTATTTCCGATTCTATGCAGAAAAGGAATCCTAAAATTTCTGATACTATAAATGCTTGGGCAACTGTAAATCCTCAAGTAACTGTTATTTACGCTTGGAATCACTCCAAAGTAACGCTACTAAAAACCGAAACGTCCTATTTCTGTATCGAAGGTTCGGGAAATTGGGGCGAAAATGCTTGTTATGAGCAATATGTATTGGCAAATGACGAAACGGTATATAATCTACGCAGAAAGCTTTTCACAGATTCTAAAGTAGTCTATAAAATAAATTAAGATGAATCTAGAACCACAATCTAATGATGTTATTTCTATTTGGTGTCCATTGGCTCCAGAAGAATTGCAAACTGTAGAAGAAATGTCAGCCGTGGGTTTTTCTGCAGAAAAAATATGTCTTGTACTCCAAAGAAAAACAAGGCTTTTTCTTCGGGATTTCAAGACAAAAGGCACTCCCATTAATTCAGCGTATCACCGCGGCTTAATGATGGCGCAAATGGAAACTGATAAGGTGATATTAGAAAACGCCAAAAAAGGAAATCTCACAGCAAAACAACAAATGGAAAAAAAGTGGGAAGAGCAAAGGATAGAAAACATTAAAAACGAACTTTTTAATACATAATGAATTACAATTTCGATGATATAGAACTGGAAGATTTATTGGAGTGGATGGAATCTGGAAAAGAAACTATGCCGCCAAATATTGTTGCATATGCCTTAATGCTGGAGAGAATTTGGGGGATGTATCGCCGAAATTTCGATTTCCCAAATCAAGAAGCTGTTATAAACTATCTAGTTCAAGTAGATGGCTTTAAGCGTTACCAAGCGGTAAAGCTTCTAAAAGATGCGCTTATACATTTTTCATCAGAAAATACATTGCCAAAAGATGTTTGGAGAAACCTTTTAGCCGATAAAATGATGAAATGTTTTACCGCTTCCATTAGGGTGGCCAAAACTTCTAAAGACTTCTTAGATGCTGCTAAAATCCTTAAAGAAATTAAAGAAACTCTACAATTAGATGTAGAGGATATTATGGAAATGGAGGAAGATTTAATGAAGCAAATTCAAATTCTAACTACAGATATTACTATGTTCGGAGAAGATAGGGTACCAAGAAACGAATTGGCTGAAATGATTGATAATCTTCCAGATGTTCCAGAGAAAATAAAAGAAGCAGCAAAATTAGAAGTAGATCGTTTCCCTTTCAGATATTTAAAAAGTAACGAAAACCCAAGAAACAACGACTAATGTCTCATCGTATATTCGAAAAATCAAACGGTACATTTCACGGGAATGCAGAATTTCAGTATGTAAATTCTGCAGGTATGGGAATTGAGGTTTTAGATCCTCAAAACTTATATGTTGTAGCAGGAAGAGCTACGGGTAAAACAACTCAAATTATTGCAAGGCGCTCCATCAGAGTTTCTAAAGATATGCCCGGAGCCTATTTTGCTTTTGTGGGAGATTATTATTCCAACTTGCTTTCCAACACTGTTCCGTCTATGATAAAAGGGTGGAATGATTTCGGATTAAAAGAAGGAGTGCATTACGTTGTGAATGACCGTCCTCCTTCTAGCTTTGCAAAACCTTATAAAAAACCTCTTTCTTATAAACATACCATATCATTTTATAATGGTTGCTTTTACAAACTTGCTTCAATGGATGTAGTTTCCTCAATGGCGGGGGATTCTTACCAACATGCTTTTGGCGATGAAGTAAAATATTTGGTAAAAGATAAATTAGATAAGCTTTTGCCTGCTCTTCGTGGTGAAAACTTACGTTTTTCTCATTCTCATTATTACCTAGGAAAAACATTTACTACAGATATGCCCAATGTATTGAGCGTAAATGAGTACGATTGGATTCTGGACCAGGAGAAAAATATGGATGCAGAGCAGCTTAATCTAATTCTTCATGCTTCTTTGGAAGTGAACAGAATAAAACAAGATCTCTTAAAAGCTTATTTCAAAAAAGATAGATTGGCTTATGATAGGCACAAAAGAGCTTGGTATCGATGGAACGAAAGATTAAGAAAAACACGCATCAATTCTACAATGTTTTTAATGATGTCTTCATTTGCTAATGCCGATATCTTAAAATTAGATTGGTTTATAGAGCAATTGAAGATTTTGGGACCAGAGCAGTTTCGTCCTGCAATTCTTACCATGAAGCATGAAATAAAACATGGTGACAAGTTTTATCCTTTCTTAGAAGCTAAGCATTTTTATGATGACGGCTTGCTATTAGAATTTATGCAGCAGTTTGATTTTGGCGATAAACCTATAATTACTTCCGATGGACTAAAATATATAAATACTCGACAAAAACTAGAAGCTGGAGCCGATTTTGGAGACATGATGTCTATGGTGGTAGGTCAAGAGCAAGGTTGGGTACAAAGGATCCTTAAAAATCTATTTACCATAGAACAATCAGAAAAAGTAATAGGCGAAATGTTTGTGGACTTTTTCAGAAATCATAAAATGAAAGTTTTAGATTTATATTATGATCGTTCAGGAAATCAAAACTCCAAAACAGGGAAAGACTGGGCAGGACTTTTAAAAACCGCTATAGAAACAAACGATAATAAAAATACAGGTTGGAAAGTAAATTTAATGTCCAGAGGGCAAGGCAATATTTACCATGAAGAGGAATTTTTAATGATGAAAACCTTAATGAGCGAAGCTAATCCTAGACTTCCGAAATTATTGATAGATATGCATCAATGTAAAGAGCTAAAATCCTCGTTAGAGTTAGCAAAACAGGTTATTAAGATTGAGCAGAAGACAGGTAAGAAATCTATCCATAAAGATAAATCTAGTGAGAAGAATCTTCCAAAAGCAAGATTGCCTATGTGGAGTACCAATATGAGTGATGCATTTAAGTATTTTATCTGTCGTCCAAAATATATGAGTTTAATAAAAGGAACTTATGCAACTACAACCGCTTATGCTCCAACAATGCACTAAATTTTTGTATATTTGAGTATGGAGAAAATAAGTATAGAAGATTCTATAATTCTACTCAAAAAAAAGATTTTCGAAACTTTTTCTGTGGTTTGGGATCCAGTTTTAAATTTTTTATCAAGAATTATATGAGCAATAAAAAACGCATATTTAAAAAAAGAAAGCAAATTGAAAATGAAAAGATTTTTAGTTTTAAAAATAATCTAAATTCGGCAGCTTTTAGAGCGGGAGATATGGCAGATGCATTAAAATATTTTGCTTTATCTGTTATGGTATTAAGCGGTAAAATATCTGGTTTTTATAAAAATGGAGGTAGAACAGTTGGAAGATCTCACAATCCTATTCTTGGTTATTTCGATTCGAAAGAAAATGGAGAAGAAATTTTTTGTCCAGATGGAAAAAAAAGGAAAATACATAAAATAAATAATCCTCTTTTATCTTTACCTTTAGAAAAACAGAATAAAATAAATTATTTAGATGGCATTCAGAAACAACTAGAAGGAGCTTTAGCTTTAGAAAGACAAAAAGATGGTTCTACAAAAACTGTTTTTTATGGGAACAGGGAAAAGAAATGGGAAAAAACACCTTTCGGCGAGACGGAACGGCGAAGCCGAAATTTTTAAAAAAAAACGATTGTAACCGTTTGTAAACGGATAATTCATGAAATAAAAATACCGCACTTTGGCGGTATTTCTTTTAAATAGATATGCTTTCTATTTTCTTGTAAACTTCGTTTGATATTGCTTTTTTCATTTCCAAAAGCAGTTTTTTTATTTTATCCTGGTGAGTTATGTTTTCCTCTATTTTTCTGAGTTGTAAATAATGTTCATTTATTATTCTGTTCTCTTGTATAGCGTTGTCCAATATTGGGGAAATTATATTTTTATAATCTTTAAGACTTAAAAAAGGAATTACAGAACCACGCAAAAAAGGTGTTAAAATTTTACTTTCAAAGATGATGTACATAATTTCAAAATCTACACTCCTAAAAGTTCTAACCTCCCAACAGTTGGGAATAGGTTTTTTTAAAGGTCTCCCCGAATAATTCCCCTTACATTGGATATAAAAAACGGTTTCGCCTTCATTGGGTTCTGTTGTCTCTCCGTTGTATACTTTAATTTTCATTAGTAATTATAATTTTATTAGCTTTTACTTCTACTTTTACACTTTTGCCAATTTCAAAACCTGCGTTTTGTAACCAATCCCCGGAAAGGTTAATTTTTGGAACTTGCTTCTCTTTCTGCCACAGATAGCAGATTTTTAATTTTTTAAAAAACATACTCCTCAAAATCTGAAAATTCGCAACTGTTAGAAATAAATAAATCCGCTATTGCAGAAGCTTGAAAAATTTCTTTACTTGTGCTGTTCTTGTACTCGTAAAATTCACTCCAATTGAAAATGTGAGAATAACCTCTTTGGCTTAAAATTTCTATTACTTTTGATGATAAATTAATATCTTTGTGGTCTATGATTTTCATAAGTCATTCATTATTTAATTAAATGCGGAGCGGTCGAGAACTCCGCATTTTTTATTTGTTATATTGTAAAGTCCAGTACTTCTTTTTCTGCTTTTTCAAGCAATTCAAAAAGTTTATTTTGTCCTAAGTTTAAAATCTCCGCAATTATCAAAGTATTTGAGATTTCAAAAGTTTGTCCGTCTGTATTTTCTATAATCAAAGTTTCTTTTAAACCGTCTCTCCCTATCATGTAGGCGTTTAAGTCATCGCTTTTTTTCTTTAAAAAATTAAATTTCATGCAAACTTTTTGGAAGTTTTCGAGATTTTTAAGCCTTTTTTCGGCTGTTGTTTCAATAATTATCTTTTTATCTTCACTTTTTAACTTCTCCGTTTTAGTGTTCGCTTTTGGTTCTGTAGCGGGAGTTACTGTCTTCGCTCCGTTCGCTTTAGTTGTTAAATCATTCATTATTAAGTATTTAAGTACTTAAATTTACGAAAAATATCCGAAAAAACGGACATAAAACAGCGTTATTTGGTTGTAAATCAGTTATTTATAACTATTTTAAATAATTAAAAAATACAACTGCGAACCTTACAAAAAACCTTGTTTTTTATAATCATCTACGCTAAGGAGTTGTAAATCAGTATTAAAACCTTTTTCCATCTTTTTTGAAAAAAGATTAATTGATTCCGAGCCCGCCCCGCTCACGACCCTATAAAGCGACCGCAGAGAAATAGCGAAATGCAGATATATGGCACGAAACCCCACCAATAAGCGATTTGCGGAAAATTGATAAGCGAACGCACCAATAGAGCAAATCTTCCTTATTCATGCGTCACAACGCACCTGCAAAGGCTTGAGCAACTTTGCGAAAACTAATAACATGGCTTCTGGAAAACAGATAAGGGATGAGATAATGAAATTGACTATTGCAGTCAACTCTGATCCAGCCCAAAAAGAAATTCATTCTTTGCGCGAGGAGAATAATAAGCTCAATGAGTCTATAGATGTATTGAAGCAAAAGAAGGATGAACTAGGAAGAAGAAATAAAGCTAACGCACAGGAATGGGATGCACTAACTAAAGAAATTCAGAAATCAACGACTGAAATAGGGCTTAATAATAAAAAGATTGAAGAATTAAGGGCTTCAATGGATATCACCCAGATGACAGTTGGTCAACTTAAAAAAGAGTTGGCCCTTCTTAATCAAATGAAGGTTAATGTCCTTCCCGGTTCTGAGGCAGCACAAAAACTAAACGAGCAGATAGGAGCTATCAATACAAGACTAAGGGAGGTTAGTGGTGGAGCTAATGAAAGCCGTAAATCTTTTTCAGCATTAGCAGATAAGTTCAATCATTATTCTGGCTTAATTACAGCAGGAGCCGCAGCACTTGTTGGTTTTGGTATTACTGTACAAAACATTATTGATCGTAATAACAAAATGGCTGATGCAATGTCTGGAGTAGAGAAAACTACAAACATGACAAGGCAAGAGGTTGAGCGATTAACAAAAGCATTCTCAGACTTTGATACTCGTACTTCTAAGATTGATCTTCTAAAGATTGCAGAAGAAGGCGGACGTTTAGGAGTTGCTAAATCGCAGATAGCGGATTTTGTAAAAGAGGTAGATAAAGCTAATGTAGCACTGGGAGACTCTTGGTCTGGTGGAGCTTCTAAAGTTGCAGAATCTTTAGGAAAGATAACAACACTGTACGATAGTACCAAATCCTTACCTATTGCTCAATCTATTAATGAGGTGGGTTCTGCACTTAATGAACTTGCAGCAAATGGAGCTTCAAGTGAAGCCAACATAGCAGACTTTACAACCAGAGTTGGAGCAATGCCTTCCGCACTAAAACCAGCTATTGGCGATGTTATGGGCATTGGCGCTGCATTAGAAGAGTCTGGCATAGATGCAGAACGTGGAGCCACAGCATTCTCTAACTTTATGACTACTGCAGCAAAAAACACTGCAAAGTTTGCAGAAGTAATGAGGGTCCCAGAGAAGCAGGTAAAAGATCTTATAAACTCTAATCCTACAGAATTCTTCTTAAAATTCTCCGAAGGATTAAAAGGATTAGATGCTACAGAACTAGCCTCCATATTCGAACATCTTAAACTAAATGACCAATACGTTAAATCTGTATTAGGTGCTGCATCAGACAATACAGCACGTTTTAGGGACCAGATAGATTTAGCTAACCAAAGCATTAAAGAAGGAACATCTTTACAAAATGAATTTGATAAAGTAAATAATAATGCAGCGGCAACTTGGGAAAAGCTACAAAAGAAAATTTCTGGTTTTTTTACTTCAGAATTTATTGCCAAAGGATTAGATAAATTAATTACTGGGTTCTCCTTATTTGTAGGAGTTAGTAAAGATGCGGAGAGCAAGCTAGGAGCTTTTGGAAAAACAGTACTAGACTTTACAAGGGTTTTATCCTTTTTAATTAGTCTTGTTATTTCCTATAATTTGGCAATTGCTGTTTACAATACTCTAATGAAAGAGACTTTACTAAGAACTCTCGCTGTGGAGGCAGCGCAAAGGGCAATGGCAGCCACAACAGCAATTTCCAATGGGCTAATAACTATTTTTAGAGCTAGTATTTGGTTGTTAGGTGCAGGATATTCTTTTCTTACAGGAAATACTGTGGCTGCTAACTTTGCAATGAAAGGTTTTTCAGCCACTTTAGCTGCTAATCCTATTGGAGCTGTTTTAACGGTTGTTACTTTATTATCAAGTGCTTTTTATATTCTAAAAAAGCGCAATGACGAAGCCACGGAAGCAGCAAAAATTCATTATGAAAAACTACACCAATATCAAACAATGCAAAAAGAAAACCTACAAAGTGGTAAAGATGCTGTTGAAAAATATAAAAATAGTGTAGACGGACTTATTGGTGTGATAAAAGACGAAAATGCTACGCAAGAATTAAGAAAAAGAGCTTATGAGCAGTTAATCAAAATTCACCCAGAATTTATGAATACTGTAGATAAAGAATATAGAGCTACACAAAGTTTAGTTCAAGTGTATTCAGACCTAGCAAGGCAAGTAGAGATTACTGCAATTGCCAAAGCAAGAGCCTCTGCAAAACAATCAATTTATCAAGAAAATGAAAAACTAAAAATTGATTATATAAAAGGTAGCGCAAATAGACAAAAAGAACAAGATGATAGAAACGAACTTCGTAAAAAATACTCTTATGATAAAGAACGAGGAAATTCTGCAGTTTATATGTTTGGTTCATTTGCAGAGCACAATAAAGGAGTTGAAGTATTGAACAAATTAGCTGCAAATAACGCTTTACTTAATAAAATAAATGGTGAAGAAAAGAAAAGAGTTACGGAGATAACTGAATTGTTAAAAACAGCAAAGGGAGCAAAGAAAAAAGAACTAGAAGCAGAATTAAATGGTTACTTAGGTATTGAAAATAGCATTGATGCATCTGGAAACGGCAACTATAAAAAAGACTTTGGTGGCGATGATGCTGGCAAAAAAGATGAAGCCAAAACCGCTAGAGATAAAAAACGTGAAGCGGAAAAATGGAAGGATATTATGGATCAACGTGTAAAAGACGGGGAAACTGCAGAACAATTAGCAAGACAAATAGAATTAGATATAGAAGACGCTAAAATTGAAGCCATGAACGAAGGCTTTGAAAAAGAATTAGCAGCTTTGAATCTGCAAGAACAACGCCGATTGGCAGAAATTGATAAAAAGAAAGTTCAACAATCATCTTTTGGTAAAATAGACGAACAAATAGCAAAAGCAAAAGGTGATGATAAATTGTTTTTTGAAGAATTAAGAGCTTCTTGGGAAGCAAATAATGCAGAGCTTGAATTGTTGAAAATTTCTCGTGCGGAAGTTTTCGCAAAGAAAAAAGAAACGTTAGATTATAAGTATAAGACAGAAGAATTTAAAAAATCACAGGAAGCTCACCAAAGTGAACTCGGAGAGTTGCAAAGGCAATATAACGAAGAATTTGCACAATATGAAAATTTAGAAGCCTTAAAAGCAGGTTTAAAAGATAGGCTAAAAAGCAATGAAATAACACAAATTAAAACTTGGGAAGATGGGAAACAAGCCTTACAGAAAGTTTATCATCAGCAGGAATTACAAGCTCAAATAGCTCATATGCAATCTTTACTTGCTATGTATCAACAAGTAGAAAAAGATATGTCTTCTACTCTAACACCAGAGCAACGTAAAGAAGTTTTAAAATTTATTGATGAAGCAAAAAATAAACTTGCCGAATTAAATGCAACTAAAAAAGGAGAGGATAAAAAAGGTGAAAAAAGTATTGAAGATAAATTAGGCAAAGGGGATGCTGATTTATTAGGCTTTACTCGTGATGATTGGGAAAGTCTTTATGCCAATATCCAGAATGGTACTGATATGTTGGGCTCAATGAAAATGGCTATTTCTGCCTTATCATCTGCCTTTTCTACCTATTATGCTTATGTAGAAGCCAATGAAAAAAAACAATTAGCAACTTATCAAAAGAATACTGATAGTAAGAAAAAAAGATTAAAGAACCAACTTGATACAGGCGTTATTAATCAAGAAACATATAAGCGTGAAACCTTAAAACTTGACCAAGAGTTAGATAAGAAAAAAGCAGAATTAGAAGTTAAAGCAGCTAAAAGACAAAGGGCTATGCAAATTTCTCAAGCTATTGCTGGCACTGCAATGGCGATTATTAATGCGGCTAATACACAGCCGTTTATGCCTTTAGGTTTAGCAATGATGGTAGTGGCAGGAGCAATGGGAGCTTTACAAATTGCTACAATTGCAAGTGCTCCACTTCCAGAATCTACAGGTTACGAGGAAGGATTTAATACAATGGGCGACGAATACCCAATACAAAGGCAACAAGATGGTAAACGTTTTAATGTTCGTAGAAGAGGATTAAGAAGTGGCTTGGTGGATAGGCCAACGCATTTTATAGCAGGTGAAAATGGAGTGGAAATGGTTATAGATTCACCAACGTGGACTAGCTATTCACCCGAACTTAAATCCGCTATATATTCCGCAAATGCTAGAGCTAAAGGATTTGAAAGTGGCTTTAATACAGTTCCGGAAAAAACACCAACATCGGGGAATAATGATGAAGTAATACTGAAAATGATGAATGTACTCGGTGAATACACCAGTGTAATGAAGGATATTAAAGAAAACGGTTTAGCTGCTTATTTTGTAAAATCTGCTCGCAACGGAAAAGAAATGCAGGATATGCTAGATGAAAACCAAAAACTTATAAATAAAAACAAGCATTAAATAAAAAACTCCAACTAAATTTATAGTTGGAGTTTTTCTTTGCGTCACAATTTTTTTTTGTGTAGGGTAATATTTTCGTAAAAAAAATAATGCCAGTAGATATTATTGTTCCGCCAGATGGAGGTAATCAGGATCCATTCTTTGAGTTATATACAAATACATTTCAGCAAAATGTTTCTTGGAGTGCTTTACAAGATCCTCCTGTTTTAGCACCTTTTACTTTAGCATTAAGTAAACAACTAATTAGTAATCCTGTTATAAAATGGGAAATTGTTTATCCTCAACAGGGAATGTCTTGGTTGAATTTAACGGGGGCTTCCGTAAGTGGAGATAATATAACGGTAGGCACTACCAATTCCAAAACACTAACGCCTGTTTTAGTGGGAGTTGATACGTTGCCAGATGGGAATTATTCCGCAGAAATATATTTTAATTCCTTTGATGGGACAACAGCGTATTCTACAATATCATACTTAATATCTTTAAGTATTATTAATAATGCTTTGGTTTCTATAAGCGTTGATAAAAGCCAATACAATGTTGTTTTTAATAGGCAAACGGGGGTTTTATCTGGCGATACTGTTGTTCAGATTTTGAATAATACTGGTTTAAATAGTTTAGATTTTAAAGCTCAATATTTTATCGAAAAATCAGGGTTTACAACTTCTTTTAATTTAGAGAGTTTAGATATTGCCACTAATCCAAACCTGCCAACTCATGGCACCGTGAATATTCAAGGTAAGTTGAATAAAGGGCAGTCTGTTGTTGAATTATTCAATATAAGATTAGTAATTATAGATTCTGGAGACTTAATCGTAGATAAATCCAATATCTCATTTACTATCTATAAATCAACATCTCAAACCGCTAGTTCATCATTTAGTATAACAAATCCAGAAAATAAAAATTTCACAATATCGGCTCCGTATTGGATTACGCTATCAGAAAATTCGGGAAATACCTCTAAAACAATTTCGATAACCACCGTAAATTCAAATGCTATTGCAGGAGGAGCGTACAGCGGTGAAATTGTAATATCTTATGATGCTAAAACCATTATAATAAGTGTTGATTTATTAGTGATTTCTTTTATAAATTTTATGCCAGATTTTGATAATGATTTTTGTCTAGACTTACCGCCTATCACCTTTGTTAAAATAGTAAATGAATCTGTATATGTTAGAATTACCGTTACTTCTACTTATGTTGTTTTAGGGAAAACTACACAAAAAGAAAATGTATATTTTATGCCCTATTCCAATAACAAAGCAGAGTTTAACTTTGGCGAAAAAGTACACAATTTATTTCCAAAATATAAAGGACATTATTTCGACTTACCAAACAATACAGAAATTTATAAAAGAATTAATGTAGATATTCTTGCAGAAGAATTAAATTCAGATTATCAAGTAAAATATACAGAATCATTATTAGGTGTTAAATGCCTACCAGGAAAAAAACCTTTATCTTTCCCTTTATTAAGTGATTTTATATACAGAAAAAGAAACCAAAAATCTGTTTTTTTTAACGCATTATTAAATAAAAATACCGTATATCTAAGAAAAATAGAAGATACTAATAATATAGATTCTGTTTCTTTTGGTTCTACCACAGTAAAATATTATGAGTTTCCAAATCAATACTCTAAAATTCATTTGCATTTCGAAAACAACAATTTAGTGCCAGATTGGTTTACTCTAACTGGAGAGTTTAAAATAACTAATGATTTTAATCATATTTATGCCAAAAATATTTTCAAATCTCAAAACGAAAAATATGATTTAACAAAAGTGAAAACACTTTCAATTAATACAGGTTTTTTCATGAAAAACGAATTAGATTTAATAAATAAAATTGTAGAAAGTTTATTGTGTTATGTTAAAATAGGAGATGTTGTTTACAGGTGTTTTGCAACTACACAAAAAATAATTTTACAAGATTCAACAGATGAATTATTAGATAGAGATTTAGAATTTTTAATTGTAGAATAATGGAAATAAAGTTTTTTTCTGGTGAAAAAATTCTTGATCTGAGCAAACAAAAAATTTCTGTTCAAGAAAACAATTCAAGAACCAATGATAAAGTTTTCTCTAAATATATGTTTCCTTTCGAGATATATATGGATGAAGAATTTAAAACAGCATTTGGAGATTACGGAAGCCACGAATATTATAATCTTAATGGTAAAATAGAAGGAACATTGCTTTTTGAAAACAAATTACATAAAGCAACATTGTTTATTGAAAGTATTGAAGGTAAATATTTGACAGGTCAAATAGATTTTGGTTTTGAAGATTTACCAAATTGGAATAAAAAATTATCAGAATTACCATTGCTTAAGTTTTCGGTTACAGATATTCATATTCATGCAAGAGAAGTTTGTGGGAAACAATATCCTCAGGTTAATTATAATTTCCCAAGAATGCACACCACAAAGTTTACTCCAGATAATGAAGTTTGGGACGCTTTTAATGGTTATTATAATGATTTGAATCCTGCGGGTACAGAAATGCTAAGAAATTATATTGATGGAAATGGCAATATTTTTAATCAGAATATTATTCATCCATGTCCTCACCCAATTTATTTATTAAAGGCTGGTTTCTTAGACGCAGGATTGCAGTTAAAAGGGGATATTCTAACAGATCCCATGCTACAGAAAAAATGGATATTCTCAGGAACCAATTATTTTACATCCAAAAAACAGCAAAGATTTGGTTTTAATTTTAATTCTTCTCAGTATGATAGTTTGCATATAATAAGTTATAAGAGACCTTTTATTGGAAGTATACGAACTTTTCAAGCACAGTTTGCCATCTATAATAAAAACCTTACTTTACCCAAAAAAGGAACTTATAAAATTAATGGAGATATACGAATAACAAAATTTTGGTACCAACCAGCCACTTATAAAATTTTCTGTAATAATGTATTAATATGGAGTAAGGTGTTTCCGTCCAATACAGATTCTTTTTCCTTTGAAACCATAAAATTAAATTTAGATTTTTATGTTTCAGATGATAATTCTACTTTAACATTCTACTGTGATCAGTTGAAAAGGGATGGAGTTCCTTTAGTAGATTTATTAGTAACATCTAATGCTTTGGAAGATATTAATAACGATTCATTGGGGGATGAGAGTGGCTTTGTTACCAATCCCAACGAAATAGATTTATCAAGAGCAGTTCCAGATATTACCTGGGGAGATTTTATTAATTTTTGGCGTAATTTCCTTAATTATGATTATACTATTATTGATAATGTTGTTTGGATGAATAAACTCGGAGAAAAAGATGTTGTAAATCCTAAAAAGTGTGAACATTTTGAAGTGAAATCACCAAAAAGAAATCTTTTAACCAAAAGATCTTATCTAATAAGAGGAACAGAACTAGATAATGATGAGAAGTTAAACTTTATGTATTATGATAATGAAGGAGCTTTTTTAAACAAAGAAGGAGTAGAAGATACAACCGTTATTGAATTTAATGGATATGCAGTTCCTACAGGTAAGCCTAAAACATTCTCTCATAATACTGCGTGGATAAAAAAAGATTCGACAGATTGCATTGCCCTTGTTAATTATGAAGGACTAGATGCTAATGGGCAAAATAACGCTACTTTTGATAAAAGAATAATTTTTCCGGATTTATTCTTCTCTAATTGGTTCAAATGGTTACGCCGTAGAGTATTTGGTGTTCAGTATGTTTGGAAGTTTTATATTAAAGCAGAAGAATTAAATGTAGGAATAAAAGACGAAATATCTTGTTATAATAAGCAGCATATTATTACTGGATGGACTAAAGATTTAGAAGAAGGTACTTACAATATAGAAATCACTACAGAAACCACCACATAAGACTTCTTACAAACTTACATAGTTTTGCACAGTTCAAAACTTTAAACGTGTGAAAAACTCCAACTTAATTTAGTTGGAGCTTTTTTTAATAAGTAATTAAGTCATCTAGGCCTTCCATTTCTTCATTTTCTATCAAATGGACATATTGCATAGTTGTTTTTATGTCATCATGACCAAGAAGGTTTTTTAATCTAAAAACATTCCCGTTATTTCTAACATAGGTTGTAGCAAAGGTATGCCTGCCTACATGCATAGTAATATGCTTATCAACTTTACATATTCCCGCTATTGTTTTAAGATGTTTATTTATTTTTTGATCGGATAATGTTTCTGTAAAAAACTCTGGAACCGATTCTAGGAGCTTCCTAATCTCTGTGTTTAATTTCATAAATTGGGTATTATCGGTTTTCACCTGTTCAAATGAAATTATATTTTTTGGAAGTTGATCTTTATAAGCCTGTAAATCTGAAATTCGCATTCCAGTATAACAAGAGGTTAAGAAATAAGCAAGAGGAAGCCTATGCACTGGGTTTAAATATTCACTTGTAAAATATTTTTTTAGCAAAGCAACTTCTTGAGGGAGTAAGTAAATAATTCTAGGTTTGAATTTTTCACGTTTTATTTTATTACTTTCAATACCTAATTTAATTCCGTGGTCCTCGGCTAGTCGTAAATACTTTTTCACTGTTTTTACATTACTTATAATAGTATTGTAACTATTTTTGTATTTCGTTTTTAGGTGCTTTCTATAAGCCAAGAAAAAAGAATTATCTATATCGTGAAAAGATATAACCGGTTTAAATTCTTCTAGCTTATTCAAAATAGATTTTTGGCAAGCATATGTTTTAGGCTTAAAGTCTTGCTGCTCCAGTTGGTTTCTAAAAAATGAAATAAAATCAAAGTCGGGAGTATCACTTTGGAATTCGTGTATCAGTTTTTCAATGGTGAGACTTAGCTCCGAAAGTCGGTAATGAACTTTAATTTTATTAACCTTCGCCTCAATGGTTCCAAGCTGAAGATTAATATCTCGTGCCTCTTCATGAGAGTTTAAGACACGGTTATTTTTCCAAAGTTGCTTATCAACTTTGATTTGAGTATTAATTCTTTCCTTTTGATACTTCTGCGTAATTAGAAGATAGACAATATGTTTACCGTGCCTATCTGGTTTATCTCTTAACGTAAAACTTGTATTAATTTCCACGAAAATATTTTTGGTGGAAACTTTGGTGGAAAAAATGGATTTTTTTAATGTTTTCATAAGTCTATACAATTTTAGTACAGTCCTTGAAAACTCCTTATTTAAAAGGGAAAAAGGAAAGTGATAACACTTTCCTTTTCATTGTAATTGATTCCTTTGTAGCCCGTAGGGGAATCGAACCCCTCTTACCAGAATGAAAATCTGAGGTCCTAACCGATAGACGAACGGGCCAACTATTTTTACGCTATTTTATTAACGTGTTTTGTTAATTTACTTTTAAGGTTTGATGCCTTATTTTTGTGGATAATATTTTTTTTAACCAATTTATCCAACATAGAGATTACTTTAGGAAGTTGTTCAGAAGCTACTTTTTTATCATCTTCATTTCTTAATACTTTCATTGCTGATCTAGCAGTTTTGTGATAGTATCTGTTACGAGCTCTTCTAACTTCGTTTTGTCTAATTCTCTTTATTGCTGATTTATGATTTGCCATAGCTACTTTACCGTTACTGTTTCAAATGTGGTTGCAAAGATATAACTTTTTTTTAAACCTCAAAATATTTTTGCAACTTTTTTTATTTTTTTTGCTTTGTTTAATTTAAAACCCTGATTTGCATTGTTTTAAAAATTTAACAAAATTTTGAGCAGTGTTTGTTAACTGTTTGCGAGTGCAATTATACGTCTTTTTGTAGAATTTCTTGTATATTTTTTTCTAAAATTTTATTTTTTTTTCTAGTTTTCTTGATGTAAAGAATGGAAAATAGGATTAATAAACTGGTTATTAAGCAGATAATCCCTGTCCATAAAAAGTATTTAGATTTTATTTCCTTTTTTTTTTATTGTTCGCTGTATAAATATAGTTAATACCCGTAGTGCATTTGTAAGAGTAATATAAAAAGGTTGTTCCAAAATAGAATATTTTGTATATTTAATTAATTACCAGTTAGTTAAATAATATGAACAACCTGAAAGCAAGTTACAATAAAATTTT
>JAEWOR010000037.1 GCA_023399595.1 Bacteroidota bacterium | reverse complement strand
TCCATTCCACCCATGTTCTGAGCAATTGTAAAAGGGAATTTTACACCAGAAACATCTTTGTAATTACTGAAAACTGTAGGAACAGATTGTCCTTCTTCAGTTTTTACTTCTCCGTTTTTAAGTCCAGTTGCAACACTGTAATAGTAAGTTACACCTTCACCTTTCACTACATAAGAATCTTCGTTATTGTATTTTTCAATTCCAGCTAATTTAAGCGAAGTTGATTTTGCAAAACCTAGCTCTGGGAAAATCTCAGTTTCCTTTTGCATAGATTTTTTCTGCTCATCTTTCATTGGAATTTTCTGTCCTTGCATCGCCATATAACCATCTTTTCCGTCAAAAACCATTTTCTGAACAGTTTGTCCCATCATTTTAACTTCCATTGCTGTTTTACCGCCTTTAGCTTGAATTTGAGTGATGTTCATATCCATTCCTTGAATTTTTCCAGCAGCATCCATAGTAACAGAAGTAATTTTTTGTGCAGCTGCAGCTCCTCCAATGGCGTTTAAATATTTATCTGCAATTGAACCTAAAGTTACATTAGCATCTACTTTTTGTACTTGTGGTTTAGCTACAGGATTAGCTTCTTTATCAAAGTATTTTACAGGATATCCTAGTTTATCCAAGCTTTCAGAAATGTCAGAAGCTTTTCCAGCGATAAAAATTCTACTTTGGTTAGGTAAGATGTTTTCTTTAACAGCTTTAGTTATATCTGCAGTAGTTACTTTATCAATAGATTTTAAATAATTAGTGTAAAAATCTGAAGGAAGATTTTGTGTTTTCTCGTTTACAGCAAATCTTGCAATAGTTTCAGGTTTTTCTAATGACATAATGAAGTTTCCTTTCAGTTTAGCTTTTGCATTTGCTAATTCTTCAGGTTTTACGGTAGAAATTCCGTTTAATTCTGTCATGAATTCTTTTACAGCTTTATCTGTAACTTCATTTCTTACACTTGCATTTGCAGAGAATTCAGGAGCATATTTACTTGCTGTCATAGAAGAATAAGCACCGTAAGTGAAACCGTTTTTCTCACGAAGATTCATAAATAATCTTGCTTCACCACCGCCACCAAGAATATAATTGGCTAAAATAGCAGGGAAATAAGAAGAATCTTTCATTCTCAAGTTAGTAATGTTGCCTACATTTACTATAGATTGTACAGCTGTAGGAACATCTACTACATTAATTTCTGTTTTTGCAACGTTTGCTGCTGGAGCAGGAACTTCAAATTTAGCATCTGATTTTTTCCAGTTCGCAAAAGCTTTTTCAATAAGAGATTTTACTTGATCGAATTTTACATCACCTACCACTACTAAATAAGCGTTATTAGGGGCGTAATATTTATTGTAAACGTTTTGTACATCTGCTAATTGAATTTTGTTGATAGATTCAACAGTTTCAAATTCTCCCATTGCCGTGTTTTTACCGTAAGTAACAGCATTGTTTACTTTAGATGCAATAGAAGAAGCGTTTTTCTCATCAGCTTTTAAGCTTTCAATAGCTCTTTCTTTTGAAGTTTTAATTTCGTTAGCATCGAATTTTGGATTTACAATTGCATCAGCCATTAAACCAAGAACTTCTGGGAAGTATTTTGATAATGAATTAGCAAAAGCTCCATTGGACGAAAAGCTAAGATTAGCACCTAGGAAATCAACTTTTTTGTTGAAATCATCCTTAGACATATTTTTTGTGCCGTTCTCGAACTGTTCAGCCATAATGCTGCTCACACCAACAACTGCACCTTCATAATATGGAGGATTGTCCATATTTAGAGTCATGTTTACTCTTGGTAACTTTTGGTTTTCTACAACCATTACCGTTAAACCATTCTTTAATTGGAAAGTTTTTGGTTTTGTAATATTAATAGTGGGTGTAGGACCAGCTTTTGGCATTGCATTGAGGTCTATTTTTTGAGCAGAAAGCATTCCTGCAAATAAGAAAGCGACTGCTGTATATGTAAAATGTTTTTTCATTTTTATAAATTAAATAGTGGTAATTATTTTTACTTTTTTAAAAATTACTTTTTAGTTGGTAAATAGTTAACAATTACTCTTTGGTTAGGATTTAAATATTTTTTAGCAGCGTTTCTAATGTCTTCTTTTGTAATGCTTCTGTACACATCTAATTCTTTGTTAATGATGTTGGTATTTCCTTGAAGCATATAGCTGTCCGCTAATGAATGCGCAATACCTTGAATGCTTGAGTTTTGGTTTACAAACTGGTTCTCAAACTGGTTTTGAAGTTTTTGATAATCTTCATCCGAAATTAGCGTGGTTTGTAATTTTTTAATTTCAGCATCAATATCAGCTCTTAATGTAGCTTCTGGAGTTGTTCCCATAGGAATTGCGAAGAATGCAAATACTCCTTCTTTCTCAAAGCTAATAGGGTTAGCAGAAACTTGAAGCGCTTTTTTATCCTGATCAACTAATTTTTTATATAAAACTGAAGATTTTCCACCGCTTAAATAAGAAGAAACCATATCTAATATTTTAGCTTCTCTGTTCGTGTTTTCAGGTGTTCTGTATGCATAAATATATGCAGGCAACTGAATATTCGGATCATTGAAAGTAACTACTTTTTCCTGTGTAATAGGAGCATCTTTTGTGTATTTTCTTGAAACCTCATCTCCTTTAGGAATGCCACCGTAATATTCAGCGATCCATTTTTTAGTTTGCTCAGGTTTAATGTCTCCTGCTACAACTAAAACAGCGTTATTGGGAACGTAGAATTTTTTGTAGAATGCTAAGAATTCATCAAGTTGAGCAGCGTTCAGATCCTCCAAAGATCCAATTGTTGGCCAGCTGTATTCACTGTTCGTGAAAACACTGCTTAAAATTGAAGTGAAAAGATTACCATAAGGTTGGTTATCCATTCTCATTCTTTTTTCTTCTTTTACAACTTCTCTCTGTGTATCAACACCTACTTGGTTAATTACCGCGTGACGCATTCTTTCCGCTTCCATCCAAAGACCTAATTGCTCGTTATTAGACGGGAAAGTTTCGTAATAATAAGTTCTATCGTTTGTAGTGTTGGCGTTGTTAGACCCTCCGTTTGAAGAAACTACTTTAAACCATTCACCTCTTTTAATATTAGGAGTTCCTTCAAACAATAAATGCTCAAAGAAATGAGCAAAACCAGTTCTACCTTTTACTTCGTCTTTAGCACCTACATGGTACATAACAGCAGTTGTAACAACAGGCGCTGAATTGTCTTGATGAAGAATTACGTGTAGGCCGTTTGGAAGATCATACTCTTCAAACTTAATTTGTTGTGCATTCAGCATCATTCCTAAGAAAGTTACTGCAGCAACGGATAGAAGTCTTTTTTTCATTATTAAAAATTAAAATTACTTTTTTAAATTACACTATAAGTAGTAAAAATAACGAATTTGTTACAAAATTGAAAAAAAAACTTATTTTTTTTCTTTATTCATCATTGTTTACAAAACGATTCTTCATCATTAGCTAAGTGGATTTGATAACTGTATGTAAATTACCTAATTTTGTACTCCAAAAATTGTTTGCAGAATGGATTATCTGAAAGGTCTCAACGAATTTCAATACGAAGCAGTTACTACAATACAAGGTCCTCTTATGGTACTAGCGGGAGCTGGTTCTGGGAAAACACGTGTATTAACTATGCGTATCGCTCACTTAATTACCAATGGGGTAGATCCTTTCAATATTTTGGCGCTAACCTTTACCAATAAGGCCGCTAAAGAAATGAAAGAACGTATTGCAAAAGTAGTAGGTGAGAGCAATGCGAGAAGCATTTGGATGGGAACCTTCCACTCAGTTTTTGCGAGGATTTTGAGAAATGAAGCCGATTATTTGGGATATCCTTCGAATTTTACCATTTACGATCAGCAAGATGCTTTAAATGTTATTAAAAAAGTTCTGAAAGATTTGGGTATTGATGGAGATTTGTACAAACCTAAAAAAGTTCAGGCGAGAATTTCTTCTTATAAAAACAATTTAATTACAGTAAAAGCTTATTTTAATAATCCTGAATTAATGGAGGCTGATGAAAAATCTAATATGAAACATATTGGAAAAATTTATCAGAAGTATGTAGAAACTTGCTACAGAAATGGATCCATGGATTTTGATGATTTATTATTGAAAACTAATGAGCTTTTAACACGTTTTCCGGAGGTTTTAGCGAAATATCAAGATAGATTTAGATATATTTTGGTAGATGAGTACCAAGATACCAACCATTCTCAATACCTTATTGTAAAGGCTTTAGCTTCAAAATTTGAAAATATTTGCGTGGTAGGAGACGATGCGCAATCTATTTACTCTTTCCGTGGCGCTAATATTCATAATATTCTAAATTTTAAGAAAGATTATCCTGATGCTGTAACGGTTTCTTTGGAACAAAATTACCGTTCCACACAAAATATCGTGAATGCTGCCAATGTAGTAATTGCAAAAAACCTTCAACAGTTTAAGAAAAATGTTTTTAGTGACAATGAAGAAGGTGAGAAAATAAAGGTCTACAGAGCTCTTTCTGATGCCGATGAAGCTAATTTTGTTGCAGGAAATATTTGGGAACTCCATAATACAGAACAGAAAAAATTCTCGGATTTTGCTATTTTATATAGAACCAATTCTCAAACCAGAGCTTTTGAGGATGCTTTACGCAAGAAAAATATTCCTTATAAAGTTTATGGCGGATTGTCTTTCTATCAACGTAAAGAAGTGAAAGATTTATTGGCTTACCTGCGTTTGTTGGTGAATGTTAACGATTCTGAAGCTTTAATGAGAATTGTGAATTATCCCGCTAGAGGAATTGGAGAAACTACACAAAATAAATTGATTGTTTTTGCAGATGCTCAAAACATTCCTGTATCTCAAGTCTTAGAAAATCTTGCTTTTTATGCTCCACAACTAGGATTAAATAATGGAGTGATTACCAAATTGGCGGATTTTTGGGCCATGATAAGAGCTTTCCAAGTGATGTTAAAAACAGATGATGTTTACACCGTTGCAATGGAAGTGGCTAAAAGATCCAACCTTATTAAATTCTTAAAAGACGACCAAACTCCAGAAGGAATTTCGCGTGTGGAAAACGTTCAGGAATTAATGAACTCCATGCAAGGTTTTATTGAGGAACAAAGACAATTAGAAGATGGAGATGCTTCGCTTTCTAGTTTTTTAGAGAATATTGCACTTTCTGCTGATACGCAAAATAAAGAAACCAATGGTGAAGAAGTTTCCTTAATGACCATTCACCTTTCGAAAGGATTGGAGTTTCCGGTAGTGCATTTGGTAGGTTTAGAAGAAAATCTTTTCCCAAGTTTTATGAGTTCTTCTACCAGAGAAGATTTAGAAGAAGAAAGACGACTTTTTTATGTGGCATTAACAAGAGCCGAAAAGCAGGCTGTTTTTTCTTATGCAACGTCAAGATTTCAATGGGGGAAAATTACAGATGCGGAACCTTCCCGTTTTTTAAGTGAAGTGGATGGAGAGTTTTTGGAAATGATTAATCCGGCTACTGAAAAGCGTTTTATTAATCAATCTGGTTTGTCTTCTAATATTTTTGATGAATATCCAGATGAGCCAAGATCTTTCAAAAAAGTGGAAAAGAAATCTATAAATCGTACTGAAAATTCTTCTCCAAACCCTTCACTGAAAAAATTAAAACCTGTTGCTACCGCAAGAATTATTAATCCAAGTGGTGCTTCTTCAGAAAATATTGAAGTAGGAGATAGAGTAAGACACGATAGATTTGGGGTGGGTGAAGTGGCTTTTCTAGATGGAACCGATCCTCAAAATGTAAAAGCAAAAGTGATTTTCCAGAATGAAGGCGAGAAAAATCTTATTCTGAAATTTGCAAAACTGACTAAAATTTAATTATAATTGATTATTAATAAAGAAATCTTATGAAAAAACTCTTGTTTTTGTTAGCGTTCATACTGTGTTTTGGAAGTTTAATTAACGCTCAAACAAAGCCCGTTCCGTGGACTGCAGAACAAGCTGTACCGCCTAGTGTTTTGGCCGCAAAAATTGTAAAAAAACAAACTAAGAATATTCTCATTCTTTCTGTAGGTCCTTCTGCTGTGGTTAAAGGTTCTGTAGATTTGGGAGCGATGGGAGATGCTGAAAACTTAAAAAAACTTGAGGATTATGTAAAAAACTTAGATAAAAAGAAAGAAATTATTATCTACTGCGGATGTTGTCCTTACGAGAGATGTCCTAATATTCGTCCTCCATTTAATAAACTCGTAGAAATGGGTTTTAAAAAAGTGAAAGTTTTGGATCTTCCTACCAATGTGAAAACAGATTGGATAGATCATAATTATCCTACAATAGATTAGAAGTTTAGAAATGAAGAAGTTATTTTTTGTCGGAGTATTATTATTGGTTTTTTCAGGTTTGAAGGCTCAGAATTCATTGAAATTAAATGATGAAGCACCAGAAATCGTCTCTACAACTATTGATGGAAAAGATTTTAAACTGAGTTCTCAAAAAGGGAAAGTTGTTTTGCTTGATTTTTGGGCAACTTGGTGCGCTCCTTGTGTGGAAGAACAGCCTTTTCTGAAGGAAATTTATTTGAAGAATGAAAAAGCCGTACAAGCGAATCAGTTTGAAATAGTGGGGTTTTCTTTAGATAAATCAAAAGAAAATTGGAAAAAAATTGTAGATAGAGAAGGTGTGAATTGGCCACAAATCTCAGATCTTCAGTTTTGGAAAAGTCCAATTGCAAAAAAATATGGAATTAGTGAACTTCCGTATAATTTAGTTCTGAATACTTCTGGTCAAATTGTTGCGATTAATCTTCACGGTGAAGAATTAAAAATTTTTATTGAAGATCAGTTAAAGAAAGAATTCCAATAGAATAAAGCTCAGATATTTATTTTTTCTGAGCTTTCATAAAATCTACCATCTTATCAGTAAGCTGATTTAGGTAACTAGCATCCGTGGTTTTAAAACCATGGTCACCACCTTTTACAACAATAAGTTCATTAAATGTATGCTGTTTGTTAAGCATTTTTTTGAGCCTTTTTGAATGCATTAACGGAGCTATTTTATCCTTATCACCATGAAGCATTAATGTAGGAACGGTATGTTGGGTATAATTAATAGGCGAAATACTTGCAAGAAGATCTACAACTTGCTTTTTGTCCTTTTTAATATCTAAACCTGTCATTCCTTGTACTAATTTTTGACGGAGAATAATTAATTTCTTTGAAATAAGATTAATGGTTCCTACCACAGGTTGGGGAGCTTTTGTATGGAAAAGTTTATTAAGATCTGTTGGTCCGAAATTACTCACTACATAATTTACTTTTGCGGAATATTGTACAAGTTCTGGATCTCCTTTAAAAAGATGGTCTTCTGTATAAGCAGTAAGCAAAGAAAGGTGTGCGCCCGCCGAAACTCCCCACATTCCAATATTATTAGCATCGAAATTGTATTGATCTGCATTTTTTCGAATCCAACGTATTATATCTTTGGTGTCTATCGCAGGATTGGGAAAGTGTATGTTTTCTGTTACCAATGTGTAATTGGCGCTTATAACAATGAAGTTGTTTTCTAGAAGTTTTGAAATAGTGTTTTCAACATAATTATCTGGTGGAATTTGTTTGTCGCCTTTTGCCCAAGCTCCACCGTGAAGGAAAACAACAACGGCTTTCTTTTGTGGGTCGTTATTTTTTGGGTAATAGATGTCTAAATTCAAAGGCTGGTTCTCAGAATTATTTTTGTAGGTTATATTTTCTTCAACCCTATATTTTTCAAAAAGAATTTCTGTATTCGAAGTTTGGGCAAAAACAGATGCCGAAAAAAAGAAAATAAAAAACAGGTTTATAAAAAACCTGTTGATATGTTTGATGTTGGAATTTTTCATACTAATGATTTGTGGGAGTTGCTATTTTACTAACTCGTCAAAAAGCCTACCAAAAGTTTGGTCTAAATCTTTAGATTTTCCAGGATGAGGTCGGGAAGTTTGTACCACAGCACTTCTAACGGCTGTTAACCAACGAAAACGTTCAGGAATGTCTAATTCAGCAATGGGACCGCCATCTT
Source organism: Bacteroidota bacterium (assembly GCA_023399595.1). Lineage (GTDB taxonomy): Bacteria > Bacteroidota > Bacteroidia > Flavobacteriales > Weeksellaceae > Chryseobacterium. The sequence goes on along the minus strand of JAEWOR010000037.1, from coordinate 13,537 downwards.
TTTCACCTTTAGCAATTTTTTGAAAACTCTTTAAATTGTCAATAACATCTTCATAATCGAGTTTAGATTGCATTAATTTAAATTTATTTGGACATAAATGAAATTCCACACGGATGTATTTTTCTTTCTTCGAAAACATCACCAACCCAATATTAAAAAATTCTTCTCTTTCAACCTTTGGAACGAGTCTTATTACAGCATATTCGTATATTTTATCCTCTTGCATGGTGAATTTCTTTTACAAAAATTTCGGAATTCTCTAATCTTGTCTTCAAAAAATTGAAATAAATTTCTCTAATTTCATCAGGATTTTCATCAGCATCTTGCCAATGCAACCAATCTTCAGGAATTTCATTTACAATTTCCCTAAAAATATTTTCATTAAGAACAGATTTTGCAAATGCATCTGCGTCATCTATTTTGCTGGCTTGTCTTAACAGAACGTGGTCTTTAACGTATTTAAAAGGTGTTTTGGCTGCAGCATCAAAATTTTGCCACGAATGGTGGAAATAAAAAGAAGCTCCGTTGTCTATCACCCAAAGTTCTTTATGCCACATCAGAAGATTGGTGTTTTTAAAAGTCCTGTCGATATTGGTGGTAAAAGCATCTAACCAAACAATTTTTGAGGCTAAAAGAGCATCCACTTTCATAGAAGAATCAAAAGCTATAGCTTCAGACAAATAGTGTAAGCCTAAATTAAGACCAATACTTCCTTTTAAAAGATCTTGAATTTCCTCATCGGGTTCTGTTCTTCCAAAATCTTCATCAAGATTAATGAAAACAAGCTCAGGGATATTAAGACCTAAAGCTTCGGTGATTTTTCCTCCAATAAACTCAGAAATAAGCATTTTAACACCGTGTCCTGCACCTCTAAATTTCAGAACATATTTAAAATCATCATCCGCCTCCGCTAAAGCGGGTAAAGAACCACCTTCACGAAGAGGGATGATGTATCGCATTACATTTACAGTTCGCATTGCTGTCATGTTGCAAAAATACAAGAAATTATTTTTTTAGTATTTTATGAGAGTACGTTTTGTTTTTAATCTCAAACTGTAAAACGTAAGTTCCTTTGGTTAAATGTTGTAGAGAAGTTGTATATCCTGAACTAGATTTTTCCCAATTTGCGTGAAGAAGTCTCCCAGAAGCATCTGTAAGTATAAAGTTAGAAATATTTTCATTGGTATTAATATTAAGTTTATCCGCAGTTGGGTTGGGGTAAATTTTTAATTTTTGAATTTCTGTCTCCTCAATTCCCAAAGCGTTGATTTGTAAAGTCTCTGTTTTTGTTGGATTGTTAGGACAAGCATTTGTAGTTAAACTTACATAATAAGTTCCATTTTGAGTATAAGTATGGGTAGGGTTTTGTAGAGTAGAAGTGGTTCCGTCCCCAAAATTCCATAAAAAAGTAGTTGCATTAGGCGTTTGGTTGGTAAACTGAACTTGCAATGGAGTAATATTTTGGTAGGTAAAACGACTGTTGGCATCATTAGAATTAATAAACCAATTGTCCATTTGGTTGAATACAACAGTTTTTACAGCGTTTTTAAGAATTTGAGCTTCAGAAGCAGATAAATTCCCATTAAAAGTAGCTAAAGTAGGATCTTTTTTAAAAATTACCGTGTAAAAAGTATAAGCTGCAGCCATTGAGCCTAAATAACTTGGATGCGAAAAATCTGGAGAATAAAGCTCCATATTGGGATAGTTGGTAATAATATTTCTCCAAACTCTTCCCACAGGTGAAACTAAAGCCTCGTTATTTTGAGCCATTTGCATATACCTTTGGTAAATGGTATCGTCCATATCTGCATAAGTGCACATATTGGTTAAACCACCATTGCAATTGATTGAGTCCCCATTTTTATACCCCCAAGTCATGAAAAATATTGAATTTCCACAAGGGTTTCCAGTTTTTATAGCAGTAGCAAGTTGAGCTGCAAAAGGGAACATATTAGCATTTACGTAATTATTAGGAAATGCTGGAGTTTGACTTTGCTCTTGTAAAACTACATAATCCCAATTTCCTTGTGCAATAGTATTTGTTACGTTGGTATTGTTGGCATGTTGTTGCAAAGTGCTTCCTCCTGGAGTATGACTTTGATAAGTGAGTTGATCTCCTGTAGAATTAGCAATTTGATTAATTAATAACGGTAAATCATTAGAATAAGTGTAGCTGTTGCCAACAAAGAAAACATTTTTTGTTAATTGACTGAAAGCCCAAAATGACGTAAATAAAAAAGTAAATAGTAGAATTTTTTTCATAAGCGAAATAATAATTTGATGAATGGTAAAATTAAGTAATTATTTTTAAATAAATTTTTAGATAGAGCTTTAATCACAGCTTTTTTCTAGGCAAGAATAGCAATTGTTGACAGGTACTCGAATCAAATGTTAATGATAAATAAATACGAAGTTGTGATTTTTAAAATAATACTATTTTGGATTTTTGTTAATTGAATTCTAGTGATTTTAAAATATAAATTGTAAAGAAGTTAAATATTTAAGTATTTTTACACCATAATAATTATTGAAATTTTGCTTTAAAAAACGTTTCTTAAAATGAAAAAAATATATCTCTTTTTTGTATTGTTAATTTGTAATCAAGTGTTCTTTGCGCAAGCCTTATCTAATGAAATGCAGCTGCATATTGAGAAAGAAATGAAGACTGCAGGACAAAAAATGGCTGTAGGAAATCTAAATCCCAACACTCAAAATTATGATTTGCAATACCAAAGAATGGATGTTAATCTTAATCCTGCACAATATTTTATCTCGGGTAGTGTAACCTCTCACTTTAAAGCTAAACAAGCCATGAGTTCCATCTATTTTGATTTAGCCAATGTTTTAACGGTTTCTCAAGTGAAATATCATGGTGCAAATCTTAATTTTCAGCAACTCCCAAATAAAGAATTAAAGATTGAATTTCCTGCAACTATTGCTATTAATACTGTCGATTCTCTTACTATTCATTATTCGGGTGCTCCTGATACTACTTTTAATGCTTTCAAAACAGATAATCTTAATGGTTCGCCTACTTTAGCTACGTTAAATGAACCTTATGGAGCTCAAGATTGGTTTCCTACCAAACAAAGTATGGATGATAAAATTGACAGGTTTGATATTAAAATTACAACTCCATCCCAATACAGTGTAGCTGCGAATGGTAAACTAATGTCCGAAACTATTACCGGGACAAACAAACTTACGTTCTGGAGAACAATGTATCCTACAGCAGCTTATTTAATTGCAATTTCAATAGGTAATTTCACAAAGTTGAATGATACCATAGGAAATCCGCCTTTTCCGTTTGTTAATTATTTATATCCTAGCACAGCAGCAAATGCAGGAATTATCACAAATATCAACTGGACGAAAAGTGCGATGGGGATTTTTGAAACTCATTTTGGAGATTATCCTTTCCGAAATGAAAAGTATGGACATATGGATTATCAATATTATGGCGTTTGTATGGAGCATCAAACCATGTCTTCCATGAGCAGTTGGGGGAAAGAAGTGATTGCTCATGAGTTGGCGCATCAATGGTTTGGTGATAAAATTACTTGTGGCTCTTGGAATGATATCTGGTTAAATGAAGGTTTCGCAAGCTTTGGAGAACATTTAGCGAACGAGAAATTGATAATGTTAGGAAACACCCCTCAGTTTTTATCTTATTTACAAGGAATTAAAAATTATGTAACCTCTCAACCTGGAGGAAGCACTTATATTTCGGATGCTAATTTAGGTAGCGTAAATGCAATATTTAATGGTAGATTGGTGTATTCTAAAGGTGGTTATATTGTAAGAATGTTGAAGTGGGTTTTGGGAGATGCAGTTTTTTATCAAGCAATTAAAGATTATTTAAATAGACCTAATCTCGCTTATGGATATGCTAAAACAGCGGATTTAACCAATTCCCTTCAAATTTCTACAGGTAAAAATTTTACAGAATTTTTTAATGATTGGGTGTACGGTCAAGGTTACCCTACATATACTATTAAATGGAATCAGGCGGCTAATAACCAGTCTATTGTATTTAAAGTTTCTCAAACTCAAAGTCATTCTTCGGTAAATTTCTTCGAGATGCCACTTCCTATAAAAGTAACAGGAGCAAGTGGTCAAGTTGAGTATTTCAGATTAGAAAACACTTCAAACGATCAGTATTTTTCCTTTCCAACTACTTTCCCAATTACCAATGTGGAATTCAATTATGAATATCAAATGTTGGAAAAAAACTCTACAGTTGCTCAAGATATCACTTTAGCTACATCTGAAATTAATGCTTCTAAAAATCAATTCTCTGTATATCCAATTCCTGCAACTCATGAATTGAATATTAAAGGACTTTATAAGAAAGCTGAATTTGTAATGTATTCTGCAGATGGAAGATTGGTGAAAAAAGGAACTTTTCAACCGAATTCTAGTATTTCTATTTCAGATTTAGAAAAAGGAGAATATATTCTTTCCATTGAAAATAATCACGTTAAATTCATTAAGAAATAGCATTAATAAAGGATTTCTTTTGTTGTTGATGTTTTGTTATCTTTGTTCAAAATGAAGAACGAACAACTTTTCAGTCTTATTCAAGCTGCGAAACTTAAAGATCAAAAAGCCCAAACCCAACTTATTAATGTTTTTTGGGTGGATGTTTTTTCTTTTGTGATGAAGAAAGTTCAAGATGAACACGATGCAGATGAAATTACCGTAAATGTTTTTTCAAAAGTTCTTTCGAAATTAGATTTATACGATCCTAATTTCCAGTTCAAAACTTGGATTCTTACTATTGCTCAAAATACCATTATTGATTATTGGCGAAAGAAAAATCGTGAAAACCAAGATACCGTAGATCTTCTTCAAGAAGTAAAAAACGATTATGCAAAATCTCCCGAAGAATTGCTTATTTCGGATGAAGAACAAGAGAAAATATTAAGCATTATAGATTCCTTAGAAACCAATTATCAAGACATTATTAAACTCAGATTTTTTGAGGAAATGAGTATTAAAGAAATAGCCGAAAAATTGGGAATTTCTGTTTCTAATGCTAAAGTACGTGTTATGAGAGCTAAAAACGTTCTTGCTGAATTATTGAAAAACAACGAGTTCAATCAAGAATAAATTTGGTGCATAAATACGCAATCTTCAATAATTTCTATTAAGAAAGATCATTAATATCAATCTTCACCTTTGATGTTTTCGATTAAAAAATCCGTAACTTTGGCTCTCAATTTCAATATTCAGTGGAAAATACTATTCAAGATACAACCATACAAAAACCAAAATGGATTCGTGTAAAACTTCCTACAGGGAAAAATTACAGAGAACTAAGAACTTTGGTAGATAAATATAAACTCAATACCATTTGTCAAAGTGGATCTTGTCCTAACATGGGTGAATGTTGGGGAGAAGGTACGGCAACGTTTATGATATTAGGAAATATCTGTACACGTTCTTGCGGTTTCTGTGGTGTAAAAACAGGAAAACCTTTAGACGTCAATTGGGATGAACCAGAAAAAGTAGCTCGTTCTATTAAATTAATGAAGATTAAACACGCCGTTTTAACTTCTGTTGATAGAGATGATTTAAAAGATATGGGTTCTATTCTTTGGGCAGAAACTGTAAATGCAGTGCGAAGAATCTCTCCAGGAACTACAATGGAAACATTAATTCCAGATTTTCAGGGGATTACAAAACATATTGATAGATTAGTGGATGTGGCGCCAGAAGTGATCTCTCATAATATGGAAACCGTAAAAAGATTAACTCGTGAAGTACGTATTCAAGCTAAATACGAGAGAAGTTTAGAGGTTTTACGTTATTTAAAAGAAGCAGGACAAAGAAGAACAAAAACAGGTGTAATGCTTGGTTTGGGTGAGGAGAAATCTGAAGTTTTCCAAACAATTGAAGATATTAGAAATGCCAATGTGGATGTTATTACACTTGGGCAATATCTGCAACCAACAAAAAAACATTTACCCGTAAAAAAATTCATTACGCCAGAAGAGTTTGATGAATTTGGAGATTTCGCAAGAAGTTTAGGCTTCAGACATGTGGAAAGTTCTCCATTGGTAAGAAGTTCTTATCACGCTGAAAAGCATATTCACTAAAAAATATTTATTTTAAAAATATAGAAAAACGTTTCTCAATAGAGAAGCGTTTTTTTTATTACCTTTAATTTATTAAAACAAAATTGGATGAAAGTTTATAGATTATTAGTATTTTTTATAATAGTAGCATTATTTTCTTCGTGTAAAGAAAATCCTAAAAAACCGCACGAAGCTGATGTACTAAAGTCGGACAACCTGCTTACAACAGAAGAAGTTTCTTATTCCAATAATGGTAAAAACTATAAATCCTTTATCGCCTACAAAGGAGATTCCACTCAAATAAAACCTGTTGTTTTTATCATCCCAGAATGGTGGGGACTGAATAATTACGCCAAAAATAGAGCCATGCAACTTGCAGAATTAGGCTATTTTGCAATGGCTGTAGATTTTTATGGTGATGGTAAAGTGGTGGATAATCCAGATGAAGCGGGTAAATATTCAAGTGAGTTTTATGGAGGGGGTACATTGGCAAAAAATGTTTTTGATGCAGCTAAAAACAAAGCTTTAAGTTTTAAAAACGCAGATAAAACCAAAATGGCGGTAATGGGATATTGTTTTGGTGGCGCAATGGCTTTAAATATGGCTCGTCAAGAAGCAGATTTAAAAGGAGCGGTAAGTTTTCACGGGAATTTAATGACGGGTGTTAAACCGAACAATGCTCAAGTAAAAATGCTTGTTTTAAACGGTGAAGCAGATTCTTTTGTTTCTAAAGAAGAGATTAACGCTTTTAAAAAACAAATGGATTCCGCAAAAATTCAATATCAATTCATCAATTATCCCAACGCTATTCATTCTTTTACCAATCCTGAATCTACAGAAGTTGGAAAGAAGTTTAATCTTAAAATTGCTTACAACAAAGAAGCTGACGAAAAATCTTGGGAAGAAATGAAGACCTTTTTTGCCCATATTTTTAAATAAAATCAGTTGATTGGTTGTTTTTTCAAAATCTAAAATTATTTTATCAGTAAAATCTAATAATTCTTTTATGCTTCACATACAAAGGCATTGTTTTTGCGGTCTTTACAAGTATAAAAAGTAACAAAATGAAGAATTCTGAAAAATTTTTAGCCTCTTTCGGATTGGCTTTATTGGGAGTGTTATATCTAAAAAATCAACAAACAAAATTACCTAAAGGCGCAAAACCTATTAGGAAGTTTGATGTATTAAAATACCTAGGAAAATGGTATGAAATTGCTCGCTTAGATTTTCGACATGAAAAAAATATGAAAAATGTTTCCGCCAATTATTCAGTTGCGGATGATGGAAGCATTAGAGTGACCAATTTAGGCTATAATACAAGAACTAAAAAGTGGAAGACAGCAGAAGGAGAAATTCGTTTTGTGGGTAGTAAAGATAAAGCGAGATTAAAAGTGAGTTTTCAGAAACCTTTTTGGGCTGGATATAATGTAGTAGCTATAGACGATAATTACAAATACGCATTGGTAGTGGGAAACAGCACAAAATACATGTGGATTTTGTCTCGAGAAAAAGGAATTCCAGACCATATAAGAGAAGAGTATTTGTTACAAGCCATAAGATTAGGTTACGACCCAAGAGATATACATTGGACAGAACATGATATTGATTAAAAAGCAGTTGAAAAACTGCTTTTTTTGTTTCTTTTTCCCGACATTTGTTCTGTAAATTTCAATTATGAAAAATGCCGTTCTCATCACTATTGGTGATGAAATTCTTTCTGGAAACACTATAGATACCAATTCCAATTTTATAGCTACAGAATTAAAATCTATTGGGATTTCTGTACAACAAATTTTCACTATTTCCGATGAAATTGAATCTATAAAATCATGTTTGAAAACTGCATTAGAAACTGCAGATTTGGTGATTACAACTGGCGGATTAGGGCCAACCAGAGATGATAAAACTAAGAAAGCTTTTGCGGAATTTTTTAATGATGTTTTGAAAATTGATGAGAAAACTTATCAACATCTCGCAGATTATTTAATGAAAAGAAATCGTGCAGATCTTTTAGAACTCAATCGCAGTCAAGCTGAGGTTTTGTCGAAATCTAAAGTTTTTCAGAACGAATTTGGAACAGCTCCTTGTCAGATGTTAGATTATAACGGGAAATTGGTGTTTTCTTTACCAGGAGTTCCTTACGAAGTAAAACCTTTAATAAAAGATAAAATTCTTCCTTATTTAAAAGAAACTTTTGAGCTCGATTCCATTTTTACAAGAATAGTTTCCGTAATCAATATTCCCGAAAGTATTTTAGCGGAACGCATTTCAAATTGGGAAGATCAGTTGCCTTCTCATATAATTTTGTCGTATTTGCCAATAGGAAATCGTGTGAAATTGAGGATTACAGCTTCAGGAAAAGATGATTCCCAACTGCGAAATGATGTTGAAAATCAAATTCAAAGTTTGCTAAAAATTATTGGCGAAAACGTGATTGCTACCTATGAAGATAAAATTGAGAAAATTCTAGGTGAAATTCTTACTGAGAGAAATTTAAGTATTTCCACTACCGAAAGTTGTACAGGTGGTGAGATTTCTAAATTAATAACCTCTGTTTCTGGTAGCTCCAATTATTTTCTTGGAGGCGTTGTTTCTTATGCTACTCAAAAGAAAATTGATATTTTAGGAGTTTCAGAGAAAACCATAACTGAACATAGCGTTGTAAGCGAACAAGTGGCTTTGGAAATGGCTCTTGGTGGACAAAAACTTTTCGGGACTGATATTTGTGTCTCCACAACTGGTGTGGCTGGTCCTAGTAAAGGCGAAGACGGGAAGGATGTGGGAACCGTATTTTATTCTATAAGAATTGGAAATCATTCCGAAGTTTTTAAATTATTTCTTCCTCATCTTGAACGTCAGGATTTTATGAATTTTGTTGCCCAAAAAGTTATTCAGGATGTCGTAGGAATCTTATTGAAAAGCTAAATTCAAGGACTTTAACATCTATCTCGTAACATATTATTATTAATTACTACTTATTATTCAAATATTACTTTACCAATGAAAAAATTAACATTATCGTTATTTTTATTAGCAGGTGTTTGTGCTGTAAATACAGTAGATGCGCAGGCTAAAAAAGCTACAACTATGAGCCAAAAACAAGACAATGGCTTAGATATAAGTGCAATGGATCAATCAGTTCGTCCTCAAGATGATTTTTACAGTTTTGTAAACGGTTCTTGGATGAAAACTGCAAAAATTCCAGCTGATAAACCAACTTGGGGAAGTTTCAATAAACTTGCTGAAGATACGGATAACAATTCCATGATTATCTTAAACTCACTTTTGAAAGATAAATTTACTGAAGGAAGTGAAGGTAAAAAAATCCAGGATTTGTATGCGACTTATATGGATATGAATAAGCGTAATGCAGATGGAATTAAGCCTATTCAAGGGAATTTAACAAAGATTGATGCTATAAAAAACATGAAAGATCTACAGAATTATTTAGATTCTGTAACCAAAGAAGCGGAAAATACTTTGTATGGATGGGGTGTTTATGCAGATCTTAAAGATTCCAACATGAATGCTATTTATTTGGGAGAAGCTTCATTAGGTTTGGGTAGAGATTATTATCAAAAAACAAACGAAAAAAACACTGAAACTTTAGCTGAATATCAAAAATATGTTTCTTCAATGTTGAAAGAAATAGGATATAAAAATGCTGATGAGGTGGCTAAAAAAATTGTTGATTTTGAAAAGCAAATCGCGAATACTTACCTTACCAACGAGCAAAGTAGAGACAATACTTTAATGTACAATCCAAGAACAATGTCCGAGCTTAAAACTTTGGTGAAAAACGTGGATCTTCCAGCTTATTTAAAACAAGTAGGAGTGAACACAGACAAAGTAATCATCGGAGAAATTGGTTATTACAAAAATTTTGATAAGTTTTTCAATGATAAAAATCTTCCATTAATTAAGGATTATTTGAAATTTCACATGGTTCACGGAAGTGCTTCTTATTTAAGTGAGAAATTGGGCGACATGAGATTTGCTTTTTATGGTAAATATTTAAGTGGTCAGCAAGAGCAAAGAGCTTTAAACAAAAGAGGTTACCAGTTAATCAACGGAACTTTAGGGGAAGCTTTCGGTAAATTGTATGTAGAGAAATATTTCCCTGCAGAAGACAAAGCGAAAATGGTGGAACTTATCGATTATTTAAAGAAAAGTTTCGATGTTCACATTAAAAACCTTGCTTGGATGTCATCAACAACTAAGACAAAAGCTTTAGAAAAGTTGAATAAATTCACAGTAAAAGTTGCTTATCCAGACACTTGGAAAGATTATTCTAAATTAACCATCCTTTCTGAAAATCAAGGTGGAACTTTATACAAAAACCTGCAGAATATTTCAGAATGGCAGTACAATAAAGATTTATCGAAAATTGGAAAGCCAGTAGATAAAACAGAGTGGGGAATGACGCCACAAACAGTGAACGCTTATTACAATCCGTTGTATAACGAAATTGTGTTCCCTGCGGCAATTCTTCAACCTCCATTCTTTAGTCCAAAAGCTGATCCTGCGGTAAATTTTGGTGGAATTGGAGCCGTTATTGGTCACGAAATTACACATGGTTTTGATGATTCAGGAGCGCAGTTTGATGCTAATGGAAACCTTATCGATTGGTGGACTCCAGAAGATAAAGCGAGCTTTGAGAAAGTAACCAAATCTTTGGCAGCTCAATATGATCAATACGAACCAGTAAAAGGAACTTTTGTAAACGGAACCTTTACAAATGGTGAAAATATTGCAGATTTAGGAGGGGTAAACATCGCTTATGATGCATTGCAAATGTATTTAAAAGACAAAGGAAAAGTGGATAAAATTAGTGGTTTTACACAAGAACAAAGATTTTTCTTGAGCTGGGCAACTGTTTGGAGAACGTTATCTAGTGAAAAGTATATGATAAATCAGGTGAAAACAGACCCGCATTCACCTGGATATTTCAGAAGTTTTGGACCTTTAGTGAACACAGATGCTTTCTACAAAGCGTTTGATGTAAAACCTGGAGACAAACATTATAAAAAACCAGAAGAAAGAATTAAAATCTGGTAATCAGTTTTTAGAAATCTTTAAAACCACTCTTTTTAGGGTGGTTTTTTTGTTATATTAGTAGTATTGAAAGTCATTTTTTATTTTACCATTTTCTCTGGATGAAATTTGGAGAATTAGGTTTCATATTTTTCTATTCCATGATATTTCACTATTTTAGTTTCCCGAAAAAATGCTGTTTTTTTTTTGATCAATTCATGTGAATAATTCAGTGAAAACATCGTATTCGATATATAATTAAAATTTTATTCATGAAAAAACTTAGTATTGGTGTTCTTGCTTTGGCTGGAATCTTTTTTTTACAATCTTGTAGTTCGAAAACTGTAACTAACAATGGTGAAAAGCCTACAAAAGAAAATATCCCTACAGAAAATACCAAAGAAGAAGGACTTAATCTTTCATATATGGACACTTCTGTTCGTCCACAAGATGATTTTTTCAGTTTTGTAAATGGTGGTTGGATGAAAACGGCTCAAATTCCATCGGATAAGTCGAGTTGGGGTTCTTTTAATGCGCTTCGTGAAGATGTTGACAATGCGTCATTAGATATTTTAAATAAAATTCTTTCTGAAAAATTTGAAGTAGGTTCTGAAGGTGAAAAAATTCAGAATTTGTACGCATCTTATATGGATGTTAGCAAAAGAAATACAGATGGAATTTCCCCATTAAAAGCAGATCTTGCGCAGATTGATGCAGTAAAAAGTGTTGCTCAACTTCATCAGTTATTAAATGAGGCGACTAAAAAAGGAGATAATTCCTTCTACGGTTGGAGAGTAGGTGCGGATATGAAAAACTCTACCATGAATGCTGTTTATTTGGGGGGTCCAGATTTAGGTTTGGGTAGAGATTATTATCAGAAAACCAATGAAGCCAATACTAAAACTCTTGCAGAATATACCCAATATATTGCGCAAATTTTTACGGTTTTAGGGTATAAAAATGCAGATCAAGCGGCACAAAATGTAGTGGCTTTTGAAAAACAAATGGCTAATACAATGCTTACTTTAGAACAAAATAGAGATGCAAACCTGAGATACAATCCTAAAACAATGTCTGAACTGAAAGGTTTGGTAAAATCTGTTGATCTTCCAAAATACCTTTCTACAGTGGGTGTAAATACAGATAAAGTAATTGTTGGTGAGTTAAAATATTATCAAAATTTAGATCAGTTTTTATCTCAAAAGAATCTTCCGTTGATTAAAGATTATTTGAAATATCACCTTTTAAGTGGATCTGCAAGCTATCTAAGTGAAGATTTGGATCAAATTCGATTTAATTTTTATTCTAAATATCTTCAAGGGCAAAAAGAACAACGAGCTCTTAACAAAAGAGGTTTAGCAACAATTAATGGAGTTTTAGGTGAAGCTTTTGGAAAAGTTTATGTGGATAAATATTTTACTCCAGAGTCCAAAAAACAAATGGAAACGTATATTGATTATTTGTTGAAATCTTTTAAAACTCATATCGATGGATTGGAATGGATGTCTCCAGAAACAAAAGTGAAAGCTCAAGAAAAACTATCTAAATTCACAGTGAAAATCGCCTATCCTGATAAATGGAAAGATTATTCTAAACTTAAAGTAGAGTCGCCTAAGGATGGTGCTACTTTATATTCTAATCTTCAAAATGTTTCGGCATGGCAGTATCAGAAAAGTTTAGAAAAAGTAGGTAAACCTGTTGATAAAACAGAGTGGGGAATGAGTCCACAAACGGTAAATGCTTATTATAGCGGTTCTAACAACGAGATTGTGTTCCCTGCAGCTATTCTTCAACCTCCATTCTTTAATCCTAAAGCGGATCCTGCTGTTAATTTCGGTGGAATTGGTGCTGTTATTGGTCACGAAATTTCTCATGGTTTTGATGATAGTGGTTCAAGATTCGATGGTAATGGTAATTTGAATAACTGGTGGACGGATTCTGATCGTAAAAACTTTGATGCAAAAGTGGCTCAGTTGGCTGCTCAATATGATAAATATGAACCTGTAAAAGGTAGTTTTGTAAATGGTAAGTTTACAAGTGGAGAAAATATTGGGGATTTAGGAGGTGTTGCTGTAGCGTATGATGCTCTTCAAATGTATTTGAAAGACCATGGAAATCCTGGGAAAATTAGTGGATTTACACAAGATCAAAGGTTTTTTATGAGTTGGGCAACGGTTTGGAGAACTAAATCTACTGAACAATATATGGTGAATCAGGTGAAAACAGATCCACATTCTCCTGGTTATTTCAGGGCTTTTGGACCGTTGGTTAATCAAGATTCTTTCCAAAAAGCTTTTGATATTAAACCTGGAGATCAAATGTACAAAGCTCCAGCTGAAAGAATAAGAATTTGGTAATCTAATAAAAAATCATCTGGAAATTTCCAGATGATTTTTTGTTTTTCATTTTCATTTTCGGGGGCG
>JAEWOR010000002.1 GCA_023399595.1 Bacteroidota bacterium | reverse complement strand
AAATATCTCCAATTATACCTCAATGAGTTTGTTTATAAGCTAAACCGTAGATATTTTGGCGACAGACTTTTTGAAAAGCTTATTGTTGCTAATATTACAGGATTAGGTGATTAAACGGATAATCAGTATTTTTATGTTACAATTAAAAAAGTATAAACTATGTTAAAAAAATTATTTGCTGAATTTTTCGGCACCTTTTGGTTGGTATTTGGTGGTTGTGGAAGCGCCATTTTTGCATCGCAAATTTATCCTGCAGCTAACGGACAATTAGGAATTCTTCTTATTGGCGTTGCTTTGGCTTTTGGTCTTACTGTTCTCACAATGGCGTACGCAGTTGGTCATATTTCTGGAGGACATTTTAATCCTGCGGTATCTTTCGGTCTTTTGGCTGGCGGAAGATTTTCTGGAAAAGATTTAGTTCCGTATATCGTAGCTCAATGTGTTGGAGCAATTGCAGCTGCTGCAAGTTTAGCTTGTATTAATGGTGGTTCAGGAGATGGAAGTCCTGGTTCTTTCGCTTCCAATTTCTACGACTCTGCGGTGTATTTTGGAAAAAGCTATAGTTTACATCAAGCTTTTCTTGCAGAATTTCTTTTAACAATGTTCTTCATCATCATCATTATGGGAGCAACGGATAAATTCGCGAACGGAAAATTTGCTGGAATTGCTATTGGGCTTGGATTAACCCTTATCCACTTAATTTCTATCCCAATTACCAATACATCTGTAAATCCTGCAAGATCTCTTTCTCAAGCTGTTTTCACAGGTGGAAATGCTCTTGCACAGCTTTGGTTATTCTGGGTGGCTCCAATTTCTGGTGCTATTGTTGGTGGATTAATTTATAAATTTTTGCTTCAAAGAACGGATGCTGAAGTAAATGCTTAATTAAATTATAAAAAATAACATTCCTCTTTCATTGAAAGGGGGATTTTTGTTTTAAGAAACCAATAAACTGCAACCACGAATATCCGAATGGTCTATCCTTCCCAAAACTTGAAATTTTCCATTTTGAATTTTTCCTAAATCTTGTGTTGCAATGAACGAACACGAATGTTTATTCGCTAAATCAATAATATTAATAGCACCCGTTCTTCCTTCTTCTACATTGGAAAACGGATCTTCGGTATTTCGGATTAAGATTTTCATCCAATGGGGACTTTCATACTCGTTATTTCCTAAAGAATAAGCCTGTGAAAGCAATTCCGTCATGGAATATTCAGAATAAATTTTATCCGTTTTAAAACCTTGCTGAAGAATACCAAGAAGTTGATCTTTCGTCATTTCTTCTTTACGTCCTTTCATTCCACCTGTTTCGATGATAGTGAGATTGGAAGTTTGTGAAAGTGAGAGATTCAGAGTTTCAATTGAATCTAAAAAATCTAATAAAGCGAAGGATACTCCAAAAAGCAATATTTTTTTATTTTGAATAGAGTTTAATATTTCAAATAAATCTTGATGATTGTAAAGAAAGTATCCATTTTCAATCTTCCCTGACTTATTCATCAGATAATCAATCATATAAATTAAAGATGAATGTGGATTTTCAGAATAATTAGGAAGCAAGCCCAGAAAAATATAATCTTCTGGTTTTCCAATAAACTGTTCAAAGCTTTTCGCTATGCTTTCTTCGTACAATTTTAAATTGGGAATATAGTGTTTGGAACGATTCATCTGTGTTGTTCCAGAACTTTGGAAATAAAAATCTGTTGTTAGGTTTTTATCTAAAACCAAATGATTTTTAAACATTTCAATCGGTAAAAACGGGACATCACCGATGTCTTTTATTTCCAAAGGATGAATGTTAAGATAGTCTACAAACTTGCGATAAACCTCCACATTTTCGTATTGAAAGCGGAACGTCTCCAAACAGGCTTGTCGGAATTCTTCTTCCGTTTGAATTTTAAAAATATCCGTCTTCATTAAATCTTTATATTTTAGCTAAAAGTTTCTAACTTAAATTCATTTCCATCAAAAATTCCGTAAGTAAAATAAGAAATCCAATCTCCAAGATTAATATGCTTTGCATTACCTTCCAAATCTATTATCATTGGTAAATGACGATGTCCATAAACGAAATAATCAATTTTTTCAGTTTTGAGTTTTTCTTTGGAGTAAATAATAAGAAATTCCTTGTCTTCACCTAAAAATTCTTTGTCTTCTTCACCAGATATCATTTTGTTCTTGGTGGAAAAATAAATCGCCATTTTCATAGCAATATCAGGATGAAGCCATCTAAAAAACCATTGCGCAACGGGATTTGTAAAGAGTTTCTTCATTCTTTTGTAACCTTTATCACCTGGTCCAAGTCCGTCACCATGAGCTAAAAGAAAGTTTTTACCAGCAATCTCGTAATGTTTTTTCTCAAAATAAACAGGAATACCCAATTCTTCTTCGAAGTAATTTTTCATCCACAAATCGTGGTTTCCAACAAAAAAATAAATTTCAATTCCTGAATCCTTCAACTCAGCAATTTTTCCGAAAACACGTATAAATCCTTTCGGAACAACATGTTTCCATTCATGCCAAAAATCAAATAAATCACCCATTAAAAATAAAACCTGAGCATCTTTTTTAATTTCATCTAACCAGCGGATGAACTTTTCTTCACGAATCTTACTTTCAGCCGGTGTTGGTGCTCCAAAATGCTGATCGGAAGCGAAATAGATTTTTTTATGGTGAAGAAGATTAATTTTCGTCATTGTTTTTTTTAACTACAAAGGGACAAAGATTTATTATCAAGTAATATCTTGATTCTTGGCTCTTGATTCTTGGCTCTTGATTCTAATACTAATTATCCTCTGCAAACCATTCTCCATAAGAGTTTTCGGTTTCGTGAAGTTTTAAATAAGCTAAAGATACATCTTGTGGAAGTCGAGATTTTATTTTTGAAGCAATAGCATACAACATATTTTCGCAAGTGGGTTGAAAACCACAATAAATAACTTTATGACCTTGCTGCTCCAAACCTTTACCCAGTTCTTTATGAGGAGAAAGAGCATTCACTAAAACAGAATGATCCCAGATATCAACAATTTCTTCCTTCACAATTTTTTTTATGTCTCCAAAATCTACCACCATACCATTTTTAGAGTTTTCTAAATCATTAATAGGTTTTCCTTTTACAGTGACAAATAACTTATAGGAATGTCCATGCATGTTTTTACACTTTCCATCGTAATTGTAAAGGACATGAGCCGTTTCGAACGTAAAAATTTTGGTAATGCGAATCATAATGCAAAGATAAAGATTTTTGACGGCTTAGAAATAATTGAATTGTAAAGGTTTCGGTGGCTTCGCCACCGAAACTCCAAAAAAACAAAAGATTTTTCTTATCTTCAATCAGAAAACACAACATACATGAATATTATAGACTTCCTCTTCCCCAACCGCTGTATTCATTGCAGTGAAATTATCGATGAAAACGAATTAATTTGTAATATTTGTTTTCCTCATTTACAATTCTCACATTTCGATTTTAATGAAGACAATGATTTAAAAAGAAAGTGTAAAACTTTATTCCCCATAGAAAATGCTTATGCTTTAATGATTTTTAAAGAAAAAAGTTTGAGCAGAGAAATTATCCATCAACTTAAATACAAAAGAAGAGAAAAAATAGGAAAAATTATTGCTGATTGGACTATTGAAAGATTGAATTTTGAAGAAAATTCACCCAAAGAAATTGTCACTGTTCCTTTGCATCCAAAAAAACAAAAACAAAGAGGTTACAATCAGTTGCATTTATTTGCGGACAAAATTTCTAATCATTATCAAATTCCTTGCAACCATCAACTCATCAAAAGAAATTTTTATTCTAAAGCTCAAGCATTGAAAAATAAAATAAGCAGAAATAACACTCAAAATATGTTTTCCATTAATGAAAAAGTAAACAATACCCACTTTTTATTGATAGATGATGTTTTTACAACAGGTAACACCATTTCTAGCATTGCTTGGGAACTTTTAAAAGCTGGAGAAAATAATAAGTTAAGCATATTAGTAATGGCCATGGATTAATTCTTATATTTTATTTACCATCAGAAACCTTTATATTTGGGTTAAACATTATTAGTATGGATTTCAATGAAGCGCTCATTAAGCAGAAAGAATTTTTCAATACCCATCAAACAAAGGATATTAGTTTTAGAAAAGCTCAGCTTCAAAAATTAAAAACTTTGATTCAGGAAAATGAAAGTTTGTTCTACGAAGCCATTTACAAAGATTTTGGAAAATCGAAATTCGATACCTATACCACAGAATTGTCTCTTCTGTACAAAGAAATAAATTATTTCCTGAAAAATTTACACAAACTGGCAAAACCAAAATCTGTCACTAACAATTTTGCAAATTTACCTGGGAGCAGTAAAATTTACGCAACACCTTTAGGAAATATTCTGGTTATTGGCGCTTGGAATTATCCCATTCAACTATCACTCCTTCCTGTGGTTGGATCTTTAGCAGCTGGAAACACTTGTATTTTAAAACCAAGTGAAGTTGCATTGAATACTTCTAATTGCATTGCAAAATTGATTAATGAAAATTTTGATGAACACTATTTTAAAGTAATTGAAGGAGGGATTGAAGAAACAACTACAATACTTCAATTAAAATTTGATAAAATATTTTACACGGGAAGCACTTCTGTGGGCAAAATCGTATACGAAGCTGCCGCCAAAAACCTAACTCCTGTAACTTTGGAACTGGGAGGAAAATCACCTGTTATCGTTACTCAAACCGCCAATATAGAAGTTGCTGTAAAAAGAATTGTTTGGGGGAAGTTTCTGAATGCAGGTCAAACTTGTGTTGCTCCTGATTACATTTTAGTAGATGATAAAATTACAGAAAAATTCATCAACATTTTAATAAAACAAATTGAAACCAATAATTATCATCCTAAATCTGAATATTACACAAGAATTATTAATAAAAAGAATTTTGATAGACTTATAAACTTAATTGATCAAAAAAAACTCATTTATGGTGGGAAAAACTCCATAGAAGAACTGTATATGGAACCTAGCGTTATGTACCCTGTGAGTTGGGAAGATGACATTATGCAACAAGAAATTTTTGGTCCTATTTTACCAATTCTTACTTATTCTAATTTTGGTGATGCTTTAAATGAGATACAAAGGCATGAAAAACCTCTTTCTGCTTATTTATTTAGTAATAATTCCGAAGAGATGGATTTATTTACCTCGCAAGTTTCTTTTGGAGGAGGTTGTATTAATGACGTCGTAATGCATTTGGCCAATGAAAAACTCCCTTTTGGAGGAATAGGAAATTCAGGAATGGGAAATTATCATGGAAAATATAGTTTTAAAAACTTTTCACATGAGAAACCTGTTCTTAAAAAAGCCAATTGGGGAGAACCCAATATTAAATATCCGCCTTATTCAGAACAAAAACTCAACATTATTAAAAAAATAATCTAATAAAAAACGGTATTGCTACCGTTCTTTATTTTTATGATTTAGGACTCCAAGAATTGAAAAACTCTTTTGCTTTATCAATTCCGTAGCCTTTTCCTTCTTCTAAAACTGCACTATTCTGAACGTGAATCATTTTTCCGTTTTTGTCTAATATTATAAACACAGGATAGCCGTATTTTGCACCTGGGTTGTCATATTTTTCAAAAACTTTTTCGTTTTTGTTATCTGGAGAATAATTGAGGTGATAGTATAAAAAATTCTTATCTACAATTTCTTTTAATTCAGGGGTTGTTTCCACAAAATTATTGAATCTCAAACACCAAATACACCAATTTCCACCTGCTTGTAATATAATATTTTTGTTTTCAGACTGCGCTTTTTTCACCAAGTCTTCAATATCTTTTTCGGCATCAGCTTTAGAGTTATAAGGTTTAGGAAGTTTAGCTTTTTCTTCAACTGCTTTTTTCTGAGCTTCAGTTTGTACAACATTTTTCTCTTTTTCCTCTGCTTGTGCACTTACAAAACCTCCTATTAAAAATAATAATCCTAATGTATATAGTCTCTTTCTCATTATTAATTAAAAAAAATAAAATTACATTAAATCTTACAAAAATGAAACCATAATTTTTATTATCCGTAAATTTGCATGTCTTATGAATTTTTTAATCAATATTTTACTCCATATTTCTAGACTTCCGTTAAAGGTTCTCTACTTTTTTTCGGATGTTATTTTTTTCATGAATTACCATTTAATAGGGTATAGAAAAAAAATAATTACTGAAAACATTACAAAATCTTTTCCCCATAAAACAGAAGAAGAAATAAAGGAAATTGTAAAAGATTTTTATTACAATTTTTCTGATTATTTGGTAGAAACCGTAAAATCTTTCACCATTTCCGAAACCGAATCTAGGGTGAGAATGCAGCATATTAATCAGGAAGTTTTCCATGATGCTAAAAAAGAAGGTAAAAATGTTATTATGTTAGCGGGTCATGTTTTTAATTGGGAATGGATTAATGCATTTGCTAAAGTAATTCCACAAGATCACTGTCATCCCGTTTACCGAAAAGTAAATAGCGAATTCTGGGAAAATCAAATTAAAAAAATTAGAAACAGATTTGGTAATGAAGCACTAGAAGCGAATGAAGTCATCCGACATATTTTCAGAAATAAAAACAACGGTAATTCAGTATATATGTTTGTGGCCGACCAAACACCACATCATTTACATATTGATTATGGTTTGAAATTTTTGAATCAGGATACACCCGCTTTTATTGGATATGATAAGTTAGCAACAAGAATGGATTTAATATTCGTTTATTGTGAAATGAAAAAGGTAAAACGTGGTTTTTACCAAGTAAATTATCATAGAATTTACCCAGACGGAGAGAGATTTGTAGAGTTTGAAGTCGTAAAAAAATTCCATAAACTTTTAGAAAATACTATTCATAAAAAACCAGACAATTATCTTTGGTCCCATAGAAAATGGAAATATCAGAATTCCATTAAACATTTAGACACAGAACAAAATGAGTTTTAAAGACACCGCCATTGTACTTTTGAATTGGAACGGACAGAAATGGTTAGAAAAATTCTTACCAAGTCTTCTTCAATATTCTGAAGATGCTCAAATTTATGTTATAGATAATGCTTCAACAGATTCTTCGGTAGATTTTTTACAAAACAAATTCCCAAGTGTTGGTATTGTTCGGAATGATAAAAATTATGGCTTTGCAGGGGGGTATAATGAAGGGTTAAAAAAAATAAATGCTAAATATTATTGCCTTTTAAACTCAGATGTAGAAGTTACCCGTAATTGGCTCCATCCCATCATTACCCTATTTGACGCCAATCCAAAGATTGCTGCTATTCAACCCAAAATTCTATCCTACACCGACAAAAATAAATTTGAATTTGCTGGAGCTGGAGGTGGATTGATTGATAATGTAGGGTATCCGTATTGCAGGGGAAGAATTTTTGATGATGTAGAAGAAGATAAAGGTCAGTACAATGATGAAGTGGAGATTTTCTGGGCTTCTGGTTGCTGTTTTTTTATACGTTCCAAGAATTTTTGGGAACAAAAGGGTTTTGATGACAGATTTTTCGCTCATCAAGAAGAAATAGATTTATGTTGGCGACTTATTAATGCAGGAAGAAAAATATATTACACTGGGAAATCCACTGTTTATCATGTAGGAGGAGGAACATTAGACAAACAAAACCCTCAAAAAACCTATTTGAATTTTAGAAATAACCTTTCAATGTTGTTGAAAAACCTCCCTTTTCCAAAGTTAATTTGGCTTATTTTTTTCCGACTGTGTTTAGATGGAATTGCTGGGATTTATTTTGGAATAAAAAATGGTTTTCCGCATTTATGGGCTGTAGTTAGATCACATTTTGGGTTTTATGCTCAAGCTTCAAAAACATGGAAATTGAGACAAAAACATCAAAAGGAAGATTTTTATCAATCTAAATGGTTAATATTTAAACATTTCTTGAAAAAATAAAGCGATAGAATGATGGGTAATCTGTAATTAGTAATCTCTTAGCTCTAACATCTAACCTCTAAATAAAAAAATGGATTTCGTTGCACTGGATTTTGAAACCGCTACACACGAGAAGAATTCTGCTTGTGAAATTGGTTTGTGCATTGTAGAAAATTCAGAGATTGTAGAAACCAAAACATGGTTGATAAAACCACCCAGCTTTCCTTATTTCAATAAATTTAATATTGCAGTTCATGGTATTGAACCTGGACACGTAAAAGACTCTCCTTCTTTTGATGAAATTTGGTATGAAATTGAAGATTTATTGTATGGAAATCTGATGATTGCCCATAATGCAAGTTTTGATGCGGGTGTTTTGAGAGGTTGCTTGGAGTATTATGGACTTTTCAAACCAAAGCTCGATTATATATGCAGCATTCAGTTAGCAAAAAAATCATGGAAACTTCCTAAATATGGCTTAAAAAGTCTTGCGGAATATCACAATATTCAATTTAAGCATCACCGAGCGGGAGATGATGCTGAAGCTTGTGCAAAAATTTCTCTTTTAGCATTTGAAAGACTAATGCTAACAGAAAATGATGAATTGAATACGGAATTCATTAGCAAATTAATCAAGAAAATTTAATTATTCAAGACTTGAGAAACTAAGTTAAACTTAGGTATATCTATTTCAAAGTCTTCATCCGTATTTAAATTTTTCACTAGATATTTTCCACTCATGTTTCCTACACCAGAACGCAACATTACGTTCGAAAAATAGGTAAAATAGTCTCTGGAAAGAATCTCTGGCGTTAAGCCAATAACACCATCACCAATAATTTCTGTATATCCAAATCCTGTATCGAAAATCAACCATTTTCTTTTAAGAATTTTGATAGCGAAATCTCCAACGTTTTCAATGGTTATATAATATTTGAATACATATCTGTTCTCAGACGGATAGCTGTTCTTTGGATCATATTCAGGAACCACTGACACCTTAATATTAGAAGTAATTTTTGAGAACATTTCAATAGTTTTTTTAATAGATACAAAAATCTCGCCTTTTTGTAGGCGAGATTATAAACTTCATTGTATTTGATGATATTAAAGACCTAAACCTTTTCTTTCATCACCTCCTAATAGTAATTCAACAGGGTTATCAATACCTTCTTTTACCGCTACTAAGAATCCTACAGACTCTTTACCGTCGATAATTCTGTGGTCATAAGACATTGCTACATACATCATTGGTCGAATAACTACTTGTCCGTCCACAGCAACTGGTCTTTGGATAATGTTATGCATTCCTAAGATAGCTGATTGTGGTGGGTTGATGATTGGCGTAGATAACATAGATCCGAAAGTACCACCATTAGTAATAGTAAATGTACCACCCGTCATTTCATCAACAGTAATTTTACCGTCTCTTACTTTAGTAGCTAAATCTTTAATATTTGCTTCAACACCGCTGAAAGTCATGTTTTCTGCATTTCTCAATACTGGAACCATTAAACCTTTAGGTCCTGAAACGGCAATTGAAATATCGCAGAAATCATAATTCACTTTGAAATCGCCATCAATAGATGCATTTACATCTGGATACATGGCTAAAGCTCTAGTAACCGCTTTCGTGAAGAAAGACATGAAACCAAGACCTACACCATGTTTAGTCGCGAATTCTTCTTTGTATAATTTTCTTAATCTGAAAATTTCAGACATATCTACCTCGTTGAAAGTAGTAAGCATTGCTGTTTCGTTCTTTACAGAAACCAATCTTGCAGCAATTTTTCTTCTTAAAACTGAAAGTTTTGTAGTGGTAGTTCCTCTGTTTCCACCAGCTGGAGCAGAACCAAAAGCAGGTACAGCAGCTAATTCAGCATCAGTTTTAGTAATTCTACCGTCTCTACCCGTTCCTTGAACCTGAGAAGCCTCAACACCCTTTTCGTCTAAAATCTTTTTAGCAGCTGGCGAAGGAGTTCCTGTAGCATAAGTAGTAGGAGCAGCAGCTTTTGGAGCTTCTACTTTAACAGGTTCTGCAGCTTTTGGAGCCTCTTGTTTTGGAGCTTCAGCAGCTGGAGCAGCACCTTCTGGTTTTGCAGCATCCATATCAATTAAGCATACTACTTGTCCTACTTGTACCACTTCTCCTTCTTCTGCTTTTAGGGTAATAACACCACTTTGTTCTGCAGGAAGTTCAAGAGTTGCTTTATCTGAATCTACTTCAGCAATTGGCTGATCTTTTTCAACGTAATCACCGTCTTTTACAAGCCAAGTTGCAATTTCAACTTCTGTAATGGATTCTCCCGGTGAAGGAACTTTCATTTCTAAAACTGACATATTGAGTATTTTTTATTTTAAAATTTATATAGTTTATTTAATTAAGCAGTAACAGGTCTTTGCGTAGGAGCATCTTCTCGATCAAAAACTCTATTGATGATTTGATTTTGATTTTTCTCAAACATTTTATGACTTCCAGGCGCTGGAGATCCACTGATTACTGGAGCTATCACCTGAATTCCTGTGTCTCTGAAATTTCTTAAAATATAGGTCCAAGCTCCCATATTTTCTGGTTCTTCTTGAGCCCAAACTAAATCTTTTCTGTTAGAATATTTTTCAAAAATCTCATTGATTTTATCTGTTTGAAGAGGATACAGCTGTTCAAATCTTACTAATGCAATATTTTCGCAGTTCAATTCTTCTTTTTTAGCCAATAATTCGTAGTACAATTTACCAGAACAAAGCACTAATTTTTCAATTTTCTTAGGATCTGCAGTAGGATCGTCTAAGATAGGTTGGAAACTTCCGTTAGCGAAATCTTCTAGTGGAGAAACCACTTTTGGATGTCTCAATAGAGATTTTGGAGTCATTACCACTAATGGTTTTCTGAATTTCCACTTCATTTGTCTTCTCAACAAATGGAAATAGTTGGCTGGTGTAGTAATATTAGCTACAGTAATATTATCGTTCGCACAAAGCGTTAAGAATCTTTCTAATCTAGCTGAAGAGTGTTCTGCTCCTTGCCCTTCAAAACCATGAGGAAGTAACATTACCAAACCATCTTGGATTTTCCATTTTTCTTCTGCAGCTACTAAATATTGATCAACAATAATTTGAGCACCATTTACAAAATCACCAAACTGAGCTTCCCAAATAGTTAATGTATTAGGAGATGCCATTGCATAACCATAATCAAAACCTAGAACTCCATATTCTGAAAGGTGAGAGTTAAAAACATCAAATCTTGATTCAGAAACGTGTCTTAATGGGATGTATTCTTCTTCTGTATCTTCAGTTTTCACCACTGCGTGACGGTGAGAGAAAGTTCCTCTTTCCACATCTTCACCAGAAATTCTTACGTTATGCCCTTCATTAAGAAGTGTAGCGTAAGCCAACCATTCCCCCAAAGCCCAATCTAAAGAATTAGCATTAATAGCTTTTAAACGGTTATCGAAAAGACGCGTAATTTTATTGATGAATTTTTTATCAGCAGGAAGAGTTGACATTTTAACGGCCAATTCTTTAAGTTGATCCAATTTAAATTTGGTATCAACCTCTTGTAACATGGCTCCTTTTTTAGGATTTGGATAGTTGGTCCAGTCATCAGACATGAACAAATCCATTGTATTTTTTTCAATTTCCTTAGAAGCGTCAAAGTCTTTATCTAAAAGTGCTTTGAAATCTAGTTCCATTTTCTTTAAAACCTCATCAGAAACCACTCCTTCCTTGATTAATTTCTCTTTATAAATTTCTCTTGGATTAGGGTGTTTAGAGATAGATTTATATAAATTAGGCTGTGTAAATCTTGGCTCATCCCCTTCGTTATGACCATATTTTCTGTACCCTAACAAATCAATATATACATCTTTACCGAAAGTAGCTCTATAATCTGAAGCAAAACGGATAGCGTGAACTACAGCTTCTACATCATCCGAATTTACATGCATCACAGGAGAATCTGTAACTTTAGCAATATCTGTAGAATAAATAGAAGATCTAGCGTCTGTATAATTGGTTGTAAATGACACCTGATTATTTACTACAATATGCACTGTACCGCCAGTTCTGTAACCTTCCAAAGTCATCATTTGTGCAATTTCGTACACAATTCCTTGTCCAGCTAAAGCACCATCACCATGAATAACTATAGGTAAAACTTTTCCGAAATCTTTATATTTATCATCTACTTTAGCACGAGAAATACCCTCTACTAAAGCTGCCACCGTTTCAAGATGAGATGGGTTAGGTGTTAAATTAATGGCAACTTCTTCACCTGAAGCTGTTTTAATTTTTTTAGATGCTCCTAAATGATATTTAACATCACCAGAGAATACATCTTCTTCAAATTCTTTACCTTCAAATTCAGAGAAAATTTGTTTGTAAGACTTACCAAAAATATTAGTAAGTACGTTTAATCTTCCTCTGTGAGCCATTCCCAAAACCACCTCATCTACTCCAAGTTGAGAAGATCTTGTAATAAGTTGATCTAAAGCAGGAATTAAAGCTTCACCGCCTTCCAAAGAGAATCTTTTTTGACCTACAAATTTGGTATGAAGATAATTTTCGAAAGCAACAGCTTGATTAAGTTTTAATAAAATCTCTGTTTTTTCTGTAGCTGAAAGCGTAGCATGGTTGTTTGTTTTTTGCAACCATTGAATGATGAATTTTTTCTCTTCAACATTGTTAATATGCATATACTCTACTCCAATAGACTCGCAATAGATGTGTTTCAATCTATCGATAATTTGCTGTAGTGTGGCAGGTGCTTTCATTCCAATTTGGATAGCAGAATCAAATTTCGTGTTCAAATCTGCAGCTGAAAGTCCAAAATTTTCAATATCCAAAGTAGGTGCATAGTTTCTTCTTGCTCTTACAGGATTGGTTTTTGTAAACAAATGGCCTCTTGTTCTGTAAGCTTCAATAAGGTTTACCACCTTAAATTCTTTTCTAATATGTTCAGACACTTCACTACCCGCAGCAGCTTGAGACATTTGCTGAACTGGAGATTGAGATGAAGAAATAAGAGCAGAGATATCCTCATCACTATAGTTTTCTATAGCAAAATCGAAGCCTTGGAAGAATGCTTTCCATGATGGCTCCAAAGAATCTGGGTATTTTAAATATTGTTGGTATAAGTCCTCAATTAACTGAGAATGAGCTGCGTTTAGGAATGAAAATCTGTCCATTATTACAGTTTATCTATTAGTAAAATTTGTTAGTAAAAATAATCTTCAAATGTAATAAAAAAAACCGATGTAGTGGTTCACAATTCATTAAAAAAAACTATGACTCTCATTACCTTTTTGTTATTTGAAAACAGGTAAAGAAAGTTTAAGAACTACACTACCATCTTCCAAAGGCGGCTCTAAAAAGGTTTGCTGAAGATCTCCTGTTCTCATTTCATCTTTTTTAGCCTTTTGTAAGAGTTGCTGAATGGATTTTACTCTGTTAACATATTGACCTTTATAGTAAACCACATACATTTCTGAAGAATTAAGGGTTCTGAAACTGAAATTATTATCCGAAACTCCCAGTCTTTTTGAAAGAGGAACTCCCAAGAAATAAGAAACTTCTTTATCTTTAAAATTCCCTGAGTTGGTAACAAGAACTGGATATCCAAATTCGTCTTCTGTCTTCCCCAGATCCATCGCCACAAAATTGAAGACTTTATTATAGTTCATAAGAACATTTCTGAAAAGGGCATCTTTTTTATTGGATGTACTCACATTAATCCCTAGTAACAACTGTCCATCTTCTTTTTCCACCATTAAAGTATCATATTTAATACTCGACGCAAGATTGGCTTTGGCTACTTTGTTCCCCATTAGATTTTTAAGGTTCACCATGCTTTTGTCCAGGTTTTCAACAAAACGATCTTCAGTCCATAGATTTTCTGCACGTTTCCAAACGGAAAGTTTTGGGGTATGAACCATCCAAATTACCTTGGTTTTGGTTTCTCCAGCAGGTGTAAATTTCACATCGATAAGCGATGGATTTTCATTTTCTTTCTCAAAAAGTTGATAGCGTAAACTTTTAAGAGGATTTTCGTAACGGATAAAAAGCTCACCTTCCTTCCCTGTTACTTTATCTAAAAAACTCATGCTGCTTCCTTGCCCTTCATAAGGCAGGTAATAGTCTACATCCATCGTTTTGGAACTCGCAAAATAATCATTCCAACGTGTAAAATTTTGAAGATTGTTAAACTGCGTAAAAACCTCATTTAAGGGATAGTCTATTTCTTTCTCCACCTTAAAATCCTTACTCTCTTCCACAAAATAATACATGGAAAGTGTATATAGTCCCACTATGACAGCGGCAATTACTACAAAAAATTTCAGGAAACGCATTTAGCAAAAGTAATACAAATATAAAAAGTAACCAACAAGATTATGCAGATGAAATTTTAAAAAAAATTAAACATCTTAAATAAAAAAGACCAAACTTTTCGGCTTAGTCTTTTTTTTATTCTAAAATGTTCACTTAAACTGAATAAGCTTAATTGACAATTATTAAAACTCTTTTTCTACTTTCCAAAATGAAATTTCTGGGGGTCCTGCAAGAAAGTTTCTTGAATCAAGAATAAATTTTTGCAGATGATTGGATTGCAAATGTTTTGAGTTGTAATACGATGCATCATTCCACTCTTCATACAGAAGAATATTGGTTTCATCTTTTGAATCAATATGAAGTTTAATATTCACAAAGTGTGGTTCTTTCTTCACCTCTTCAATGAGTTGGTTTAAAGCGAAAACTGCATCTTTTTCTTTTAAAGGCTGCGTTTTATATTTCACCAAAACTACAATGTTTTTTGAATGGTCGATTTCTTTCTTATCGCTTGAGCTACAACTTAAAAAAAATAAAGCCGAGAGCATAAGAACTGATTTTATAAATAATCTGTTTTTAGTTTTCATGTTTTCATGTTTTTATTTAGTAATCTAATTTACGCACAATTTATATTCATTTACAACTGTTAATAAGATTGTTATTATTTTGAAAACACTCCACTATTTTACCATTTACTGCTTTCCAATTAAGTAAACAACTTTTATTTTAACTCATAATACTCTAGAATTCAATGATTAATTAATTATTTCGTTATTGATTCATCCAAAAGTTCTTTGGTTAGATACTCTTGCACCAAATCTATTGCATTAGAAATTACATCGCTAAGAGCTGTAATAAATGTTCCCTCTTCCGCCATTCCAATAGCATGTTTAAGTGCATCAATTTCTTTTGGAATAATTTCGTAAGTTACTTCATTCTCACTTTCATGAATTCCGTCAATAATCAGATTATTAATTTCCTCCTCTGTTCGCCCACGCAAATGCCTTTCGTTTCTAATAATAATATGGTTAAACATTCTACCTGCAATTTTCCCGCAGTCTTTAATATCCTCATCTCTACGATCTCCCACACCAGAAATAATTCCTATTTTTTTAGGGGATTCAACATTCTTCAAATAATCTTCAATAGCTTCATAGCCGGATGGATTATGAGCAAAATCAATCATCACTTTAAAGCTTTTAAACTTAAAAATATTTAATCTTCCAGGGGTAAGCTGTGCACTTGGTATAAAAGTTCGAAGTGAATTTGCGATATGTTCAATTTCAAAACCATGAAGATAAGCTGCCAAAGTAGCTGCCAAAACATTAGCAATCATAAATTTAGCTTTACCTTCCATTGTAATTGGAATACTATGTACTTTCGCCACTCTAATTTTCCAATCTCCTTTCTTAATCGTAACAAAACCATCTTCAAAAACGCAGGTTATTTTTCCTTCTTTAGCGTATTTTTCAATATGTGGATTGTTTTCATCAAGACTGAATAAAGCAACTTTGGACTGTAAATCCGTTGAAAGCCTCATTGAATAATCATCATCCGCATTTATAACGCACCAACCATCTTTTTTAACAGCATCTAATACCACTCTTTTAACACGAGTTAAATCTTTTAAATTATGAATATCATTCAACCCTAAATGATCTTCTTTTATATTAGTAAGAACCCCAATATCACAATAAGAAAAACCTAAACCTGAACGCAAAATCCCTCCTCTTGCAGTTTCCAAAACCGCAAATTCCACTGTTGGATCTTTAAGAATAAATTCTGCAGAAATAGGTCCTGTGGTATCTCCTTGAGACAACATGGTATTTTGAATATAAATTCCATCTGATGTTGTAAAACCAACTCGATAACCATTATTTTTTACAATGTGTGAAATTAATCGAGTGGTTGTTGTTTTACCATTAGTCCCCGTTACGGCAATAATAGGAATTCTACATGGTTTTCCTTGTGGATACAACATATCTACAACTGGCGCCGCAACGTTTCTTGGGAGACCTTCACTTGGAGCAAGGTGCATACGGAAACCTGGAGCAGCATTCACTTCAAGAATTACTCCTCCACTTTCTTTGAGGGGTTGAGTAAGGTTTTCCGCCATAATATCTACTCCACATACATCCAAGCCTATAATTTTAGAGATCCGCTCCATCATCACAATGTTTTCAGGATGAATCATATCTGTAACGTCAATAGAAGTCCCACCCGTAGAAAGGTTGGCTGTAGATTTTAAATAAACAATTTCTCCTTTCTGAGGAACCGTTGACAAGTTATAACCGAGTTTCAGCAATAAATCCTCCGTATCTTTATCTACAAGAATTTCAGTAAGAACATTTTCATGTCCATATCCTCTTCTCGGATCTTCATTTTCTTTATCAATAAGTTGTTGAATATTACTTTCACCATCACCCGAAACATGAGCCGGAACTCTTCTAGCTGCAGCTACCAACTTATTATTAATCACCAAAACTCTAAAATCGTATCCAGTAATAAATTTCTCAACAATCACTTTTTTGGAAACTGTTTGCGCTCTTTTCAATCCTTCAACAGCCAAATCCCAATCGTTAACATTAATAGATTGTCCTCTACCATGATTTCCATCTAAAGGCTTCAAAACAATTGGATAGCCAACTTTTCGGATAACATTTTTTAAATCTTCTTCATCTACCACCAATCCGCCATTAGCAACTGGAATAGCAGCTCCTTCAAGCATTTTTTTGGTAAGCTGTTTATTACATGCAATATCTACCGCAATAGAACTTGTACTTCCTGTTATAGTCGCTTGAAACCTCTGCTGATTCACTCCATAACCTAATTGTACAAGTGAATTCTTCCCTAATCTTATCCAAGGAATATTTCTAGAAACAGCCTCATCTACAATGCTTCCTGTGGATGGACCGAGTCTTTCATTTTCACGAATCTCTTTTAATTTTTGAACACAAGCATTAATATCATAAGGTAAGTTGTCCACTAAAGATTGAGCAATTTTCACGGATTCTTCAGCAGCATAAATACCGACATTTTCTTCAATATAATTGAAAACAACGTTATAAACCCCCGGAGTTTTAGTTTCTCTAGTTCTTCCAAAACCTGTTTCCATACCCGCTAAAGATTGAATTTCTAAAGCAATATGTTCTATAACATGCCCCATCCATGTTCCCATTTCTACCCTATGAAAAAAACCACCTTCATGTCCTTCCGAGCAACGATGTTTTTGTAATGAAGGCAACAAATCTTCAATTCTTTTTCTAAATCCATCAATCTTATTGGTAGGGAATTCTTCAAGCTCCTCTAAATCCAACCGCATTTGTATTAATTTCTTTCTTCTAATACTCCATATATTAGGGCCTCTTAAAGCCTGAATCTTATCAATTTTCATACCTGTTTTTTTTCAATTCTATCAAAGATAATAGAAAAGATAATATTCCAATTATATTTTTTTATAGAATCGAAAAAAAATATTAAAATTTTCTATTAAGTTAAAAGATAAACTAGATACATTAATTGATTCATAATTAATTCACAATTAATTAATTTACTAAATTTGCAAACTATGAAACCAGTAGGAAAATTAATTATTATTGGTGGTGCGGTAAACAAAGGAAGTTTTTCCGAAACTGATTACGACCAAAATGTTGAAAAAAATCTTAATTTCTTCGAAAGAGGAATTTTAAGAAAAATCATTAATGAATCTAAACTTAAGGGAGATTCTGTAATTGAAGTAGTTACTACAGCATCGCAAATTCCTCAAATTGTAGGGCCAGAATATAAAAAAGCTTTTGAGTTTTTAGGAGCTAAAAATGTAAACATTCTAGATATACATACCAGAGAAGAAGCCAATTCTGATGCTATTCTAGCACGTGCAAATGCTGCAGATGTGGTAATGTTTACTGGTGGAGATCAGTTGAGATTAACTTCAATTTTAGGAGGCACGAGATTCCATGATGCTATTCTTCAAAAATATCAAGAGACCGAATTTATTTATTCAGGAACTTCTGCAGGAGCTGCCGCAGCTTCAGAAAACATGATTTACCAAGGATCTAGCACTGAATCACTTTTAAAAGGTGAAATTAAAATGACTCAAGGTTTAGGTTTAATAGACAATGTAACCATAGACACCCATTTTGTACAAAGAGGAAGAATGGGAAGACTTTTCCAAGCAGTTGTAAATAATCCTAGAACTTTAGGTATTGGTTTAGGAGAAGACACTGGTTTATTTATTCATAACGATGTAATGACAGCAGTGGGTTCTGGACTTGTAATTTTGGTGGATGGAAGATTTATAAAAGATACCAATCTTACGAATGTAAATTTAGGAGAACCTATTTCTATTGATCATATGGTGGTGAATGTAATGTCGGTAAACGATTTTTACGATCTTAAGACAAAAGAAATGACCATTGTAAATTCCCAATACAATCCCATCCCACAAGATAAGTAAGTGAAGAACAATCTTCACTTTTTTTATGTATTTTAGTCAAAACAAACCCAAAAATATGAAATTGATTATCCACGGTGGATTTTTCTCTGAAAGTGACCAAAGCCATGAAGTAAAAACCGCTAAACAAGAGGCTTTAAAAAATATTGCACAAAAATCTTTTGAATACATGCAAAGTCATTCTGCTTATGATACCGTAGCTTTTGCAGTTTCTTTATTGGAAGATGATGCACTTTTTAATGCTGGAATTGGTTCTCAAATACAAAGTGACGGTGTTATTCGCATGAGTGCAGCTATAATGGACGCTGAAACTCAAAAATTAAGCGGTGTCATTAATATTAAAAATGTAAAAAATCCAATTTTAGTAGCAAAGGAACTCAGAAATATGGATGATAGAGTTTTAGGTGATGAAGGCGCTAAAAAATTTGCTACTGAAAATGGTTTCGAAGATTATTCAACGGAAATTCCTCAACGCAGAAGAGAATATGAGGAGAAATTAAAGAATGGTGGAAAAGGAACCGTGGGTTGTGTAGCCATGGATAAAAATGGAAAGCTAGCGGTTGCCACTTCAACTGGTGGAAAAGGTTTTGAAATTCCTGGAAGAATATCAGATTCTGCCACGGTAGCCGGAAATTTTGCTAATAATTTCTGTGCAGTAAGTTGTACGGGTGTTGGTGAAGATATTGTAAGCAATGCCACAGCTGCAAAAATTGTCACCAGAGTTACAGACGGAATGAGCATTGAAGACGCTTTTCAGAAAACTTTTACAGAATTGAAAGAGATAGATGGATTTGCTGGAGCTATTGGAATTGACAGTAATGGAAATATATTCCATCAGGACTCTTATCCAACAATCGTTTTCGCAAGTTTTAACGGAAATAACTTTGATGTTTTCAATTAAAGTATTAAATTTAACATAATTTTAATACTATCAAGAATTAGCTTGGCATGTATTTTACATTATCACAAATAACAAATTTTAATATTAACATAAACAAACATCAAAATCATGGGTAATAAAACAAATGGCTTATTAGCACTACTTGGTTTGGGGGCTTTAGCGTATTGGAAATACAAAAAATCTACTCCAGAAGAACAACAAGCTGTAAAAGATAAAATAAACACAGCAAAAGACAATTTAAATAAATGGGGAAATGAAGCTAAAAATAAAGTAAATGAAGTAGCTTCTCAGGTACAAACTAAGGTTGAAGAAACCGCTAACAAAGTACAAAACAAAGTAGAAGATACTGTGAAGTAAAAACAGTTTATTTAACATTCATAATTAACAAAAGAAATCCAAACTAAATTTAGTTTGGATTTTTTATTGCTTCTAACGCATAAACCATCGGAATTTTATTTCCCAAATGAGGAATTCTAAATTTACCTTTTTCAAATTCTTCAACGTTTTTAAAACATGCATAAGGCGAATAATCAAACTCTTTGAAGGTTTTCAAATTCAAATTGTTATTGAGCAATGCTTGTAAAACTTCAGCTAAACCGTGGTTCCAATTTACATATTCTTGCTTAAGGTCCGCTTTTCGGTCTGCATAAGTTCCTTCAAAAGTTTCTACAATAGCACCATCATTAAAATAATTATAACCTATTTCTTTAAAATCGTCATCAAACATCCAAACCACGGGATGAAATTCCGCCATTATAAATTTACCATTGGGTTGTAAGAAATGTGAGATGACTTCTGCCCATTTGTCCATATCGGGAAGCCAACCAATAGTTCCATAACTGGTAAAAACGATATCAAATTTTTCATTTAAAAAATTGGGCAAATTATAAACATCAGAATAGATAAATTGTGTATTGGTTCCACATTTTTCTGCTAATTTTTTCGCTTCATCTATAGCTTTATCAGACAAATCAATTCCTGTAACTTCTGCTCCCATTCTTGAAAGCGAAATACTATCTTGACCGAAATGACATTGTAAATGCAAGATTTTCTTACCCGAAATATCACCTAAAATATCCAATTCAATGGAATTTAAAGAGGTTCTTCCTTTCAAAAACTCTTCTACAAAGTAAAACTCCGATTGTAAATGAAGTTCTACTTTGGCATTCCAAGAATTTTTATTAATTTCTAAATAATTTTCCATCCTACTAATTTTAATCTAAATTAAAAAAACTTATTGAAGTCCATAAGTTTTTATTTTATCATTTAAAATATTTCATCGTTGCAATTTTTCTCCGTACGACAAATCTCCGGCATCTCCTAAACCTGGAGAAATATAGCCTTTAGAGGTTAAACTCTCATCCACAACTCCCAACCAAAGATATGCATTAGGAAAAGCTTTTCTAATGGTTTCTACACCTTGCTGAGAAGCAATAGCTGCAACAATATGTACCTGAGAAGGCTCGCCGTTGGTTAATAAATCTTTTATGGCTTCTATTAAAGAAGCTCCAGTGGCCAACATAGGATCTGCAACTATTAAAGGACGATCTTCAATATTCGGACAAGTAAGATAATCTTGTTTTATAGAGAAATAATCGTTGGCATCGTGTTTACGATAAGCAGCTACAAAACCGCAATCTGCTTTATCAAAATAATTTAAAACCCCTTGAAACAAAGGAACACCCGCTCTTAAAATAGTAGTAATAACGGGTTGTACAGAAATTTCTTTAGATGTAATTTTATCCAAAGGCGTTGTAATTTCCACTTCCTTGTACTCTAAATGCTTGCTGATTTCGAAGGCTGCAATTTCACCAATTCTTTCCATATTTCTACGGAATTTCATTCTATCGTTTTGCACTTCTATATTTCGCAAATCGTTAATCCAAGAATGGACAAGTGAAAAATTTTCTGAAAGAATGCTAATCATATTTGGGATGATTTTGAATTATTAGATTTATTGAATATCCGTTATTCATTATAACGTTTTATTTTAACGCAACGTCCGCAATTTTTTTTTAAATACTCACTGGTTTTAAGGTTCGCAAAGTCGTTTCACATAGCGAAGAAACACAAAATTTTTAATTATGACGAATTACGGACAATCAGTTATATTTAATCCTGAAATTAACTTTTCAAAAGTAAGAAAATTTGAATTTTTAAAACTAAGAAAGCTATTATTTTTTATAACCAAGACTCGGCAAAGAATTTCGAATAAAAACACAAATAAAATTGAAATAGTCAAAAAAAAAAAAAATGTGATAAAATTAATTACCACATTTTAAAATTATTTAATTATAAAATTTTATTTCTGTCTGAAATATACTTCAATAGGAATTCCCGTAAAACCAAATTCTTTTCTCAATTGGTTTTCTGCAAACCTTTTGTAAGGCTCTTTTACATACTGTGGTAAGTTGCAGAAAAATACAAATTGCGGACTTGGAGTTGGTAATTGTACACAATATTTAATCTTAATATATTTTCCTTTAATTGCTGGCGGCGGTGTGTTCTCGAAGATAGGAAGCATCACTTCGTTCAGTTTAGAAGTTTTAATTTTCTTCTTTCTGTCCTCGTAAACCTCCATAGCTACGTCAACAGCTTTTAAAATTCTTTGTTTAGTTAATGCTGAAACAAAAAGAATTGGAACATCAGAAAACTGGCCTAATTTATGTTTAATTCCAGCTTCAAAATCTCTCATGGTATTGGTTTGCTTATCTTCCACCAAGTCCCATTTGTTAACAAGAATTACAATCCCTTTACGGTTTCTTTGGGCAATTCCAAAAATACTCATGTCTTGAGATTCCCAACCCAAAGTTGCATCCACCATGATGATAACAACATCGGAATTTTCGATGGCTCTTACAGAACGCATTACAGAATAGAATTCTAAATCTTCAGAAACTTTAGATTTTCTTCTCATACCTGCTGTATCCACCAACACAAATTCATGTCCAAATTTATTGTATAAACTTTGGATAGAATCTCTGGTAGTTCCTGCAACATTGGTAACAATATTTCTTTCGTTATCCAACAAAGCATTGGTAAGTGTGGATTTTCCTACGTTTGGTCTCCCTGCAATGGTAATTTTTGGTAAGCCTTCAAAAGGATCTTTGTATTCTGCTGTTGGGAAATCTGCAACCACATCGTCCAATAAATCGCCAGTTCCAGAACCTGTTGCAGAAGATAAAGTATAATATTTTTCAATTCCTAATTGATAAAACTCTGTTGCTGCCAGTTCTTCTTTTGAAGAATCTACTTTATTTACAACAATATATACTTTTTTGTTAGCTCTACGAAGCATTTCAAAAATCTCTTGATCTGTGTCGGTAAGGCCTTCTTCCACATTCAACATAAAGATAACAGAAGTAGCCTCATCTATAGCCAACTGAACTTGTTTTGAGATTTCTTCCTGAAAAATATCTTCGGTATTTACTTCATAACCACCAGTATCTATCACCGTAAAATCTACACCATTCCAGTCAGATTTACCATAATGTCTATCTCTGGTAACACCTGCTGTAGAATCTACAATAGCTTCTCTTCTCTCTAATAAACGGTTAAATAAAGTGGATTTTCCTACGTTTGGACGGCCGACAATGGCTACAAGATTGCTCATAAAATTTTGTTTCTCTTCAATTAACTTTTTTAGTTTTCTGTTAATCAAAATGTTAAGAA
Source organism: Bacteroidota bacterium (assembly GCA_023399595.1). GTDB lineage: Bacteria > Bacteroidota > Bacteroidia > Flavobacteriales > Weeksellaceae > Chryseobacterium. Next base: position 43,350 of record JAEWOR010000002.1, on the reverse strand, counting down.
TGGGTAACTCAGTCCTTCTGAGCCCAAAAATTTTTGCAAATATATGATTTTTAAAATTATAAAGATTCAAAAATAAATCACAGTCTATCCTTGTAGTGATATGTTGAAAATTTCATTAACTTCACTATCGAAAATTAAAAAGTATGAAAAAGGTTCTTATCGCATTGGTAATGATATTTATTATTTTACAATTTTTCAGAATAGATAAAACCAATCCGCCAACAAATGAAGGAATGGATTTTTTAAAGATTAAAAATCCGCCAGAAAATATTGCTAACATTATTAGAACTTCATGTTACGATTGTCATTCCAACGAAACAGTTTATCCTTGGTATTCCAATGTACAACCAGCTGCATGGTTTTTAAAACACCACATTGATGATGGGAGAAAACATCTTAACTTTTCTACTTTCTCCACTTATGAACCTAAAAAACAAATTCATAAACTTGAAGAAACTGTAGAAATGATAGAACAGGATAAAATGCCTTTGGAATCATATATTTTAGGACATTCAGAAGCTAAATTATCTCCAGAAAACAAAAAGCTATTAATTGAATATTTTAAAAAAATCCATTTCGAAACTTCAAATGCTAATACTTACTAAATGAAAACCTCCATTGTAAATACTATTTCTCACAAACACATTATTTTTTATGATGGCGACTGTGGTTTTTGTAATCAATGGGTGCAATGGATTTTGAAGCACGACACAAAAGACGATTTTTTGTTTGCATCGCTACAATCAGAGTTTGGACAAACATTTCTAAAAGAAAGAGGATTAGAAAATAAAGATTTTAATACCATTTATCTCTGGAAGCCCAATTCGTTTTATTTAATTAAATCTCAAGCGGTCACAAAAATTGTTAAAATTTTGGGCAAACAATATTCATTATTAGCTCATCTGAATGTATTTCCCAGTTTTTTAGGGGATAAAATATATGATGCTATTGCAAAAAAAAGACATTCTTTAGCTCCACAACAATGTGTAATTCCCACAGAAAAAGATCGTAAAAAATTTCTTTCTTAATTTTTTATAGTTTGGCTAAAAATTAACAATCTACAGCAGATAATACGCGCTATTCCTCTTCTTATTTTTCTATATTTGCAATTATGGAATACAACACAAGTCGTACACATCTCAATATGCCTGAATATGGCAGAATAATGCAGTCTTTAGTAGAACGTTGCATGGAACTTCCTACCAAAGAAGAGCGCAACGAAATGGCTACAGCAATTATAGACTTCATGGGGCAAAGAAACCCCCAATTGAGAGACGAAGAAAACTATAAACATAAACTTTGGGATCACTTATTTATCTTAGCGAATTATGATTTAGATGTTGATTCTCCTTATCCAACACCTACCCCAGAAGATCTTCTTCAGAAACCTAAAAAAATGGAGTATCCAAAACTTCAGGGTGATTTTAAATTTTACGGAAAAAGTATTCTTCAACTCATTGAAAAAGCAATTGAACTGAGTGAAGGTGATGAAAAAGAAGCTTTAATAGAAGTTATAGCCAACAACATGAAAAAATCTTACAATGTTTATAACAAAGAACATGTAAGTGATGATGTTATTTTTAGGCATTTAAAAGAACTTTCAGAAAACCGTTTGGATCTTACCAATATAGATTCTTTAGAGAAAAGTAAAATTTATTATTCTAGCAATAACAGAAATAATAAAAACAACAACGGTAAAAACCAAGGGAACAATAAGAAAAGACATAATAATAACTTCAAACATAGAAAATAATGAGCGGGATTTTCCAAATACGTGGTGGAAAAAAATTAAGTGGCGAAATTACTCCTCAAGGTGCCAAAAATGAAGCTTTGCAGATACTTTGTGCTGTACTTTTAACAGATGAAGAAGTAAGAATAAAAAACATCCCCGATATTCATGATGTTAACAGACTGATAGAAATCCTTAAAGACCTAGGAGTTACCGTTACCAAAAACGGAAAAGGTGATTATTCTTTTAAGGCTGATAATGTAAACTTTGAATATTTTAAATCCTCTGAATTTAAAAAAGATGGTGCAAAACTCAGAGGTTCTATTATGTTATTAGGTCCAATGTTAGCAAGATATGGCGAAGCTTATATGCCAACTCCTGGTGGAGATAAAATTGGAAGAAGAAGATTAGACACCCATTTCCAAGGCTTGGTAGAATTAGGAGCTGAATTTCTTTATGATGATAATGAACAATATTATAGCCTTACCTCCAAAGAACTGAAAGGAAAATTCATCCTTTTGGAAGAAGCTTCCGTAACGGGAACTGCAAATATTGTAATGGCCGCGGTTTTAGCAAAAGGAAAAACTAGAATTTACAATGCCGCTTGTGAACCTTATTTGCAACAACTTTGTAAAATGTTAGGAAGAATGGGCGCTAATATTTCTGGTATTGGTTCTAATTTATTAACCATTGAAGGAGTGGACCGTTTACATGGAACTGAACACACTATGTTGCCGGATATGGTGGAAATAGGCTCTTGGATTGGTCTTGCAGCCATGACAAAATCTGAAATCACCATTAAAAATGTTAATTGGAATCAATTAGGAATTATCCCAGATACTTTTAGAAAATTAGGAATCCAATTGGAGCAAAGAGGCGATGATATTTACATTCCTTCACAGGAGAATTATAAAATTCAAAAATTTATAGACGGATCTATTTTAACCATTTCCGATGCGCCTTGGCCAGGTTTTACGCCAGATTTACTTTCTATAATTTTAGTAGTTGCTACACAAGCCAAAGGAACCGTTTTGGTTCACCAAAAAATGTTTGAAAGCAGATTGTTCTTCGTTGATAAATTAATTGATATGGGTGCTCAAATTATCCTTTGCGATCCACATAGAGCAACTGTAGTTGGGTTAGACCATGAAACTCCATTAAGAGGAACAACAATGGTTTCTCCAGATATTAGAGCAGGAAATGCCCTTTTAATAGCAGCTCTTTCGGCAGAAGGAAAATCTGTAATTCACAATATTGAGCAAATCGACAGAGGGTATGAAAACATTGATGGTAGATTAAAAGCAATTGGTGCTGATATTGAGAGAATCTAATAAAATTTTTAGTCTTTTTCTCAAAAATACATAATAAAAAAACGAGCAAAAGCTCGTTTTTTTATTAGTAGAATAGACATGTAATTTCTATCATCACAAGAATAACAGAAACAACATCTATCTCATTTATTTAAAATATTTCCAACGTGGAATGGTCACGAATAAAATGGCCATAAAATACACAAACAGTAAATTGAAATCTGAATAGCGAACGGTAGAGAGATAAAAGCTATTCATTAGCAAATGTCCAAAAACGATAACCGGAAATAAGAAAACACCAATTTTTCTGTAATAGTAAATAAGAGCAACGCATGCAATCATTAATAGATCCAACCCAAAAATGATATAAAAAAACCATAATGGAATATTGACTTGTTCGTGCTCTGAAAATTGAGCCAAATCTGTATTCACGCTTAAGCCAATGCTTAAAAGCATAATTATAAGAGCAATTATAAATCCTTTAGTTTTTTTGGAGCTTTCTCCAAAGTAGTTTTCTTCCATGTTTTAAAAATAAAAAAAACTTACGAAGAATTCCGTAAGTTTTTTATGATAATTAAACGAATTTCTTAGATAGAAATAGCGTTGATTAATCTGTTTTTGTCGCTTAAGAATTCTTCCATAGAGATCATACTTTCTGTTCTCATAACGTCTTGTATATCGTCTATTTGATAGATAATTCTCTTAGCATCTTCAGTATTTTTAGCTCTTACTTTACAGAAAATATTGTATTTACCAGAAATTACACTTGCTTCCACAACATTAGGGATAGTAGAAAGTTCTTTTAAAACTTCTTGTGTACGGTTAGATTTTGTAAGTAAAATACCAATAAAAGCTGTGAAGTGATAATCTAATTTTCCATAATCTATATTAAGAGAAGAACCTAAAATTATACCTGCATCCTCCATTTTCTTAACCCTTACGTGAATTGTACCTGCAGAAACATCCATTTGTTTTGCAATCTCCGTAAAAGGCATTCTTGTATTTTCTACTAAAAAATCAAGAATCTTTTTGTCTATTTCATCTAATTGATATTCCATATCTTTGAATAATTATATTTAATTTTAATGTTTTAATAAATTTTTTACAAAATTAAAAAAAAATATTTAAGTATTGATTCAATAAGGAATATTAACAATTATTAACATGCATGATATAAATCATTAAAAAATTAGCACTTATTTAGCTTCTATTTTCACAGAATCATTTTTTGATACGACGTTTTTCTCTGCAGATTTTTTATTTTTTTTCTTCTTTTTAAAAAAACTATCAAAACTCTTTGTCCAAACAACCCCTGCTCCATATGATTGGTTTGCAGAACCATTTGATGTTGCTGAAGAGGCCACCATACCAATATTAGAAGGTTTAGAATACGCTCTTAATACTAAGCTTCCGTCGTTTTTCTTAGAAACATCATATTCAATAGAACCTTCTCCTGAAAGATAATTGTAATCCGTTCCATCTGTTTTCGCTAAAGGAATTCCGAGACCTCCCTTCAAGTTCACCCTTGGAGAAACCGCTACATTAACACCTGCATTGGCTCTATCACCGATATTTGAGTTTTGATCTCCTTTAATATAATTTAAGTCAATTTGAAATTCATTACTAATAGAATTCAATACGGAGCCAACTTGCTTTAAAAGCATATTATATCCTGAAGATTCTGCTAAACCTGCTGCATCTATATTAAGCGCTCCCGTTTCAGAGACATTAAAACTATTCAATAACAAAATTGAACTGAACTGAAGAACTCTTTCACCTTCCTGACTCATTTTTGCGGCTAATGTTTCCTTCACCTGACTTGAGACATCCAAAGCAGTAACTCCTAAATCCAGATAAGGATCATTAAGCGTTTGAGAAATTTTAGCTTGTAATAAAACTGTTATAGGCTGTAAACTACCCATATTCAAATATTCACCAGTATTGGAAACCATACGCGTATAATTGGCAACAATATCCAAACTTGGCGTCATGGCATCTCCATCCCATTGAATTGAACTTCCACTTTCTATTTGGAAGGTTTTATTCATTAACATTGAGGATTTAAACGTTCCATTATCCACAATATAATTACCATTCATAGCTATAGCTCCTTGACGAGACATCTGAAATCTTAAACTTTGAGACGCCCCCTTCACCATAATATTTCCTACATCATCTCCAATTAAAACATTTACTGTAGTTCCTTTATCTACTTCCAAATTGAAATCGACATTCATATTGGCGCCAGAACGTTTTTTATCTTCAACACTTACAATACCTGCTTTATCCTCTTTCAAGAATCTCAACATTTTATATTCTTCAACATTCGATGTAGAACCAGAGTTAAATGTAAATGTACTTCCACTTAATGCTTTCATATTAGGTGTAGAAATACTTAATCCCGAAACGGGACCATCTACGTACAAATCTCCTTGTCCATAAACTCTACCCCAAAATAAATCATAATCTTTCTGAGTGGTATTCAACATTAAAAGATTATCAGCACGCATTACGAGGTTGACCCCCATTGAAGAAAGGGTTTCAAACTGAATAGCTCCAGAAATAGTTCCTTGAGAATTTCCTCTACCATCATGCACCTGCACATCATTGAGAACCGCTAAACCTCTGGACAAAGGAATTACCGTGTCGTCAAAAGAATAATCTACCCCTGTGAAAAGAAGTTTAAGACCAAAGTTTTTAAGGGCAATATCACCACTGTAATCAATATCATTCAGCTTACCCGAAATTTTTAAATCTCCTGTAGCTTTTCCACGCATATTTCCAAAAACCCCTTGAACGAATTGTTGCGTAAACGCTAAATCAAATTCTCTCATTTCTGCCACTACATCTATTGTTGGAGAAGATGTGTTATTATCTAAGGTACCCTTAACATGAAGATTATTATCACCTAGAACACCCGCAGATTTCACTTGTAAATCAATATCAAAAACATTGGGTTTATCGCTCTTTACAGCAGACGCTATAACATCTCCCATTATCTTATCATTCATCACAATATTACTTAGGGTAATATCTACAATAGGTTCTAAAGCTTTCTCAGTCATGATAAGCTTTACACTACCATTGGCTAAACCTTTCACTCCTAAACTATTGCCCCCAGATTGCATCTCCATAAGTTTTTCAATGGCAAAGTTTTTCACTTCGGCGTCTACAGAAAAATCTTTAGCAGTCTTAAATACAGCATTCTTCACAAAGAGTTCACTATTATCTGAGAATATTCTTAGGTTCTTAGCTTCAAAATCTTTTGTTTTTTTACGATAAGTAATGCTATGATCCAATTCTGAACTTGTATCGATAGACCAAGCTACGTTATTAAATTTAACCTCAGTAGGATCGAATTTAAAGATATAGTCACCACTCTGGTTGGTAGTTTGATTTACATTTATAGCATAATGTTTCAATTGATCATTGAGTTCATCTTCTGGTGTTCCATAATCAAAATTAGTAGCTATAATCAATTTATTTCCGTCAGGATTTTTACCACTCAACATAATATCTTTCAAAACATTTTGGTTGTATTGCAACCTATCTATTTTTGCATAGACTTGTTCATCAAGATTGGCAGTATTTATTCTCACCAAAAGATTATTTACCATTGCGCTATCTTTGGTGATATTATCTCGCTCGTTTATTTTATAGTCAGGATTAGCAGCTGCCAAAGCTTTATCGGCATCGGTAATTTCCTGTTTTTTGGTCATGATATACTTTAATGAAGCAGCATCTAAATTAAGGACTAAGTTATTGGAAGAACCATCATATTCACCTATAACCGTAGCTCCCTCTGGAATTTTAAGATCGGGTAAAAAGTAACTTATCAAGCCTTGTTCCACATCAAAATTCATAGAAAAATGTTGTCCTCTATATAATTTTTGAGGAGCCGGTCCTACTAAAATTTTTCCGAGACCGTTCTGCACCATTCCCCCCAAGTCTGAAAGGTTGTATTTCCCTGCAATTCTTCCGTCTGCAGCTCCTGGAGCATCCACAACTATAATCCTATTACCATTTTCAACAAATGTTTTTAGAGATGCTTTAGGAATATCATATCGTTGAGTCCCTGTGGCAAAATGTATGGAATTAGCATCCACATTCAAAGTAAGATCATTAAGATCCGTCATGGCTACTTTTCCGCTCACTTTTCCACTTACAATTTGCTTATCAGTTCCACCAGTAAAGTAATTAAGATTAAGATAATTAACGTCTGCATCTATATCTGCAGCAATTCTTTTGGTGCTAAAATCTATTAAACCTTTTACACTTGCTTTAGCTTGTTCATCGTTTACAGTAATCAGTCCATTGTATTTTCTGTGGTCTAATCTACCATCCAAATAAAGATTATTGATAACCTTATCCATAATTTCAATTTTAGAAATTTTAGATTTGGTGGTCAACCTCATGGTATTTACATCAAAACTTTCTCCTACAATATCAAACTTACCAGAGATAAGTCCTACAGCTTTACTTTTTGTAATAACACTAGTGTTCAAATCATTCAATTCCACATTACCAGAATACTTAGGGACTGCAGAACTGTATTGATTGAGGGTAAAAGTATTAATTTTCGCTTGTCCAATTCCTGTAATTAAATTTCCACCAGGAACATAAACCTGATCTGGTGTAAGCCTAACTCCACCATTAAACTTCAACTTCCCAAAATCATCCGCAAAATTTTTCATTTTTACAGCAATAAAATTCGGAAGCATGGCTTTTAAATCTTTGTAGGTAAAATCCGTAGATATAGATTTTGTTTCTATTAAAAATTTCCCATCAAGGATGTTTTTCACTTTCAAATCTTTAGTAGAAACATTCACATCGGGATTTTTCACTAAAAAGTTTTTGAACTGAAAATCATTCAAAGGTCCCTCCATTTCCCCGGAGATGTTCACGGGTTTATAATTATCCCAATTGGTAACAAAATAACTGATATCGTAACCGCTTATTTGACTTCCCAACTTCAAATCCATTTCCCAACGAACTTTGTTGGTGAAATCTGCCCAAGAACCTTTATTAAGGTTAAATTTCAAATTTCCTTGTAGCAAAGAATGATCTGTATTAAAGGTAAGATCTTTCAATAATAAAAAATCGTCTGTTAAAGAAAAATCAGTAGAGAAAGTATCCACAAAATGGCTTTTCCCCCATCTTTTAGTAACAAAACTCAAATTATTAATTTGCGCATGAACATTAGCACCGTTTACTTTAACCTTAGGAATCAACAAGTTAAGTTTATCAGCATACAACCATTGACCTTTATCTCCTGGTGAATTTCTATTGATAATGGATAATTTAGAATTTACAAGTTCTAAACGGCTATCCATTTCAAAAGGTGGCGCATTAGGATCTTTCTTTTTACCACTATCAAATAAATGTGTAAAACGAATAAAATTAGAAATACTATCTCCTTCGTAAGTAATTACTTTTATATCTGCATCCGTAAAATAAATGGAATTAAAACTCAATGAATTTGAATTACCTGAAATTGCATTTCTAGCCAGTTTAAACCAATCTGAATTCGCTTTTAATGAGCGGGCTTTAATAAAATCTAAACCTTTATAATCTTTAATTCTTAAACCTTTAATGGTAACGTCTCCAAAAAAATCCACATCTACACTTTCTGTAGACATTTGGGCTTTAAAATTTTTATTAACAACCTCTAAGGCTTTATCTGCAGCAAATCTTTTAGTAATGGGTAAATTAATAGCAGTAAAAGCAAGTACAACTATGGAAAGCCCTGTCCAGAACAGAATGAGCAATAATCTCGCCCACCAAGCTGGTCTTACAACATCTTTTGCAGCTTGTTTACCAAACTCTTGAGCAGTCTCAACGGGGTGTTTTATGGCATCCGACGCAAGTTCAGAGGCTTCCTTCACTGTTTCACCAACATTCTCAACAGTTTTTTTTACCTGATCACCAATATTCTCGGTGACGGATTTTTTTTCTTTATCGTTATTATTATCTAAATTTGCCATTGTTATGAGCGACTCAATAATTTTAGGTATAGAATCATCTTGTGATGACACTTCTGCAGCCATTATTCGGGGAAATACTATACTCTCCAACATTGCTGCTAATCAGGACATCCACAAGGAATATGGAGGTGTAGTTCCAGAATTAGCATCTCGAGCACATCAGCAAAATATCATTCCTGTTGTCCAAACATCATTTGCCAAAGCAAATATACAACAAAAAGAAATTTCTGCTATAGGTTTCACTCGTGGTCCTGGACTTTTGGGATCTCTATTGGTGGGAACCTCTTTTGCTAAATCTTTAGCCATGAGTTTAAATGTTCCTTTAATTGAGGTTAACCATCTCCAGGCACACATTTTGGCGCATTTTATTGAAGATGCAAATCCTATGCCTCCCTCCTTCCCTTTTTTATGTTTAACGGTAAGTGGTGGCCATACCATGATTGTTTTGGTGAAAGATTATTTCGATATGGAAATTATCGGAAAAACTATTGATGATGCTGCTGGTGAAGCTTTTGATAAAATTGGGAAAATATTTAATTTAGATTATCCTGCAGGTGCTATTATTGATAGACTCGCCAAAGAAGGCAATCCTAATGCTTTTGAATTTAACAAACCTAGATTAGAAAACTACGACTATTCTTTCAGTGGAATTAAAACTTCTGTATTGTATTTCATTCAAAAAGAGGTGAAAAAAAATCCTGATTTTATAACTGAAAATCTCAATGATTTATGTGCATCTGTACAAAAAACCATTATTGAAATTTTAATGAAAAAATTAGAAAAAGCAGCTCAAGATCTAAATATTAAAGAAGTGGCAATTGCGGGAGGGGTTTCTGCAAATTCTGGTTTAAGAAAAGCTATGGAAGTGAATAAAGAAAAATTAGGCTGGAATATTTTTATCCCAAAATTTGAATATACCACAGATAATGCAGCAATGATAGCTATGGTAGCTAAACTAAAATTCGACAAAGGAGAATTTACAGATTTAAGAACGAGCGCCACAGCGAAATACGATCTTTAATACAGTTTATAGTGTTTTAAGTTCAAAATTTCTAATTTCTAATTTCTAATTTCTAATTTCTAAAAAAAATGAAACTTTTCTACGGGGAAATACAAGGCGATACAGTCAGCATAAACGAAGAAGAACAACAACATATTGTAAAAGTTCTTCGCATGAAGGAAGGTGAAGAAATTTTTGTTACCGATGGAAAAGGGAGTTTAGCCAAAGGAAATTTAATTATTGAAGGTAAAAAAGCATCTTTAAAAGTCCTTGAAATAGAAACCAACAAACCCGATTTCTCTCCGAAACTCCATATTGCAATTGCTCCTACAAAAATGATAGACAGAATAGAATTTTTTGTAGAAAAAGCTGTAGAAATGGGAATTTCTGAAATTACAATTCTTCAAACTGAAAAAACAGAACGCAAGAATTTGAATATTGAAAAAATTCAAAAACAGGCTATTGCCGCTTCTAAACAGAGTTTAAGATTTCATTTCCCAAAAATAAATAATGTTATCAAGTTTTCAGATTTCATAAAAACACTTTCTCCAGAAACTACATTTGTGGCTCATTGTCATGAATCGCTTTCTAGAACAGATTTAAATAAAATTCCACAGATAGAAAATTATACTTTTTTAATTGGTCCTGAAGGAGATTTTTCTGAAAAAGAAATTTCGATTTTGGCGGAGATGGGAATTAAAGCTGTATCATTGGGTTCACAAAGGTTAAGAACAGAAACGGCAGGTATATTTGTAGCGGCTTGGAATTATGGAAAAATGATATAAAAATCATGATTTCGTTGAGGTCGGGCTTCGCTCGACCTCAACGAAATCACCCTAAAATTATTTACCAAGATAATGCTTCAATATGGCTTCGCCACTTGGAATTGAATTTACAGCCCAGCGAATTTTCATCTCAAGAAGTTTTTCATTGGAAAGCTTATAATCTATATTTGAATGCACTAACTTTTGTTTCAAATCGTACATACAAATAGCCGCAGCTACAGAAACATTAAAACTCTGCGTAAAACCATACATGGGAATGGCTAAAGTTTCATCTGCAAAATCTAAAAGCTCGTCTGTGGTTCCTTCCCATTCCGTACCGAAAACCAAAGCCAAAGGAGAAGTAGGTTGATAATCGGGTAACATGGTAGCATTTCTTTCAGGAGAAACCGCAACAATTTTATAACCTCTATCTCTCACTTTTTGCAAAGCATCTATAGAACGGGGCATTTTTTCTACTTCCACCCAAGTATCTGCACCTTTAGTCACTTTTAAATTAGGATCAAAAATATTTTCCTTTTCTAAAGCGACTACTTTATGAAAACCACAAGCTTCCACAGAACGTACAATTGCTGCAGCATTACGAAACTGATACACATCTTCCATCACAGGCAGGATAAAATCTGAACTTTCTTTGGAGAAATGTTCAATTTTTCTGAGCCTTTCTTCGGTTAAAAATCCACTTAAATATTCAAAAATATCTTCTTGAGTCTTCATATTCATTAAAAAATCTTCGCAAATTACGTAATTTTGCTTTCATGAAAAGAAAAGTCCTTTTAATATATACAGGTGGAACCATAGGAATGGAGAAAGATTATTCCACAGGAAGTCTTAGAGCTTTTGATTTTAGCACCATTTTTGAGAGGATGCCAGAAATGAATTTAATGGAATGCGAGGTTGCAGTACATTCTTTTTCAACCCCTGTAGATTCTTCGGACATGAGCCCTGCAGATTGGAAAGAACTAGCAGAACTAATTGACAAAAATTATCACGCTTACGATGGTTTTCTTATTCTTCATGGAACAGATACCATGTCTTATACTGCTTCAGCATTAAGTTTTATGCTTAAAGGACTCAAAAAACCAGTTCTCTTAACGGGGTCCCAACTTCCTATTGGCGATTTGCGTACTGATGCCAAAGAAAACCTTTTGACAAGCTTATATTACGCAAGTTTATATGAAAATGACGAAGCAGTAATCCAAGAGGTTTGTATTTATTTTGAGTACAAATTATTAAGAGGAAACCGAACTTTAAAATATTCAGCAGAATACTTTGATGCTTATATAAGTCCAAACTATCCTATTTTAGGACAATCGGGAGTTCATTTGAACATCAATAAAGATCTTCTTTATCGCACTAATGAAGAGTTTAAAATAGATACTCATATTTCCGAAGACGTTTTATTTTGGAGAATTTTCCCTGGAATGCACCTCGATCATTTCAAACAAATTCCTCAGATGAAGGTTTTAATTTTGCAGGTTTTTGGTTCTGGAACAATTTTCAACAATGAAAAAACCAAACAAATTTTGTTGGAAATTCGAGCAAAAGGAACCGAAATAATTGTGGTAAGCCAATGTATTTCTGGGGGAATTTCTATCGGAAAATATGAAAATTCAAACATTTTCAACAGCATTGGAGCTATAAGCGGAAAGGATATAACTGCGGAAAGTGCGATTACCAAAGCGATGCATCTTTTAGACAACCCGAATTACAATGGACATTTTGCAGAATATTTCAGTAAAAATTTATGTGGTGAAATAACCGAATAAGTTTATTTCTCTTGTCCAATTCACAAAAATAAATTACTTTTGCCGTCTCAATTAATTAGAGAGGTGTCCGAGTGGTTGAAGGAGCTACCCTGGAAAGGTAGTATACGGGTAACTGTATCGAGGGTTCGAATCCCTTCCTCTCTGCGAAAATCCCTGTAAGTGATTAATTTACAGGGATTTGTATTTTTGGGTGCTAAATTGGGTGCTAATAGATTATTATTAATGGAACATGTATTTATTATTTTCCAATAATTTTAAAACCTTTTTTAGATTATAAGGCTCTGACTTATGATTTAGAATAATTTCTTGAACATCTTTTTTTAATTTATTGATATGAAATAAATCGCCTCCTTTTGTAACAATTAATTTTAAATCCAATTGATTCAATTTATCTAAAACAATTTCACAAAATTCAGCATTCTGATTTTTGCAAATATTAATAAGTGTTTCTGTTGATATCCTAACAGGCGAATAATGAGCTTTATTTAGTTTTTCTTGTGAATAATATAATAAGCTAAAATTGAAAATAGCTATCAAATCATCAATCGATTTTACATTTGAATAATTTAACCAAGTTTCATTGCGAAAATCTCCTTCTATACTTATAAAATTGTCTGGGTTGTTTTCAATTAATCGTCGTAAATTTTCAAATCCTAATTCATTGTTTGACAATATTAAAAATTTAATAATAGAAATTTCTTCCATTATGCTACTATCTATCAAAACATTGTAATTAGTTTTTAAATAATTCACAACTATTTCATACTTTTTGCTCTTTGTTAGAATATTCAAAATAAAATCTAGAAAGTATTTTTTAGGTTGTAAATATCTTAATTCAATAATCTCTTGTAAAAAGACAAAATCATTACTATACAATAATTCAACAAGTCGTCTTGCTTCATAATCTTTACCTTTTAATAAAAGTTCCCTTATTTTTTCTTTAACATTAAATTTCAAAAAACTAAAATCAAGATTATTTTCTACAAAATATTTTATATAAGTATAAATACTATATTCATCGCTCGTTTTATTAACATTATAGATTACCCTTTGATTTATTTTTTCTTCAGATACAATTCCTTGAATAAAATCTAAACTCATATCTTCTGAATATCTGCTTAGCCAAATCATATTTAAAAGTAATTCTTCATCTAAATCAAACTTGAAATATTTTTGAAATTCAAAAATAGTATCAAAGGTTGAGTCCTCATCTTCACTGAATAGTGAACTATTTAGCATATAGTTTGAATATGCAACTTTTACTTTATCTGTGTTAACTTCACACCATTTTTTTATAAACTCTTTTTGTTCCAATGAAATAATAATGTTTTGTTCGTCTTTTTTGGGTAAAGCATTTTTAATATCAATCATTATTTCGAGTTCATACTTTTTAAGATATTCAGATAAATCAGCAATTTTCAAAGCTCCTGAATCACCAAATTCTTTTCTTATAATTTCCCATAAAAGATCTTTTGCTCTAACAGTTACATTTTCTCTTAGTTCATCCTCTTGATAAAATATCAAATAAAACTTATCCATATCATCAAAAGTCAATTCACTTTTCTTTTTAAATTTAAAGATTTCAATCATTTGCTTTTCAAGTCTCTTATTATCAAATAAGATATCAAACTCCCTTTGTCTTTCAGTTTTATGAAATTCTAAATACTTCTTTCTTTTTTCTTTATTTATTTTTTCAGAAAATTTGAATTTGGCTTTTTGTTCTACTATACTTTCAAATGTAATTGCTAAATCTTCATTTCTTGAACAAATGATATTTCTAAACCCTTGTAAGAAATCGTCATTAATACCACCAATATTATATTTATTGACTATCTCAGTAAAAAACTCCTCTTTTACTATTTCGGTTAGAAAATGCTTTTGAGAATAATTTCCTGATAAAGTATTAAAGATGTTAAAAAATACTTCTTTTTCGATTTTACAAGATTGAATCAAGTCTACAAGTAAATCATCTTCAAAATACCTTATTTTATCCTCTATTACGGCATTTGAAATAATAGATATCAATTCTTCTCTTAAATCAATTTTGTCAACAAATATAGATTTCAAATGCAATAAAAAATCTTTTATAAGGCTTTCTCTTATCTCATAGTTTTTATGCCTGTCAATTAAGAATGAATATATTTTAAGTAATAAATCAGGGTGCTCTATTTTTTTGAAAAGCCCAAAAATGTTTTCTTTTCTTGATATAAGATTTCTTGTATTAGCAGGATATATCCATTTCTTTTCCCCAATCGATTTATCAAGTAACTCTAAAAAAAAATCTAAATTAGACTCTATTAACTTATCAGGAATTGAGTAAATTATTCCATCAACAATTTCTTTATAATCATAAGGTTTTAATTTATTCAATAGATTTTGATAAAAAGAAAAATCTTGCAATAAACTTGAATTTTGTATTAATTTAAAACAATCATGAAGCAAGTAAATATTCTCTTTATTATCTTTTATAAATTCATCAATTACTTGAAAAACAAGTTGTTTTATATCCTCTTCCTGCTCATTGGAATAAGACATGTTTGATAATAAATCAATTGCAGAAATTCTTGCTCTCGTATGATTCTTTATATTTTTAGCTTGTACAATCAAATAAGAAACATTTTCTAGAACATTTCCAAATCTTCCTATTTCTGAAGAATTGTTTAACCAAAGAGTGTTTTCAATACAATTTTCTTCAAACAATTGTTGAAGACATTTACATCTTATTTCATCATTAATCCTGTTATAATCTGCTTCAAATACAAATTGAATATCATTATTACTTATCCATTCTACAATCTGATTAAAAGTTACTTTTGGTAAATCTAAATTTAATAAGAATGAAACGACATTAATCCAGGTTGGGTGAATTTTATTCGTGTTTTTATCAATTCTTATAAAATCGATTATTTCTTCAAAATCAAGATTAGCTAATGTTTTTGCGACAAAATATTCTTGAATATTTTTATGTTCAAAGCTCCATTCTTCAGTATTGAAACCTTCTTGTAAAAATGGATTTTTAAAAACATCTACGTTCTGATTACAAATTGCCGAAATTTCACTCCTAGAAATGGCTGTTTTCTGCATAGCCTCCATTGACAAAGCTATCTTTTTTGATGTCTCTAAAATTACACTCTTCTCGTAATCTTTATCGTTTCTGTATTTTTGCTTTTCATCTTCATCTAACCGATTCTTAACGTATTTTTCAATCAAATTAGATTTATTTAATAGTACTTCCCCTGTATTTTTGAAATGATCTCCTAGTAAATCTAAATAAAATGGATTTTCAAGTATATCTCTATACTTCCAAAAATTAAACCTTGAATCTGTACGTAGATCTATGTTATATTTTTTGAATAAAAATCTGATTGATGCCCCTTCTGATACTTCATTAAGGAAACAAACTTGAAAACCTGCAAAGTCTTTAACGTACTTATTGTAGATACTAGTTCGGCAACTTATAATAAACTTTAATCGATTTTTTTTGATGGTATCAACATTCTCTGCAATAAATGTTTTTAATTTATTGGTGAAATCAATAATATTATGAACTTCATCTAGTCCGTCAAATATTGCAGTTAAATCCCTTAAGTATTTAAAATCCTTTGGTAATAAACTTTCTATGCTAGTGTTAGTATTAAAAGTTTTTAAATTTAAAAACTTAGGAATCTTTAGATTTACTTCTCGATTCTTCCATAATTCGACAGCAAAGTGTTTCAATTCTTGACTTTTCCCATAACCTGGATTTCCTAAAATCATTAATCCAAATTCTGAAATATTGAGATGTTCTTCTAGTTCTATTTGATATTCTGCGTTTTCAAAAATGTAAAAACCTCTATCTTGATATTTTCTGAAATTTCTTGGTATATGAAATTCATCTTGTATTAATTTCCCAATATAATTTTCTCTATCTGTTTCATCAATTACTATCTTCTTAAGATTTTTGCTCGAAAAAATTAGCTTTTCAAATTTTTGTAACAATTCATTTCTCTTTTCCTTTTCTAAATCATTTGTTTCTTCACCAAAAACTTTTTTATACAATTCTGGATAAAGACTAAAATATTCTTTTACATAAGATTCAGGCATCAAAAATTCCACTGGACAACCTTCACTAATTTTCTGATAAAAACCTTCTAATTTTGAATTTTCATTTGTATTTGAAAAGTTTTCGAATGGAGAAATAAATAACAACAAATCAATATTTCTATGAGTAGAAATAATGTGTGGTATTTTCTCTAAAGCCTGTGTATAATTAAGATTGCTCTTATAATCTTTACATTCAGAATAAATGATATAATTTCTGTATTTTTTATCGACAAACTCTACAAGGTTATCAAATCCATCTTGTGTACCAGAATCTTGCGTTCTTTCTCTTACGACTGTATACTCAAGTTCAGATAAGATATTTATTAAAAATTCATTTGCGACTTTTTCAAAATCGCCACCTTTTTTAGCCATAATATCTTTTCTATTAAAATTTGGGAGTATCAAACATAGGTTCAATTGATGGTAAATCAATCTTTATAGATAAAGGCATTGGAAAATCTACTCCCATAATTATAGCTTCACCTGAACCTAATGAAGGTAAAAAAGACAATGTTTCTTTATTTGCAGTAGAACAAGCACTTGAAATCGCCTCTTTGTCATAATGATTAATAAGACGATGAGTTACAAAAGTCCCCATTTGACTTAATGTTCCTATTGGAATATCCCTAGGCATTTGGGTAGCTAAACAAAGAAACAGGCCATATTTACGACTTTCTTTAGCAATACTGTCGAAAGCACTTAATTCGATACTTTCAAAATACTCATCTTTTACTTTTTTATTTAAAAACTGATGTGCTTCATCAACAAACAAAACCAATGGTTTTTCTCTAAAAACAAGTGTTCTTGATTTATTTAATAAATATCGTCCCAAAGCATTTGCTAGAATTTCTCTTGCTTGAAAATCATATGGAACATCCTCAAAACTTATTCTTAATATATTTTTATCAGGATTAGTGATAAAGGAATCAATTTTCTCAATGAGATTTAGTGTTGTAGACCTATTAAAGCCAAACATACCAGCATATTTCTCATTCGAAATAATGTTGTTTATTCTAATTATTAAGCTGGTTGAATTGCTAAAATTTCTCTCATCTTGTTTTTTAGCCCATTGTTTACCATAGATTTGATAACATTCATTTGAAATTTGACTATTAAGTTGTAGAATTTCAAAGTTATTATGAGTAAAGTTTTCTATAATGCCTTTATATTTATAATAAGCATTATTAAATGGAGATATAAATTGGTCACTTTTTAGAATTAATCCGTTCTCAACAAATACAGATTGAACTCCATCCTTAGTTTTAAAAGAAAATATATCATGTGTTCCATTATTACTATGATTATTCTTGGGAATATCGTTAATCAAACATTTAGCTAATTTTAAGGATTTTATAGCTTCTAACAGCATTGGTTGTTGAACTTGACCTGATGGTCTAAATAAAACAAATAAATCATTTATAGTTAGGTTTTGATATGGAAAATAACTATCCGTAATAAGTTTAGTACACTCAACCTTAGAATTAGTATCAAAACCTCCATATTCACCTGTTGGATCAATGATAATTGCTTTAGAATTAGTATCAATAATACCTTCTATGAACTTACTTATTGTATAACTTTTACCACCTCCAGTAGTACCAACTACAGCACAATGTCGAGCAAATAGTGATTGTAGCGATAAATTAACAGGAACATTTTTATCATAAATTAGATTACCTAACTTAATTGTAGGTGCTGTTTCTAAATCTTCAGTTTTAACCCCAAATTTTCTAAAATGTGTTTCTAAAAATTCCGATGAACAAATGAAAACTTTTGACCCAATTAAAGGCAAGGAATTAACACCTTTTTCTATATTTAAAGGATTAAACAAATCAAAGGATAATAAAACTTCTAACCTGCCTGTAGGATGAAACACTTTTGTGGAAAATGTTTTCTCACTCAATTCTAATCTCTCTTTTTCAGGCAAAGTAACCTCCAAAAGTTTACAAAGAAATCCTTTATCTTCTCCTTCAATAACAACATAATTTCCAACTAAACCTCCTTTTAGTATTTCAGAATTATGAAAAAATGATTTCATTAATATTGAAGATGGAAAGTGTATTTTAATAAAAGATGGTGAAACATGGTTAACATAGCCTAAAAAATGACTATGCAAGAACGGATTAATCTTCATTATTAAGCTGTTGGTAGATTTATAACTATTTGTTTATTTGTATCATGATTATACGTTTGCAAATCAGGATAATTATTAGCAAAATCTTCGAAAGTTTCCGCAACTATTGAAATATTAGAATACACATTGGCTGCTTCAATGAAAGGTTTTAGATTTTCATTGTTTTCATCAATACTTCTATTAATTATCATTAATTGAAAACTTGGATTTTGCTCTAAAGCTTCAATAATAGAAGTCACGATATGTTTATCTCCAAAACTAAACCCAATAGTAACTAAAAATACGTTTTCCTTTCTTAAACTATTTTGAAATCTAGACATCATTTCAAAATATGGTTGCTCGTAAGAACTTTCATATTTTGATTGATGAGGATAGATCATTAAAGGAGATTCAATACCTTCTCGCTGATAGATTTTATTGTCAATTTTCTCCCAATTTACTGAGCCATGTAACTTATATAAATGAAAAACCTTCTCTATGAAATTATCTTCCTCTTTTACTCTACTTTGATTTCTACTAACTATATCATAGTCAAAATTTCTACCACTAAATACTCTTGGAATACCAAATGAAAAACCATCTATAACTGTAAAATTATTTTTACTTGCAGCTTGTTCAAACATTGTATCATAATTCAACGTAAAAAGTTTAAACCTAGGAAGCGTAACCTTTCTTTTAGTCATTTTATTTAACAAAACAGAATGTGGGGCACTACTGGGCAGTTCCAACATACAAGCTTTTTTTATAAAAGTCTTAATCTTGTTAACACAATCCACTAAATCGATAACAGCATTATCAACATACGGTATAGCAGGTGTAGCCATAGACAAGACTTTTTCTAAATTTTTAACAATTTCTCCATCTGGCCAATAATCATCATATTTTATTATCTCTAATATTTTACTAAATAATTCAGTCCCTAATTCAGCTTCAACGCCGTCCCACAAGCTAACCATCGATTGACCAACTTTACCATTTACACCCCAACCTATAGATGAGCCTGCACCAGTAAGCAAAACAAGATTTTCAAATTGATAGTTTAAAGTTTTACCATATTTTTTTCTTTTAGTCGCTTGTGCATAATCTATCCTATTTTCATTTTCATCGTCAAAAATGTGTTCTTTACCATCAATATAAACTTTTATGTCTTTAAGGATAGAATCATCGTAAGCAACAGAGCTTTTATTATTGAGTATTAGTTTTTTCATCATAATTAATCTCTGTTTAATCTTCTTTTTGATAATTTTTTCCAAATTCTATCAGCCAAATCAACTTCCATTTTGGTGAATCCACATTTTTCAATCAATATTTTCTTATTGGTTAGTAAAAGGATTTTATCAATACTTTTGTTAGATCTAATCATTTCATCAATAATTGGGATAAGCTCATTGTTGGATTCATTGTAAGGAAGCAAAATGTTTTCAACTTCACTTGGCATAAGTTCTAAAACTCCACCTCCGTGACTTCTTCCAGATATTTCTGCAAAAGCAAAAGAAAGTGAATTGTAATAACTTGCAACAAATGCATTAAGGTTTGTACCTTTTTTGATATTAACTCTGTGCATCGTATCCGTAGTATAGGCATTTGCCTCATTAATAATCAATTTTGGATACAAATGATTTCTTCTAATGAATAACGCATCAGATAATTTTTGAGATGGAATAATTTGCCATTCTTCTCGTATGCTACATTTGTAACCTTTATTGATTTCTTGTTCGATACCAAATTCTAAATAATCTCTTGCACCAATAGAACCATTTAAATCCTTCATTTTAGGGAATGAAAGCAGATGAGTTCTGGCTTCACTATCTCTATTTTTTTGCCAATCTTTCTCTGTGAATATCAAACTTGGTACTTGTACGCTTCTTCCAACTAACGGTCTAGCATATTTTTCTAAATTATAAAACTGAATAGTTGATAAAGGAACTGTAAAGAATGGATTAGAGCCTGTTGTAATACCAACTTCTACATTAGCATACTTGCCTAGTTTAGGAACTCTTTTACTCTCTTGTAATTTTTCTAAGAAATCAATTTCATCTTGTTCAAGAAAATAAAAAGTCCATTTGTTTGATTTGAAATCAATTCTTTTTTGAGGGTTTTTAAGTTTTGAAATATCTAAGTTCTTTAAATCACCTGCATTTTTCAATTCCAAATGCTCAATTTTATGTGAGTTTGTTCCGTTTTTTTCGCAAAGTAGCAAAACCACTTCCTGTTGAATTTCAGGGAATACCAATTTTTCAAAGGAAACTATATTGATTTTATTATAAAAATGAGCTAAAAATTCTCTAAACTGTTGAGCATAAGAAACCTGTAAAACTTCTGCAGGAAGAACAAATGCAATTTTGCCTTGTTCTTTTAGTAACTGACTAGAACCCACAACAAAAGAAACCCAAGCATTTGTTAATTTAGAATATTTCAAATCAGAACCCCTAAATATCTGACTTGCAAGCTCCTGTTGTTCTTTACTAAAATATTGGTATCTGATGTAAGGTGGATTTCCAATGATTAAATCAAATTTATCCTTTGTATTTAAGCAATAATTATGAAAATCATCATTAATTATTGTTGATTTTTCAAGACCAATATTAAGCGATTTTTCATACTCTACTTCATCAAATTCTATTGCTGTAAGTGAATTGTAATGGATCTTATTTTCTTGAATTAACTTAAGAAAAACACCATCTCCACAACTCGGCTCTAAAATATCAATCTCTTTGTTGCCATTTATAGCCCATTTTAGCATAAAATCGGCAATTTCTTTTGGTGTGTAAAATCCACCTCTTAATTTTTCTTTACTTGCTTCTTTAGTCAATACCATAATTTTCGTTTATTTTAGGGATTAGACTATCACTTTGTCCTAGATTATACAACTGCTTTAATAGATTCTCTAATTCTATTTTCTTGTGAGAAAATCTTCTATCTAAGGGAATTAATTGCCGGTTGTTATTCTGATTATTATCGATATTACCCTGTAATTGAATCAACTCTTGTTGAACATGGGAAATAGAATCATGCAAAGCTCTTTCATAATTATTATCAAAATCTATTTTTCGTATTGGAAGTTTTTTCAAAACCTTTGTTCCTCTTGCAATAAATCCTCCTCTGAAAACTTCTCCATAAAGAGATGCGAACCATTCTGAGTATTTGGAATTCAAAAGTGCCTGAATGTAAAACGTTGAATAAGGTAAACTTTCAGGCAAAGTAATTAAGCAATATCCAGCGGTACCTCCAGAGGAAAATAAAGTTTGTTTCGTGTCTATCGCATATTTGTCTCCTTGAGATAAAACTCCTACAATAATTTTTTCTGGAACATCGCATTTGTCTAAACTTTGATGTCTTCCGAATCGATACCATTCATTTGGTGTTTCAGGTACAGGTTTAATATCACGAGCTTCGAGTCTTTCTTTGTAATTTTCAAGAAATTGTAATGTTTCGGGATAATTACGTCTCATTGTTTGAATATCAACAAATCGTATCTGTCCATCAATATTTTTATAGGGATAAATTACAAAAGAATTGGGTTCTAGTAGCCGATACGTGTTTAGATTATCAATACCTCTCGAAGTTTGAAAATATGGCCTTGTAAGCTCCTTTTCAACTTTCCACTCTCTATCTTCATAAGTGAAATAAATATAATCATCATCAATTCTTGTTGAAGAATGAATATAAATTGGATTGGCACTCGTTTGTATACCGTTGAAAATATTATCACTACCAATTAAAGTTTCCAAATCAATACTTTGTGCAGAAATTGACTCAAATATAGGTTTCAGGTAATTTGGAATCAGAACCCAAGTTTCATCATTCAAATCAGAAAATTCCACATTATCATATTCAATGATATAATTTTTAGATTTCCAATCAACTAAATTTTCAACTTCATGATATTGGAGGGATTCTTTTTCTGCTTTATTTAAAATTAAAATACAGGTATACGTTGTTTTATCTTTAAAAATCTGATTAGCACCAAACGAAACAATTTTTTCAACTGCTGCATCTTCGGATAGTAGTTTTCTTAAATTTTTACCTGCACCAACTTTTGCAAATTTGCTCGGAATAATAAATCCTAAAACTCCATTGGACTTTAATAACTCAAACCCTCTTTGAATAAATACAAAATATTTGTCAAATTGTTTATAAGCAGCATCGTATTTCAGTTTATAAATTGGTAATTCGAGAGGTGTAAATTTCTTGATATGTTCTGTTGCTAAGTAAGGAGGATTCCCAACAATGACATCAAATCTACTATCACCAAAATCAAATGGATTTATTACTTCTCTATTTTCTGTATTGGTCTGAGAAGAATCTATCAGACTATTCCCAAATTGAATGTTGTTGTCCAAATTTGGAAGAGCTGGATGTGAAATGCTCGCATTGTCTTCATCTTCGAGTAGTTTTAATAACAAACCAAACTTACAAGCTTCCACAGCGTTGAAATCTTTATCTACCCCAAAAATACATTGAAGAAGAATTTGTTTTTTTACCTCATATTTTAATTTATAATTATTAATTCCTATTTGAATTATTTTTGTTCGATCATTCAAAATATAAAAATCGACAAGAATATCTTGCAATAACTGAAAGGCTTCAAGTAAAAAAGCTCCTGAACCACAAGCAATATCAGCAAATTTTGAATATAATATTTCTTCGGCAGTTTTATTTTCACAATACTTTTTTACCGTTTCATTTAAAATATCCCTTACAATAAAAGTCGGAGTTGTAACTATATCTCTATCCTCAATTTCAGGTTTCTTTCTGAGCGAAATATTTCCGTTTTCTATCTTTAATTGCTCACCTAAGAAAATTTCATAAATATGCCCTAATATATCCGAAGAAAAAACGATAAATGAATAAGTACTTTCTGGGAAATAAAGCTGTTTAATTATTATCCAAAAAGCATTACTTTCTGTAGATATTATTTCATCACTAAGTGGTTGTGAAAATAGGCCTGCATTATATTTAGCATCTGCTAATCTAAATTTATCTATTAAAGCATTGAAGTTTTCAGTTTCGGCTAAATTTAAAAGTGTTTTATATATTTCTAGATGCCTATCTTCGCAAACTCTTAGAAACACAATACTGTTAATGTAGCTTTGGACAATATCATTTAATTGGAATTCGTCAATAGCTGGATTTTTTGAATAAATTTCATTGCCTAACAAAACTCGCCATTCATTGATTTGTTTCAAGAATAAATCATCGATATTAAATTTCTGAATTTGTAATTCAATATTTTCCCAAACTTCATCAAATTGCCCCGAGTAAACAGAATCCTTTCCAATTAAAGATTTAATTTCTTCTAACTTTTCTTCATATTCTGTGAAATGATACAACTTAAGTCTACGTTTGGTCACTGCATCATCTGCATTTACTACTTCTGAACAATCATAAATAGCCAAATATTCAAAATTCGTTAAAACAGAAATTTTAAGTTTTGCCGTAAATCCGTATCGGCGAACTTGTTTTGCGGGTTCAGGATCTGTATCAATTTTTACGAAAGGTTTTTTAGCTTCTACAAAAAATTTCCTTTCCGCAAAAAGTCGGAATGTATAATCGGGTTTTTTTGTGTTTTCATTTGAACTAGCACGTAAACCTTCTTCAACCAAAACCTCTCTTTCATTTGTTGGTTTACCTTGTGTATTATTTATATCCCATCCTAAAATTGAAAATAACGGGTCAAGAAAGTCAGTTCTTAGTTGAGTTTCATTATAAGTTGCACTTGTAAATTTCGATTTTTCAGTTTCAAATCGATTAATTAGATCTCTAACCTCCATTATTCAAAACTTAATTTACCTTGTTCATAATTTTTACTCTGTAAATACTTGATTTTTTCTTCTGCTACTTTCAATATCTCATCTGAATTACTTTCATAAATAAGTGACTCCGCAACAGTATCACTCAATAAGCATAAAATTAAATCGTGTTGAGATATATCTAATATTTCTGATAAAGCAGGTATTAATTCTTTATTAGCAGAGCGTTCACCACGTTCGATTTTACTTAATGTTGAACTATCTATATCAACAAAAGCAGCAACTTTTCTTAATGGCATCTCTTGCTTTTCTCTTAATTCTCTAATAAATTCACCAAATGATTTTTTCATTTTTGAAGATTTTAGTCTTGATTATTTATTCAGGACAATATTTGTCCAAATATAATAATATTATTTCATATATTTGCTCTAGAAAATAAAAAATCAACGTAAAGCGTAAGCTATCGTATTGGTTACAGAAAACTGCGAATCTTCTATAAACCCAAATTCGATAGGCTTACGCCCATGTCATCTTATGGCGTGGGCTGTAAGTTTTATCTGGGTTAGGGTTCTTCGCAGTACCTCTGTAACGGATTGGCTTCAGCTCCACGCTTTCTTATTTTAAATCGGAAGTTTCGGAACTGGACTTTCATCAAATCAAATTTTATAAATTATGGAAAATCAAGATTCCACAGAAAAAAGATGGGCAAAAGCCATGCTCAAACTTGACTTAGAAATGCAGTCCGGAGCCATTTGGACTGATGAAAAAACAGGGTTGCAGAAAGAAGAAAAGGAAGAAGTTACACAGAATGAATCTATCAATCATTTAAAGCAAAATTCGGAAATACCGAAAGATGCATCAGAGAATAAATCAAAATGTGCATTTACCTACCAAGAACTTGATTCCGATGCGATTATTTTAGATGGTGAGCCTGTAAAGTATGGCAATCACCTCATTCAAGACTGAGTGCAAATATTAAGATAAACATTTAAACCAACATTAATAATGATGAAAAAATTATTTCTCGCAGCAAGTATTTTTCTTTCTGCATCCGTAAGCGTTTCTGCTCAATTGGCGGTAACCTCAATCCAAAACAATCAAACCGAACTCGTGGTAAATGATTCAATTTCCCTGAAAAAAGGAGGAGAAATTCAGGTGTATTTACCTGCAGGAAAAGATTTTGTTTTTGTGAAACAGAAAAAATCGGGACTGAATGCAAAGTTACTCGGAAAAGTAGCTGATATTGCCGGAACAGGAGCTGCTGCCGTTGGAATAGGTTCCGGAAATCTGAAAACCCTTTCTGGTGCCTACAAAGTGATGAGAACAGCCAGTGCCGTGCAGTATGGCGCTGATGCTTTGGACAAAATTCAGGATTTGCCTATTTCCAAAGATGCCAAGAAAATCGCCGGCAAGAAAATGGAAATTCAGAATTGGGAAATGACGGATGACGGCTATATCCTTACTGCTATCCTGGATAAGAAAAAATATGAAATCAATCTGCAGGAAGCTGTGATGGCCGGAGAGGTGAAGTTGTAGCAGCATCTTATCGCTAATGACACTTGCATCGGATTATATTGAGATTAAAAAGATTATGTTAAATGTTTAAAGATCTTAAAAAATAAAAGAGTAAATAAACAGTAATTTGTTTTATTTCTAAGCAGAAAAATTCCCCATTTTTTTAAGCATTCTTAGAAATATACAGACTACACACCAATTAGTTGGTGTGGACTTTTGTATATTAAGAATGCGGGTATGGGGATACCTTCTGCTTGATGTTACAATTTGATCCACACCTTTTTTTGTGGGGTAACCTGAAAGTAACATTTTATAATAATAACAAATTATTAGGAGTAAATTATTGCTAATTTATTGAAATATTAAAATTTAAACGAAATGATATTTTTGCCTGAAATTATATGAAAAACAAAATGCTGAAAAACTTCCTTCATTATATGAACCATTTTCCAATAAAGTGGTGGATTATTATTTACGTATTAATTTTAGCAAGTCACATTACCTCTCTATTAATAGGATACGACCTAAGTACTTTAGGATTCCTGCTGTCTGTGGTTACTTACTATATTTTATTGACGAAAACCAAATTATGGACAACCATTGCTTTTATGAATGGGCTGTTAATGTTTATCATTTTTTTATTCCTAAGTGTAGTTTTAGTAGCCACGGACTACATCGGTTTTTACGAAATGTGTATATTAATAGGTTTCTATGAATTGACTTTAATGATTATGTTTTTCAAGATCCCAATCATTAAAAAAAGAAATATTGATTACAAGAAAATTAATTTTATCAGAAATCTTCTTGCTTTTATTCTTTTGGCAGCAGCATTATATTACATTCCTTTAGGATTTTATGGTTACTATAAAGAAAGAGAAGAAGAAAATATCTCAGGCTTTGCATATCCATTATACCTGATTGCTGTACTAGTTGTCCTAATAAGTACCATTTCCGCCAATATTATTAAAGATGACAGCAATACGGAAACAGAAAATGATATTATTTTGACCGAAAACGACCAGTTAGACATTGAGACAATAAGGAATTTTTTTAGAACCAGCAATCTTTATCTTAACCATTATTTTTCGATCGATGATCTGTCTCACCATACAGGTATTGAACGGAAAAGACTTTCGTTCCTGATGAATTCAGGTATGAACATAAATTATTACAAACTCATCGCTTATTACAGAATATTGTATGCAAAGAAATTGCTGGAAACCGAACCAGATTACACAATGGATTATATTGCTTTGCAGTGTGGTTTCACCTCTATTCCTGTTTTTATAAAATACTTTAAAACATTTGTAGGCACGACTCCCAAAAGGTATCAGGATCAATGTATCAAACAAAATTAAATGGAAACATACATTATACAATTTCTGACGCTAATTATCACTTTATCGGCAATCATTCTGGGATTGACAATTGTTCTTAAAACAGTTGGAAACAGGAACAAAAATATTGTTTATATAACGACTATGCTGGTAAACAGTGTCCTATTAATACTGTTTTACGTTTATCAAGAGAACTGGCTTCTCCTCTTAATAGTTTTAACATATATCTTTTCATCAAATCCATTTTTTAAAGAGCTCAATATCCCTGCAAAGTGGTATATCTGGAATATGTTCTTTTTGATACCGCTTTTTGCAGTTATAGAAATTGTTGTATTTTTCTTGCTAACAACACCATACATTTTGCTTATTAACAGTATATTCTTAATTATTTCCCTTTTAATAGAACTTATATCTCATCTAAAAACGAATATTGAAAACAGTACAAAATCAACATTACACATTATATTAGTTTCTTCCGGAATCATACTAAACTTTGATTTTTTCTTAAATATTTTTCCTTTAGATTCAAGTGTGTCGTTTTGGTTTTTGGGATATAATGCTTTATTTATATCCACTTATAGCTATCTCTATTTAAAACAAATTACCGATTTGCTCACAGCCAAAGAAAATCCTGAGCAGAAGAACATACTCCACCTTAATAATGAGCAGAATACTCCGAAGAATTCATCCAAATACAGCAAATCTTCTCTTAACACTGAGACCGCAAATGATTTGGTACAAAGATTATTAATGGTTGACAAAAGTTATTTTCTTGATCCGTCTCTAAAGCAGGAAGATATGGCAAATATGCTGAATACGACCAAACATTCCCTTAGTCAGGTAATGAATGAAAAGCTAAACTGCAACTTTACCCAATATGTCAACCAACATCGTTTGGAATATGCCGAAACTCTTCTTACAAAAACCCAAACGGACATCGAAACCATCTCTATAAATAGCGGTTTCAGTTCCAAAGTTACATTTTACAGAGCATTTAAAAATAAATATGGGATTTCACCCGGAGATTTCAGGAAACAAACATCAGACTAATACTTTCTGATAATCAAACAATTACAATTATCAATTGTTTCAAATTATTGGGAATTACTTATATCCGATATTCTGAAATCATAAATCACTAAACTGAGGTATACTTTTGCCCACAGAAAATTCAAATAGTGGAAAAAAGTTTATCCTTAAGCTTTATCAGAAGTAAATACCTCAATCTTGCATCTAAGATATTGCAGGTATTTACTTTTGTTTTTTTTCAAAATGGATTCTCTCAAATCTATATTACCGATTCCTCTGCATTATCCATATCTGATAAGGCATTTATTTCCACACCAGAAAATCGCATTCCCACTAAAATTTATCTTTCAGCAAACGCCTTCGTTACAAATACAGAAGCACTCAGCAATGTTGTAATCATTAAAAGTAAAAATCCCGATTCAGTCGGGCTAAAACCATCAGCTCTTGCCAAAAAAGTATTTGATAAGGAGACCCATTCAAAAAAATACGATAGAATTACTACGGACGGCAAAATAAAATCCGATTACACATTTCTGGACAGCAACAGCCAAAAGACATTTATCTCTCTATCGGGAAATTGCAATACAATAGGTATCGCACCTTATTTTTTTCATACTGAAGGTATAATTCCCTATGAAGAAGAAAAAACTATTCAAAATTCAGGGGCATTCAAAAACAGTACATTTTACAATGAAAATAGTTATAATAAAATTATCTCATTCAATCATCGGGTGAGACCTCCACCAATTTCCTAATCTCACCCCCATAACAAATTTAAAAGACTTAAATAACAATATATAAAATTAAGAAATGAATAAAAAATCAATATTATTAGGAACTTTACTCGTGGCTGGATCGCTTGCTTACGCTCAACAAGAAGGTCGTGTTGGAATCAATACGCCTACTCCAGCTGCAACCTTGGATGTTGTTGCATCACCTTCTATCTCCACAAGAATAGATGGTTTTATTGCTCCACGCCTTAAAGGTTCAGAACTGAAATCTAAAGATGCATTATATACAACTGCGCAAGACGGAGCTATTGTATATGTCACAGAAGCCGTATCTGGAACAACGGATAAAACCACCAATGTAACGACTATTGGTTACTACTACTTCGATAAAACAGTAGGAAATGCAGGTCGTTGGATGAAAATCGCCAATCCTACAGCAGTTACAACTTACAAAGAACCTTGGAACCAAGCGGGAACATCTACTCCGGCAGATGCCAACAATCAAGCGATATACCAGAGTGGAGCTGTTTCTATCTGGAGAGATAAAGTTTTTGAATCAACTGCGAGCGGTTCTGCAAAAGTGGATTTGCACGTGAACGGTGCTACAAGAGTTGGTGGACAAGATCCAGATGTAGCGAAAAGCGTTGGTGGAAATTCATTTGCTGGAGGTAATGCACCTGTCGCATCAGGAAATAATTCTATGGCTTATGGTACTTCTGTTGAGGCATCTGGTACAAACTCGGCTGCATTCG
This sequence comes from Bacteroidota bacterium, assembly GCA_023399595.1. Classification (GTDB taxonomy): domain Bacteria; phylum Bacteroidota; class Bacteroidia; order Flavobacteriales; family Weeksellaceae; genus Chryseobacterium. Next base: position 13,442 of record JAEWOR010000002.1, on the reverse strand, counting down.
GGAATAATTCTAAAGCTGTTGGTACAGAATCTATTGCTATAGGTAATAATACAACAGCTACTGGAGCTCAGTCTTTTGCAGGGGGAGGTAATGGAAGCACCGCAACAGGGCAATATGCTTTCGCCTTTGGTAATAATGCCCAGGCAAAAGCTAATCATGCGGTGGCGATGGGTGTTGGTACTGTTGCGCCTGCAAGAAGCAGTGTAACTATTGGAAGATTCAATGTGAATACATTTACCACTACCGATCCAGCTCAAAATTTACCTGAAGATCCTATATTCCAAGTAGGTTCCGGAGCAGATGATGCGAGAAGATATAATATTATTACTACTTTTCTGGGTACTAACGGAACTGTAGGAACCGGCGGTGGTTGGATGGCTATAGGTGGTGATCTCAATACAATGCCTACAAGATTCTCCACAGAAACTTTACGTGTTTATGGAGGTGTCAATGCTACAAGCTATGCTGTCAATGCAACCACTCTTAATGTCCCTGATTATGTTTTTCAAAAATATTATACGGGAAATTCTACCCTGAAAGGTGATTACAAATTTGTTTCTAACCTATATGATGTGGAAAATTATTTAAAAGAAAACCATCACTTGCCAGGTGTAACTTCTGCTTCAGAAATTAAAAAAGCAGGATTCTACAATTTAGAAGATATGCAAATGAAATCGTTGGAAAAAGTAGAAGAATTATACCTGCATACGATTGAGCAGCAAAAACAAATTGACGAACTGAAAGAAATTGTAAAACAACAGCAGGAACAAATCAATCAGTTACTTTCAAAGTAAGAAACTCTAAAAACACAAATTATTTGCTTGCTGGATTTAAACATTCAGCAAGTTTTATCAACTTAAACAAAAAAAGATGAAAATTAATTTTTTATTATGGATGCTATTTTTCAATATATCCCTTTATGCTCAAGTCGGAATTAATACCCAAACTCCAAAAGCAACTTTAGATATTGCAGCATCTCCCACTGATAATAATAAAATAGATGGCATTATAGCTCCAAGACTAAAAGGTTCTGAAATAAAAGCAAAAGGAAGTCTATATACATCGGAACAAGAGGCAGCAATTGTATATATTACCGAACCTTTAGATGCTTCTGCAACAGATGATAAAACGACCAACGTTACTTCTATCGGATATTTCTATTTTGATAAGAATTTGGGAACTTCCGGAAGATGGGTAAGAATTGAAAATGAAAAACCTGTTACATTTTTTAAATCCAGTTCTAACCAATATGTGGCAAGCACACTTAATAATAATCCTGGAACAAATATTACAGCAACATTTACAAACACAGATTCCTTGATAAATCAAGCAACAATTTTTGATCCTTCAACCAGCTATTTTACACTACTAAAAGATGGGTTATATGAATTTACAGGAACAATATGTTTTAACCCTGGCAGATGGTCCGGTAACGATTCCGAAGGTCATGGTGCTTTAATAGATGACGAGAGAGTGATTATCAATGTACAGGTTCAATTCTCAACCGACAGCGGTTCTTCCTGGAATGGGATTACTGGTATGAGGATGATTTATAATACCTCAAATGGAGATTTGAATATTCCTATTTCAACCCCGGTTGCTCTGAGAAAATTAAATGCAGGTACCTTAATTAGATTGGTTTTAAACCGGCCTAACATTCAAAATAATGAAGTGGCAGGTACAGACTCTACGACAGGAAATCCAACAACATACCAAAATATTAATCAGCCTACAGGTTTAGACTTCACAAAACTGATTAAAATACAGCAAATACAATAACAAGTAAAATGTGTTTTTATGAATAAAATGATTAATATATTTTTACATATATCGTTATTGTTATTACCATTTTTGGTATATGCACAACAAGGAGGCGTGGGAATAAACAATTCCAATCCAAAAGCAACTCTGGATATTTCTGCCACACCTAATTCAAACATCGCTATTGATGGAATGATTGCTCCGAGAATAAAAGGATCGGAATTAAAATCAAAAAATGGTTTATATAGTACTGACCAAGAAGGGGCTATAGTTTATTTGACAGAACCATTATCCATTAATGAAACCGATGATAAGACCATCAATGTTTTAAATATTGGATATTATTATTTTGATAAAACTGTTGGAGAAAATGGCAGATGGGTTGGCTTCAAGACTGAAAAACCTTTTACAGCATTCAAATCAAATAATTCTCAATATGTAGCGTACGGACTTAATCATAATCCAGATAATTATATACCTGTAAAATTTACAAGTAGTGATGTTGTAATTAATCAAACTGCAATTTACGATGTAAATACTAGCACTTTCAATTTGCTTTATGATGGATATTACGAAATATCCGGAACAGTATGTTTCAACCCCGGAAGGGCAGATGTTGTTAATTCAGAAGAAGGTCATGGTAACATCACTGAAGGAGAAAGGATTGTTTTGGATATTATAATTCAATACTCTACGGATAATGGAACTACATGGGTTAATTTCAATGGAGTAAGAAAATCATATGAACGCTCTAATGCAGATTTAAGTCAGCCCAACTCCACACCAATAATAGCAAAATATTTTAATAAATTCACCTTAATACGAATGGTCATAAATAAACCTGATGGATTAGGAAGTGTTGATGTCGCAGGTACTGATAGTATAACCGGAAATCCAACTACATATAATAATATCGTAACTCCTACAGGACTAGATTTCACTAAACTAATAAGAATCGTGAAAATAAAATAATGATCTTCAAAAACATCCACATAGGACAAATGATTGAAGAGAGAGTTACAGAAAGCGGGATAGAAATGTCCCGCCTCTGTAATTTCTTTAAATGCACGGAAGAAGAAATTAAAACAATGTTTTCTCAAAAAAGTATGGATACAGAAATCCTCCTAAATTGGAGTAAAATTTTGGATTATGATTTTTTCCGGATTTATACACAACACCTAATCCTGTACGCTCCTCCATCAGCAGGAGTAAAAAGTACTAAAAGCAAAAAATCATCTTCACCGCAATTCCGGAAAAACATCTATACCAAAGAAATTATCAATTTTGTTTTGGAACAGATAGAAACTGAACAAATGACAAAAATACAAGTTATTGAAAAATATGGTATTCCCAAAACCACTTTGTACAAATGGATAAGCAAATACAGAAACTCCAAAACTATTTGAAAAAATATTTCGGCAGCAGCAAAAGCCAGATTCTTACTGAATGGGGAAATCCACAAACTATTTCAGACGAAAATCTATGGTTTTATAGCAAGAGGAGATTCCTAATTTTTAAAGATGAAATCTGTTTCTTTTTTAAAAATGGAAAAGTCGATGATATCGTGATTACAGAGTATATTATGGGAATTCCTCAGCACAATATATTTTTCAGCAAAAGCGAAAATCCACCATTTAAAATCTCATCCGTAAAATTTTAGCAGCAATGAAGCGTCCGCAAAAACCATCCATTTTGGGATCTGCATTAAAAGGAAAAACAAAAACCCAAGTATTGCAGTACATGGACTATGGTAGTTACCATTCCGGTTTTGATGTCTGGAAATATGAACTGATCCGAAACTGGATTTTCTACCGTGAAATGATTCTGTTCTTTGCAGGAGAAGAAGTTTACGACATTCAAATAACCGATTATCTGCTGGGCAACAAAATCCGAGAATATATCTATTAAATCAGAACAAAATGAAACTTTCAGATTACCTGTATTTGATAGGGAAAGACAAGTCGTTTGTAATTGATAATTTGGGTTCAGAATTCAATTATTACCACGCAGAAATTTGGACGTATCACCTCAAAACCAATTGGATCGGAAAGAAGTACTATCTGCTGGTACGTTTTAAAGATAATATTGTGTATCAAATAAAAATCAAGAAAACCTATGCAAAACTCGGGTATTAATTATCAGCAAATTTTCAAGGATATCATCTCCTCCAAATATCCGGAGAAACGGGGAAAACGCCTTCCTTTATTGGAAAAAGAACACTTATCTGCTATTGATATTCTAAAAATCAACCAAAAAATCTTCGGCACCGAAAACAAATCTGCCAACCAAAAACATCGCTCCTATACAAAATCAGACATATTAAAAATACTGGATTTTCAGAAAAAACACCATCTAAACAATTCCGAACTTTCCAAACATTTCGGGATCAGCAGGAATACGATTACCAAGTGGAAAAGGATATTTGTTTAGCTCTTTCTCTATTTCGCTTCTTTAAGTTTCCATTCTTTATACTTTTGCTTGAGATTATTTTCTTTCAAAAAATCATTGCGTGAAGCAGCTTCTTTGAAATAAAATTCCATTTTTCTTTCTGCCTCTTTTTTTTGATGATGTTGATTTAGACCATAAGCCAGAAAAACAGAGGATAAACTGAAAAGAAAAGCCAGTGCTGAATAAAAATACAACTCATATTGATTGGCTTTTTTAGAAGCGGCTTTAATCTTCTTTTCATGGTCAATGGAGAGATTTTTCAAGGCTTCTTCATATTTTTTAAATGTCTTTTCATTCCTTTGAAGAATAGCTTCCAAAGAAGAGGAATCCACTTTCACTTCGGTATTTTTAATTTCTTCAAGTTTTTGGTTGGTCGCAGAAATAATTTTTTCATCAGTTCCTAATTTGGTTTTAACGGTTTCAAGTTCCTTTATAAATACCATTAAAACATCCTGTAATTTTAAATTCTTTGTCATTTGCTTAGATTATCTTCGTTTTTTTCTTCTCTTTTTAAGCGGATCGTTATCCGGTTCTGCCATCGAGTAGGAAGGTTGGAGCAAAATGTCCAGTACAGATTTTTGCTCTTTGGTTTTCTGTTCATTAGAATAATTTTCTAAGGAATGAAAGATATTTTTGTTCTCTTTTTCATTGTTCATTGTTGTACTGAGATGATTGTGGTTTTCAAAATACAAACCAGCATTTATTAAACCTTTCAGACTCATTTTCCGGTGAACATCACTGGCTTTCATCTCGGTTTGGGTTTCCAAATCCCGAATCCGGAAACCTTGCAATTGCCCCTGCCTGTTAATGCTTGGGATAAATGAAATCCCAAGTTTTCTCATCTCTGAAAGATATTTTTCCATTGTTCCGGGGTTTTTGGCTATTACCAAAAGATGTTTTCTGTAAATATCTTTTCTGATTTTTTGCGAACCCATGTGTATTTTTTCTGTTGCTTTAATTTTATCAATCCTCATTTGTTTGGCAGATATAAGTCCGTTTTTTTCCGCCACACGGTGCGCTGCCCATTGAGCTTGTTTTCCAATATGATGATCCGGAATTAGGTTTGAATCTTCTTTCACGCGGTTCAAAAGAATATGGATGTGTCTGTGGCGTTTTTCCGTATGTACAAATGCAAGATATTGGTTATCTCGAGCGTGTATATTCATTTCATCAAAAAATTGGCTTAGCAATTCTCGCAGTTGCTTTTTAGTCAGTTTCTCTCCGTCTTCAACATGGGGAGAAAGCACCATCGAAATAAGTTTATTGGTCGCCCTTTGGTTGAAATCCTGCAGGATTTTCATTTCCTGCATAACTTCCAAAGGTGTTTCGCCACAGAGATTATTCCTTTCCAATTCATATCCCTTACCCGGATCGATTACATAATGGAACAATGAATAACCTCCAATACAGGATTTTGCTTTCCCTATCATTTCCTACTTTTTTAATTTTTCCAAATGTTCGCGGATCAGTCTTGATGTTTCCATGGTTTCATATTTCATTCCTGTAACATCTCCCTGTTTAAATAAATTGGAAATTCTACGGAAGTTGTCTGAATATTTAGAGAGATTTTTGTAACAGATTATCTCATCTTCTGTAAGCTTGTTTTTTATTTCCAGATCAAGAGCTGTACGTCTCAGAAATTCGGATAGGCTAAGTCCGGAATTTTCTGCTTTCATTCTAATAATTTTGCTTTCCAGAGGTGTTATCCTAAATTTTAGCATTTGTGTCTTTTTCATATTTTTTTAAAATTAAATTGTGAAGAAATTTTCCCCTTTTGCGACCTTCGGGAGACAAAAGCGAGATGCCCAATGCGATGCAAATCCGGTATGGTTTGTGGCCCATTTGGCACATCTCGATATTTCGCAGCGTTATAAGGCTTTCCGACATCTAACCTCACTGATAATAAAATCTCCAAGATCCAACTGCTTTTCTTTGTCAAAGTCAGATGAAAACTTCTCTAAATAATTGTTGATTTTAATGTTCATTTTTAGTTTTTTGCCAAGTATTTCTGCTTTCGTTTTCCATTTCGCATAAGCACTATTATTTGATTTTTGATTACTTAAATCGGGAAATAAAATCAACTCTCGATCTTTCAAATCTTTTAGTTTTCTTTCATTAATTCCTTCCAATCCTCCCGTAGCCAACCAGATTATTTTCTCATCAAAGAACAAATCGCAAAGCATCGCCGTTTTTTCAGATTCAACAATTCCAATTTTGGAATTCTTGAAATAGTTTATTAAGTGTAATCCGAAAAAGGATTGTCTCATTTCTGTGTTTTCTGTTTGGTTTTTAATCCAAAAAAATTTCTTTTTGTCTCGTCGTCCTGTTTCAGGATTGTATTGCATTATTTTCCCCGCTCGAACTTTCATCTCTTGATCAACCTGCCAGAAAATGGTTGCGTTTTGCCATTTGTTGGAAACTCCAACCAAATACTTCCTGAATGTTCTTTTTACTTTTCCTTCTTCAAAATACTTCACGAAAAATCTAAAAAGATTACTCGATTGAGTGTCAGAATGTAGAGATTCTAAAAGCAAATTTTCATCAACAAATGAGGTGTCTCTTGGTTTATTTGGGATTCTGTCTGATGAAAAATACTGTACTTTTTCGCCTTTACTTTCAAAGTATTGTCTGGGCGATAAATGATAGCCGCATTGCTCTATCCGATTGCATCTGCCTACATAATCATCCAAATATTCTCCGGATTCATTATCAATGTATCTCACAAATTCCTTTCTGCCACAATTCGGACAAATGAACCTGGTTTGTGATCCATTGTATTTCTGAAGGGAAAATCTGAAATTTGCCATTTTGTATAATTTATTATGGTTTAGCGACGAGGATCGACGAGTTAAATTTTAAAAAATATCATTTATAAAATATTGATAATCAAATGTTTTTAGTCAATTTCTGTTTAAAAACTATCTCAATTCGTCTCGTCGCTAAAATGTCCCGGAAAAAATTCGTCGCCTACCGACGAGCAATTACTTATATAATCCGGCGACGAGACGAACATGTTAAAATTTATAACATAATAAATTGAATATCAAAAAGTTAATATAAATAATAGTCTCGTCGCAATTCGTCGGAGTTTACTGTATTCTATTTTGAAATTTATTAAGTCGCCTTCTCACTGCAGATTCACTGACCCCTAAAATTCTACCGATTTCAACATTAGATTTCCCTTCATTTTTTAGCTCAATTATCTCTTGAATCCTATCATCAGAAGTTTCAGCGGGTTTCTTCAAATGCTCTTCCTCAGTTGTAAAGTCCACAAAATTGAATTTCAAAAAAGTATTTTCTTTTAGCAATTCACATTCTATCACATTATTTTCGTCAAAATGAATAGGATAATTTCTATTTTTTAATTGTTTGATATAGCGAATGTGACTTCCTTTGATGGATTCACCAATACAAAAACAGACATCTGTAAAATTGGACAAAGCCTTAGAGCCTGCTAAATCTTCCAATTGTATCGGTTTGTAAATATCTCTTTTGGGAGTATGAGCTATAAGCAAAACAGCAATATTTCTCTTTCTAGATAGATCTAAAATAAGTTTCATTAAGGCTAATGCCTCTTTACTTTTTTCGTTCGTAGCTGATAAGAATGTAACATTGTCTATGATAATAACTTCGGCTTTAGATTTTTCTATGTGATAGGTGATAGATTCTATTATTAATTCTTCGAACGACTTTTCCTCTGATTGAAGCGATTTATTCCGGTCTATCTCTACCCGAATAAAATAATTGCTGAAAATATGAGAGATGTTATTTTCATTCGTATATCTTCTTTGGAAGGATTTCGATGATAGCTCGAAATCAAAAAGAATGGTTCTTTGCTGAGTGGTCTCCATATTCAGAATATTAACACCTGAAGCGATGCACTCTGCCAACTGAACTCCTAATATAGATTTCCCTTTTCCTGTATTTGAAAAAAGGAAAGCAACTTCTCCTTGATGCCAAATATTGCCGAAAAGAGGTTTAGGATCAGGGAGCTTTTTTGCCCGTTCTATCCATTCGTTTGCCAATAAATCCATAAGAATTGTTTGATGTTGCTCTTGTTTATATATCGTTTCATTGAACTGATCTTTGAATAGATCGGTTAGTTTTAATCTGTTTTCGTCCATCTTTGTAAAGGATTTTTCAGAAATATGGACTATATTTGCTCCATATTTCAACTGTTAGAAATAATAAAATACAAAGCACTACAACTCGTAATTGTAGTGCTTTATCTTTTGTATTTTAAGGATTTTACATCTTTAAGGGCTTCCATTAAATCAAGATGGTTGATTCTGTAAAATCTACCAATTTGTTCCGCTTTAATGTTGCCTTTTAGTGCGTGAGATCGTACAGTTTGATAATCAATTTTTAGAATTGCTGATGCTTCTTTGAAAGAATAGAATTTTTGTTTTAATTCTAGATCTGGTTCTTTCTTAATGGAATGAAGGAGTTCTTTTAACTCGTCAATTCCATCCATGATGGGTTGAAATGGATTGGTTGCTTGCATAGTATTTGTTTATAAAATTCTAGTGCAAGTTTATAACTGATTTATAATAAAATCTCGTGGATCCAGTGGATTTCGAGATGGATTTATTAGTAGCTATAGCCCTTTAAGATATTCAGATATGAAAAGGATAATATTATCTATTGCTTCTTGATCAAAAGTTGATGGTTTTATCTTTTGCGGGTTTAGATATTTTGTTTTGCACTCTGAAAACGTTGTTGGAGACACTTCCTTCTTTATGATTTCTAATAATATTTTGTTTATGTATTTTAAAGTTGGAAGTTTGACAATTTTTTTAAGATCTAAAATGATTATCAGTAGTGATAAATCTGAAATGACTCTGTCATTATATTCCAGTCCTTGCTCTAATTTTCTGTATATTATGTTATATTCCTTTAATTTTGAAAAATCAATTTTGTCAAATAACTCTATATCGAGAAAGATACTTTTAAAGTAAGTTGATGAAGCTAAATTAAATTCACATTCTAATAAATATGATTTTTCAAATAATGATTGTGAAATTTCATGTGTAATAATATCGCTTTTTATTTTTTCATCATAATTTTCATCCAACAATAAAGGATCATAAGCTAATCTTATAGGTTTAATCTCAAATTCTTTAATAGCATAATAGTGAATTAAAACTTTATTATAAATTATTTCGTAGGCATTTAGATAAAAGTCTGCTTCAATGCAGAATTTATTATAAGGAGAGATTCTCGGTTTAAGGTTTCTATAAACTTGCGAAATTGTCCAATCTATTTTTTTATAAAGATTAAAACTAGAAATTTTTTCAGCCCTTTCAAAATAATACCTAAAACTACTATAGTTATGAGAAATTTTGTCTTTTGCTAATTCATACTCTGTGAAAGATACTCCGCTCTTTATTTTTTGATTAGCATCAATAAATGCATTTTTAATTCTTTTTATAGTTTCGTTTTTAAATCCCCCTTTCCAAATAATAGGCTTGTAAAAACCCCAATAAATAAAAATTGCAGATAAATCTTTCCAAAAATGATAATTAACTGGGTACTCATTATCTAAATTATAGTAGTCTATATTTTTCATTATTTAAATACTTCATTCATGTAGTTGACTTTGTCTTCCTCACTTGGTCTGTAGTAAGCATTAAAAACTTCTAGACTTGTATGACCTGTAAAAGACATTATTACCTTGTCTGGGACTCTTTGGTTTTTCATGATTGTGATAAAGCTCCTTCTTGCTGTATGTGAAGATATTCTTTTCCAAAATTCAGTGCTATTTTCAACTAATTCGTCACCGTACTTCATTGTTTTTTTTATTTCATCATCGAATTCAAGTTCTTGAAAAACCTCTTTTATGTATTTATTCATTTTTTGATTTGTAATCTTTGGCAAATCATAATCATATTTTTCTAAGATTTCTTTTGAAATGGAATTCAACGGAATTGCTAATTTTTTTGATTTACTTTTCAAATCGGTAACTCTGATAAAATCATCTTGAATATCATTTTTAGATATTCTACTGTAATTTCCAAACCGCATACCTGTTGTACAACCTACAACAAATAAATCTCTAACCCTTTCAAGTCTCTTATTTTGCGAAAAATCATGTTCATAAATTTTTGTTACCTGCTCCATATTTAAAGCAATTTCATCTGTTTGAAATTTGGGTGGCTTTTTGAAATTTATAAACTCATTATTGAAAGTATATTTTTTATTTAATGCCCAATAAAGAAATGTTTTCAATAATCCTACATCTCTGTGAACGGTATTTGCTGAGTGATCTTTGATTTCTACACTATATTTTAAAAATTTATTATAAATTTTTTCATTAAAGTTCCCTAAACTTATCTTTAACTTGTAGTAATTCTGAAACTCAAATAGTAAATTTTTGTTGAAAGTGTATCTTGTTTTGGTTGATTTAGAAATCCCTTTTCCAGTGTAATCATTTGATTTTTCTTCTATAAATTCCTCATAAAGTCTAAAAAAATCATCTTTAATTTTTATTTTCTTAAATTTTTCGTCAAATCTTTGTCGGACAACATCAATAGTAAGTTCCTCATTAATATTTTTATACCTATTTACAATCTCAACAAAATAAGAACTGTATCGATCTAATTGCTTTCTTATTGTTCTATGATTTTCAGCCTTCATTGTTCTTCCGTTTAAATCATTAGGTTGCCTATTTTTTAAATCCCACTCTGAAGGTTTGATTTTTTCACCAGTAGAGTAAATGAAATTTTTTCTTTCAGTTCCGAAATATGCCCTAAAGTAAATGAGCGTTTCTTTATCTGAATTAGGTTCTTTCAACTTGAATGTAAAATTCATTGGGTGCTAATTTAGGTGCTACTTATTTAATAATTAAATATAAAATTCATCTATATTCATTTATACAAATATAAGTAATTAATTGATAAATAGTAACATTATTGAAAATTGAATATAGTAGAAATACTAAGGTTCATTTCCCTTCCTCTCTGCAAAAAGTCTTAAGATAATTTCTTAAGGCTTTTTTATGTTCTGTAAACACCTATAAATAGGCAGTTTATCCAAAACTACTATAAAACCTATCATTTTAAATTAAGCCTTAAAAATATCATTGTTACCTAAAAATAGGTTGCAAAAAAGGTATCATAAAATTTCTCGAGGTATCAATACAAAACATTAATTAACAAGCACATATGGAAATACTAAAATTAAATATTTTATTTATCATAGCCAATAATAGGAAAAAGCAAGATGGCACATCTCCTCTGTTCTGTAGGTTAACCTATGAAGGAGAAAGAAAACAATTTGCCACAGGATTATTTATCAACCCATCTCATTGGCAAAATAATAAGCAGAAAGCACATCCACCTAATGAACATAACAAATTCATTAATTCCCAACTAAGCCTGATTAAGAATGAAATTAATCAGGCTTTTTTATTCTTACAACTTCAAAAAACTAATTTTGATACTGAGAAAATTTACAAACAGTATAAAGGAGAAACAACATAAATAAACTTGCATATAAATCAAAAACTATCTAATAAAAAATAGTTTATAATAGATTATAAATTCTGTTTAAATACTAATAAGTCTAGTAGTGTTATCATTTTTTTCTATTAGCAAGACCTCAATAGAAATTTTAGAAAAATTTCTATTGATTTTATGTTTTTTATAGTATTTTCTTTACTTTTAAAATAAATAATTTATGATGAAAATGTAATCTTTCTCTTATTTATCACTGTATTATTTATCTATGGTTGCCGAGACCCCAAACAAGACGAAAACACCCTACCTGTTGCCACCCAAGAAGGCAAAAATACAGGGGGTGCTTTAGTAAACGGTAAAGTTTGAGTAACTAAAATTGAAGGTCCCGAGTTAAACCCTGGTGGTAATAGTACCACTTATAATGCATATCCTTTATCAGGTACATTTGCGCTGCAAATTGTACTTCGCCAATACAATAATAGCAACAATCTTATTACTTTCAATATATCTGATAATCAAGATTTCTCTCCTAGAACATTTCTTCTTAATGAAGTAAACTATTCGACCTATAGAAACCCATCTGTATTTTATATTACTAATTCTACAAATACAGGAACTTTAACCATAACTAAATTTGACAAAGCAAACAAAATTGTTTCAGGTACCTTTAGCTTTAAAGCAGTAAATTCCGATAAAGAAATGGTAAACATTACAGAAGGTCGTTTCGATAGAAAATTTTTATAATAACCAATAATTAAAAACTCAATGTGTAAATCCCGAAATGGAGAGTCAATAAAATTTGATACTTTCATTTTTTCATGGGCAATATTAAAGACTAATGAATTAAAATTATTGTCTGAGCTATCATATATTTTTTCTCTCATTTTTATAATATCACCATTATTAAATATGAAAATTAATTTTCAGCCATTAAAGGATATCGAGAAATGCCAGCTGCAATATCTATTAACATCTTTGGGTAGTCCCAATCTTGATCTAAATATCCATCAAAATTTCTGACAATTATTACTTCAAGTGGATATTTTTTTCTAGACCCTTCTTCAGTGTAAATATAATTATCAATGACTACTGTTTTCTTTATATCTACTAGTTGATTATAAATTGACCCTGTTGTGCATTTAGTGATTAAATAAGAAAAGATTGCTCATTTGGTTAAAAAAGTGTATATTTATTTGACTACCAATCATTTAAACATATGAACAATCTCATTCAAAACTACAAAATTAATTTAAAAGAATTGACAAATATTTGTGACCATATTAGAACAAAAAAACAAATAGGGTTCCAAAACTTTCTGATTTGGAACTGGTAGCTTTGAATATCACTGCAGAATATATGTCGATAAGCTCTGAATTACAGCTATTTAGAGTTATTTCTAGAACTGAGCTGGAAGACAAAATAGAAAGAAGCATATACAACAAAAGGAAAAGAAGACTTTATCATTACATCGAAAAAATCAGAGAAACTTTGAGTGAGAAATTTTCTGATTTTACGGATGTTTTCATTGTAGACTCCACGCCCATTGAAATAGGTAGAATAAGTAGAGCTAATTGTTCTGGAATTTGCTCTACAGAAGAAATTAAACCTGCTTTTGGCTATTGTGCTGCACAAAAAACACGGTATTTTGGGTATAAACTTCATGCGGTTTGCGACAAAAACGGAATATTTCATTCTTATGATTTTTCACCTGCAAATGTTCACGATGTAAATTATCTGAATGATATAAAACATGACTTTGAAAACTGTCTGTTAATA